>CAZYGH010000005.1:0-120726 GCA_964647595.1 uncultured Verrucomicrobiota bacterium
TTCCGGGGGCCCCTACGCGGGTCATGCCGAAGTGCACCATGGCGCCGCCAGCATCGTCCCCGTGGATCTCTTCATCCCCGGCTGCCCTCCCCACCCCCTCACCATCCTCGACGGCCTCCTCCGCCTCCTCGACCGCCTCCCTCCCCCCACTTGAAAATTGAACATTGGACATTGATCATTGGATATTGAATCTTGGTTTTAATTCTTTCGTTCGATAATCCCCCCCCCATGAAATCCGTCAACCTCTTCACCGATGGCGCCTGCTCCGGAAACCCCGGCCCCGGCGGTTGCGCCGCCATTCTCATCCACGGCCCCCACCGCAAAGAAATCACGCGCGGATTCCGCCGCACCACCAACAACCGGATGGAACTCCTCGCCGTCCTCCTCGGCCTACGCGCACTCAAAGACCGCTGCACCGTTGAAATCCACACCGACTCCCGCTACGTCATGGACGCCATCGACGAAGGCTGGCTCCAGCGCTGGAAAACCAACGGCTGGCGCACCACCGCCCGCAAACCCGTCAAAAACGCCGATCTCTGGAACGACCTCGACGCCGAACTCGCTTCCCACGAAGCCCACTTCCACTGGATCAAAGGCCACAGCGGCCATCCCGAAAACACCCGCTGCGACACCCTCGCCGTCGCCGCCTCCAAAGCCCCCACTCTCGAAATCGATTCCGCCTTCGAAGCCGAGCCACCCTCCCCCCAGTTGAACATCGAATTCTGACCGCCAGAAATAAGTTTTCCACAGTATGGAGCCTCTTGCAAAACTCTGGCCAAAACGGTCGGGACGGAGCCCGACCCTCCAAAAATCAGCTAAAACGCCTTGTTTTCACCCTTGGAGGGACGACCTCCGTGTCGTCCGGGTTCGTTTTGCAAGAACCTCAATGGAAAAATGTTTCGCGATTTTTCCACACAATGGAACGCGCGCGCTCCGCGCACGGATTGCCGCAAGGTAAGTCCCAACGGGACGAGGGCCAAACCTGGCCCGAAGCCAAAATGTTTCCACACTGTGGAAAACTTACTTTTTTGAACCACCGTCCGCCTACTTCGCCGCCTCGTGCTCCGCCGCGATGAACCCGTATTCCGGCAGTTGCGGCAACAACTTGGCCTTCAGCGCGCTATGCTTCTCCTTGACGCTCGCCAACAAGTCGTCGCCCAGATTCTGGTCCGCCAGTGCGCTACGGATCTGCCACCAGCCCGCGTCCCACGTGCTGATCTTGTACTTGGGCGTGTCCAGCTTGTTCAGGTTGCCGAAATAAAACTCGTAGACCGATCTCCCCGCCGCCAGCACCGCCGCCGCCTCTGCCGACAGCTCCCGCCCTTCCAGCCAGCGCGCCATGAAACGGTCGTCGCCCGCCGCCAACGTCGCCGCAATCTCGCTGTCCGAAATCTTCCACTTCTTCACCTCGGTCTTCGCAAACGGAAACAGATGATTGTTGATCTGATAAACCTTGCCTTCGTATTCCACCTTCGCCATCGCAGCGGTATGATTGCTGGTGCTAAATAGACTCCACGCTACACAGTCAAAAACAAACCCTTCAGTCAAATCTTGACTGGGCATCATGAATTGATCGCGATTATTTGCCCAAGTTGCCTTTGGCAGTCGCCGGACAGCATGAACGACCATCGCCCTTTCAAAATTTTCAGGTATTACGGATAATGCGCCTGCACTTACATAGGGTCCTGAAAGCAAAGAAGTAAAATTTTGATGCTGGAAATCGTTACCGCAGCACATGAGCGAACAGAGAAAGCCATTCGCAATGCGGTCGCGTGCATCTTTATTACAAGCCTTTACGGATATGGCGCCACCTAAAGGCGGGAAGATTTCTATGGCGTCGGGCCTATCAATCCACTTGCTCAAGAAACGGTCTCTGTGTTCGGCTACTATTGCTTTGCGGGCAATTTTTTCAACATCCTCATTAAACACATCCAGTTCGATGGCCTGACTATTCAACGAATAATCCTTCGCAAGATTCCATACCAAGAAACCAACTGGAAACTGAGAAGACCGGCTGGTACCGGAAAAATTTACCGAAGAAAAAATAAAACCGCGTTGAAACTCATAATGGAAAACGGCATCCCGCATCTTCTGATCATTATTGGCATTAATATATTTAAGCGTGGAGAATAGCCCTAGCCATGCCGATTTGTTCTTAAATTCCTTATGTATGCGAAACAGGAACTGGGCATATAGCTCGCGAGAAGTCTCACCCAGATTCTGATCGTGCATGATCTTTCTCAATTCAGTGTCGCTAACATCCTTTTTGCTTTTTCCCGAATAACCCGCCGTCTGCGCCGTGGCAAACGGCGGATTGATGAGGATGACCCACTTCAACTTCGGATTCTGCAAATCATCGCGAAGGCGCTGCGGCAACCTCCACGTCAAATTGAACCCGAGCGAGTTTTCGAGGAACAGATTCCCGACGTCGTCGTTCAGGTAGTCGTACTGGAAGTTTTGCGCATCGGGAAAAAGCCGCTGGCAATGTTCGACGTCTTCCTTGTAGAGGCTCGACAAATAACAATACGGCAACGCGTCCGATGGCAGGTGGTATTCCAGATTGCCCGTCCCCGCCGCCATGTCCCACAGGCGGTACTCGCCCGTCTTCCACCACTCCTTGCCGCAGGTGCGCTCGATGTAGTCCAGCGCCTTGCGCGCAAACGCCACCGGCGTGAAGAATTCGCCGTGGAACCGCCGCATCGTCTCGTCCGTCAGGCGGTCGATCTTCGCCAAAATGTCGCGGATGATGTCGGGGTTGGATACCTTTTCGTACAAGCTCCAGAAATATTCGTAGTTCTTCGGCAGGATTTTCTTGAAGCGCCCCTCGTTCGCGCCAAAGTCAAAGAATACCTTGCCCTCGTTCTTAAACAGCGTGGTCCCGCCCTCGCGAATGTCGCACACGAAGTAGCGCGAAGGCTTCAGCCCGTTGCGCACCGAATCGCCGAAATTCTTGTTCCAGAATTCAAAGACCTCCTCGAAATTGTCCTCCGTGATGATCTTCTTGTCGCCCAGCGCCAGAGCGGTTTGCGGATCGAGGATTTCCCTCATCTTGACATCGAAAACCTCGGCATCCCGGGGATCAATCAACGCAAAGACGTGCACCTTTCCCAACTCGGGATTCTCGTATAGATCCCCGACCAGCATCGAATCCGGCGAGGAGGCTGGCAGGTCCCAGTCGTACCGCTCCTCGGCATCCGTGTAGAACTTCTTCCAGAGCCGGGTTTCCGTCAGAAATGCCTCGTTCCGGTCCGCCATGCAAATGTGAGCCGGGATCGGCTTGTCGGTCAGGCCGTACTTCAGACGGTGGATGTAGTACAGATTCTGGGCCAGGATCGCCGCCCGTTGCTTGAGCGACCTCATATTCTTGTCGAATTTGAATTCGAAAAGGACCTGTTCAGTATAGAGGTCGATCCGGTCCGAGGTGTCATAGCGGATGCCAAAGTGGGCCGCATACGCCCCCTTCACATCCTCCTCCGTCTTGGTCTTCCCCAGCGCCTCAATCCATTCCTTTAGCCCCGAGAGGCTTGCATTTGTCGTTGTACGCTTGGCCATGTTGTCCACCCTAACGGCCCCACCCTTCTTCGAAAAGCCAAATATTCTCACAAGCAACGCATGGGCGCATCTGCGTTGTGTTTTTTGAGTGCGCGGGCACGACCGCTCTTCGCATCCCCATCAACGCGAAACCGGCTTCTCCAGCCCCTTCAGCAACAGCGGCCACACCACAAAAATCCACACCGGATTCGCCGCCGCCGCCACATACGCCGCCCCGTCGCCTCCCATAAACGGTGCCAACAACCGACGCACATTGGATAACATCAGCGACAACACCAACAAACCCACCACCACCGCCACCAACCGATATCCGCCCAGTCGCGCCGGATCAAATCGAATCCATTTCCTCTCCACAAACCACGCCCCGAAAAATCCGGCAAACGCCGCCAACGCCCGAAAGGCGTCTTTCGCGAATCCAGCTTCTGTTCCCTCGGGCATGGGCTTCAAGCTCACAAACAACCACGTGGCCACCGCTACCGCCAACACCCCCGCCAGCACCCGCCACATGCGCGATGGGTTTCGCTCTGTCCAGTCATACAGCCGCCCCATCGCCCACACCATGGGAACCGCCAACACCAACGCGCCCGCCACATCCACCGGCGTGTGCACTCCCAGATACATCCGCGAAAAAGCCACCAGCCCAATCCAAATCACAACCGGAACCCACACCCACCCTCGCCGCGCCACCGACGCCACGCCACCCCACAACAGCGTGGTATTGGCGACATGCCCGCTCGGAAACGAAAATCCCCACGCGCCAAATTGCGCCGCTTTCACCGGAATCAGACTCGGGTCTCTCACCCACGGACGCGGTAAGCAAACCACAGTCTTCAAGGCCCCCGACAACAAATCGCCCATCGCCAACGCAAATCCCGCGCGATAAGCCATGCGCGCGCCAAACACCCAAAACAGAATGCCCAGCACCGCCAACAGCCAAAACCCTTCGCCCCCCAATGTGACGCCGTAAAAAAAGTCTTCCCCGGTGCGGGTGCGAATCGCCTGCAACTGCTTCAGAAATTCAAGGCCCAGTGTATTCACGCATGCTCCTTGCGCGCCCCTCGCAGGGCGCGCATCTGTTCAACCCGCCTCTTGGCCTATTCCACAACCGGCAGTTGTTCCGGCGCAATGCCGCTCAACAACACCTTCATCACCGCCGCCGGCACCAAGCTCAAGCTCGTTCCTTCCGGAGCGGAAACTTCGGGAGCCGATACCGCCTGCAGGTCCGCGCTCAGCACCACCGACAATCCCGGTGCCTCATAGACATACCCCGCAC
This sequence comes from uncultured Verrucomicrobiota bacterium, assembly GCA_964647595.1. Taxonomy (GTDB): domain Bacteria; phylum Verrucomicrobiota; class Kiritimatiellia; order CAIQIC01; family Lenti-01; genus Lenti-01. The sequence goes on from CAZYGH010000005.1 coordinate 4,826, forward strand.
CCTTCGGTGTCAGCGTGTGCGTGGCCCCCGCAAAACGACCGGCAATGGCGTGTGTCGCACCTGAACCCGTGATCCGGAAGGCATTGTCAGCCTGCGCCTCGAATTCGCTCTTCGACACGTACAGCCGAGGCTTCTCCTGATAGGGCCTTCCTGCCGTCGGACAGAACGTCGCACAGTTGCCGCACTCATTGCAATAATCCGTCAACACCGCCGTCTGCGTGGCCTGAACCGCCGCAAATTTCACCGGCTTGTCCGCCACAAGTTGGCCCACCTGCACCGTCCACGCCGCCAGCTCCGCCGCGAACGGCTTGCTCTCATACGTCAGGAACGCGTGATTCGGACACACACTCGTGCAGATGGAGCAAAACTGATCGCAACGCAAGCAACGCGCTGCCTCAGCCTGCGCCACTTCCTTGGACATCGTCTGAATGACTTCGTCAAATCCGTTGCGGCTGGAAAGCGGTAACTCCGGCACCTCCACGCGCCGAACTCGCGTGGCCTGCTGGCTCAGCACTTCCGGCAGATTCAACCCGCCCGTGCACCGCATCGGTTCTTCCAAGGCTGGAACGCCCGCCACGCGACCCAAAATTTCGGCGGCGATTTTCTTGCCATCGCCTTCCGCCTTCACCAGCGAAAGCGGTCCACCGTTGACGGCATCGCCGCCCGCAAAAATGTTCTCGACCGAAGTCGATCCATTCTCGGCCGCCACAATGTAGCCCTTGCGATTGCATTCGACGCCGCTCCCTTTCAGAAAATCCAAGAACGGTTGTTGTCCAATTGCCGCAATCAGCACATCCAGTTCCAGCGTGAAGTCGGCCCCCGGCACTTCGACCGGACGCCGACGACCCGACGCATCCGGCTCGCCCAGTTGCATCGTCGAACAACGAAGCCCCTTCACCTTGCCGTTCTCCACCACCACCGACTTCGGAGCAGACAACTCTTTGATCGGAATCTGCTCATGCAGCAGGCTCATGATCTCCTCATGGTGCGCCGGCATTTCCTCCCGTGTCCGGCGATAAATCACCGTGACCTCACCACCCAACCGCTTCGCCACACGCGCGCAATCCATCGCCACATCGCCGCCGCCGACCACGCCGACGCGGCCCTTCAGCGACTTCACCTTGCCGTCCCACACTTCTCGCAGCAACGTAATGCCATCCAGTACGCCCTCGGCCTCTTGCCCATCGATTCCCAGCGCCACACCTTTTTGAGCGCCCGCCGCCACCACGATGAAATCGAACCCTTCCTTGCGCAGTCCGTCGAACGTGAAATCCCTCCCCGCCATTTTTCCAAACTGGAATTTCACACCGGCCTCTTCCAGCCGCTTCACATCCTTTTGCACCACGGGCGGCATGAGGCGATAGGTCGGCAACGTCATCGTCGCCATGCCACCCGCCTGAGCGCGCGCATCAAAAAGCGTCACCTCGATTCCGCCCTCACGCAAGAATCCCGCCGTCGAAAGACCACACGGCCCCGCCCCGATCACCGCCACCTTGCCCTTGCGAGCAGGCCCCACCTTCAACGCCGGATCGTTGCCCGTTTCCATAATGAAGCGCTTCATTTCGCGAATCGCCAACGGCATATCGTAATGCACGCGCGTACACGGCAACTCGCACGCGTGGTCGCACGCGCGACCCAGCGCCGCACCCATCACGTTGTCGCGACGCACAATTTCCGCCGCCTCGTCGAACTTGCCGTCTTTGACCGCCTGCATGTAGGCCGGCACATCCTGATGAATCGGACAAATATCCGTACAAGGCGCCTTCACGCAATCGAACAACCCCAGCGGGCGCGTCGTCTTGGTTTCCTGCCGCTCGTAGGTGTCGCGCAAATACAGCGGATTCTTTTTCACATCCTTGGCATACGTCAGCAAATTCGCCAGCGCCGCGACCTTCACATCACCACCCGTCGCCCCCGCCTTCGCCAGAATGAACGCCTTCAAATCCTTCGCCCCGGTCGCCTTCATCGCCGCCGCCGTCTCCGACACATATTGCAACGTCCGCGCATAGCCGCCCGGCCGCAACAAGTCGGAACTGGTCGTGATCGTCGTCATGCCGCACGCCAGCAAATTCGCCACGTTCCAGCAATCCGCCCCGCCCGCATACGACATCATCAAGTCGCCCGTAAACTCCTGGGCCAACTTCGCCGCCAAGTTCACGGTGATGGCCTGCAACGGCCGCCCCGACAGATACATCATCTTCTCCTTCTTGGAGAATTCGTTCCGGTGATTGATGACTTCCAGCGTATTCGACAACTTCACGCCGAACTGCACGCCCTTCTTCGCCGCCCGCGCCCGCAAATCGTTCAAAATGTTCAGCGCATCCGGATACTTCAAGTCATGCCCGAAAGCCTCATCCGGCACCGTCACCTGACGGAACCCCAAATCGCCATTCAAAATGCCCCGCAACTGCTCCGGCCCCAGCAAGGTTGGATTCAGTTTCACGTTCGTGTGCAACCCGCGCTGCTCGATCAAGTACGCCGCAATTTTCCCGATCTCGTCCGGCGGGCAACCGTGCATGGTCGACAACGTCACATTGTCCGACAGTTGCGCCGGGATATTCAGCTCCCTCACCGCCGGGTACACCTTTGCCACCGCCGCAATCGTCGCCTCCAACGCCGCCCCCGCATTGTCCATCCGCGCCAGATAGCTCTGCACATTCGGCTTGAGAATGCCCTCCAAGTTGTAGCCCACGCTCATGCTGTAGACTATCCCCGGCGCGCCCGCAAACCCCAGCTTGTGCTGCAACGCATGAATCAGCACCCACGCCATCAGATACTCATTGAACGACTGATCCACCTTCAGCTCCTGCGACCACTCCACATTGTAGCCCTCGTCCTGAATGTCGATACACGGCTTCGAAACTTCCAGCTCGTCCAGCGTCTGCACCGTCTTAAGCTCAATGAATCGCGACCCCGTCAGCCACGCCGCCACGATGTTCTGCGCCATTTGCGAATGCGGTCCCGCCGCCACGCCAAACGGCGTATCCAGCGCCTGCCCATACATCGCCGTACGAAACGCATCGCCCACCGCCGGCCGGAAAAACAGTTCTTTCGGAATCCCAAAAATACTTCCCCGCTTCTCGAGTTCTCCAAAAACCCACGGTGCCACTTGATGGATGCTCAACGGCTGAAAACGATCGGACATAGCAACTCTCCTATTCAATGATTCCCGCGCCGAACGATTCCGGACACGCGAAAATTAAGTGTCGCACACCCCCCCTTCCCCACGCAAGCGCCCATGCCGTTTTCTCGCAAATTCGGTTGAAACGTTTTATCAAACCCCCGCCCATTCGCCCCCTCCCACTATCACAATTAATTAACTGTGATAGCTTGAGTTTTCCACACAATGGAAAAATGTTTCGCGAATTTTCCATACAATGGAAAGAATGTTTCCACACTGTGGAAAACGCTTGGCGGAGATCGTTCCATATCCCTTTTACCACGGTAACACAGTAGCTCGGAGAAGCTTTGTTGGGCCTGTCAAAAAACTTTTCCTCTTCTTCTGGAGGGTCGGGCTCCGTCCCGACCATACGGATCGATTTCCTTCCTATTTCGCGTTCATTCAAAAATTCCGGCGGGGATGCAGAGGAAAATCCGGAACGAACCCGGACGACACGGAGGTCGTCCCTCCAGTTTCAAAACTCGTGAGCTAGATTCAGATTTTCTGACTACGGGCGGGGAAACGGCGTGGAAACCGGAAAATGACTATTTCCCCGTTGAGCAGGCGAAACCAATCAGTTCTCCGCGTCCCTTTTCCTGCAGAGACGCAGTGGCGCGGAGAAGTTTTGTTGGGCCTTGCGGTCAAACAAGATTTACAATCCTGTGAATTCTGAAAAATCCTGTTCATCCTGTCAAAAACCTTTCCCTCACTTCTCTTCAAAATATGCCATCTCCATTTCCGGTGGGATCAGGAAATTTCAGTCTACAGATCCGTCACCGCGCCCCATGATGCACTGCCCACTTGGCGCGCGTATTTCGCCAGCACACCCCGGGTTTCTTTTGGCTTTGGCGCCTTCCATGCGGCGCGGCGCTTTTTGAACTCGGACGCAGAAATGTTCAGATCGATGCGCCGGGCCTCGGCGTCGATGGTAATCGGATCGCCGTTTTTCACCCACGCAATCGGCCCGCCCATGGCCGCCTCGGGCGACAGATGCCCCACCACAAAGCCATGGCTGCCGCCAGAAAAACGCCCGTCGGTGATCAGCGCCACGTCTTGGCCCAAGCCTCGCCCCATGATCGCCGAAGTGGGCGAGAGCATTTCGCGCATGCCCGGCCCGCCGCGCGGCCCTTCGTTACGAATCACCACCACATGGCCTTTCTTCACGTTATCTTTCAGAATCGCAGCCAGTGCGGTTTCTTCGGATTCAAACACCACGGCGCGCCCCTCAAATCGAACCCCCTCATGACCCGAGATTTTGGCCACCGCGCCCTCGGGCGCCAAGGTGCCGCGTAAGATCACCAAATGCCCATCTTTCTTGATCGGATTGGATAGTGGACGAATCACGGTCTGCTTGGCTGAATAGGGTCGGACGTTTCTCAAATTCTCGCGAAGGGTTTTCCCCGTGACCGTCAGCGTATCCCCGTTCATCAGCCCTTCTTCCACCAACAGCCTCATCAGCGGCGCCGTGCCCCCAATGGCCACAAGGTCCGACATGACGTGCCTTCCGCTCGGCTTCAAATCCGCCAGCACCGGAGTGCGGGCGCCCACTCGCGTGAAATCATCCAATTCCAACTTCACATTCGCCGCATGAGCAATCGCCAGCAAATGCAAGACTGCATTAGTCGATCCACCCATGGCCATCACCAGCGCAATGGCATTCAAAAACGCCTCTCGCGTCAGAATGTCCGAAGGCCGAATGCCCCGACGAATCAGATTCATCACCGCCTGCCCCGCCTCGCGACAGTCGCGCGTCTTGGCAGCGGAAATGGCATTCTGCGCACCGCTATTGGTCAGGCTCATGCCGAGCGCCTCAATGGCCGAGGCCATCGTATTGGCCGTATACATCCCTCCGCAGGATCCTGCCCCCGGAATCGCACAGCCTTCGATGTCCGCCAACTCGCGCGCCGAAATTTCTCCGCGCGCCTTCTGTCCCACCGCCTCGAACACGCTCACAATGTCCACCGGCTTTCCGTGGTGGCAACCGGGCTTGATCGTGCCGCCATACACGAAAACGGCAGGCCGGTTCAGTCGCGCCATGGCGATCAAACAACCGGGCATGTTCTTGTCGCATCCGCCAATGGCCACCAATCCATCGAACGCCTCACACCCCGCCACCGCTTCGATGGAATCAGCAATAATTTCACGCGACACCAGTGAATATCGCATACCTTGCGTGCCCATCGAAATGCCGTCCGAAATCGTGATGGTGTTAAAAATCACCGGCTTACCGCCCGCCGCCTCCACGCCTTTCGCCGCCTGCCTCGCCAGCCGGTCAATGTGCATGTTGCACGGCGTGACCTGGCTCCATGTGGAGGCCACCCCGATTTGCGACTTCTGAAAGTCCGCCCTCGAAAAACCCACCGCATGCAACATCGCCCGACTGGCCGCGCGTTCCACCCCGTCCGTGACCGCCTTGGACCAATTCCGGTGCAGAGGCACCATTTTCGCTTTAGAAGTTTTCATCTTGCCACCTCGCGTTTCTCCGAAGTAGAAACCTACCCTGCCTACACCCTCCCCGCAAACATAACGGTTTCAATTCAAGAATTCTCTCCTTCCTTGAATTTTCCTTATCCATCCGCGACAATCCGACTCATATGAATCGTTTTCTCAAAATTCTGTTTTTTACGCTCGTTCTTCTTCCTGTGCTGACACTCGCCGGCATCGGCCCTCTGAATACACTGGTGGTCGTCAATAGCACCAGTCGCGACTCTCGCGCACTGGGGGCCTACTATGCCGAAAAGCACGGCATTCCCGCTTCGCACTTGTGCACCGTCAAGGTGGATTCTCGCATTCCCACCCTCACCCGCCGGGATTTCGAGCGCGACATCCAACTGCCCATTCAGGCCCACATCGCCAATCACATGCTCGCCGGCCAGATCCACTTTCTCGTCTTGTGCATGGATATCCCCTCGCGAGTCGATAACAACAACGGCATCACATCCGTCCTTTTCTATGGATACCGGGAAACGGCTCCCGGCGCGCCGATGTGCAACATCGCCTCCAATTCAGTGAACCAATACTACGCTCAGGAAACCACCTACACCTCCACGGCCGGCTGGAACAAAACCAATTCCCCCATCGCGTTCCTGCTCACCGCGGCCGACCTCGATACGGCCAAGCAAGTCGTGGATCGTGCCGTCTCCTCCCATGCCGCCTCACCCGATGGCGTATTCTATCTCTATGGCTCTTCCGATTCCGCCCGCAATATCCGCCACCCCACCTATCCCGTGGTCGCTCGCCATTTCGATCTGTTCGGCAAGAGCGATCGTATCGTCGTGAATGCCAGCGCCAGCCCTCCGCCAACTCGCCCCATTCTGGGCTATCTCACAGGCATGTCCGCCCTACCCGCCAACTTGGCCGAAGCCACCTTTGCTCCGGGCGCGATTGCCGATCACTTGACCTCCTGCGCCGGCATGATTCCCGATCCCTGCTTCAACCAAAGCAGCGTGTGGGACTGGATGCGCCTCGGTGCCATCGCATCCTACGGTACCGTCACCGAACCCTGCGCCTTCCGAGAAAAATTTCCAGATCCCATGCTCGCCTTCTGGTATCTGCGAGGCTTCACCGCTGGCGAAACGCTCGCCATGTCCGTGCGCAACCCCTATCAAGGCATCTGGGTGGGCGACCCCCTCGCCGCCCCCTTCTCCACCCCACCCACCGTTGCGCTTCTCTCGCCCGCCCCTCACGCTGAAGTGGACGGTGAAGTGTCCCTCCACATTTCCGCTACCGCCCATGAACATGGCGCACCACCTGTTTTTCTGGATCTGTACATCGACGGGCTTCACCACGCGCCGGTGGCCCGCCCGTTTGCTCCGGTGGGAAATGATCTGGTCGCCCAAATCGGCCCCCAACGCTTTTCCTACACCGTGGCCCCCGGTGAAGACCTCTTCGCCGCCGTGGCGGGTCTTGCCTGGGCCATCAACTCCAAAGGCAACGGACAAATTACCGCCACCGCAAAAGCCGACCGCATCGAAATCACGGCCCGCGCACCTCTCGGCGAGGATGGCGAGCCTTGGCCCGTTTCGGTCTCCACGGAACAAGGATTTGCCCCCGCCCTCTATATCGGTGGAACAGCAGGCACCGAACGACTCCGCGTGACCGATGGCACCGGACGCGCCGCCGCCGCTTTCCACTTCGGCACCACCCGCGCCTACGAAATTGAGTACCCCTTGGACGTTTCCGACCTTCCGCCCGGCCCCCACACGATCACGCTGGTCGTGCGCGACGGCACCGCCATGCAGTGCCAATCCCAAACCGATCTGCCCATCCGCATTCCGTCACGAAATTAAAACCATGGAGATGTCCATATGAAACAGAACCTTCGCCGGGTGCTTCTCCTTTTCTTTCTGGTGGGCCTGTTCGTTTCCATTTCGTCCGCTTCTGCGGCCTTCAGCCTCGTACTGACCAATGGGTATGGGGACAGCTACAGCATGAACCTTCTGCGGGATCGCGACAACTATCAGGCCTACCGGGGCATTTGTAGCTATCGCGGATTTTCTCTCTCAGGCTGCTCGACCACCGGCGAAGTCGTGATGTTGCGCATGAAGGAAACCCCCTCCATGCCGGAACATAGTTCCATCGTTTCCACTTCGCTCCGATGGGGAACCACCATGTATTTTCTGAACGATTTGTTTCGCCCGCTCGCCAGTTGGGTGCAGGCGGGCTACGAAAACTGGTACCCCTTCGATATGAGCTGCAGCGTGGCGATGTATATCCAATCCGGAGGATTCGGTGCGGCAAACATCCTCCAGCGCCTGGAATCTGAATTTGCTCCCGCCCTCCCAACGGAAGCCCCCTCCGTGGAGGAACAACGCGTGATGCGCGATTTGCTGGCCGCCCCTCCCGAGCCCCAAGCCGAACCAAAGGCATTCAGCCTCGTGCTGACCAACGGCTATGGAGACTGCTACCGCATGAATCTCTTGCGCAATCGAGACAACTATGAGGCCTATCGCGGCATTTGTAGCTATCGAGGCTTCTCCCTCTCCGGCTGCTCGACCACAGGCGAGGTGGTGATGTTGCGCGTCAAGGCAACCCCCTCCATGCCCGAGCATCTCTCTATTCTCTCCACCTCCCTGCGCTGGGGAACCACCATGTACGTACTCAATGACGTATTCCGCCCCCTGACGTCCTCCGTGTATGTCGGCTACGAAAACTGGTACCCCTTTGACATGAGCTGTAGCGTGGCCATGTACGTCAACAGTGGCGGATTTGGATCCACCGGAATGGAAAAAGCCCAGCCGATGGCGTGGCCCGCCGCTCCGCTCTCGCGGCAGATCAACTCCACGAAAGCGGATACACCGTTGCGCATCGGTGCGCTGCTTCCGTTGACCGGCGACATGGCCGATCTGGGTGCCGCCTATACCGCCGCTTGCTCCAAGGCCCTCGCCGAAATCACCAACACCCCAGGAATGCCCGCCATTGAATGGATCGTAGAAAATACCGACACCGATCCTCTTGTCGCCGCCATGAAACTGGCCTCTCTCTATTCCAACGGTGTGCAAGTCGTGATTGGCCCGGAATCCAGCGCCGAATGCGAAGCCCTCCGAACTCTGGCCACCAACGGCGTCGGCATGCTGATGCTGTCCAGTGCCGCCACCGCCGTGCCCTTGTCGATTCCAAATGATAGCCTCATGCGCCTCACGATGGACGATTCTCATCAGGCCCTCGAACTGGCCCGTCAAATCGCAGCCGATGGCATAACCCATCTGGCGATCCTGAAGCGATCCGACATGTATGGGGACGGCATCCACACGGCGCTCCTTCAAGAATTTACCAATCGAGGCGGCACCGTCTTCTTCGATGAATACTATCCACGAGCCTCCGGGTTCTTTGCAGAGGTGCTTTCCAATTTGAATGCCGCCGTGTCCACACAGGTGACCACAACAAGCCCGGCCCGGGTAGGCATCCTGATGGTGACGTTCGACGAAGGCGTCCTCCTGTTGGATGAAGCCGCTTCATTTCCAACCCTCGCCTCCGTGCGCTGGTATGGAACAGATGGAATGGCTGGAAATTCATCTTTGCTCACCCATTCCGCCGCTCGAGATTTCGCCCGCCAAACTCAATTCCTCGCCTCCCAACCCGCCGCCTATACCAATGGCAAATTTGCGGAGGTCGCAGACTGGATTCAGGCCCAAACCGGCCGTTTCCCAACCACCCTAGCCGTAACCTCCTATGACGCCGTCTGGCTGGCCGCCCTCGCCCTGCAAGAGACACGCGGAACGGGCACGATCGAACAGGTCAAGGCCGCGATTCGCGCCCATGCCGCCACCTATGCCGGCGCCACTGGCCCCATCCTTTTCAATGCCGCCGATGACCGCACGGATGGCCCCTACGAATTCCTCAAGCTCACCCCCTCCAACACGTGGGCTAACGCCTTTTCAACGGCACCCGAAGCCCCCCACTCCCAACCCGCTTCGGATCTCGACTCCGCTGGCTTTGTGGCTCACTGGACCGGGGTTGCCGGCGCAACAAACTACCTCCTCGATGTGGCCACTCAACCCACCTTCAGCCCCACCGATTGCATTCCGGGATATGCCGCCGCTCCCGTGGGCAATATCCTCCAGCACACGTTGACCTCCTTGACTCCGGGCATGGACTACTTCTACCGCGTACGCGCCGTCAATGCGTCCGGCGAAAGCCTCTCCTCGGACGTCGTGACGGTCAGCTTGTCCCACCTGGACACGGATGGCGACGGCATGCCCGACTGGGCCGAACTCGTGGCGGGAACCGAACTGGACAATTCCAATTCCGTCTTCCGCGCCGCGTCCATCTTGCCGGAAGGCTCCGTGAGCGTTCAATCCGTCACCGGCCGCCACTACTCCCTGCTCTACACGACCAATCTGGTGGATCCCATCTGGCAACCGGTGCCCGGGGCCACCCCTATCCCCGGCGACAACCACATCCTCATTCTATCCAACACACCTTCCGCCGACATTCAACGCACCTACCGAATCGCCGTCGAAGCCCCCTAGCCAACCGCTTCCGCGTCGACTCGGTTTGTGCGCATCCATCGAATCCATCCCCGAATGGCCAGCGCCAACAAAACCACATAGAGCAACGAGATGAATTTTACGTCTTTGGCCGCATATAATCCAATGCCAATGACATCCACAATGATCCAGTAAATCCAGCTTTCTGTTCGCTTTCTCGCCATCAGCCACATGGCCACAAAGCTCATGACAGTCGTCAGAGCGTCAAGAAATGGAAAAGACGCCTCCTCCGGAAAAAGGCCCGGCATCCAGAGATGAACTCGACAGAGAGCAACACCCAACACAACCGAGCCCACCCCCGTCCCCACAGCCCAACTCGCCGCACTCGCGCTAGAACTATAGGATACCTCGACCACCGAATGATCTGTTGAACGCCCTTTGGCCCAATGCCACCACCCATACACGCTCGCCGCGAGATAGTAGATTTGCTCCGCCGCATCCGCATACAATCGGATTTGATAGAACAACACCATGTAGAGCACCACGCTGATCATCCCTATCGGCCACGTCAACATCTTGCGCTGGGAAATCAGCCAGACGGACCACACATACAACACCGTTCCCACAAACTCGATGTAGCTCATGGGATAGCCCAGAATCGTAAAAAACAAAGTGTCTACGCTGAAAAATTGTGTCATGGCAATGGGCTTCCGGATAATTCGAGAGGGTTCATGTATTTTTGAAATCGAGACAGCACCTGACGCACCGCAACCACCCGTTCTTCCAGCGTGCCGTGAAGCAAATAATGCGGAATCTTCATGCCTGCCAAGTCTTCGAGAACTTGCCGCTGAAAAGCCTCCCGCTTCACCTTCCCAGATCGGTCCCACGTATCGTCGTACGGAATGTCGATGTCACAAACAAATACGACGTCATAGCGGGAGGAGCATCGCGCCGCCAACTCCGCGAGTCGATCTGGAACCACCCCGTGATAGTACCGCGAAAAGGTGGCGGTGGTCAGCGCATTCGTATCGCTAAACAGAACTCGATTCGCCTGGCGCAGGCATTGTTCTTCTCTCTCCACATGTCCTTCCGCAATTTCCACCAGTTGCGCCAACGAAAGACGCCGCTCCACTTGGTGCTCTTCCCAATAGGTCCGCCCGTATTCCGGCATCCAAGACGTATTGAATTCCTTCGCCATTCGTTCCGCCAACGTGGTTTTTCCGCTACAGGGCGCCCCCAGAAATACCACGTTCACAATCAAATCCCGATACACTCTCGGATCCACAAATTCCCGGGATGCGAACGGATCGGCGCGAATCGCCGTCGCCGAAACCGGAACCCTTATTCTAGCTTCATCCACACGGCGATCCACCGCCCCGAGCGCCTGGCTCATGTGGGCCCCGTAGGGTTCACTACTATAAAAGTGGGTAATTCCGGTGATACCAAGAGTCGATATCACATAGTACTCGTGAGCCTTCATCCGTTCAGGAGTATAGCCCACCTGCGTGGGACCATCCCACGCCTCGATCACTCGTACGGTTGGATAAAGAGAGCGAATCCAACCCGATCGAATGGCCAACGGAACTCGGGTTGTCTCGGGAGCGTCATAGATGAGGACGACCATCTCATCCATTTCCGCCAATCCCGTTTCAATAACAAGCTGGTGGCCCCGGTGAAGCGGCGCAAATTTTCCAAGTGTGAGTCCACGTTTCATGTTCAACTCAAACTGGATAGTCCGCAAATCACCCCATTCATTCAAGCCTTTCGTAGAACGAACGTCCTCCCTCCCCCCCCCTCCCGTATTATTCCACAACGGGAACCGGTGGCATCTCGGGCGCGGTTTCCGGTACCGATTCAGGCCGTTGAAGCAATGAATCCCGCTTTGGGCTAAGAGAATCCGCCAGATAAGCCGGGATCATAAATGTCCGGCCGTTGATTTTTTTCGCCACAGCAACCGCCGCGGCTTGTTGCTCCGGCGTCGCACCGGACGAGACTTCAACAGCCATCCGAATCGGTCGCCCCTCCCCCAGCTCCGGCACCGAATCGCCCAGTTGAATGCGATATGTTGCGCCTTCTGTTTCCGCTTGGAAGGATGTGGTCTTCGAGAAAGCTAGGCCCACCTCTTTTGCAATGGGCAATATCTTGTCCGCCCTCAAACTTCGCACCGCGCCAAACAGCCGATGGGCCGCCTCCCCATTGACCCGTTCCCCATCGCCCGCTCCCACCAGCGAAATCACACCATTGGTTCCGAGCTCCAACACAAACGACTCCTCACCTGTTTGAACGGAGACATTCCGGATCGACTCCGGCGCCACTTCCAACAGGGTGCGATCCCACCACACCTCTGCGCTTGCCTGCGCCATGCGCATATCTTCCTTCAGCAAAAGGATCGGCCCATCATCCACCCGCGCATAGCGTCCCCCCGGCGGCACCCAATAGCCTTCCCTTCGTTGTGATTCGCGCATCTTGCCCAATCTCAAAATCGTTGTGCCTTTCGCATGCTTCAGCGTAATTCGCACAGTCGAACCGTCTCCCCCGTCAGCCAGTCCATACTCCGCCAAATGCGAGTCGCCCGTTTCGGCCACCTGTCCACGCTTCATTTCATCCATCGATCGGATCAGTCCGCGCAATCGATTGAAATCGGCCGGGGCGTTTTCTTGCTCCGCCACGCACCATATCCCATCCACTATTTCCAAGTGCGTCGTGGAGGAGCCTTCTTGAATCTCCATCATGGAGAGCGTGCTCAACTCCACGCCGGGAAGCAACGCCTGCCCCTCCCCCTCACTCTTTACCGCCGGACTGGAGTCCGTCTTCCCTGATTTCCATAGCGCCGCCAACAACGCCACGACCAAAGCCGCCAACACCATCAACGTCTTCTTGGACATGATTGCTCTCCTTTCCCTCTCAGGCCGCAGAACGATTCCGCCGACGCCATCCAAAACCAATTCCAAATGCCGCCACCAGCAAGGGAACAGCCGCCATGTTGAGCACTTTCAGCGAAAGCCCCAAGCTCTCAATGCTGTGGCGTAAATTCTTTCGGACCTCTTTCAGTTGCCGCTGGGTTTCAAATCGCTCCTGACGAAATTTTTCCACCTCGATCTTTTGTTCCGGACTCAACACCAATTGTTGGTCTTGGCTCTTGGCCGACTGCAAGTCGTTCAGCCGCTGTTGGGCCGATGCCAGTTTCGCTTGCAGCTTTTCCTCTTCCTCCTGCCAACGCTCTTGGGCCGTGCGCTCCATCGCCAACACGCGTTCAAAGGGATGGTCAAACTTTCCCCGGCCCCGCAAGCCAATCAACGCCGCATTGCCCGACAATTGTTCGGCCATGTTCAAGGTGAAGTTCAAATTGTCATTGAAAGGCTGGAACAGGGTCTGCCCAAACAGTCGAACCGCCCGTGCCGAATTTTCATTTGCAAGCAAATCCGCATCGGCCACCAGAATCACGGCACCCTCTTTCTCGCCAACCTTCAGCCCTTCGCTACTGGCCTCGACCATCTCGTTGGTTGCACCCTCGAGTTTGGGTTGCCCGTCAGGATAGGCCGTCTGGAATGAACCCGACAGCCGAACCGCCAACACGGCTCCCGCCGTCGGTGTGCCCGAGCGCGTGTTGATGTCCGTCGGATTGCGCGCCATAAACGAATTCATCGTCACGGCGTTGCTAGACGTAAACACCAACTTCTTCATTGCCAACCCCTCCACCGGTTCGCCCGTAATCGCACCTGCAAAAGGCAGCATCAGGCTTTCCAACGTGCCGGTCACCATGTCTTCGCGATCAAGATTCTCTTCCGCCCGCAACGTCAGCCAAGCCGGTAAGCGCTCGGCACGCCCATCGCCAATTTGGATCGGTGTCGCCGCCGCCACATCGGCCACCACTTTCGAAATGTCCACCGTCACCCCCCACGCTTTGGAAAGGCGATTGATCTCCGACGACACCGTGGGCATCCCCATCGCGTCCGAGGAAGCCTCCTCGCTCAGGCACATCGGATCCACAAAGGCGATCAGCCTCCCGCCCTTCAGCACATACTGGTCCACCGCATACAGGGCTCTCTCCGAGATTTCTTTCGGATGAATCAACAGCAGCGTGTCGAGATCTTCGGAAATCTCCTCCGCCTCCATCGGAACCGACACGACTTCATACGCCTTCTTCAATTCTGTCACAAACAGCCAATCCGAACTGCGCCGCGCCGATGGCATGAACGACGAAGAGGACTCGGCCAACACCGGCAAGGAACTCATGATTCCAATTCGCGGACGCTTGCTCTGCGTGACTTCTTGCACCAGCCGCACCACCAGATATTCCATCTGCGGCTCAGCACTGGGATCCAGGAAGGGAATCGCCGCCTCGCGAGTCCCCGACACCGCCACAAGCCCCAAATACAAATTCGGCAACAGCCCCAACCCACCGGTCGACTGCGGGGTCAATCCATATCGTTGCGCCCACTCTTCTGCATCCGAATCCGGCTGCGGATCCCACGTTTCGAGCACAAGGTTTCCACCACTGCGTGCCGATAATTCGCGCAAAAAATCCAGTGCGCGCTGCACATAGTTTTTCAGCGGCATGGGAATATCGGAATTACCCTTGGTGAAATAGAATTTCAGCGTGACCGGGCGTTCCAGCCCCTTCACCATCTCCACCGTACCCGGCGAAAGCGTATACAGCCGCTCGGCCGTCAGATCCTGGCGTAGGCGCACCCCGGAGAACAGCATGTTCACGGCAATCAACATGCCCAGCACCAGTAACCCTCCAGCCACTCCCGCAAATCGTTTGGTCGTTGTCTTTTTCATTTGAATCCCCTTTTTACATTCATCGGCCGGACCGGTTTCCCAGCACCAAATGGGTCAGAAACAGCATGAAACCGGTCACGCTGGCAAAATACAGGAAATCGCGCGCATCCAGCACGCCCCGCTGCATGGCCTCATAGTGCGGCATGAATCCAAACGCCGCCACCCCGTTCACAAGCCATTCCGGCGCCCATTGCGACAACAAATCCGTCACCGGTTGAAAGCCCGCCAGAATCAGAAATAGGGCCACCACAACGGACAAAATGAAACTGATCACTTGATTGCGCGTCAGGGCCGAAGTGAACATCCCCACGGAAAGATACGCACCCGCCAATAACAGGCTGGCCACATACCCCGAAAACACCACTCCCCAATCCGGCTTTCCCAACCACGCCGCCGTCAACGGAACCGGAAACGTCAACGCCAGCGCCAAGGCCAGAAATCCCCACGCCGCCACCATTTTACCAGCAATGGCCTGCGCCGGCGTGACCGCCGTCGTGAAGAGCAATTCCATCGTTCCCTGCCGCCGTTCTTCAGCCCAGAGGCGCATCGCCACGGCCGGCACCAGAATCAAATAGAGCCACGGATGCCAAAAGAAGAAGCTCCGCAAATCGGCCTGCCCCGCCTCGTAGAATCCGCTCACCGAGAACGTAAAGAACCCCGCCAGCACAAGAAAAATCATGATGAAGATATACGCCACCGGCGAATTGAAATAGGAACACCATTCGCGCTTCGCAATGGCCCGACTGTGAATCAACAAGTCCATGGTTATTGTTTCTCCTTCCCCACCCTACGCCGATTTCCGAACCACATCCGCCGTCGTCGTGATCTGGCGAAATACATCATCCAGACGACCCGGATCGGACCTCATCTCCATTACCAACCACTTGCGCCGGGCCGCCACCTCGATGGCGCTCACCGCCAGCGATTGCTTCTCTCGAGGAACCAGCCGAAGCACTTGCTTCTCCCCTTGACTCGACACATGGACCACCCGCGCCACATCCGGAATGGCGCCAAACGCCTGCAAGGCGGACTCCAGCGGCGCCAACAATTCAACCGTAAGTGTATTGTAACTGTCTCCCCGCTTTTTCAAATCGGCAGGAGTTCCATCCACCTTCAGTCGCCCCTCGCTAATGATCATGACACGCGAACACAACGCCTCCACCTCTTCAAGCACATGCGTCGACAGCAGGATGATCTTGTCCTTCGACATTTCACCCATCATGTCTCGAACCACTTGCTTTTGATTCGGGTCCAGCCCTTCCGTCGGTTCGTCCAGCAGGAGAACGGCCGGATCATGCAGCAACGTTTGCGCCAGAGAGGTTCGGCGGCGATATCCCTTCGACAGCGTGTCGATCGTCTGATGCCTCACGGAAGACAGCATGCACTTCTCGATGATCGTGTCGACTCGAAGGTTCCGCTCTTTTCCAGAAAATCCACGAATTTCGGCCAAAAAGGAAAGAAATGCCCCCACCGTCATCTCGTCATACAACGGCGTATGTTCCGGCATATATCCGATCTGCTTCTGCGCCAAAATCGGATTTTCCCCCACATCGATGCCATTGACCTCAATCGAGCCGGAGGTCGGCGGCAAATAGCCCGCAATCATTCGGATGGTCGTTGTCTTTCCGGCCCCGTTGGGTCCAAGAAAGCCCAGCACCGTCCCCTTCTCCACAGTGAACGAGACATCCTCCACCGCCGTCCTCAAACCAAATTTTTTGACCAAATGCTCTACCTTGATCATGCCAACTCCTTTCTTTGTCCTACGTCACAGAAACCGCGTTTTGGTATTGGATTCGCCCTAGCAGAAGGCATGCCATTTTTTGAATCCACTTCCGAAACCTCCGTATTTCTTGAGCTTTTTGAACCCCGTGTTGCGATTCGTGTTTCAGGCACAACTCTTCTTCCTTCCAAACTGGGACAAAAATTCGCACTCCATCTGCGACAAATTGTCATCTCTGTCACGGTGAGCTTGCCGGTCAGAATGGCCTTTGCTAGAAGAGGAACAGCGGGTCAAAATCCGCTTTCACGCAAAAGGAGTTCATCTTGCCCGATTCAGCTAAACCCATGCCGCGCCATCTCCACATTCCGCTCCGGCGCAAATTGTCCTTGGTAGGCTCCTACGCCAAAGAACGCTTGTTGCGCCAAGTTCATGCCGTTGCCTTCATCACGGGATACTTAGCCCTCTTTCAGCTCTTCATCCTTCGCGCCCCCATCTTGGAATTCACGCAGATTGCGATGGGAATCCTCGCCGTCGTGGTGGGGTTGGCCTTTTTCATGGAGGGACTGTTTCTTGCCATCATGCCCCTCGGCGAACGCTGCGGTCTACGCCTTCCCGCCCGCGCCGGAATGAGCATCCTGATTCTGTTCGCCGCGATTCTCGGCATCACCGCCACCTATGCGGAACCCGCCATCGGTTTCCTCAAAGCACAAGGCAGCGCCACCCTCCCTTGGCGCGCCCCGCTGCTGTACTACCTTCTCAATCAAGGCTCCTCTCTCACCGTGGGCGCGGTGGCCTTCGGCGTCGGGATCGCCGTGGTTCTCGGTATTTTTCGGTCCTTGCGAGCCTGGAGCATCAAGCCCTTTCTCTTTGTGGCGATTCCCTTCCTGCTCGTCCTCTCGTATTGGATTTCGCTCGACCCCCGCACCTCCTCCATCATCGGCTTGGCCTGGGACTCCGGTGGCGTGACCACCGGCCCCGTGACCGTCCCCCTCGTCATCGCCCTCGGCATCGGCGTATCCCGCATCGCAGGCCGTGGCGATGAACCTTCCGGCGGTCTCGGCGTCGTGACGTTCGCCTCGGCCCTGCCCGTCATCATGGTCCTCCTCCTCGGTCTCGCCCTGGCTCCGCGCTTTCCCATGCCCAGCGAAGCCGAAGAGTTTTTTGCCCCCGAGCGCCATGCGCAATCCGTCCAAGTCGCCGGCGGAGAAACGCAGCTTCGGAAATTGGCCGCCGAAGCGCTGACACCGGATCAATTCGCTCAACGCTTTGGCCCAACTCCGGAAGAGGCCCCCGCGCAAGCGAGCCCCCGTCGCTTCTTTCCCCGCTCCGAACTTCGCACACACGTCGTGGCCACGCTGAAGGCCATTCTTCCCCTCGCCTTTGTTTTGCTGTTCGCCCTGCTGGCCATCGTGCGCGAACGCCTCCCCCACGCCGACGAAGTGGCCTTGGGCTTGCTGTTCAGCCTGATCGGCATGCTCCTGTTCAGCTACGGCATGGAGCGCGGCCTCTCCAGCCTCGGCAACCAAGCCGGTCGCGCCCTCCCCCGCGCATGGGAAACCACCGAACGCCCTGATAAAGCCGTGGTCTATTCCAACATCGACGAAACGCTCCTCATCCGCGCCGCCCATCCGGATGGCACCGTGATCGAATTCCTCCCCACGGCCGATAAGCACGTCCCCCACTTCATCCCCTTCCTTCGCGAGCGCTTCGACCCCGAAAAAGCCGAATACCAATGGATCCCCGAAGAGCGCCCTGTGGCTGGCGACAAAACCTTCTGGGGCTACGCGCTCGTCCTCGTCTTCGTCTTTGTCATGGGCATCGGCGCCACCGTGGCCGAACCCTCCCTCAACGCCCTCGGCGTCACGCTGGAGGAACTCACCACCGGCACCTATAAACGCTCCCTCCTCCTCCTCACCGTGGCCCTCGGCGTGGGTACGGGCATGGCCGTCGGCTTCGGCCGCATCCTGTTTGACTGGCCCCTCATTCCCCTCTTGGCGAGCACCTATATTCTGGCCTTGGCGCTCACCCTGCTTTCCTCCGAAGAAATCACCTGCATCGCGTGGGATTGCGCCGGCGTCACCACCGGGCCCATCACCGTGCCGCTTGTCATCGCCGCCGGACTCGGCATCGGCCAGCGCGCCGGTGCCGCCGAAGCCTTCGGCGTCGTGACCATGGCCTCCGTCTTTCCCATCCTCGCCGTCCTCCTTTCCGGATTCGTGGTCGCCGCTCGACGCAATACCTTGGATGGTCAGGACCATCCCCCCTCCGCCCCCGCAACCTCCGCACGGAGGGCCAAACCATGAACCGGCTCGACGTCTCCAAAATCACGTGTGTTGCCGATGTTCGCCTTACCGCACGCATCGAAGCGGAAGCCGATCGCATGGGAATCCTCGAAACCTATACCGAGCGCGCCAAACAAGTCGCCCTCAAACCCCGCTCCATTTGGCTCCCGTTGGGCAGGCACTCCACGATGGCCGAATCCCCCTCCGACATCATCCGCCTCTATGTTCCACGAACCCACGAGCGCGCCGCCATGGCCCGCCTGGCCACCGCCGCCGACCTCTTCCTCCCCGGACGCGGCAGCATCTTCGCCGAGGATGCCGTTCTCATCGGAACCGATTTTCAGCTCTGGGATCAAACCAGGCTCTGCTCCGACCCTCCCAGCTGGGCCGCCGAAAACCGCATGGAGCCCTCCCCCTACGACCTCATCTTCTGCATCCTGCCCCGCGGACGCGGCACCGAGCTGGCAAGCGCCATTCTCGAAATGGGCCTGTGCGTCCCCATCGTCAGCTATGGCGAAGGCATGGGCATGCGCGACCGCCTCGGCCTCCTGCGCATCACCATCCCGCAGGAAAAAGAAATTCTCGGATTTCTCGTGCCACCCGGCGATTCCGATTTTGTCGTCGATGTCGCCGTGCGCAAAGCCGGCCTGCAGGAACCCGGACGCGGCTTCCTCGGCCGCATCCCCGTACGCGCCCTCGCCATCAATGCCCGCATGAATCTGGCCCCCCGCCGCCATGTCGCCACCATGGAGCAAGTCATCACCACCCTCGATCAGTTGCGAGGATCCACCGATTGGCGACGCCTCTCTGCCGCCGCACGCCACCACCGTGCGCCGGAAATCCTGCCCAACCCCGATGAACGCGTTCGCCTCACTCTGATAGGCGAAGAAGGCACCTCCTCCGGTCCAGTTCGCGCCGCCCTCGACGCCGGTGCCGGCGGCGCCACGCTCTCACGCCTCTCGCGACGAACCCCTGTGGCCCATGAAGGCGAAGACGAAGTGGCCATCGTCTCCCATGCCCGTGAATTCTGCGATTTGGTCGTTCGGCGTTCCCTCCTCGATCACATCGAAGACGCCGTCATTCAAAGCGGCCTGCTGGAAGACCCCACCCACGGCTTCATCGAGCTAGGCCCCATCCACGACACCATCTCCTACACCACCCCCACCACCCACTAGCCTCCTGCAGGCATCACAATCGCCCCCCCTCCTTCACTTGTTGTGAAGGATGGTAATGCCCTCCAAATCCGCCCTCAAAAATGTAGCCTCACCGTCTGAATAAATCATCAGGTGGGTGTCATCTCGCCATTCGCAACGAACTTGCGTGGTAGTGCGATCGCCCATGAAGATGTGCTCCCCCAGCCTCTTTTCGTTGAAGGTCGTTTCTTCCGCAGGTTGAACCGGTCGGCCCAAAAATACGTGAAGACTTGCGCACGTGGTGGCCCCGGAGTCTCTCTCCACGATATACACCACATGATTCCCGTTGGGCGAAACCACGTGGTCAAGAATCTTGTTGTGAACTCGCGGGACCATCGCCGCGATCCTGTGGAGATGCTCTGCCGTTTGGGGATCCAACGAAAGTTCATCGCCGAAATCCACTTCCTCATCGTAGAACTCAATCGAACTCTCCGAAACGGGTTCCGATTCGTTTGTGACGGCCCGTTCATCGGAACGAACCGTCTCTACGGCGAGAAAAACAATAATCAGTACTTCGATCAAACGTCTCATCTAGTATCCCTTATCGTGGTCAACCCCTGCATTGTAGCATGTCGAGTTTTCCACAGTGTGGAAACATTTTTTCCATTGTGTGGAAAAATTGCGAAACATTTTTCCATTGCGTGGAAAACGGTTGATGGGGTGCCTTCGGCGGCCTACACTGGGAGCATGAAAGCTATTCTTCTGGCGTTGAGTTTGATTTCGTTTGGAGTCGCGCCGGTGCGGGCGCAGGTGGAGCAAACGGCGGCCGGGGCGGAGGCACCCGTCTATGTGATTCCGATTCGGGGACAGATCGAGGGGGCCTTGCTGTATGTGATTCGCCGGGGGCTGGCGGAGGCGGAGACGCAACATGCGGCGGCGGTGGTCTTGGTAATGGATACGCCGGGCGGGACGCTGAATGCGGCGAGCGATATCGTCCGGTCGATTCAATCCGCAAAGCAGCCCGTCTACACGTTGGTGGAAAAGGATGCGTTTTCGGCAGGAGCAATCATCGCGCTTTCGACCAAGGCCATCTATATGGCGCCAGGGTCGGTCATTGGCGATGCGCTCCCCATCATGATGTCGCCGTTCGGGGGCGTGCAGGAAATGCCGGCCTCCGTAGAAGAAAAGGCGGTATCGGCGGTGTCGGCGCTGGTTCGTTCGGCGGCGCAGGCGGCAGGGCACGATCCTGAGTTGGCCGAAAAAATGGTGCGGCGTGAAACGGAATTCAAAATCGGCGACGAGGTGATTTGTCCTGCGGGGCGCCTCTTGACGCTGACAGCCGACGAGGCGGCGCGTCCCGGTAAAGACGGCAAGCCCCTCCTCTCGGCGGGAACGGCGGCGGATGTGAAGGCGGTATTGGAAAACCTTTCGCTGGCGGGACGCCCGTTGGTCGAAATGCAGATCACCTCCACCGAAAAAATCGCGCGCCTGATTGCGGGGGCGGCGCCCATTCTGATGATGCTGGGATTTTTGGGCATTTATATTGAGATCAAGACGCCGGGCTTTGGCTTGCCGGGCATTTTGGGAGCGGCCTGTCTGGCTCTCTTCTTCTGGGGACACCACATTGCCGGGCTTGCGGGAATGGAAGATTTGTTGATTTTCGCCCTGGGCATCCTCTTGATTCTGGTGGAAGTTTTCCTCATCCCCGGCTTTGGGTTCACGGGCGTTTTTGGCATCGCGCTGGTGCTGGTCTCGCTCATCGGCGCCATGACGCGCATCGTCCCGAACGGAACATGGTTGCCGGTGTG
This sequence comes from uncultured Verrucomicrobiota bacterium, assembly GCA_964647595.1. Classification (GTDB taxonomy): domain Bacteria; phylum Verrucomicrobiota; class Kiritimatiellia; order CAIQIC01; family Lenti-01; genus Lenti-01. The sequence goes on from CAZYGH010000005.1 coordinate 26,643, forward strand.
GGACGATATGCAAATTCCGATCTTCAAGACAGGCATGGCCTTGGTGGGCACGGGCGCGGGGGCGCTTCTTCTGGGGCGTTTCCTTCCGAGGAACCGTCTGTTCGGGAGAATTACGCTTCAGGCCGAACATACGGCGGCGCAAGGCTACACGGCGGCCCCGGATAGCACATCGTGGATTGGCAAGAGTGGCACGACGTTGACGGCGCTACATCCGGCCGGAGCGGCGCGGGTGGCCGGGGAGCGCTTGGATGTGGTGACATCTGGCGAATTCATTGAGGCGGGCGTGACGGTGAAGATCACGGAAGCGCATGGAAATCGGATTGTGGTGCAGAAAGAGTAAAGGCATCGTAGGCCTTGAGAAGGTCGCGAACGAAGCCGAAGCCAATGCGGGGGAGCCAATATTCGCTGACTTCAATCACAATGGCATCTCGGCCTTGGATTTCCTTGAGCAGGTCAAGCTGGCGTTTGTTGAGGGCGACGTTGGGTTCTTCGGGATAGAAATATTGGCGATTATAGTAGTAATAGGTGTCGCGCTTTCGATAGAGCTGTTGGCGGTCCATCCAATTCGTAAGGGTGAAAACGAAACTATCGCCAATCACTAACAAGTCCGGCGAATAGGTTCCGGGGGTGGTTTCCAGCACCGGATGAATTTGCGGCCCGGCCAGAGAACGGCTCGACCACAGATTCAGCAGATCGCCCAAATCGTTATCGGAATCGACGATGATTCGATTGGTCTCGGTGCCGACCACGTGCAGTTGGGGCAGGTCTTTTCCTGTGAGGTCGCGCAGTTTTTCCATGATGCGCGAGACGACGCGGGCGGCGCCATATTGATTCCAGTGGGTGCCGCCGTTGGCAAACAGTTTGGGCTCATTGGGCGCGCGCTTCCATTCCAGAAACAGCTCGTGGGCATCCACGACATTCACGCCGTCTTGACGCAAAAACTCCCGGATGTTCTGATAGTTGCTACGCCGTTCGGGACGACCCGCCACGTCGGCGACGGCGGGCAAAAATTCGGGATAGATTTCGGCCTTGCTCGGGGCGATGACCAGAAGGAAGGCGATGCCATCGGCGGCGAGGCGGTCTTGCAGGCGGCGCGTGGATTCGCTGACGTTCCGTAATTCCGCCTCGGGGCGCCCGCCGCCTTGGTTATAGGTGTCGACATACACTTTTTCGAACAGAACGCCGTTGCGCCCCATGAGCACTTGTGTGCCATTTCGCTTGGGCAACTCGCCAAACAGGGTGTAGTTGATCTGGTTGGCGGTGCGAACAAAGACGCCGCGCAAGCCGAGGCGCGGGGTCAGCCACGCATCGAACTCCGTCTGCAAGGTGCCATTCCACCAAGCGGCGAAGCTCCGAGTCGGCGGCTTGGCGGTGTTTTCCACGCCGGTCAGCGGAACGTCGGGCGGGAGGCCGGTCACCGACTGAAATAGCGGCAGCGCCAAGAAGAGGAAGAAAAGGGCGGCAGAAATGAATAAATACTTCTTCATCGTATCAAAACCGGAAGTAGATGAAGGGGTTAAAGCTGCTGGTGGCCAAGATGGACGCCGACCAAATCAGGAGAACCATGGCCACAGCAAAACGGCCTATTGCCTGCCCCAAGGTGGCTTGGGCGGCATCCAGCCGCATAAAATCGAAGGGATGAGGCCGCAGGGCGGGGCCGAAGCAGAGGACCAGCGCCGTCGCGAGCATCCATTGATGACGCAGGCCGAATTCGATGGTGGCGGCGGCTTCGGGCGCGGCAGCGAACACATTCACCATACGGCCCATGTAGGCCAGCGCGTGGGTCAGCGTCTCGGCACGGAACAGCACCCAACTGAACAAGACGAGAACAAACGTCACGGGAAGCCCCACCCAAGATGGGGCGCGGGAAATGCGTGTGCCCTTGAAAAGTTTATCCACACACAGGAAAAAGCCATGAAATGCGCCCCACGCGACAAAATTCCATGCCGCCCCATGCCAGAAGCCCGACACGAAAAAAACCAGCCACAGATTCAGGTAGGTGCGCGCCACGCCCTTTCGGTTGCCGCCGAGGGGCACATATACATACTCGCGCATGAAGTTGGATAACGAAATGTGCCAGCGACGCCAAAATTCGGTGATGCTTTTCGAAATGTAGGGGCGATTGAAGTTTTCGAGGAATTCAAAACCCATCATGCGGCCCAGCCCGATGGCCATGTCGGAATAGCCGGAGAAGTCAAAATAGATCTGGAAGGCGTAGGCCAGTACCCCCAGCCATGCCCAACCACAGGAAAGGGACAAGGGAGCGGCACCAAAGGCGGCATCGGCCACCTCGGCCATCGTGTTAGCCACCAGCACCTTTTTGCCCAAGCCCTGACAAAAGCGCAGGATACCGGAAAAAAACTGCTCCAGGGTGTAGTCCCGATGGCAAAGCTGAAGGGCGACGTCGTGATAGCGCACAATGGGTCCGGCGATGAGTTGCGGGAAGAGCACCACATACAACAAATAATCCGCCGCATTCCGAGCGGGCTGAGCCGTCCCCCGATAGACATCCACCAAATAGCTCACTTTTTGGAAGGTGAAAAAGGAAATGCCAATCGGCAGGGCAACGGCGGCCCACGAAATCCCTCCGGAACCCAAGCGCGTCAGCCAGCCGTTCAGCTCGGCCACAAAGAAATTGGCGTACTTGAAGTAGAGCAACAGGGAGATATTCAGCACCACCGCCACCGCCAACACCCCTTTTCGGGTTGCCGGGGAGCGCTTTCCTTGCGGCAATTCGCGGCTTAAGACAAAATCCAGCAAGCTCGAAAAAAACAGCACGATCACAAAACGCGGCGCGCCCCAGGCATAGAAAAAGCCGCTGGCCAACAGGGCCACGGCATTCCGGTGCTTCGCCGGGCAGGCGTAGTAGGCCACCAGCAGCAACGGAAGGAAAACGAATAAAAACGTGAGGGAACTGAAGATCATGGCGAGGAAAGATGCCGAATCCCCCCGCCCCACGCAAGCGGGAAAACCCTGATTGCCCCCTCTCGGGCGCATCCCCGTTTGACTGACCGAAAGCGGCTGTCACGCAACCCATTCTCAAAAGGCAGAATATCCAATATCTAATGTTCAATGGCCAACATTCAAGTTTGGAGGAGAGGCAGCAGAACAGACGCAACGTGGAATTTCGGGTGGGGCACGACCTCTGGCTCACCGTCTTTTCCCGTTCTGTCCCAATTGGATATTGGATATTCGATATTGGATATTGAAGATTCAAAGTCAATGAAACGAGAAGGATACCCCCCCTCTCTCTTTTTCTGTGGCATGGGCCCTGCTATCTATTCGTCAGCCATGGATGCAATCAACACATTGATGAAACAGGTTCTGGACGGAAGCGCGATGCGAAACCGTGCGATCGCCAACAACATCGCGAATGCCACCACATCTGGATATCGCCGCCGCGAAATCGATTTCGTTTCTCAATTGAACGAAGCGATGACCTCCAAAAACCCGGATGATTTGAAGAACTGGAAGCCCGAAATGGAAACCGCTCGCCGCGAAATTCCGATTCGGCTGGAAAAGGAATTTGCCTTGCTGTCCGAGAACCAACTACTCTATCAAACCTCTGCAGATATCTTATCGAGACGGTACGCCACGCTACGAGCTGCGATTACGGGTAAGCGTTGATGAATAGGGAGATGCGATAATGTCAGACCACAGCATAATGCCCGCGATGACGGTCTCGGCCAGTGCGCTGGACGCCCAAAGTCATCGCATGCGCGTGATTGCGGCCAACATCGCCAATGCGCAGACCACACGCGACGCCAACGGGAATGTGTACCGTCGGCGTGATGTTGTTTTTGCGTCGGAGTTGGACCGCCAAGTGGGATCCAATCGGCGTAATCCTTCGGGGTTGCGCGGCGTGCGCGTAGCGCGTACGGTGGAGGACAACTCCCCCCTTCAGCGCATGTATCGTCCGGGGCACCCGGATGCGGATGAAGAAGGATATGTCACCATGCCCAACGTGAACCCGATGGAAGAAATGGTCGATTTGATGGTTGCGAACCGGTCCTACGAGGCAAATGTTGCCGCCATGAAGACCTCTCGCACGATTGCTCAAAAAGCATTGGAGATCGGAAGATGAACCCCCTAGATGCCTATCAAGCCATACAGGCCACTCGCAGTCCCGAACTACCGCCGTCCATCGAAGCGGCACAAGGCGGAAAGGAAAAGGGCCCCTCTTTTCAATCCGTTCTGGGCGATCTAGTTAAAGAAGTGAATGGGCTTCAGGAGGACGCCAGCCGCTCCATCGAGGGCTTGGTGACGGGCGAAACCCAGAACATTCACGACGTAACCACGCGCATGACGGAAGCGGGCATTGCGTTTGATTTGATGATGGAAGTTCGAAACAAATTGCTGGATGCCTATCAGCAAATTCTCCAGATGCAGGCGTAGTTCGCAGGAGGACGTAAATCATGCTAGGGGCCATGTCATTGCTGTTTCGCCAAGTGGGAGCCATCTGGAGCCACTTCGGGATCAACCAAAAAGTCAGCATCATCCTCGCGCTGCTGGTGACGCTTTCGGCCATCGGCGGGATTCTCTACACCTCTCGCCGCCCCGACTATCGCCTCCTTGTCGCAGGCATGTCGCTACCTGATGCGGCCAAGGCGCGCGAACAGTTGGAAGAAGCCAAAATCGTGGTGCAACTGCGCGATGGCGGAAATTCTATCTACGTTCCGGCAGCGGACGTCTACCGCGGCCGCCTCCTGTTGGCCTCCGCAGGACTGCCCGGCGAAACCTCTTCCGGTTTTGAGCTGTTTGAACAGCCCAAGTTCGGGTTGACCGAATTTGCCCAGCAGGTCAACTATCAGCGCGCATTGCAAGGCGAGTTGGAACGCACTATCACGGCCGTGGAAGGTGTTCAAGGCGCCCGCGTCATCTTGGTGATGCCCCGCGACCGCCTGTTTGCAACCGAAGCGGACAAGACCGCCAGCGCCTCCATCATGCTGACCTTGCGGCGCGGATCCTCCTTGAGCTCCGGCCAAGTGTTGAGCATCAGTCAACTGGTCACAACCGCCGTTCCTGGAATGAGTGAAGGCAACGTGACCATCACCGACCAGCAGGGTCGCTTGCTGTCCGATAAGATGGACAAGGAAGACACAGCATCCGGCTCCCCTCGCCGTCACATGGATATGCGGCATACGGTGGAAGAAGAATTGACGCGGAAAGCGCAGGACATGCTGGACCGCTCCATCGGCCCTGGAATGGCCATTGTCCGCGTGAGCGCCGAATTGGATTTCCGCCAAGTGGAGAAATATAACGAAACCTACGACTCGGAAAACCGCGTGGTGGTCCGCGAAACCATCAGCTCCGAGAAATCCAGCGAACCCATCACGTTGGCCGGTGCCGGAATGGCCCGCGTGGCCGTAGGAACCCCTTCCGACATCGCGGTTGAACAGGCCATGGGCCAAATGAACCGCGAAGATATCGACACCGAATACAAGGTGCCGTCGGGCCGGGAAACTGTCGTGGACAAGGGCGGGCGCATTGCGCGCTTGTCCGTTTCGGTGTCGGTGGCGCGCGGAGAAGAATCCCGTACGCCCGAGGCCATCCAGCAGATCGAACGCATGGTTCGCTCGGCAGTCGGGTTCTCCGCCACACGCCAAGATGCCATTGAAGTCATTGAAATGCCATTTGCCGCCCTCCCCGCCACGAAGGAACTGGATATGTTCCGCTGGTGGCAGCAGCTTCCGGTCATGCCCGAAACCGCCTTCCGCCTTCTCGTGGGGCTGGCGCTCTTGCTGACCCTGTATGGATTCAGTCGCAAGGCCCTCCGCCAACTGTCCGTGCAGCGCGAAGACGTGGGCACCCCGGTTGCCGAACTCGCGGGCGGCGAACATGCCACGCACCACCTGCCGGAAGCCGAGCCTTTTGAAGAGCACATGGACAAGAATGAACAACTGGAATACGCATCGCGTCTGGCTGAGCAAAATCCTTCCATCGTCGCCATCTGGATTGATCAGACTCTCCGCAATGCCAATGCCGCTAAGTCGTAAGGATCTGAACCATGGAACTAGCGACCACCAAGGATGAAACAAGCCTCGCGACACGCGACGGCACGATGACCAGCGAGCAGAACGTGGCCATTTTTCTGGCGAGTCTGCCTGAAAAAACAGCCGCCGTCATTTTGCAACGCCTGGCCCCCCCCGTGCTGAGCCGCGTGGCCAATGCCATTCGCAACTTGGGTGTCGTCTCAGGCGAAGTGCGCCAGCGCGTCCTGACAGATTGCCTGCGGGGCATCACCGATGCCAAAAACTCTGTCATGGGCGACGAGCAAACGGCGAGCAATCTGCTACTGCAGGCCATCGGCGAAAAACGCGCAGCCGCCTTACTGGGCGATGAAGAAGGCACACCGGCCGCCTTTGCGGGGCTGGCCGGAATGGGCGCGGAACAAATCCTTTCCGTGATCGGTCGTGAGCAACCCAGTGTGATCGCCATGGTGTTGCGCTACTTGGACCCGGAACTCGCCGCCAACATTCTCAACATGGTCCCCCATGAGGTGAGCAAGCGGGTCATGATGATCCTCTGCACTGGTCGCCCCCCCTCCGAAGCCGTCGTGACCCGCGTCCAAAATTATATCGAAGCTCGTCTGGGCAAGACGAAGGAAACCGAACGCGCCGACACCGGCGACATCATTGATCGTGCCTCCTCCATTCTCCAAGCGGTGGACCACGCCCTCTCCGAAGACATCCTGCAAGCCATCGACGAACAATCCCCCGAACTGGGAACAGAACTGCGGGACCGCCTCTTCAAGTTCGACGACATTGTTCGTCTGAACGACATGGATATGCGACGAATCATGCAGGAAGTGAACATGGATACGCTGGCCATCGCCCTCCGTACGGCGCCGATGGATGTTCGCGAAAAGTTCTTCGGCAACATGTCCAAGCGCGCCGCCCAAGGCATCAAGGAGGACATGGAGTTCTCCTCCAAAGTGAAGCTCTCCGAAGTGGAGATCAAGCAGAAGGAAATCACCACCATCATCCGCGAACTGGACGGCCAAGGCGAAATCAGCATTCATGGAGGCGGACGCAATGAATACGTGTGATTCGGCCGCCGCGCGGAACCGAAGCTCCGCGCCGGTGTCGTTCCGGGCACGAGGTTGCGTCTTGATGGAAGAGCCACGGGAAGTCGAGGAACTCGCCGCCAAGAAAGAAGCCGTCGAACTCAAAGAGCGCGCCGAACGCGAACAAATCCGCCGAGCCGCCGAAGAGGCCGCCGAAAAACGATTGCAGACGCAACTCGAAGCCATGCGGCAAGCACAACGAAAGATGTGGACGCAATTCCACGCCGAAATGGGCAAAACCTTGAAAGAGCTGGAAGCGGACATCAAACGTCAGCTCATCGGCATGACCATTCGTACCACCGAGATTTTGCTCTGCCACAAACTTCCCGATGCCGAAATGGTTCGCAACATCATGCAGGAAGTCCTCTCCCCCATCTCCGACCTGCAAGGCGTTCGCGTCCGCGTCGCCAAGGGCACGCTGCATTTGTTAACGGGCGATGCCGACCTTCCTCTGCAGCATCCGGGAATCGAGTGCGTCGAAGATCCCGAGCTGAAGTCCGGCGATGTGGTCGTCGAAAGTCGCAATGGAATTTTTGATGGACGCCTGCGCTTGCGCCTCGAACAACTAGCGGAAGCACTGGCACAGCCTCCTGTGGACGAGTCTTCCGACAAGTAGCCATTCATGAATATGCCCAGCCCCATCAACATCGACTTGATCTCGCGCCTCGAGCGACTTCCCCGCAGAAGTTGGACGCGCTCCGAAGGGCGTGTGACTCGCGTAATTGGGCTGACGATTGAATCCATCGGACCGCGCGCCTCCGTGGGCGACTTGGCCTGGATCGAAAGCGGGCCCGCAGAAAAGCGCATTCGCATTCCAGCCGAAGTGGTGGGATTTCATGACCGCTCCGTCATCCTGATGCCCATTGAATATGCCTCAGGCATTCGTCCCGGCGACCGGGTGTTGACAGCCGGACAGCTTCGCATTCCTGCTGGAGCGGGCATGCTGGGCCGCGTGGTGGACGGCCTCGGCCGACCGCTGGACTCTCTTCCCCCACCCACGGATACCGAGCAAGTGGCCATCGACCGCGCCGCCCCGTCTCCGTTGTCGCGCCGTCGCCTCGATCAGGTGTTCAACACGGGCGTTCGCGCCTTAGATGGATGTCTCACCTGCGCCAAAGGGCAGCGCATCGGCATTTTCGCCGGAAGCGGCGTGGGCAAAAGCGTATTGCTCGGCTCCCTCGCCCGCAATTCGTGCGCCACCGTCAACGTCATCGCCCTCATCGGTGAGCGCGGGCGCGAAGTACGTGATTTTATTGAAAAAAGTTTGGGCGAAGAGGGCCTGCGCAAATCCGTGGTAGTGGCCGTCACCTCCGACCAGTCCCCGCTCCTCCGCCGAAAGGGCGCGTCCACAGCCATGGCCATTGCCGAATATTTCCGCGACCGGGGCGAGGACGTTCTCCTGCTCATGGATTCCGTGACCCGCTACGCCATGGCCCAGCGGGAAATCGGCTTGGCCATCGGCGAACCCCCCACCACCAAGGGCTATCCCCCCAGCGTGTTTGGCATGCTGGCCCAACTGCTCGAACGTCCGGGCACCTCTCCACATGGCACCATCACGGCATTCTTCTCCGTCTTGGTCGAGGCCGACGACATGAACGACCCCATCGCCGACAGCGTACGCTCTATTCTCGACGGCCACATTGTGCTCTCGCGCGAACTGGCCGAGGCTAACCACTATCCGGCCATTGACGTCCTGATGAGCATCAGCCGCTTGATGAGCGAAGTCGCCACGCCCAAGCAAGCCGAATGGGCGGGCCGCCTGAAAGAATTGCTGTCGGTATATCGCCATGCAGAAGATCTCGTCAACGTGGGCGCCTATGTGGCGGGCTCCAATCCTCGCATCGATGAGGCGCTCCGGAAGATGGATCCCATCCGCACTTTCTTGAGGCAACGGCCGTATGAAGTGTCGACCATGGAGAAGACCCTTGAGCTTCTGGAGAAGGTCGTGTCATGAAGCGCTTCAAATGCAGTTTGCAGCGCGTGATGGATGTCCGGGAAGTGGCTGTCAGCCAATGCGAAGCCATGTTGGCCGAATCCAATCGCGCGCTGAACGCCCGCCGGGCCGAGCATCAGAAATGCGATGCAGAATTGCATCAGGCCTCTGAAACCATCACGGCAGGAACGGGCAAAACGGTCCAGCCGTTTCGCGAGTGCCTCGCCCAGCGGGCGTGGTTTCAACATTTGTCTGACCGGCTTCAACATGCCGCCCAAGCCACGCAGAAGGAAAGCGCGAAGGTGGATGTCCGCCGCGCGAACCTGAAAAAGGCGCTCCTCGAACACAAGGTCATCGAAAATCTGTCACGGCGCGAACGGTGCGACTGGTTGGAACAGGTTCGTCAGACCGAGCAAAAAACAATGGATGAAGTGGCATCGGGCACCCGCGAACGCCGTAAGCATTCCGAACGCGCGGAAGCCTCCCCCTCCCATAACCCCGCGAGATCGCCATGAAATTTCTGGTGTTAGGTTTGAGCTTGTTTTGTGCCGCCCTCCTTTCCGCATTGGCGGCTATTTATGCTTCGGGGCGGCTGGAGAAAAAAGAGGAGCCCGCTCCCACAGAAGTCACCGAGGTCAAGCCCGAAGTCCGCTCCACCATGTTTCCAGAGCAAAGCCGGGCTGTCGAAGAATTGATGAAGGCAATTGTTGCCCGACAAGAAGCCATGGGACGGCAAGAAACTCTCCTGAATGAGCGGGAAGAGCAAATCAAGCAAGAAACCGTTGTTCTGAATCGAATGCGCGACGAGCTGGCTCTCGCTCAAACGGAAATCGATGCCTACTTTACTAAGGTGGATGAAATGTCGCAGGGCTGGGATGACGACGAACGCAAAAACATGCGAAAACTCTCGGAATTCTACGCCAAAATGGATCCGCAGAATGCCGCCAAGTTGCTCGCCAAAATTGAGCCCACACGCGTGGCGCGCATTTTGAGCAACCTTTCCGACCGCCAGGCGGCGGCCATTATGGATGCAACGGTAGCCTTGGGGCCGAATGGCATCGAACTTGCTGTAAAGTGGACAGAACTCATCCGCCAAATGAAAGAACCGCAGAAAACCTCGCCCTAATCTTAACCCTGCAATCTGGACCTAAGCCATGTCGAACCTGATGAGTGTATTTCCGATTTCTTCGGGGGAATCTCCAAGCCTCCCTCCCCTGACAGAGCGCAATACCCTCTATGGCGACGAGCGCCCGTTTGCACAATGGCTCGAGGAATCCTGTCGCGACCGTCCGCGCCAACCTCCTAAAGAGAATGCTCAGTCCAATGCCAACAAACAGGCCAAGCCTTCGCCCGACGAAACGGTTGTCCTCTCCGACTCTCCGGAACAGATGGTTTCAGATGTCGCCGATCTCGAGAGTGCGGCTCCAACCGAAACTCCACCCGAATCTCCCCTCTTACTGGCTCAGGGCCAGCCGGAGGCGCCCGCAACAGAAACTCCCGACATCGAGATGTCGGAGGAATCCCTCCTCGAAACCGAAGAATCTGTCGTCCGAGTGTTGAATCCTCTCTTGAGTTCGGGCACTCCGTCTGCGAATTCGGCTGTTCCAACGCCCATTCAAAAGCCAGTTGAAACGGCAACCTCAACCCCCGCTGCAACCGATCCAGCGATGGAAGCAACTTCTCCTGCGTCCGTTCCAACTCCAACACCTGCTCCTGCGCAGGCACAAGCCGGAACCGAGGCCCAGCCCCCCGAATCCATTGATTCCGCTTCCCTCCCCTCCCCGGCCGCCTCCACGCCATCCGAAGCACCCGCTCTCCCTCCACAACAAGACGTGGACGTGGCCACCCTTTCGGAACCCGCCAAGGCGACAGAAAGCACACCCTCCCCGGATTGGACAGCAGAAGTCACAGATGAGATGATCGAAACACCACCGCAAGAAATGGCCGATCCCGTCGCCATCGCCACGGCCCCCTCCGCTCCAGCCCCCGCGACATCGCCCGCATCCGAGACTCCCGCCACAACTCAGGAAACCCCAGATACCACCGTGACGCAAGTGCCCGGAGCAGATACCTCGGAAGGCTTTAGCGGAGAGGGTTTCTCCCGCTCTTTCCAATCCCACGAAGAGTCCCTCGCCCATGCTGCCCTTCAGCCCCCCCCCCCTGTTGGAACAAGCGAAACCTTGGCCTCAGAAGCGCCCGCCCCGGTCCCCCTCCCATCCACAATGGGCGGACCGCTTCCCTCCTTTATGCAACCGGCCCTTCTGGCTCAACAGTTGGATCGGTTCGTTTTGCATTCGGTTCGCTCCGATTCCCACAGCATTCGCATCGAACTCGAACCCGTTTCACTGGGTCGCGTAACGTTGCAATGCCGAGAAACAAGCGACGGTCTCAGCGTCGAAATTCAAGTGCAAAACAATCAAATCCGCTCGCTCCTCTCCGCCCAAGAGCAAGACTTGCGGAATAGTTTGGAATCGCAAGGAATGCAGATGGGCAAGTTCTCGGTGACTTGCCGCGATGGCGAAGGCCGTTCGGACAGCGATCGGCCAAGTCAACACCGAGAGCCCGATTCGTCGGACACAGAAGGCCGCCGGGTCGAAACCAAGTCAACATCAGGAACATCGGGTTCCGAGCGCGGAACGCGCTTGGGCATGAGAAACCGCTGGGTGGCATAACGCACCCATTAGGAGGAGCTGAAGATGGATAGCATCAATGGAATTTCAAATGTGGTGACCCCGGTGGATATCAATACGTTGTCCCCCAAGGATCAGGCGGCGCTTCTGGCCATTCAGGAGCAGGAAGACGCAAAGCCAGGCGGCGCTCTAGGCAAGGATGAATTCCTCAACCTGCTCGTCACGCAGTTGTCCAATCAAGATCCTCTGGATCCGATGGACAGCAGCGAAAGCATTGCCCAGCTTGCTCAATTCAGCGCCTTGGAACAAATGCAAAACGTGGGCGATCAAATCCAGTCCTTGCGTCAGGCCAGCGGCTTGACCGATGCCATGCTCCTCCAAGGGCAGACCGTGGAGGCCATCGATGGCAATGGCGTGGTCTATTCCGGCGTGGTAGACAGCGCCGTTTGGGGCTCCACGGGCCTTGTACTTACCATTGGCGGAACCAAGGTTCCCATGTCCAACATTGTCGAATTGAAGCTTACCGAGCTCCAAGAAGAAGCCACGGAGGAAGACGAAACCGTCTTCCCCTCCAACGCCGAGTCCACCACCGAACCTGTCGAAGCAACCTAAACCGAAAATAGAGGAGAAAAACCATGCTACCTTCCATGTACAGCGGCGTATCAGGATTGCTTACGCATCAACAACGAATGAACGTCATCGGCAACGATATTTCCAACGTCAACACCGTTGGCTATAAGCAGAGCGACGTATCCTTCAAAGAAGCCTATGTTCAAACCCTGCGGGCCCCCGCTCCCGGCACACCCGGCCAGCAGGTTGGATTGGGCGTGCAAATGGGCCAGATTGCCAAAGATTTCAGCGGAGGTGCCCTCATGCAAACGGGTACTGCCTCGAACTTTGCTGTTTCTGGAAATGGATTTTTTGTCGTATCCGACCCCGGTAGCGCACAGCAATACTTTTCCCGTGCGGGCGACTTCGTCCTCGATGTGGACGAAGCAACTAACGAGACCCACCTCATCACATCCGAGGGGCGCAGACTGCAAGGCGTGATGGGTGGCCCCCCCGCTCCCGATCTCACGGGCCTCACCATGGCCGACATGCAGGACATCGTTCTGCCCGCCAATACCACGGCCTACTCGGTCGGCATGGACGGCACGATCTATATCTCCGTTGACGGTGCCGCGCCCGTGGCCTCCGGACGCATTGCGCTGGCCAATTTTGAAAACCCCGGCGGACTGCTTTCTGTAGGGAGTAATCTCTATCAGGAGACGGCCGCCGCCAGTATCCGAGCCTTCACCAACCCGGGCGATGCCGGAACGGGCCAAGTCTTTCAGGGCTATGTCGAAAATTCGAATGTTGACTTGGCGAATGAATTTACGGATATGATCATCACCCAAAGAGGTTTCCAGGCCAATTCCCGCACGATTACCACGTCGGATGAAATGTTGCAGGAACTGCTATCTCTGAAACGGTAAGGAGTTAAGGAATGATCATCTGCTCGGACCTTCACGGTCGCCCTCTGTATATCAATCCAGATTTGCTGGAACGCATCGAGCTAACCCCAGACACGCAGCTCGTGTTCGTCAACGGCAAGCGGACGTTCGTGAAGGAAGCTCCCGAACTTATTGTCGATCGAATCGTGGCCTTTCGGCAACGAACCGGCGTCTGCAATGCCGTCCCAATCTGGCGGAAAGAAGTCGTTGCCGATTCAGGCAAGGAATAACACGGTATGGATCTCGGGACACTATTAGGTATTCTCTTTGGTGCGGGAATTGTCGTGGGCGCCATCGCCATTGGCGGTGGCGCCGGCTTTTTCGACGTCCCGTCCTTGATGATTACGATCGGTGGTGCGCTTTCCGCCACGCTGATTAACTTCCCCTTACCCAAAATCATCCGCACCATGGGCGTCGTTCGCAAGGCGTTCATGAGCCGGGACAAAGACTATCTGGCCGTCTTTAATCGCTTGTCGGACTTTGCCGTACGCGCTCGGCGCGACGGCATCCTCGGCCTCGAAAGCGATGTGGAAACTCTGGACGATCCCTTCATGCAGAAGGGGCTGCGAATGGCCGTGGACGGCAACTCCGCAGAAGTGATCGAAGCCGTTCTCGAGCAGGATATCGTCTCCATGGTGGAACGCCATCAGGTTGGCCATGGCATCTTTGCGGCCTTGGCCAATTATGCTCCCGCCTTCGGCATGATTGGAACGCTGATCGGCTTGGTTCAGATGCTTCGCAATTTGAGCGATCCTAGCGCGATCGGCATGGGCATGGCGGTGGCGTTAATCACCACACTCTATGGCGCGCTGGTGGCCAATCTGATCGCATTGCCTATTCAAGGCAAATTGGAACAACGAACGGCAGAAGAAGTGGCACTCCGGCGCATGGTACTCCAAGGCATCCTGTCCATCCAACAGGGCGACAGCCCGCGTGTGGCCCAAGAGAAACTGCGTAGCTATCTGCCTCCCTCTCTGCGGGCAAAAGCGGAAAGTTCATGAGCGCAAAAGAACTCCCACCCAAAAAAGCCGCAATCGGTTGCCCGGGGTGGATGATGACCTTCGGCGACTGCATGTCGCTGCTGGTCACCTTCTTTGTGATGATGATCGCCTTCTCCTCCATGGAAGAAGAACGCTTGGCCGCCATGATTGGTGTGCTTCAAGGCGCCTTCGGCGTGTCCGATGTTCTCGAGCCCCCCGGTTTGGTGGAGCGCAAGGCCATCAGCGATACGGAAGTGGCCTCTCCAGAAGATCAGGATGCTTCCATCCGCGGAGAATCCGAACAACTCCATTTTTTAACGCCCGACGAAATGGCCAACGCGGTGCCCGATTTCATCAACGAAATTCGCCCCAATTCCGTCGAGCTCATGTCGGACCGCATCTTAATCCAAATGCTGGACGAAGGCCTCTCCATCGTGTTGGAAACAACAAACTTGTTTGTGGAAGGAACCGCCACGTGGCAAAAAGATTTTGGTCCGCTGTGGCAAGGCATCAGCGCCCTCCTTCAAGGACGCGGAAATGAAATCCGGATCACGTCCATGACCAGCGCCTCGGCCCCGGTTGAACATACCGTGGCCGCAACCAGTTGGGGCCTCGGCGTTGTTCGTGCTGACCACATTGCCCATGAACTGCAAACCGTCATGAAATCCCCCGCCTCCCGTTTTGGTGTGGGGGTTCAGGTCTATGACGATGAATCTAAAAATGCCCGAAATGACCACGTCGAAATCCTGATCATGGAAAAGGCAAAGGTCACCGATGTCGGCTCCGAAACCTCCTGGCCCAAGGGGATGTTCCGGTGAAAAAGCGATCTGCTCCAGCCAAAAAACCGGCGCCCACCGCTCCTGCCTATATGGCCCAATATACGGCCTTGATGACCATTCTGCTGGCCTTCTTCATTCTCATGCTCACCATGGGACACGAAAAAACATCCGGTTTCAAAGATGGCGTCGGCGATATCAAAAATCTGCTGGAGTTGTCCGGGGGCGGAAATGGATTGATGAATTTCTGGCGCACCATGCGCAGACCCGGCCTTCCCATGAAGCTGAGCGTCGATGAGACACCCGGCGCCCAACTGGTCGGCTACGAAGAAGATGCCGTAGATCAGTTCAGTCTGGATGCCACCAGCATCAACAAAATTGGCTTCATGGATGACCGTCAAACCCTACGCCTACATTCCTCGATCCGGTTCGAACCGGGTCAAGTGCGGATGGATCGTAGCACCCAATACGCACTTGACCAGGCGATTGCCACAATTTACTCTCTCCAAGAATATAATGTTGTGGTGTGCGCATTGGTGAGTTCGGGTAAACCGGAAGCGGATCGCCTGTTGGCGGCCCAGCGAGCAGCGTGGCTGGTTCGTCATATCACGACCAGCGCGCAAATCCCGCGAGACCGAATCCGTGCGCTCGGCCAAGTGGGTAGTCTAGTAGACAAGGAAAGTGGCGAACCCGTTGAGGTCTTGTTGTTGTTGCGCGATAAACGCGATGACATCAATGGCGTCTAAAGGTTCAGAACAAAGAGGTTCACGATCATGGCACAAAACAATGATGACCTGATGGATGGAGATGAGAAGCCTTCCGCAGCAAAGGCCAAACCGGCGGCGAAAAAAAAGGGACCTCTTCTCTTAATCGTATTTGGCCTGCTGGTCATGATCATTGCACCGCTCACCGTCTTGTTTCTCGTTAAGCCATCCGCAGAGAAAAAGGACGGAGAAGAGGCCGTTCAAAAGCCAGCGCCCCAGCCCGTCGTGATGGCCATTGAACCGCTGGTAGTCAACATTTCCGGAACGCGCATGACACGCGTCCTGCGCATTCAGGTACACCTCATTCTGAGCGAACCTCGCCTCGAAGAAGTGATCAAGGAAATGATGCCCATGGTCAAGGATCGCATCATGAGCACCGCCGGGCGTCGTACCTTGGACGAATTGGAGGGAGTGGATGATCGCGAGTCCATGAAGCGTGACATTGCCCTCGAAATCAACAGCCTGATTCGTAGCCGCATGGCAGGCAGTGTGCTGGATGTAGCCTTTAGCGAGTTCCTCATCCAATAGATTGGCCCCATGTCTGAACAACTCACACAAGCTGAAATCGATGCGCTACGCAATGCCGTGCGCTCGGGAGAGATGGCGGTTGTTCAAGAAACCAAAACAGCCACGCCATCGGATGACATCAAAGTCATTTCCTACGACTTTCGCAAGCCGAAGCTCCTTTCGGCTGAACGGATGGTCAAGCTACAACTGGTCCACCAGCTCTTGCTCAAAAACCTGCAAACCATGCTCTTTTCGATGTTCAAGATTGCGGGGGAGTCCAAGCTCAGCGCACTGGAGCAGGTTTCCTACGGCGAATATATGCTGTCCCTCTCTCCCCCCACCTATCTGCTCAGCATTCAGGCCAATCCCGAAGTCGGCACCTTCGGCGTGGAATTAAGCCCTCCCATGGGTCAAATGTTGCTCGATATGCTCCTCGGCGGCGATGGCGTGGCCGCTTCCACAAGTCCCCCACACGAATTCAGCGCCTTCGAAATGGAAATCATGCGCACCCTGAGCGATCGGCTCTTGGAAGAGTTGGAGTTGGCGTGGAAGCAAATGCATGAGGTCAATTTTCAAATCATTGCCCAAGGGGTATCGCCCGAACAAGTCCAAATCGCCCCGCCCGACACCCCTTGCCTGATTGCCGTGATTGATTTGCGGTTGAACGAAAAGTCCGTTCGAATGCAATTCTGCTATCCGTTCAACATGCTTCAGATCCTTTTTGAACGCGCGGAAACCACCCGCGACGATCAAGCCGGAAAACGGTCCGGCATCCGGCAAAAGGTGTTGCGCGCCGTGCAGGCCACCCCCCTTCCCTCCAATGTGGAACTGGGCCGGGCCCTGATGACCGCTGGCGAATTGGGCAGTTTGTGCGTTGGCGATGTCATCAAGCTGGACCAACCCACCGGTGATCCCCTTCGTCTCAATATCGGAGACCGAATGATTGGAAGCGCTTTCGTAGGCTCCCGCCGCGGCCGACTGGTCGCGGGCATCAACCACATCATGCGCCCCAACCAATCGCCTACCGACAAGCGACCGCCGACGCCGACGCCCGCCCCTACATCGGCGCCGACGCCCGCGCCCACCCCCTCCGCTGCCCCTCCCCGCCCACCGGTCCGCCCGCCGGAAAAACCTCAGCCCGATAAATCGAAAGGCCATCCATCATGACCGACCCTAATCAAGATCCCTCCATCAGCGAAATCGAACGCCAAATGGCGGCCATGCTCGAAGAGAGCGAGCTGAGCGAAAAGCCGCAGCCCAAGACCCCTCCTCCCGCTTCCGGCCCCGTCATTCATCGGGTTGAAATGGATGAGGTCAAAACCGTGCCCCGTGCCGCTCCCGACCCAGACGGTAATCTGAAGCTCATTCTCGATATTGCGGTGGAAATCCGCGTCGAAGTCGGCAACTCGCGCCTCACCATCAGCGAGTTACTCAATCTGGCCCCCGGCTCCATCATTGAACTGGATCGCACCGCCGGCAGCCCCGCCGACCTGCTGGTGAACGGCACCAAAATCGGCCAGGGCGATGTTGTTGTCGTCGACGAAAGCTATGGCATTCGCCTCACCAAGCTGGTCGATCCGCAGGACCGCATCAACTCGCTTTGAACCCCGCCCCCATGTGCCGCCTGTTGAATCCATAGCATGAATGTGGCCATCATTCCGGCTCGGGGTGGAAGCAAGCGCATCCCGCGCAAAAACATTCGCCCCTTCAACGGGAAGCCCATCCTCGCCTATTCCATCGAAGCCGCCCAAGAATGCGGTTGTATCGATCGCGTGATGGTCTCCACCGATGACCCCGAAATTGCCGATGTGGCCCGTTCCCTTGGCGCTGAAATTCCATTCCTCCGG
Organism: uncultured Verrucomicrobiota bacterium; assembly: GCA_964647595.1. Lineage (GTDB taxonomy): Bacteria > Verrucomicrobiota > Kiritimatiellia > CAIQIC01 > Lenti-01 > Lenti-01. The sequence goes on from CAZYGH010000005.1 coordinate 44,639, forward strand.
CCCACCCACTTATCCGACGATCAGACCCATCTGGACGCCGTCCTCAGTCACGCCGTCCGCTGGCTCCTCGACCAGGGCCATGCCCCAGAATTTGTTTGCGGCATCTTTGCCACGGCCCCCTTCTTAACCGGCTCCCTCCTGCGCGAGGGCCTTCAACGACTCCAAGCCTCACCCGAAAAACAGTACGCCTTCGGTGTCGCCAAATTTCCCTTCCCAATTCAGCGGGCAGTTCGGATCACCCCCCTCGGTGGCATCGAACCCTTTCAACCCGATAGCATGAGAATGCGTTCGCAGGACCTTGAAGAAGCGTATCACGATGCGGGCCAATTCTTCTGGGGTCGGACAGAGGCCATCTTAAACCGCGCCTCCATTTTTTCACCCACTTCGATTCCCATCGTCATCCCCTCCCATCGGGTCCAGGATATCGACACCCCCGAAGATTGGGCCCGCGCAGAATGGTTGCACAAGGCCCTCATGCTATCGGAGAACCATGCGCGCGGCCTTTCGAGTTGATGCTTCTGCTTCCATCGGCAGCGGCCACCTCATGCGCTGTTTGGCTTTGGCGGAAGCCTTGCGCCGCAGGGAGATTTCCTCCACGTTTCTGTGCCGGGCCTTCCCCGACCATGCCGGAGACGTAATTCTCCGCCAAGGGTTTGATCTTCACCTCTTGCCCATCGGCACCCAAACGGCATCGCCCCCGCCCCCTCATGCGGCATGGTTGGGCGCCAGCCAAGAAGAGGATGCCGCCGCATGTGCCTCACAATGGCCCACCGGAACGGACATCCTCGTCGTAGACCACTACGCGTTGGACATCCGCTGGGAAACCTCCATGCACCGTCTTTGTTCCATTCAACTAGCCATCGACGACCTAGCCGACCGCCATCACGCTTGCGATGTCTTGCTCGATCAGAATCTTGCCCCCCAAATGGAAAGTCGCTACGCGGGCTTCCTTCCTGCCACCTGTCGCTCTCTTCTCGGCCCCTCCTATGCGTTGCTCAGTCCCGCCTTTGCCCCGGCGGCCTCACTGGCAACGGAACGAACCACCGTCCGACGACTTCTCGTATTTTTTGGCGGCGGCGACACCGACAATCTGACGTGCCGCGCCCTTCGCGAACTGGCGTCTGTGAACCTCCCCGCCGATGTCGTGATCGGATCCGCCAATCCGCATCGCACCGAGGTTGCGTCGCTTTGCACAAGCTCCGACAGACTCTGGACTCTACACGTGCAAACGCCCCACATGCCGGACCTCATGCTTCAAGCCGATTTGGCCTTGGGTGCCGGTGGCAGTAGCCATTGGGAGCGGTGCCTACTGGGTTTGCCCGCCTTGGTCGTCACCACCGCCGCCAATCAACTCCCCTCCACCCGTATGGTGGCAGAGCGCGGCGCCTGCCGCAATCTCGGCACGGCTCAGTCCTTGACCGACGGCCAGTTTCGACAGGGCGTTGAAGAACTGCTTCAGAATCCCCACACGCTTCGCGCCATGAGCCGCGCCGCACAAGCGCTCATGCCCGATGGCAACGGCGCGGAACGTGTCGCATCTACCCTTCTGGAACACATACGATGAACTCCATCCATATCGGTCACCACCTCATCGATGCCAACCATCCGCCCTTCATCATTGCGGAAATGTCAGGCAATCACGGACAGAGTCTCGATAAAGCCCTACGCCTCGTCGACGCCGCCTCAGAGGCCGGCGCACATGCCTTGAAGTTGCAAACCTACACCGCCGACACCATGACGCTGGACATCCGCGAGGGCGACTTTTTCATCGATGATCCTCGAAGCCTCTGGCGCGGAAATTCTCTCTATGACCTCTACAAACTCGCCTATACTCCATGGGAATGGCATGCCCCCCTCTTTGAGCGTGCCCGTGCCCGCGGACTTCTCGCCTTCAGCACACCCTTCGACGCCACCGCCGTGGACTTTTTGGAATCCCTTCATGTTCCCTGCCACAAAATTGCCTCATTTGAAAATGGCGACATTCCCCTCATCCGAAAAGTCGCCGCCACCGGCAAGCCCCTCATCATGTCCACGGGTACTGCCACCCTCGCCGAATTGACCGAAGCCGTCGCCGCAGCACGAGAAGCCGGTTGCAAAGATCTCATTTTACTGAAATGCACCAGCAATTATCCCTCCGAGCCCAAGGATGCCAACCTCGCCACCCTTCCCCACCTGGCCGAAAAATTCAACTGCGTAGCTGGCCTCTCCGATCACTCCCTCGGCACCGCCGTGGCCGTAGCTGCGGTTGCCCTCGGTGCTCGCGTGGTGGAAAAACATCTGACCCTTTCCCGTGCCGATGGCGATGTGGATTCCGCCTTTTCCCTCGAACCCACCGAACTGGCCCAGTTGGTTCAAGACACTCGAATAGCTTGGCAAGCGCTGGGACACGTCAGCTTTGACCTCACCGACAGCGAGCAAGGCTCCCGAAAGCATCGGCGCAGTCTCTATATCGCCCAAGACATTGCCGCAGGCACTCCCCTCACGCTCCAAAATGTGCGTGCCATACGCCCCGGCGCCGGTCTGCCCCCCAAGCATCTCGACAAAATCCTTGGCTGCGTGGCCACCCGTGATTTGAAAAAAGGCACTTCCTTGAGCTGGGATTTGTTCCGCCCCACCACGTCGGAGACTTCCCCCCATGCCTAACTCCTCCCCACCCTCTTTTGCCGCAGGCGGAAACTGGCTCATCACCAGCGCCAGCGCCAAAGTAGATTTGGTTCGGCGCATGCGCCAAGCGCTGAATGCCAAGGAACTTCGCCTATTTTCCACCGATCAATCCAGCCTGTCTGCGGCGTTTCATTTCAGCGATGGCCATTTTCTTCTTCCGCCCATTGAGTCCAGCGACTTCCTCGATCAACTGATCGCAACCTGCCACGCCCACCACATCCGCGTCCTTCTGCCCACACGCGATGCCGACCTGCGATTTTTTTCCGCTCACCGCGCACCGCTGGAAAAAGCCCACCTGTGGCCACTGGTGTCCGACTCCCAAACCATCGACATCTGCCTCGATAAAATTCAATTCGACGATCACTGCTGCCGCCATCACCTACCCGTTCTTCCTCGCATCCACGAGCCAACCCCTTCCGTTTTCCCCTGCTTTGTTCGGAACCGCATCGGCTCCGCCGGTCATGGCGCCCAACGGGTTCCCCATGCGGATGCCATGCGAATCCTCTACGGCCCGTCCCCGTGGCCCAACCTCCTCATTCAACCCTGTTGCACCGACAAAGAATACACCATCGATGCGCTCTTCGACTTGGATGGCCAACCCGTGCAATGGATTTCGCGGGAACGCATCCGCACCAAGGCTGGCGAATCCACCGTGGGTCGCACCGTTTCCATCCCCGCGATCGACGCCCTCCTTCCATCCCTCGCCCACTCGCTCCATCTCATCGGACCCGCCACCATTCAGGTGTTTTATTCCCAACAAAATGGCCTCCATCTCATCGAGGTGAATCCCCGATTCGGCGGAGCTGCCGCCCTTGGCATCGAAGCCGGATTAGATACCCCCCGCCGACTCGTATCCCTCGCGCAAGGCGACACCGAAGATTTCCTGCGCACCCGACCCCTTGAAATTGGAATGACCATGCTTCGCTACAGCCAGGACATTTTCATCCATGAAAATACGACCCCGACAACCTGAAACCACCAGCCCTATGTTGTCCATTCTGGAGCCCTATACCCTCTTCTTTGTCGACATGGACGACACCCTGTTTGAAGAGCGCCAGTACGTGCTGAGCGGATTCCACGCCATTGCCAACTATGTCGCCCGATGGGGCCTCCGCTCCGACGAGGTGTGGCTGTTTCTTCAGCAGCACTTCGAAACATCCGGCCGCGAGAAAATTTTCGATCATTTACTTCAACACTTCTTCGGAACCGTTCGCTCCGAACTGATTCAAGAATTGGTCTGGGTCTATCGCGACCATGTTCCGCAAATTCAACTCTATCCCGATGCAGCCGAAACCCTGAAAGCCTTGCGCTCGAAAGGCCGCGTCATCATCGTCACCGATGGCCTCACGTCCGTCCAAGAACGCAAATTTGCTGCCTTGGAATTGGACCGCCTCGTGGATCGCGTGGTGTTTTGCGACGCCATGGGTTTCCCCAAGCCCGACCCCAGTTCGCTTCGTGGCCGAGTCGAACAAGGCGTACGGAACGCCCTGATCATTGGCGACCGACCCGACCACGATCTCGCGTTGGCGGCCGCTCTTGGCCTCGATTCTGTTCGTGTGCGCACCGGCCGATTCCATGATGTAGACAACCAACCCTGGAAGCCCATTGCCGACCTGCCGAAGATTTCTTCTTTGCTCGGCCCGGACCCAACGGACACCTGACATGGCCGTTCCACTCAAGCGAAAACACTTTTACGTGCTGGAGAAGCACTATACCGATCTGGCGGTTCGGCTCCTCCCGCCTCTCGCCAAAATCGGCCTGACCCCCAATCAAGTCACCCTCGCCAATTTACTCAACGGCCTTGTCATTATGACCGCCATTGCCGGGCACCACTACATCCTCGCCGCCCTTCTCACCCAGCTATACCTGTTCCTCGATATTCTCGATGGGAATTTGGCTCGCTATCGAGAAATGTCCACCCCGCTCGGCGCCGTCTTGGATAAAATCGGCGACCGCTTTTTTTACAATGGCGTCATGATCGTCCTCGGCCTCACCACCCCCGTCCACTGGATCTGGATCGTGCTCTTTTTGCTGGCTCACAACCTGCACTCCATCGCCGCCACTTACTACATTGTTCCCACCATCCGAACCCTGCCCACCTTCAAACGGTTCGGCCTGAAAAAAGTATGGATGAATCACGGCTACATCCTCGGCATGGACCTGTCCACCCAAGACCTGCTGATCTCTCTCCTGATTGTCACGCCAGGGCGCGTCTGGATTCTCCCCGCCGTCACCATCCTCTATCTGGTGGACCTGATCTATCGCCTCATCGAGCTGGAACAAAACCGCCGCCTCTCCCCTGCGGCATGACATCTGCTTGAACAGGACGCAGATCGAGATCGTAAAAAGGATGAACCTATGAAAACCGTCATCACCTATGGAACCTTCGACCTTTTTCATGTGGGACATTTACGCCTGCTGGAACGCGCGCGTTCGCTGGGGGATCGCTTGGTGGTCGCGGTCTCGACCGACGAATTCAACTCCGGCAAAGGCAAACGAACCCTCATCCCCTACCGGGATCGATCCGCCATCGTTCAGGCCATTCGTTGCGTCGATATTGTCATTCCTGAAACCAACTGGGCGCAGAAAACTGATGATATTCATCAATTCAACGTCACCACCTTCGTCATGGGCGAAGACTGGAAAGGCAAATTTGACGAGCTGAAAGAACTGTGCGAAGTCGTTTATCTACCCCGCACCGAAGGCATTTCCACCACCGAACTGAAGCAATCTATGGCCCTGCTAGGACAAATCATCCGAGAACTGCATTAATGGCCGCACGATGAGTTTGTCCCGTCCGATCCAGTTGGCCTTTTGCATCGACGATCGCTTTGCCCCTCCTCTCGCAACGCTGTTGCACAGTTTGCAAACGCATTCACGCGCGGACCTGGGCGTTCAAGCCCATGTCGTCGGAAACCTGTCCTCCCCCATCCGCGACAAACTCTCCACCCTCTCTCGCCCCGATTTCGAAATTCATTTTCACACTCAGGTTCCCGACTTCAGCCACCTCCACATCAGCCCCATCTACGCCACCCGACTCAGCCAAGCCACCTATCATCGATTGGCCCTCCCCGCCCTCCTCCCCAACGTCAACCGCATCTTGTATCTGGATGCCGACATGATCGCGCTGGACGATTTTTCCACACTGTGGAAAACCAATCTTCAAGGCCGCTCCACCGGCGTCGTGCAGGACTACTTTTTGAGCCATCAAGAACGCTGGAAAGTCTTGAGCCTTCCGTTCCCTGAATATTTCAATGCCGGCATGCTCCTTATGGATCTGGATCAGTGGAGGTCTCAAACCATCAGCGAACGCGTCGCACAGGCCGTCGCCGAACATCCGAATTGGGAATATAACGACCAAGACGGCTTAAACGTAGTGCTAAATGGCCAATGCCAATTCTTGGATCCGCGATGGAACGCCACGACAACGCGGCTCCAAGGAAATGCCGTTGACCACCCTGTTTTCATTCACTTCACCGGCCAAGAAAAACCGTGGCACGTTTCATCCGTCCATCCCTTTCGGGAAGCCTATCGCGAACACAAGCAGCAAACACCGTGGCGCGACGAACCCCTGACGCATTTTTTGGATCACGAAGACCAGCGCATCCTTCAATCGCTTCAGACTTCCCTTCCCCAAGGCGGCGCCATCGCCATCTACGGATGCGGCGCACGGGGACGCCGTCTCGCCCTCTTCCTCCAAGCCCACCACCCGGCATTCTCCATCCGCTTCATGGTAGACCGAGCCGCTTCCAACGAATGGAATGGAATCCCCGTCTATCGGCAACTGCCCGAGGAAACCCTCGACGCACTTCTCATCGCCTCCATTCCCTATCGCGACGAAATCCTCAAGAGCCTTCCCCCCGCCCTTCTGTCACAGGTCAACATCATTTAGCCCGGCCGCCCTTGGCTAGCAGCTAATTCGCGCTGCACCACCGTGAGAAGGCCCATCACATCGCCTTTCTCTAAACTGTCCTGCGCGCCCGCACGAATGGAAGCCTTTCGGGCCTCCTCATTCACCGAACCCGAAACCACAATGAACGGAAGATGTGGGAACCGAGCTCTCACCAGTTCAAGAGCCGCAGAAGAGCTGAAGCGGGGCATGTTGTGGTCCGACACCACGAGGTCCCATGCCTTTTCCTCAAAGGCCACAGCCAAGTCCTCTGCGTTATCCACGCGCCGCGAATCCAGCTCATAGCCGCCGGATCGGAGCTGCTCTTCCAGAAGCATGGCATCCAGCTCCGAATCATCCACAATCAATAACCGGATTTTCATTTTTTCGGCGGAAGAATCCGTCATGTCTATTCTCCTCCATCTCAACCGATCGGGTCGCCATCAAGGTCCAGCCGGAATGGGAGAGGGCTCGTTGATCACGCCCCAAAACTGGCCCAACTCGCGAACCGCCGTCATGAAATCCAAAAAATCCACGGGCTTCACAACAAACGCATTCACTCCATAGGAATAGCATTTCATTAAATCGGAATCCTCGCGGGAAGACGTGAGCATGACCACCGGGATCACTCGTAACACGGGATCGCTCTTGATGACCTTCAACACTTCGAGTCCGTCCACTTTTGGCATTTTGATGTCCAACAAAATCAACGCAGGGGGACCACTGGTGCGCGAGGCATAGGAACCTCGGCGAAACAGAAAATCCAACGTCTCGGCGCCATCCGCCATTCGCTCAATGGGGCAAACCACCTTCCCTTCGCGCAAGGCCGCAATGGTCAATTCGGCATCATGTGGATTATCTTCGGCAAGCAACACATAGCGGTCGATCATGGGGATGCCTCCTTTTCTGATTTTGCGAAATTCATGGGCAGAGAAAAATAAAACGACGCCCCCTTGTCCACTTCGCCTTCGGCCCATGTGCGCCCACCGTGACGCAACACGATTCGGCGTACGTTGGCCAACCCAATGCCCGTGCCCTCGAACTCCGATTCACCATGAAGGCGCGAAAACACGCCAAACAACTTGTTGGCATATTTCATATCAAAGCCGGCGCCATTATCGCGCACGCACACAATGATCTCGTTGCCTTCGGTCTTGGCCGAAATATCGATTCGGGCCACTTCACGCTTGCCCGAATATTTAACGGCATTCCCCAGCAGGTTTGCCATCACCTGTCGCAACAACGGCCGATCGGCGTGCACCTGCGGCAATTCGCCAATCGTCCACTCGATCGAGCGCCCCTTCATTTCCAGCTCAAGTTCTTTTTTGCACTCCTCGACCATCTCGGCCAATGGAATGGGCTCGACGTTAATCTGGGCGCGACCCGTGCGGGAGAAGGACAGCAAGTCATCAATCAACGTGCCCATCCGCTTGGCGGCACCCGCAATCACGTCCAGATAACGAAAGCCGGTTTCGTCGAGCTTGCCTTTGGCGTTGCCTTGCAGCAACTGAACAAAACCCGACACATGGCGCAACGGGGCACGCAAGTCATGAGACACCGAATACGAGAACGCTTCCAATTCTTTGTTTGCGCCAACAAGCGCCTCTTCGCTCTTCAACAGAGAGGCCTCCACGATGCGTCTGCGCCGAATCTCCGCCGCCATCCGCCGATTCCAATACGTGAACAATCCCAGCAAGGCGGCAATGCCCGCCACATATTTATAGAGCTTCGCATAGTCAATGCGCTGATCGTAGACCACCGTCATCCATCGCCGGGCCATCGTGATTTTTTCCTCTTCGTCGATCCCCTCCATCGCCTTCGTTAAAATCTGCGCCAAGATTTTGGTGTCGGAGCGAACCGCAAAGGCCGGTTGAAACACAAAGTCAAAATCGCCCGCCACCTTAATGCGCGAATGCCCACCGAGCTGGATGTAATAGCTCCCGACCAGTAGAGGCGCCACAAAGGCATCCAGTTCCCCCGCCTCCAACTGCTGAAGCGCACGGGGAGCATCATAAACGGTAGAAACATTCAACCCTGGCACCCGCTGCTGAAGCTGGGTGTCCATCCCATAGCCCACCAGTACCGCCACCCGCAGATCTTTCAACTCCGAAATGTTGGCAACGGGCTTCGTGTTTTCATGAGTAAAAATCGCAGAAGGAAGAGCCTGATAGGGCGCCGAGAATTCAATCTCCAACTGCTTTGCACTGGCTCGGTTCAGGGAGGAAAGCATATCCACCTCCCCATCGCGCAATTTCGCCTGAGCCTGACGCCAGGAGGGAATCGCCACATGCTGAAACGTCACGCCCAGCGCATGGCCAAAACGATCCAAATAGTCGTATCCAATGCCCGCAAATCCACCGCTCGAATCCGTGAACTCCAGCGGCGCCAAATGCGGATTGCTTCCCACCCGAATCACCGGATTTTTTTCCAGCCATTCTTTTTCCTCGGGCGTAAGCTGGACCCACGACAACTCCGTCATCTGGTTCCACGTCTCTCCGCCCCAGCGTTCAAAAACGGCCTGCACCGCTGCCACCGGCATGGAGGCCATGGCGGCATTCAAGACCGAGGCCAACAGAGGCAAATCCGCGCGTACACCCATGCACGAAACCGATTCAATTTCCCACACGGTTCCCTGCACCTGCAAGTCCATGTACATCTCGTGTGACAACGTCCAAACCGCCATGGCACGACCACCCACAAAGGCATCCGCCTGATGAGTCGAGACCGCCTCCAAGGCATTGCGCACATTTGGATATTCCTTCAGGCGAAGACCGTGCCGATTTTTCTTCAAATGCGCAGCCGCCGGGAAGCCGGATACCACTGCCACTGTACGATTGGAAAGGCTATCCAAGCCCACGAAATGCCCCTCGCCCTTTCGGCTAACCATCACGTTGGGAATGTTGGCGTAAGGCTTTGTACACAACATTCCCGTTTCAGCCTGAGTAGGCGAGGCATCCAAAATCGCCTCCAAATTCCCCGCACGAAACTCTTTCTCCAACTGCGCCCGCAACCCTGTCACCCATTCAATCCGGCCATCCAGACGCTCATTGGCATACTCAACAAAATCCACCCCCAACCCGCGCACGTCGCCCGACAAATCCACATAGCTCATCGGAGGCACATCGGTGGGCACCCCCATGCGAATTCTAGGATTCCCCGCCAACCACTCCTTCTCTGCGGAACCGACCTCGAAGCGTCCTCCCGTTTCCACCGCCATCGAAAACCACTTGGCGCGCAAATATCGTCCATGATGTTGGAGCGCATCGCCCAATGCCCGGTCCAAAATACCGGCCAGTTCCGGCAACTCTTTGCGCACCCCGATGCAGAGGGCCGAGGGCACATCATCGTTGCGCCCTTGAACATGCAAATTAGACAACATCTCCCTCGCTAACAGATACAGCGCGACCGCTCGATTTCCCATAAAGACCACCGAGTCACCCCGAGAAACCGCGTCTAACGCCGCGCTGGCATGGTCATACGTTCGGATACGGGCCCGCGATTGTTTCTGCTCCAACCATCTTGCCTCGGGCCGCCCTTTTTCCACAGCCACCGAAGTGCCCGTCAGTTGTTTTTCATTCCTGAAAAATCGGCTTCCACCCATCCGTGCCACAAACACCACCGGAACGTCCAGATAGGCCTGGGTATACGTCAGGACATCATCGTCACCGCCGCCGGGCGTGGCATCCATCACCGCATCCAGTTCACCCGCTTTCAACCGCGTCATCAGTTCACTTGAAGTCCCCGATTCAAGATGAATTTTCCCCCCAAGCCACACATTCATCTCCTCGAGCAAATCCACGCCAAACCCAACCGGGTTGCCATGTCGATCCGTGAAATGCAAGGGCGGATAATCTGCCATCACTCCGATGCGAATACTCTCCCGGTCGGCCAACCAAACCTGCTGGCCATCTTCGAGCTGAAACTCAGCCTCTGGTTTTGCCGCCGCACCGATTGCCCACAACAGGCAAATGGCAACCTGCACCCAACCCCGCCAACGAAAAGAAATCTGGATGGTTCTCACAATTCGTTGACGATAAGCAATGGCCTGCCTCTTTGCCAGAAATATTCACCCGTCTCACCTATTTTTCCATTCCCAGTTCCGTTGCCATTTGGGCAGCCCGGTGGTAGCCTAACAAGGTAATTTCTTTGTACCCCCTATGTTGCGCCACCCCTCCACATTTCAACCTCTTTTCAACTGGAGAGAAATCACCTTCCTCCTCCGACTTCTGGTCATCTGGGCAGCCATGGGGTGCATCGTGCCCCCCCCCCGCGAGGCCCTCGGCTGGAACGGTCCTCAACACATCCAAATCACGCAAGCCGCAAGCCGTCATGTTCCTCCCGAAATGGCTGCCTTTGAAGCCTTCGCCGCCCCCATAGCCATCCCCAGCACCTATCCTGACATTTGGCGCGCCACAGATTTTGCTGAAGGCCCCCGCCACTATTTCAAACCCGATTACCTGCCCTCTTCCTGCGATCTGACCCGCCTTCCCACCGACCGTATGGAAGCCTTCCGCTCCCAACTCAGCCTGACTCGTCCCAGCGAAATCGGGATGGCCCCCTGGTCCATTCTCAACTTGATGCAAGGCTTCACCTCCGCCATGAAAACCAACGACTGGGTGTGGGCCGCCCGCTGCGCCGCCGCCCTGAGCCACTATGTGGCCGATGTGCACATGCCCTTCCACTGCACCCGCAATCACGATGGCCAAGAAACAGGCCAAAATGGCATTCACATGCGAGTCGAGAGCAACGTAACGGAATTCTTTTTCCAGCCCGAAAGCATCACCCCTTCGCCGCCTGTCTATCTGGAAGATCCCTTCCATTCGATCTTGCGCTGGGCCCAAGACTCCCTCCTCCGCATGCCCACCCTGCTGGACGCCGACCGTATCGCCACACAGGAAATCGGCGACACCCAATCTCAAGCCTATTATCTCACGCTTTGGAAGCTGGCAGGCCCCGTCCTCATCGAGCGGGCCAGCGCCGCCGCCACCGACCTCTCTTCCATCTGGTACACCGCTTGGGTCGATGCCGGCAAGCCGTCCATCCCGGAACCTTTGGCTGAAATCCCCCCCTTCTCCGTTTTTTCCGGTGTCGGTATCACGCCTCCGGAACCCCAAGCCCCTCCCATCATTCGCGAGAAACCTCCCATCGACGTCCTGTTCTGGGGCACCCTGTTCCTCTTTGTCGTGGTGTCCATCACCGCCATTCGCCACTACGTTAAATAATCTCCACCTTCGCCGCTTACGCGTCGGCAAATTCCTTTTTCAACGCCTCCAACAAGCGCGCCGATTCCTGTTCGACCGAGGCCAGCAAACGGCGCGCCTCCTCCAGCTTTCCAGCATTCGCCCGCGACTCCATTTGCAGCGCCACGGAATGCAAAGCAATGCCGCCCATATTGCCCGCTCCGCCCTTGATCGTGTGGGCCTGCAAGCGTAGCGCCTCGGCATCCCCCTCCGCCACCACCCGACGCAGCGCCGTGATTTGCTCGGGATGCATCTTCATATAGATTTGGGCCATGCGGCAGGCCAACTCTCGCAGCCCCCCCATTCGCTTCAGCATGCCCGCCACATCCAACACTACAGGCGACTCCTCCATGGGCGTTGCGGTGGGTTCGTCATTCATCCGTTCACCGTTCAAGGAGAAAAATGAACTCACAAGCCTTCGGCGATGGCTTCACGAACAACTTCGCGATCGTCAAAATGCGTCATGCGGCCCGCGATTTCCTGATAGGTTTCATGACCTTTCCCTGCAATGAGCACGGTATCGCCTGCACATGCGAGTTGAAGGGCCGCCCGAATGGCTTTGGCGCGGTCCAGTTCAACTTGATGAGGTTTGCCCAGATTCATCCCCGCCAGGATTTCGTTGAGGATGTCCTGCGGAGCTTCATTGCGCGGATTATCGCTGGTGACCACGGCAACATCGGCCAGCTCCGACACCGCCGCACCCATGCGCGGGCGCTTGGAACGATCTCGATTTCCGCCGCAACCAAAGACACAAATCAGACGACCCGTCGTCGTTTCGCGCAGGGTTTGCAAGACATTGCGAAGAGCGTCCTCCGTATGGGCGTAGTCCACAAAAATGTGGCGACCACGCAAATCCTCCACTCCTTCCAATCGGCCCGGCACGCACGACAAGTTGGAAAGAGCCTCTCCCATCCTCTCCACGGGAACACCCAAGGCCCCGCACACCGCAAGAGCCCCGAGCGCATTGGATATATTGAAGCGTCCGGCAAGATTCAGTTGCACCGCCATTTCTCCCCACGGCGTAAGAGCCCGAAATGTGGAACCGGCTTCCGAAAGCTGGATGTCCACCGCACGCACTTGCGCTTCGGGATGACACCCGAAGGTGAACAGACGGCCCGCTAAAAATGCTTCATTTGCGAGACGACGTCCATAGGGGTCGTCGATGTTCACGGCGGCGGGCGCCGAGGGAGACCGTGCCGCCAACGTCTCAAATAGGCGCTTCTTGGCATCATAATACGCCTCCATCGTCTTGTGAAAATCCAAGTGGTCGATGGTCAAATTGGTAAAAACAGCGGCCGAAAATCGCGTCCCTCGAAGGCGCTCGGCGGCGAGTCCCTGCGAGGACACTTCCATCGCCATGGCCCGGCCCCCCGCTTGAAGGGTTTCAGCAAAATATCGCTGCAGGTCCAGCGACTCCGGCGTGGTACGTGTAGCGGTAAGGAGCCGACCGCCACATTCATATCGAATGGTGCCGATCAGCCCGCACGGAATCTCCGCCGCACGCAGGATATCGCGAATCATGAAAACCGTTGTGGTCTTTCCGTTGGTTCCGGTGACGCCCACCACGTGTAGCTTTTCGGAAGGATGTCCAAAAAATTCAGCGGCCACATCTGCCATGGCCGTTCGCGCGCCCTCCACACAGACGCTGACCAAAGAACGCGGAGGCTTCAGCCCCTTTTCGTGCATCACCGCCACCGCGCCACGACGCGCCGCATCTTCGATATAGAGCGCGCCATCGGTTTTTTCACCGGGCAAGGCGATGAACAAATCCCCCGGACGTACGGCACGAGAATCGCAGGCCAAGCCGGAAATCTCGGTTGTGGCCGCACCATCGGATAGAGTCACCGACACATTTCGAAACAGTCGACCCAACTTCATCGCACGGGAAACGGTTCCGGGTACAGAGGCACTCATGGTTCCACCTCGGAGATTTCCCGATAATAGACCGGCTCGCCCGCGTCCATGGGTCGAATGTCGAGATACCGCGCAATCGGCGCCGCCATGTGGGCAAACACGGGCGCGGCGGTCACGCCACCGGTGCGTAACGGTTGCGGATTATCCAGCACCACAATAATGCCGATCTCCGGCCGATCGGCAGGCAACAGCCCCATGAAGGAGGATACATTTTCATTTTTCACATAGTGGCCATGTTTGATTTTTTCCGCCGTGCCGGTTTTGCCTGCCACGCTGTAGCCGGGAATGGCCGCACGCGTGCCCGTGCCGCCTTCGAGCGTCACCTCGGCCAGCATCGTCCGCATGAGCCCGGCCGTTCGCTCGGTGATGGGACGAGCCAGCGCCACCGGTTTGTTTTCTTGCAACACATCGCCGTTTTTATCGACCACTTTTTTGACAATGTGAGACTTCATGAGAAATCCGTCGTTTCCAATGCAGCACAAGACATTCAGCATTTGCAGAGCGGTTACCGACACCTCATGACCCATGGCCACGCGCGTGATGCTGAGCTTGTTCCATTTGGAAAGCGGATGGAGAAGGCCCGACTCTTCACCCGGCATCTCGATCCCGGTGGGCTTTCCTAAACCGTAGGCCGTCAGATAGCGATGCAGTTTTTGATCTCCCAGCATCACCGCAATCTTGGCCGCCCCAATGTTGCTAGACTTGCGCAAAATCCCTGTCACATCCAGCGTTCCATACGGATGGAAATCCCTCAGCGGTTTTCCGGCGAAATACCACATGCCGTTTTCACAAAAGAACAGATCGTTGGTCGAAATGAGTCCTTCGTTAAGCGCCGCCGCCACCACGCCGACCTTGAAGACGGAGCCTGGCTCGTAGTTGAATCCAATCGTGCGATTGAGACGCGAATCGGCCTCGGTATTATTGTAGTCATTCAGGTCGTATGCGGGTCGCGAAACCATGGCGAGGATCTCGCCCGTGCGAACATCTTCCACAATTGCCCACGCGGCCTGGGGATGAAAGTTCGTCATGGCGGCATCCAGAGCTTTTTCAACAAAATATTGAATGTTTTGATCGATGGTCAGATGGATATCGACGCCTTCCTGAGGGGCGATCTCCAGCGAACGGCGGGTATAGATTTCCCGCCGGTTTCCATCGCGCTCGCTTTGGCGAAAGCCCGGGCGACCTCGCAACAAGGAATCCCATCGCTGCTCAATCCCCGCACTTCCAACGCCTTCTTTGTTGGAGAATCCCAACACATGGCATCCCATGGACGAGTGCGGATAATAGCGGGTGGTCAACGGCTCAAAGAATACACCCGGCATGCGCAGACGCTCGATCGTGGCAGCCACTTCCTCCCGTACCAGTCGTGCCACCGGCTCATAGCGGCGACCGGGGCGATTCACCCGATCGTACACCTGCGAATACGGCAACTCCAAGATTCTGGATAAGTGGGCGCTAACCGCCTTGGCCTGCCCATTGCTGAGAACGACCAACGGGTCCACACAGACGTTCTCCACCGGCAGATCGAGCGCCAAGAGACGCTCATTGCGGTCCAGAATTCGCCCCCGCCCCACCAAAATTTCTTCCTTCACCGTCCGCATGCGAATCACGCGGTTCTTTTTGGCCTCATTGGGTGCTAAATGCAAATAGCCGAGGCGCCCGATCAGACAGCACCACACCGTCAACAAAATGACGGCCACAAAGGCGACCCGCCACATGTACCCCCGATCAATCACGTCGAGTCGATGTCTCGTGGAACGCGTACCGAGCCGGCTCATCGGTCTCTTCGACGTGGAGCCGAATGATGTTCTGCTCCTCCGGCCACGACATGACAATGCCATGGTGCGCCATCAAACGCTCCATGTTCGGCGTGGACCGTGCGGTGGCCCAGTTGCGTTCTTCATTCACCACTCGCTTGTGAATCTCGGCTTTTTCGTGCTCCAACTTCTTGATCTCGCGCCCAATGCTTTCACAGGTATTAAAGAGGCTCAAGTACACCATCGCCAGCACAGCAACCAAAGTGCCAATCGAAACACCCCAAAACATGATCCGGTTGCCTTCGTGCCCTGCCTTGATATTTCGCTTCGCCATCTTATGCCATCCTTTCCAACACTCGCAGCTTAGCCGTTCGTGAGCGTGGATTTCTTGCCAACTCTTCTTCCGTGGCGGTGACCGCCTTGCGGGTGACCCGACGCGCGCGCGGCAACTGCCCAACCCAACGCGAACCACCTTTGGCCAGCGATTCCATCCGCCCCTCGTGGGCCGTCATGAACTGCTTCACCATCCGGTCTTCCAAACTATGAAAACTAATCACGGCCAACCGCCCGCCGGGAGCCAGCAGATCCAAGGCGGCCGGCAAAACTGACTCCAGCGCCGCCAACTCGCCATTCACCGCGATTCGAAGCGCCTGAAACGTCTGGGTCGCCGGATGCGTGCGCCCGCGGCGGCCACCTTTCGCCTGCGACACCCACTCCGCCAACTGGGCCGTTGTCTCCAGCGGCTCACCACGCGCCAACACTCCTGAAATCGTTTTGGCAATCCGTCGCGACATCGGCTCCTCGCCATAGCGCCACAAGATATCGGCCAACTCCAGCGGAGAGAGTTGTTTCAGCAAGGTAGCCGCCGTGAGCTCCTGCCGGTCATCCATCCGCATATCCAGCGGGCTATCCCGCATGAAACTGAATCCGCGTTCTGCGCGGTCCAGTTGCATCGAAGAAACACCCAGATCCAGCAAAATTCCGCGAATGTTGCCGATCCCGTGTCGAGCCACCACCTCGGCCATCTCCAAAAAATTGGCCCGCTCCACAATCACGCGATCTCCAAAAGGCGCCAATGCCGCGTGAGCCAATTCAAGAGCATCCCCGTCTCGATCTAGCGCCAGCATGTGGGCATCCAAGCCAGCCGCCGCCAACACCGCCGAGGCATGGCCGCCCGCCCCCGCCGTTCCATCCACATACCAACCACCCGGCTCCGTCACCAACCGGGCCACGGTCTCCTCGAGCAACACCGGCATATGGAGCATGATATACCTCGTTCGATCAAACGAACCAGACGCGGCCACTCTGCGTACGCATAGACGGCGAACCAATTCGCAGCCCGCGTTCATCCTCGGTCACAGCATCGCCCCCTTCAAACAACTGATAGCGCGGCAGGAGGACGCGTTGGGGAACGGAGAACCAACGCGACTCCTCTCTGCCGCTGGAAATGGATTGGCTCCTGACAAGCTGGCGCCCCATCCCACCGCGAACTGCGGGGACCGCCTGGGAGACCGCCACCGCACGAACGGGTGTCACAACGCGCGTTGTGGCAACCACGCGTGCCGTGGTCTTGGATTTGGATTGAACCGAGACAACCGTTTGTGGAATCGCCGACACCACCGGTTTCGCCTTTGACGCGGGAACCACAGCTTCAACCGAACCAACAGAAGCCTCCGGTTGGCTAATCACACGACCCGTTGCGTCGAACAGTTCCGCCTGTTCACCGTGATTCGCCGAAACCCGATGGTCTTCTTGATCCCACCAGTTCTCGTTTGCCCCCTTCGGTTTCGCCTCGGACCCAATGCCCAAGATCACACTACCCAAGAAGGTTAGAACCCGATGTATTGTGCCGCTTCCGCGAACTTCGATTGATCTAGTTGCGAGTTCTGCTCGTTCCATGACTCCGGACTCCATAATTCAAATCGGCTACCCACGCCGGCCAATACCATCTGATTGATGATTCCGGCTTGTTCCAGCAAAGCATCTTTCACACGGATTCGGCCCTGCGAATCCAAGACCACGCGATCCGCGCGCGAAAAAAAGTCCCGTGAAAATTTCATCGCCTGTGCATTGGCAATCGAAACCGAACGGAATTTTTCCAGACGCTGCGCCATTTCGCGGGCCGTCACCACATAGAGACAACGGACGCCAACACCCGGCAAGACGTACAGCGTGGGATTCCCCGCCGCCTCTCGCCAGTCCGATGGAATCGTCACCCGCTTCTTCCCATCCAGCGAATGGGTATAGCAGCCGACGAATGCTCCCGCATTCAGCAGCTCATCTATTTCGGTTGTGACACGTTGCTCCACTTGGCTTACCTTGTGATGCACTTTATCCCACTTCGCCCCACCAACCGTCAACAGAAAATCGGCCCGATGGTATAACATTTTTAATTAATTGATGCGCAACAGGTTGCAACTTCAATTCTTCCGCCGCCCCCGCCACTCATGCACAACTTATCCACAGGCCTTTTCGATCCCCCCGTTTTGGCTCATATTTTTGCCCAAAATGAGGCTTTCTTGTGGTAGTGTCTCCCCCATGCATGAACTGAGCCTCATGACGAATCTGTTGAGCGATGCCACCGCTGCGGCCCATGGCGCATCCATTTGCGCCATGACCGTGCGCGTGGGCCCCCTATCGGGAATCGTCGTCGACTCCCTGCGCTTTGCCTTCGAAGCCCTTGCACCCGGCACTCTGGCGGACGGCGCACGGCTCGATATCCAAGAATCCGACATTTCGTTCCATTGCCCCCGGTGCCATGCGAAATACTCAACCCCTCTCGGCTCCTATCAATGTCCCACCTGCCTTTCCACCGAGGGTGAACTGTGCGGCGGGAACGAACTAGAACTCATCTCCATCGAGGTATCCGACCATGTGTGACTCCTGCGGCTGCGGCCATCCCCACGATCATTCCCACGAAGACAGTCTCTCTCATCCCCGCCCTCATACACATCCGCACACCCGCGAACACAGCCATCCCCCGCCCACCCGAACCATCGAAGTTCAGCTCCCCGCCCTCGCGCTGAATCAGCGACATGCCGACCAGAATCGCGGCTGGTTTCGCGCCAAAGGCCTAACCGTTTTCAATCTGCTCTCCTCCCCCGGCTCTGGAAAGACGGCCCTGCTTGAGCGCACCTTGCGCCTCCTTCCAACCGCTGCCGCCATCGTGGGAGACCTTCAAACCGATAACGACGCCATCCGCTTACGCGCCTCCGGTGCCCAAGCCATCCAAATCACTACCGGCGCCACCTGCCATCTCGATGCGCATATGGTCGCCCATGCTCTGGAAAAGCTCGACACAACAAATGTTCGAATCCTCTTCATCGAAAATGTCGGCAATCTCGTCTGCCCCGCCTCGTACGACCTCGGAGAATCCAAACGGGTCGTTCTGTTGTCCGTCACCGAAGGCGAAGACAAGCCCCTGAAGTATCCCGTCATTTTTCACAACGCTCATCTGGTGCTGATCACCAAGATCGATCTAGCCGATGCCGTGGGTTTTGATCGCGAAAAAGCGTTGGCCCACATTCGCCAAACCGCTCCCAAGGCCCACATCCTCGAAGTATCCGCCAAAACGGGCGCGGGCCTCGACGCTTGGCTGGCGTGGCTTCAACCCCAATAGGGGAAATAGGGGTCAGAATAGGGGTCAGTCCTTGCATTGAATAGGGGTCAGTCCTTGCATTGTAGCATAAATGTGTTTTCCACAGTGTGGAAACATTCTTTCCATTGTGTGGAAAAATCGGGAAAAAGTTTTCCATTGTTTGGAAACGCTGGCTATCGTTTGGAGCCGCTGGCTTTGGGAACCATGCGCACAATCACCGGCGAACCCCAGAGTCGCGTGAGACCCAACGCGCGACAGACCGCCTCAAGCCCGGCGGAAATCGCCCGATTCTTGAGCATACGATGCAAGACCATCGGCAGAAAGAACTGCTTCTTTGTTTCGGCAGGAACAAATCCGTTCTTCGCGAATTCTTCTAGCACCTGCTGATGGCGAAACAAGGCCCAAGGGCGCGTGTTTTTCTCAAACTTCTTCTTAGCACCAAACAGCGCCGGGGCAATAGCATTCAAGCTCTGTTCCGTGGGATAATCCACAATCACGCCTTGGCGCGCCACTCGGCACAGTTCGCGCACGAGCTCCGGCCAGCGTTCGCAATGGGTCAGCAGTCGAAAACAAATCACCAGATCAAACACATTGTCGGGCAGAGGCAACTCGATCAGGTTGCCAACCGTAAAGCAACACTTCCCGGAATCGATCGCCGACTGAATGCGGTGCCGGCACGATTCGTCGCTACCCAGCACCGTCACACGCCACCCTTCGCGACACAGAGGCACCGTCAACTGCCCGTGCCCACCGCCCACATCCAGCACCGATGCGTCCGGAAATTTCCGAACCATGCGCATAGTGATGTTCTCCTGAACGTCCAGCATCCACTGGCCTGCCGGCCCCGAAAAGCGCGTGGCATATTCGTCCGACGAGGTATGGATGTCGGCGGTCTCCGGAAACGGACAATCAGGATCGGTTGCACTCATACGGGTCTTGTATCTTTTTTTTGTCGGGCGCGCAACCCCACCGCAAACAAGATGGCGAGCACAAAAAATCCCAACGAGTTCAGTCCGAAGACGGCCCTCAAATTCACGGCCGCCACCAGGCCGGCCAGCAAAGGCCCCACGGCCCACCCGATCGATCGCGTGGTGCTGGCCAGTCCAAACGCCACCCCCTGACGTTCTTCGGGCACCCGCTTGGCCAGCCACACATTCAGCGCCGGCTCCAGCGCCCCCGCAAACAGCACCATGACAAACCGAACCGGAAACAGCACCGCAAAGGAATGAATGACCGTGAGCCACCCGCTCAACACCGCCGCCATCAAGGCCGCCACGATCAGCAGGCGCATGGGATTGAAATGATCCGACAGCCAACCCGTCGCCAAACCCGCCAGCAATCCCGCCAATCCGCTACACGCATACAACGCACCGCTCCACAGCGAAACGCCATCGAGCGATCCATAGATTTCCTGCACCAACAGCGGCATGAAGGACATGTCGAACTGGCGCACCAAGGCAATCGCACCAATCATCGCCAGTACGCCATAAAACGTCTTCGACAAATCCCGCCAATGCACTCGCGCCCGCGTGGCCGCATCTTCTGAAACGGCTTGACCCGACGATGGCATTCGCGTTTCGCGCGTGAACCACAGCACCACCACACCCGCCAACAACAGCAACACGCCCGAAGAATAAAAGGCCGCGCGATAGCCCAACCAATGCGCCACAAATCCACCCAAAAATCCACCCGTTAAGCCACCGGAATACACGGAGGCGCTCAAGCCCCCCATCGCCAACCCTCTGCGCTCGTGGGGCATTTCGCCCGCCAAAAACGCCTGCGCCGCCGTCATCGTACCCGTCAAGGCCCCCTGCAACATGCGCAACACGATCAACATCAGCGGCGTCTGCACGGCCCCCATCAGCGACATCACCACCGCGCCCGCCAAGTTGGCGCGAACCAGCATCATCCGCTTACCAAATCGATCCGCCAACAGTCCCCAAAACGGTGCGGTAATCCCCATCGTCACAGCAGTCGACGAGGAAAAGAGCGCCACCCACATCTGGAGTTCGCCGTGTCGCACCACGCCCAAATCCGTCTGCAAAAAATAGGGAGCAAAGGGCAACGCAAAAGAAAATCCCATGATCGATAGGAATTGCGACACCCACACCCACACCATCTGTTTTTTCCACGACTTGGACATACCGTTCGCATTGTGCCGCATTTCTCGACCCTTGGCATCGAAAATAATGAAATCACTCCATGCTTGCGCTTTCAGGCCGTTCTTTCTACGGTTCGAACATATGGCACGCGTCGAACATAGCAAAGAAAGCCGCTCTTCCCAGCTACGAGAAGCGTCCACTCACAATGACATTCCCGCGCGCAGTCACTACCGCCCGCCCAAACGCGTCATCACCGCTCCCCAGCCCAGCATCAAACGCCACGCCATCCGCCTGCTCATCGCCACTGCGATTGCGGTCCTGCTCATGCTGTCCCTGCTGATGCTCGCCGTTCAGTATGAAAAGCGGGATTGGAATCAAAAAATTCAACGCACCTGGGCCGCCAGTGTTGCCAAACCTTCCCCCGTGGTGGAAGAGCCCCAACCCGAGGTCATCGAAACGCCCAAAGGGTGGACCTTCGAACTCCCTCCGACGGCCACACCTCGCCTCATCAGGCGACTGAACGCCGATCGTTTCGTTTCCAACTGGTGGCTCATTCTTGCCCGTAGCATAGCCGATCAACCCTATCCCGAAATCCAAGTGACCTGCCTCAGAATGGCCATGGCCATTAGCGGCGAAAACGCTGAAATTAAAAATGATCTGGGAGCCTTCTATCTCCAGCAACGTCGCATATGGGAAGCCTCCTCCCAGTTTTGGGGCGCCAATCAACTTCAGCCCGGCTTCGCCCCCTCTCGTTTCAATCTGGCCCTGACCGCCATCGCAGACCGGAATCCCAATCAAGCCATTCAGTGGCTCGGCAACTATCTCGGCCAGCGCCCCACCGACACCACCGCCATCCGCCTGCAGGCCACCCTCCTCACGCAGCTTTCCCGCCCCGCGGATGCTCTGAACATGCTCGAAAAATTCCTGAAAAATCAGCCCTCCGATAATCCCCTTTTCCTAGAAGCCGCCGTTCTCGCCGCGCGACTCGACCAAAAAAGAAATGCCCTCCGCTATCTCGAAATATCCATGAATGGCAATCCTCTCCCCAATGTCATTCGCACCTATCAATCCGTTGCTTTCCGCGAAATTCGCCTCTCCGGCGAGGGCGAAGCCTTGGCCAAACACCTCGCCAACAAAGCCCGCGTCGCCTATAGCGCACCCGTCCCCACAGAAGACATCACGCCCTTGCGCGCCACCACCACTGAGGCCAAAATCCGCTGACTTCTCTTGAGGAAGCCTCTTGAAACGCTCCGGCCAAAACGGTCGGGACGGAGCCCCACCCTCCAAAAATCAGCCAAAACAACCTATATTTCACCATTGGAGGGACGACCTCCGTGTCGTCCGTGTTCGTTTTGCAAGAGCCTCACGGACTCGCCCACAGCCGAATTCCCGTGTCCGGCCAACGGGCCGGGGCTCCCGCCAGCTCGATCTGAATCGTCCCCTGTCGATCGGTTCGCCACACCCTCGCCCCTCGCAAAGCCACTCGCTCTACCGTCGTCTCATCGGGATGCCGCCCCTCCGTATCGGGCCCCGCGCTAAAAATCACCTCGCGCGGCCACACCGCCTCCAACCAGCTCAAGGAGGTGGCCTCCGCCGCCCCATGCTTTCCCGCCACCAAGACCGATGCCGCCAACGAGCGCCCCCTGCCCTGCATCGCCTTTTCCTGTTCCTCGCCCGCATCGCCCGCCAGGACAATCGATCCCCCGAAGCGCGCCACTCGCAACACCAGCGAAGCATCATCCGCACGCGCCATCTTCATCGACTTCGGCGGCCACAGCACCTCCCACACCATATGCCCCGGCCAATCCCCGCCATCCCCTTCCTGCAAGCGATGAATTGGAATCGCCTCCTCCTCCGCCCGTTCCACAATTTTCTTCATCAGCGGCGATGCCCACATCATCTCCGGAATCCACACCTCGCCCACATCCAGTTCATCCATCACACGCATCGCCCCGCCCACATGCTGCGCATCCGCATGCGTCAAGACCAACGCATTCAACCCATTCACCCCTTCCGCTCGCAACAGCCGCAGCGTGTCTTCTGCGCGAAATTCGGAACCCGCATCCACCAGCCCTTTCCACTGTTTCGCCTTCACCAGCACCGCATTTCCCTGCCCCACATCCAGCACCGACACCCGGCACCGATGCGCCTCATCAACGCTCCACACCAACGTCAACAGCCCCAACAATCCCAATCCAACCGCCAACGCTCCGCGTATCCGCCGCGCCATCACCGTCGCAATCGATAAAATAAAAAACCATACCAACACACCCGCCGCCGGTGGCGTGCGAACAAACCAATGCCCGCCCGGAACATCCGCCGCCGCTTGAATGCTAACCGTCAAAAAGGTGGCCACCACGCGAGCCGCATGATTAAACACTTCCGAACAAAATCCGCTGAGCGGCGCACACAGCAAACTCATCACGCCCGCCAGCAAAATGGCAAAAGCGGACGGAATCACCACCAAATTCATGACCAGCGCCACCGGCGAAAACAAATTGAAAAAGTAGGCCGTCAACGGAGCCGTGCTGACCCAGGCCGACACCGTCACCGATCCATATCTCAACACCGACAGCGCCCACTCGCGCAACCGCTGGCCCACAGAATTTTCTGCCTCCGGCAACTGCCACGGGTCGTGGCGTGACATCCGTTTGAACCACGCCTCCAGAATCGGCTGAACAGCCAGCAAACCCGCCACCGCCGTGAACGAAAGTATGAAACCCAAATCTCCCAGTTGAGTGGGCGATGCCACCAAAATAACAATCGCCGCAACCGCCAGCGCGGAGATGGCATCCGGCCTGCGCCCCAGAAAAGGTGCCGCCAACAGCAACGACGCCATCACGCACGCGCGAATCGCGCTGGTCGCCGCCCCCGTCGTCACCGTGTACATCACCAGAAGCGGAGCCAGAATCAAAAACCAC
Organism: uncultured Verrucomicrobiota bacterium; assembly: GCA_964647595.1. Classification (GTDB taxonomy): domain Bacteria; phylum Verrucomicrobiota; class Kiritimatiellia; order CAIQIC01; family Lenti-01; genus Lenti-01. Next base: position 68,724 of record CAZYGH010000005.1, read on the forward strand.
CGCGTCATCGGAACGCCAAAAGCCCGCAAAAGCCCCGCAAACAGCAACGTCATCATCCCGACATGCGCCCCGGAAATGGCAAAAATATGAACCGTGCCCGTCGATGCGAAATCCTTCCGCAACGACGCAGGCAAATCCTCGCGATACCCCAGCAACAGCGCCTGCAAAAGCCCCCGCTCTTCCGGAAAATCATCCAGCCCCCGCGCCAACACATCGCGACACATCCGCCGCCGCTCCATGCACCACGCCACAAACGGATTCCCTCGGTTAGCATCCAGAAACGTAGCCCGGTCATAATCAATCACGGTCTGATTTTCCGGAAGGGTAAAAAGCCCGGCACGTCGCAACACCAACGGCCGAACCATCCCAAGCAATTGCCATCGCTCCCCATACTGCGGCAACCGGCATCCCTCCTTCCCCCCGCGCAACACCACACGAATCGAATCCTCCACCCGCCGCCACTGTCCATCTCGGTTCAACCCCTCCACACGCGCATGAAACACCGCCCCATCCGCCAACCCCGCCTTAGCCGGTCGCGGCACCGCATCCTCTGTCGCCACCACCACCAATTTCACATACTCCATCGGCCGCCCCATCAACGCCGCCAGCGACGCGTGGGAAGACCCCTCCACCGACTGCCTCGCATGCGCCGCCATCAACAGTAACGCCACACCCATCAGCGGAACCACCGATCCTTTACGTTGCACCCACACAAATAGTGGCAACAGCAACACAAATCCCGCTCCCAAATACCACACCGAAGAAATCGGCACACAAAGCCCGATCGCCGTTCCCCCAATGATCGGAAACGCCAACCCCAGCATCGCCCGCCGACGCGGCGGACGAACCCGCCCCCTCGCCGACCGCATCTCCTCTTCCGGCCACCATTCCACAAACCGATCTCCATCGTGTTGCTCAAACCCTGCCCTCTTGTACCCTCCACCACCCCGCGCCGCAAGGCTCATCGCCACCAATCAAATATTTCTCCCCATTTCGCCCCACAAGCCCCATACTCTTCCCCATGCAGGACCCTGCCGAAATCCTGACTCAACGCGGTCCCCTCACCGGCGCAGAACTCCTAGCCGCCGGAAACTTCCCCAACGTACTCGACCTCTGGCGCGCCTGCCACATCCCCCAACTCCTCCGCCGCCGCACCGGCCGCCGCTATATGCGCCTCGACACCGCCGTGGACCACTACGCCCGCCTTTCCCCCTCCATCCGCCGCGAATTTCTCACCTACACCTTGATCGGCCTGACGAGCCAACAATCCGCCCTCGAACAACGCGCCGCCGAATTGGAACGCAACACCGCCCGCATCTCGCGCGAAAAACTCGACCTCGCCCGCGAAAGCATCTGCATGGCCCTCGCCTCTCTCCCCGATGAATCCCTCATCCTCCAACACACCACCTTCCTCATCGCCGGCGACATCACCTACCAAATGGCCCACCGCGTCCCCCGCCCCGAAAAAAGTTCCAGCCGCATGGTCCGCGGCTCCGACCTCGACATCATCATCGTCACCACCGACACCCTTCCCGAAGCCGCACGCCAATCCCTCGACGACGCCATCTACCGCCAAAAGCACTATCTCCTCACCCACCCCGACCTTCAGGAAGAAATCGACTACATCCTCAAGCCCCTCGCCAAAGTCCGCCAGCAACTCGCCTTCGACCGCTTCGAACACCTCGTCGCCTGCAAAATTCTCTGCGAATCCCAGCTCCTCTACGGCTCCCCCTTTCTCTTCGACGAGCTCATGAAACTCGTCGACGCCTCCGGTGTGCGCGCCAAGCTGGACGCCATGCACGCCTCCGCCGAAGCCTTCCGCCAGCAAGCCGAACTCACCCTACTCGACCCCGTCGCCACCGCCGCCTGCCCCACCAACCCCCTCAACCTCTTCTACACCCGCGAAGAAGGCGACGAAATCTACTAGCCCGCCCCCTCGCGTTTTGTTGCGCCAAAAAAGTTTTCCACAGTGTGGAAAAATTTTTTCCATTGTGTGGAAAAACTGCGAAACATTTTTCCATTGTATGGAAAACTTTTTTAGCGCGCGCCCCCACCCAGCGCATGGAACAACGCCGCCGCATCGGCCACGCGTGCCGCCTGCGCTCGCGCCACATCGCTCTGGGCCTGGCGCAGCCGAATGGTCTCGTCCAGCAGCGCCATGCGGCTGATGCCGCCCGCTTCGTGTTGTCGCCGCGCAATGTCCTGCACGGAGGCCGTTCGGCTCAACACGGCCGACTGCGTTTCCAGTGTGCGCGCATCCGCCTCCAGCGCGCCCAACACGTCGGCCACTTCCTGCAAGCCGCGCAACACGGTTTGACGATAGGCCGCCGCCGCCTCGTCGTAGGCCGCCACCGCCGCACGCTTTTTCGCACGCAAAGCGCCGCCGCGAAAAACGGGCTGCATCAGGGCTCCGCCCACGCTCCACACATTGAGGCTGTTCAGCAAATCCCCCAGATCCGTCGTCTGCGATCCGAGGCTCGCGGATAGCGTGAACTGCGGATACAGGTTGGCCGTCGCCACGCCCACGTTCGCGCACGCCTGATGCCACACCGCCTCAGCCGCGCGAATGTCCGGACGCCGTCGAGCCACCTCCGAAGGCACCCTCAACGGCAAGTCGCCGGACAGGCGCAACGCAGATAGTTTAACGCCATCGGGAATCGCCTCGCCGGGCTCTTTTCCCAGATAAACGGCCAACTGCCGACGGAGTTGCGCTTCCTGATATTCCAACGCCGGCAACGCCAGCTTGGCTTGATCCAGCCATAACCCATGCCGTTCCCACTCCGCTTGGGAAATCCCGCCCACCTTGCGCCGTTCCTCCGCCATGCCGAACTGTTCGCTCCGCGCCGCCACCACGTCCCGCGCCGCCGCCAGTCGTTCCGCCACCTCGGCCCGACGTATGAACGCCAGCACAACGTTCGCCGCCAACGTCTGCCGCGCCGCATCCAGCTCATACTCCCGCTGGTCCACCTTGGCTTTCAGCCCTTCCAGCACGCGCCGATTCTTGCCAAACAAATCAAAGTCGTACGAAATGGAAACCGACGCCTGATACACGGAAAACGGGTCGGGCACCGGCACGTTTTCCATCCCCATCGCTTCCGGATTCACCTTTTGGTGCTTGGCCGAAAGCCCCGCATCCACCGCCGGAAAAACCGTTGCTCCCGATTGCGCGCTGTACTCTTCTTTCGCCTGCTTCAGCCGCGCCAACGCCTGCGCCTGCGTGGGACTTTCTTCCAGCGCCGTTTGCACCGCGGCATTCAGCGCCTCGCATTGAAACAACTCCCACCACGATTCCGGAATGTCCATCTCCGCGTTGAAATTCGTCGACACCTCACCCAAGGAATCGCTCTTCGGCGCGGCAGGCGCCTGAAAACGAGGCCCCGTCGCGCAGCCCGCCAACACGGCCAACGCGCCGCACAACCCCACAAAAGGAATCCACTTGCTCATGTCGCACCTCAATCCAGCGTTTTCCGATAAAACAACGTGGCAATCGTCATCACCACAACCGTGAAAATCATCATCGGCCAAATGTTCGGCCACAAATCGACCCACTCTCCGCCCTTGAGGAAAATGTTTCGAACCAACCGATTGAAATAGGTCAGCGGCAAAACATTTCCAATGAATTGCGCCCACTTCGGCATGCCGAAAAACGGAAACATGAACCCCGACAGCAACAAGTTGGGCAGAAAATAAAACACCGTCATCTGCATCGCCTGCAACTGGTTTTTCGCCAGCGACGACAGCGTGATGCCCACCGTCAGGTTCGCCGCCACGAACAGCAAGGACACGCCATACAGCGTGACCAGATGCCCCTCAAACGGCACGCGAAACAACGCCAGCGCCGCCACCAGAATCAACGTGGCCTGGAGCAATCCAATGGCAATGTACGGCACGATTTTTCCCGTCATGACTTCGATCGATTGAACCGGCATCGCCAACAGGTTTTCCATCGTTCCCCGTTCCCGCTCGCGCGTGATGGCCAACCCCGTCATCAGCACCATCATCAGCGTGAGGATCACGCCCATCAGCCCCGGCACCACGTTGTATTGGGTGATGCCCTCCGGATTGTAGAGCCGGTGTAGCCGCACGTCGAACGCGTCCGGCGTCCCCGCCAAATCGCTCAACGCGCCCACCGCGTTTTTGTTCAGCACGGAGCGGACAATCGGCCCCATCGCCCCCAACGCCATCCCGGTCGCCGTCGGATCTGTCGCGTCCGCTTCGACCAACAACGACGGCCGCTCGCCCCGCAACAGGCGGCTCGTGAAATCCGGCGGAATGTTCACCACGAACAACACGTCTCCACGCGCCAGCGCGTCCCTCGCCATCTCCTCGTTCGCCACGCTTCCCGCGATTTCGAAATACTCCGATTGCTCCATCGCCGAAATGAACGAGCGCGTGAACTCGCTTTTGTCGGCATCCAAAATCGCGGTGGGCAAATGCTTGGGGTCCGTATTGATCGCAAAGCCAAACAAAATCAACTGCATCAGCGGAATGCCCACGATCATCGCGAAACTGACGCGATCGCGCTTCAACTGCAAAAACTCCTTGAGCACCATCGCCCACCAACGCCCAACGGAAAAGCCACGAATTTGTTTCATGACGCCTCTTCTCCCACGTTGTCCCGCGCCTTGCCCATCAAGTGGATGAACACGTCTTCCAGCCCCGTTTCCGAAGGCTCCAAACGCCAAGCCCCACCTGTCGAGACTTCACGCAATGTTTGCTCCAACACGGCCCCATTTGAACCGCTGACATGGAGCACCGACCCAAACAACACCGTCTGTTCTACGCCCGGCCGATTCTGCAACGCGTGGGACAACTCCCCCAACCCTTCGCCGTGAAGAGTCCACGTACTCAATCCCTGCGCCGCAATCACCTCCTGCGCCGTCCCCTTGGCCAGCAATTCGCCATAGGCAATGTAGGCCAACTTGTGGCACCGCTCTGCTTCATCCATGTAGTGAGTGCTCACCAGCACGGAAATGCCGCGCGCCGCCAGCCGATGCAGTTCTTCCCAAAAGTCGCGCCTTGCCGAAGGATCCACCCCTGCCGTCGGCTCGTCCAACAGCAGGAGCTTAGGCTGGTGAAGCATGCAGGCCGCCAAGGCCAGCCGCTGTTTCCATCCGCCCGACAGCGACCCCGTCAATTGCTCCGCCCGCGTCGTCAGCCCCAACTCTTCCAATGCGTCGGCCACCACCTGCCGCCGATTGGGCATGCCGTACATCCGCGCCACGAAATCAAGATTCTCGCGAATGGTCAAATCGTCCCAATACGAAAATTTCTGCGTCATGTATCCGGCTTGCCGCTTGATCTGCTCCCGGTCGCGCAAAATGTCGAAACCCAAACAAGTGCCGCTGCCCGAATCAGGCGTCAGTAAGCCGCACATCATGCGGATCGTCGTGGTCTTGCCACTCCCATTGGGACCCAGAAATCCGAAAATCTCGCCCGGCTTCACTTGGAGGGAAACATCCCGAACCACGTGCTTCCGGCCGAAATGCTTGTTCAGATTCTGAACATCAATGGCCCATTCGCTATCCATGACTCTGCCCTCTTTGCTCACCGCAAGCTCGCCTGCACCGGTTGCCCCGGATGAAGATTCGCAGTGGGCTCCACAGGCCGAGCCTCGATCATAAAGACCAACTTGGATCGCCGCTCGTTGCTATAAATGATCGGCGGCGTGTACTCCGCTTCCCCCGACACATAGGTCACCTTCGCCTTGATTTCCGACTCCGCCCCATCGCACCGCAACGCCACATCTTGGCCCATCACCAAATGCCCCAGCTCCGTTTCCGGAACGAAAAAGCGCACCTTCACGTTCTCGGGCGGCAGTAGCCGCACCACCGGACGCCCCGCCGACACCCATTCGCCTTCCCGATACAACGTGTCGAATACGCGACCCGTCACCGTCGAAGCAACCTTCTTCTGGTTCAGCCGCCATTCCGCCTGCTCGCACGCGGCTCGCGCCGCCGCCACTTGCGCGCTCTGCGCCCGGATTTGGTCTTCGCGCGCCGGCAATTCCGCCACGGACTGCTGACCTTCCAGCTCGCTCACCCGCGCGGCCGAAATCTCGGCCGACGCGCGGGATCGATCCAATTGCGCCTGCGAAATGCCGCCCGCCACAAATTGCGCTTCATCGCGCACCCGCTCGGACTCGGCTCGTTCGGCATCCGCCTTGGCCTGCGTTTGTTGAGCGCGAATCACATCCAACTCCTGCGGACGCTTCCCGAGCTTCAAATCATCAAGCTGAGACTCCGCCGCCGCCAACTGCTTCCGAGCTTGGCGCAAAGCAGCCGCCTCATTCTCCGACTCCAACGTAAACAGCGCATCGCCCGCCGCAACGGAATCGCCCCTCGCCACGCTCAGGGTGTCCAAGCGACCGGCCCCGGACGTCGCCACGTGGACAAACTCGCCCTCGACGTATCCTTGAAAAACACCCGGCGTCTCCCGCGTACAACCGGCCAGCGCAAGACCCAGTCCCACAATCCCAACACAAACCAACTGTTTCATCGTCAATTCCTCCTGAAAGTATAGCCTTTTCCAGTTCCAGAAACTTCTATTCGCGAAAGCCGTTGGTGATCGGCATGCGCCGGTCGCGACCAAAGGCCTTGGGCGTTATTTTGATGCCGGGCGCCCCCTGTCGACGCTTGTATTCGCTACGGTCCACCAGACGCGCCACCCGGCGCACAGTGGCCTCGTCAAATCCCTCGGCAATGATGTCTTTCAAGCCGATCTGCTGCTCCACATAGCGCTCCAGAATGGGGTCCAGCACCTCATACGGCGGAAGCGAATCGGAATCGCGCTGCCCCGGCTTCAACTCCGCCGATGGCGGCCGTGAAATCGTTGTGGGAGGAATCACCTCGCCGCGCGTGTTGCGCCACCGCGCCAACTCGAACACCAACATCTTGGGCACATCCTTGATCAGCGCAAATCCTCCGCACATGTCGCCGTAGAGCGTCGCATAGCCCGTGGCCATTTCGCTCTTGTTGCCCGTGGTGACCACCATGTGTCCGTAGCGATTAGACAACGCCATCACTATCACCCCGCGAATACGCGCCTGCAGGTTTTCTTCCATCAGCGTTCCCGGTAATGGCTTCATCCAATCAACGGACGCACAGGCCGGATTCAACAACCCCGCAAACGCATCCACGGCTGGCGCAATCGGAATTTGCAGACAAGGAATTCCCAGCCGCTTGGCCAATTCCAGCGCATCCGAAAATGTCTCTTGCGAAGTGATCACCGAAGGCAGCGTCACACCAAACACGCGATCTTTCCCCAGCGCATCCACCGCAATCGTGGCGACCAGCGCGGAATCGATGCCGCCGGAGAGGGCCACCAACACGCCCGGAAAACCATTTTTGTCCGTGTAGTCTTTCAGCCCCAGCTTGAGCGCCTCGTACACCTCTTCCACGGGGGTTGGCATTTCTGCAATGCGTCCCGGCGTCGGAATCCATTTTCCATCTTGCGGCTCAACGTCCACCATCAACGAGCCCTCGCAGAACAACTCGGTCCGCGCGGTCAACCGTCCATCGGCATCCATCGCCATGCCGCCCCCGTCAAAGACCAATTCGTCCTGCCCTCCCACGATGTTAGTGTACAGCATAGGAACGCCCAGCGCCGCCGTGGCCTTCCGCGCCATTTCTTCGCGGTCGGTCTCGCGGGCCTGACAATAGGGAGAGGCCGACAAATTCACCAACACGTCGCAGTTTCCTTTCAGGCCCCGAAAGGACTCTCCCTCCGGCCACCACGAATCTTCGCAAATATGCACCGCGAGGCGCGCACCCTGAAAAGTGAAAACCAGTGGCTCCGTCCCCGGCGCAAAAATGCGCCGCTCATCGAATACGCCGTAGTTGGGCAACAGCCTCTTCTTCGCCACCGCCACCCGCTGTCCTCCCGCAAACAACATCGCGGTATTGTGAAGTTTTCCGCCCTCCCGCATGGGCGCGCCCACCATCGCTAACAATTTCTTCGGCAAGGCCGCCGCCAATTTTTTCACTTCCGCCTCCACGGCATCCATGAACCTCGGACGCAACACCAGATCGTCCGGCGGATATCCACACAACGCCAGCTCGGGAAAGACCGCCACCTCCGCTCCGGCGGCATCAGCCTCCTGAGCCAACCGCAGAATCTTGGCAGCATTCTCGTTCAGCGCACCCACGGTCGGGTTCATCTGGATCAGCGCAAATTTCATATCGCCTTCACTCCCATCTTCTCCAAGAAAGCCGCTGGCAAATCCGCCAGGCGATTTTTCGCATAATCAAACGCCACCATTCCGGTTTTGGCCAGCGCCACCACCGCGCCATCGCCCACACGCGTCACCCGATACATCATGTCAAACGTGCGTCGCTCCACGTCAGCCAGCCCCATCTCCACCATCAGCTTGTCACCGCGAAACGCCACCGCCTTGAACTGCACCACGGCATCGCCCATCAGCATCCCCACGCCGCCTATGTCCTCTTCCGAAAATCCGGCGCTCGCCAAATATCGAAGCCGTGCCTCATGCAACAGCCCCAACATCGCGTCATTCCCCACATGCCGCCCATAATTGATGTCCGTGATGCGCACATCCAATTCCGTGCGGAAGCCCCACACCACATCCTTCAAATCCAACTTCACTCTCGCCATTGCCATTCTCCAGTTGCGGAACATTGTGAGACAAAAGCCCTTTGCAACTCAAACCGAAACGCATACCCTTCCGCTCATGCCTCCATCCGTCCTCATTATTATCCGGCGCGGCGAAGATCCCGCCAAGTGTACCGTCCGCCCCCTCCGCGGTACGCCCGGACTCGATTTTCTTCCTTATCCCTTGCGGCAAATGCCCGACCTTTCGCGGCATCTGCTGCTCGCCCCTGATGCGCCGCCCCTCACGCGCGCCGATGCCAACCGCCCCCTTCTCCTGCTCGACGCCAGTTGGCGCCACGCCGCCAACATGCGCAAGGCTGTCGAGCCCGTCGAAGCCCGATCCATTCCTCCGGGATGGCAAACCGCTTATCCCCGGCGCTCCAAGATTCACGACGACCCCGACACCGGTCTCGCCACCGTTGAAGCTCTTTTTGCCGCCCTTTCAATCCTTGGATTCCGTGACGACTCCCTCTTACGCTTCTATCCTTGGAGAGACGCCTTTTTTCTGCTCAATAAGTGTCGACAAGCAGAGCCCAGCGGTGGATAGTTTCAACTTGTATGGAAGCGAAACAAGATGATTTTGCGGTTCCCCAAGATGGCCAACCCTTGATGGTTCGCGCCCCCACCCTGACTTCGGAGCAAATTGAAGCCGTCATCGGGGTGCTCTACCAACTGTTGTTGTCCATCGGCAAAGAAGAGCTTCACGACCAAGTTTCTTTTTGCCTGCGCGAACTGCTGGAAAATGCCGTGCGTGCCAATCATAAGCGCCGCACCTTTCGCACCGCTGGCCTCGACATTCACAACTCCGATGACTACGCCAAGGGAATTGAGCTCTTGCGAGAAGAAGGCGTCGAATCCCCATCGACTATCGATGAAACGGATTTTGTCGAAGTTCGCATCGAACGCAATGCCAACATCATGATCCTGCGAGTCTCCAACTCCTCGCAAATGGTCGAGACCGAGCGCCAGCGCGTCACGCAACGCCTCACGGCCTCGCAGCTCTACGAGTCCTTTGATGAAGTCATCGATCAGGTGGAAGACCAGTCCGAAAGCGCCGGCATGGGCCTCGTCATGCTGGGCATGATTTTGCGCCGCCTAGGTGTGCCCGATGGCGGACTGCAATTCACAAGCGAAAACGGCCTGACCATATTCGAAATCACCCTGCCTCTGGATCTGGTCAGCGACGAAGAATCGGACAACCTCACCGATACCCTCTTGCACGAAATTGAGTCCATTCCGCAAGTGCCTCAAAACATCCAGTCGCTGCGTGAGTTGTTGCGCAATCCCGATGTGGATTATGCGGCCCTCGCCAAATTGATTCGCAAAGACCCCGCCCTGACCCTCGAAGTGTTGCGCATGGCCAACTCCGCTGTCTATCGCCGCAGCCAACGCATCGACAGTTGCGAGACCGCGCTGAGCCTGCTGGGCATCCGGGGGCTACGCGGCATTTTAGATACCTTTGGCGCACGCAAAGCGCTGGAGAACCACTACCCCGCACAATTGTTGGATCGACTGTGGAAACACAGCATGGACATTGCAGAACTCGCCGCCGCCATCGGTCGTCAGTTAAGTTATCCTGACAGCACCATCGAGGCGGCCTATGTTAGCGGTCTCCTCCACGATGTTGGCCGCATCATCCTTGAAGGCCGTAATCCCGACGCCTATCAGGCGCTTCAAAAATTCTGCATGGCGAAGCAAGCTTCGCCCGCCGCCGCAGAAAATCTGATTGCCGGTGTGAATCATACCCGCATCGGCTCCCGCATGGCCGAACATTGGAATTTGCCCGAACGCCTCGTGCAGTCCATCCGCTACAGCCGGGCCCCCCTCTCCGCACCCAAAGCGGCTCGCGAGTGCGCCCAGCTCATCTTTTTGGCTCATCCCATGGCCCGCCGCCTTCGCGGTGGATCCAAGGAGTATGACATCAACGACACCGTCCTCACCAGCTTCGGACTCGACATCCCCGGTGGATTGGACGAACTGGCCGAACGCATCCGCAACTCTGAGCAAAAGCCCGCCGTTTGATCGATTGCTATGGCTCGCGTCTCCAGTGGCTGGATTCTGCTTCTTCTATCGTGGGCTCTTGTTGCCATCCCCCAGATGGCAGAAGCGGCAGGAACAGAGAATTTTGCCCACTTTACCGTCACCACGAATAGCTATCTTTCTGGCACGTTCACCGGCCAAGATGGCTCGACGTGGACCTACAACAAATGCCAAGGGAGCAGGGTCATCCAAGCCCCCACTCCCGGCCTCGCCAAAGGAACCCCCGTCGCCTATCTGGAATCGGGAACCTTGACCGAAGGATGCGGCACCCTCTCCTTCGACTGGATGCAAATGTTCGCCTCAACCGTCAGCGTGGAGGTCGTCGTCAACAGCGTTGTCCGCCACACCATTACGGGAAGTGGAAAAGACGTTGTGAATCATACAGGCCCTCTCACCATCAACGTCGGAGGAAATTTCACCCTCCGCATTCAGCAGCGCAATTCCCAATCCTGCCAAGTCGCCATCGACAACATTTCTTGGACCTCCTACGGCGGGAGCGCACCTGAGCCGCCAACCCTCCATTTCTCCCCCGACACCAACCGCCTGCTCACGGCCTACAGCAATGCCATCCAGCTCACCGTCACCGCCACGGAACCCAATGTCGACACCGTCCGCCTTTGGGCCACCAACATCCCATCTGGAGCCCTTTTCAACGCCGCCACCGGAACAACTCCACTGATTTCGACGTTTTCTTGGACGCCTTCTTCCTCCCAAACCGGCATCCACTCCATCGCTTTTTTTGCCGAGGACAAAGAAGGCACATCTTCGCGCACCCTTACCATCGAAGTCACCCCCATCTATCCCTACTACCACTATGCCCAAGGTCTCACCGGAACCGCCCTCAAATCCAAGCTCCATGACATCATTTCTGCCGGCACACGCCAACTCACGGATGATCAGGAAAACGATGCCATGAAGGTCCTGCACACCGACCCCGCCAACACCAACAACGTGTTCCTTCTCTACAATCCCACGTCCTCCATCCCGAAGTCCGCCTACAACAACACCCCCAACGGCTGGAACAAAGAACACGGCTGGCCCGAATCTCGCGGTCTCGGCAATGAAGGCCCCGACCAAGTCGACGTCCACAACCTCTTTGCCGAGCACATGGGAGCCAATGCCCTGCGCGCTAATCTCTACTTCGACAATAGCGACCCCGCCGACCCCGGCTACCGTTCACCCGCCACCAATGTGGCTCCCGAAACCTCCATGGATTCCAACTCGTGGTCTCCCCCCCCTGCCTCGCGCGGCAATGTGGCCCGCGCCGTCTTCTACATGGCCACTCGCTATGACGGCAGTGAGCCCAACACCTCAGCGCTCGCCTTCTCTGATGATCCCGCCCACACCAATACCATGGGCAAACTCTCCACCCTTCTCGCTTGGCATGAAGCCGATCCCCCCGACGCCGCCGAAAGCAATCGCAACGAAATCATTTTCCGCTCCTACCAGTACAATCGGAATCCGTTCATCGACCACCCCGAATGGGTCGATGCCATCTGGAACGACGACGATGGCGATGGCATGAGCAACACCAAGGAAGCCATGGCCGGAACCGATCCCACCAACCCCGCCTCCGTTTTCAACGCCTCTTTCGCCGGCGGGAGAATCACCTGCGGACTCCTCACCACCGGCCCCACTTGGCGCCTCTACCAAGGCTCATTCCAAAGCAATACCCTCGTCTGGCAGGCTGTCGCCCAAACCAATCGCCTGCAAAACGGCACACTCACCTTCAACATCGCCCCCACCAACCCTGCCACCTTTTACCACCTGCGCGCAACCCGTCCGTAATCCAATCTGCCGACTCAAGCGGGCTTTCCCTGCAACCCAGGAATTCAGAATCCATTTCTCTCACAGAGCGCACAGAGGCTCACGGAGAAGTTCAAACCAAAAAAAATTTTCTCTGTAGAACTCGGTGTCCTCTGTGGTGAAATTCCTATTACATATAGACCATAACGTGGAAGGAAATTTTCTCGTCGTGAGCCATAAACGGAATAATGGCACCCTGTTGCTTGACGTTGACCGATCCGGGACCCGCATTCAGTGCGCCGATCGGCGAAATCTTTCCGGCCACCACCAGCGGCAAACCCATCGCCACTTTTCCATACGCCTCGGCATACTTGCTTTTGAAAACGCCCGCGATGTTGTTGGCCAATTCCCCAAACGCATCGCAGATCGACGAGTCCTCCACCTCTTCGGACATCATCATCTTCCGCGTAATGCGCAACGCATTCTCATCGCTGGCGGCAATCATCACATAGCCCACCCGCTCGCCCCCCACACCCACAATCGCCACCACATCCGCATGGATGGGTGCGATTTTCATGATCACTTTTCCGGCGAAAAGATCTAAACCCAAAAACATCGAAAACGTGTCCTGCGTGGCAGCCGTAAGCGTGAACATTATTTCTTCGAAGGTGACTTCAACTGGGCTACTTTCGCTCATAGACTCTCCTAAAAATCTGGTTATGTTCCTCGGTCTGTTTTGCAGACTACATTTTCGTCCCTCTTCTTGAAAAGCCTATTCATCTTTTCAAAACAATTCTCTTCAAACAGAAATTTCGAGTATAGTCATCGAGAAGGAATAGCATGAAAAAAACATTTACCCTGTCTCACCCCAAGATCAAAGCCGCCCGTTTAGCGGAAGCCGCCCGATGCGAGGTCCGCAAATATCTGAAAAGATCCCGAAACCGTGCGCGCCCGGAAGGCGTCGATTTCTGGGATTTCGACTGCACCTTCGGCCCCACACCCGCAGAAGCCCAACCGCTTGACGTGGCCGACATCGGCAAGGCCATCTGTACCGCCGAAGCGAATCACGTTGAATCGTTTTATCTAGAAATCCTCGCCAAACCCGGCCACCGCCCAGTGAAGCCTCCCATCGAAACCCCGTGAAGGTGCTGTCCATTGGCGATCAAATCCGCGCCGGAACCTATCTCGTCCGCTCACGCTTCACCCGAAGTGTGTTGCTGCTTGACCCCGCCCAGCGCGCCCTGTTTGTCGTGGATCGTTCGATCGGCGCGGGCCCCCTCCATCTGGTGGTCTCCAATCCCAACACCTTCGTCGCAGACGAGCAGCTCAATATTCCTCTCCCAAAACCTCCGCCCATTTTTGACTCCAAAATGCCGCACCTATCCGCAAACGCACGGCAACGACTCCTGCGCGTTCTCCAATCTTCCCTGCCCCGTCATGCCCATCCCGAAAGCCTCATTTCACTTTTCACCCCTCCAAAGAAACTCTCCACCGTTCATCACCATCGCAACGCCATTTTTCAAAAGGCCTTTGCCCATGTGGAGGCCCGACAAATCACCGAAGCGATACGCCTCATCCGGGGCTGCGGCGAGGGTCTCACGCCTTCCGGTGACGATTTTATATGCGGCTGGATGCTGGCGCTTCGTCTGAAAAAAAAGTTCGAGCAAGCCCAATGTTTGTTGCCACACGCCCTCGGAAATAACCCCATCTCCAACGCCTTCTTGGAAATGGCCGCAAAAGGCCGCGTGAATATCGCACTACAACACCTCTTGACCTCCCCCACAGATGCCCACATCAAAAAAGTGTGCGCCTTCGGTCACTCTTCCGGCGCAGACATCCTGTGCGGCCTTTGGTTTGGCTTCATCCGTCAATAAACCAGCCACCACCAGACCACCAGACTAAGCCCCATGCGATACCAGCCAAAGGCTTCAAACGTGTGGTTCGAAATCAGTTTCATCAACCATCGAATGGCCAAGCGCGCCACAACATACGAAACCCCCAGCCCAATGGCGTAGGGGATATAGTCTGAGTGTTGCAAGGAATCCCATCCCTTGTAGAGATCGTAGACCGCCGCCAACATCAACACGGGCACGGCCGCAAAAAACGAATACTCAGCAGCCGTCTTGCGCCCCAATCCCATCAACCGCCCGCCCATAATCGTGGCCATGGATCGCGACGTGCCGGGCACCATAGCCAGACACTGAAAAAAACCCATTCCCAGCGCCCTCTTCCAGCCCAAGGCATCCACCCCGCCTTCCTCCTGCGAAGGCAACAGCCTCTCCATCACAATCATGATCACGCCACCCACGCCGAGCGCGATGGCAATCACCCCCGGCGTGAACAGCTTTTCTTTAATGACCGAATGAAACAACCCGCCCAACACCACCGCCGGCAATGTCGTCAGCCCCAGCCAAAACAGACCTCGAATGCCCGCAAATCCAACCAGATTTCGAAAATCGGCCAGCCGCGCAAACCGCTTCCAGTACTCCACCAGAACGGCCAGAACGGCCCCCGATTGGATCACCACCTCAAACACATCGCTGAAGGGCTTGCCCATCCATTCATTCGCCAAAATGAGGTGGCCGGTGGAGGAAATCGGGAGATACTCCGTGATTCCCTCCACCACCCCCATCCAGGCGGCCATCAGTCCAGTTGTGAATTCTGACATGCCGCAGATCTTACAGTTCAACGTGGAAGGCCACGTGTGCCTGAATATCCACGCCAATCTGCTTCACGAGCGATTCATCCACCGCGCGGTTCACCTTCAAGATGGCCAAGGAGGTCTTGCCCTTCGAGTCGTGCGGATTTCGCACATCATCGATGTTCACACCCGCCGCCGCCAAGGCCGCCGCAATGCGCCCCAACACGCCGGGACGATCCTCATAGGTAAACACCACCCAGTTGCCAGTGGGCTCGAAGTACAGCTTGTCGAAGTCGTTGATGCGCGCAATCAGCAAATTGCCTTCCTCCACCGTCCCCCGAACACTCGCACGCACCAAATGCTCGGCATCAATGTTGCCCGTCAGGTCCACCGTGATGGAGTTGGTAAAAGCCTTATGATCATCGGTCACACGATTCACATAATCAACACCCATGTCGGCCAAAAACGCCAACGTGCGCTTGTGATCCATGCCCGTGTCGTAGTCCGCGCTCAACCCCGCCGTCACCGGCGTCAACAGCCACTGCGCATACGGCTTAAGCGAGCCGTAGAAGCTTGTTTCAATCAGCTTTAGACGCGTATCCGCTCCCAACACGCGGCGGCAAATGCGCGTGAGCACATGGGCCAGCCGCCCAAAGGCGGGATCCAGCCCGGCGGGCACATCGCGGTTGACCACCGCACTTGTAATCCCCTTGTCATCCAGATCAATCAGCTCCCGCGCGGAAAGCTCGGCGGCCTTTCGATTGGCTTCGCGTGTGCTCGCGCCCAAATGCGGCAACATCAAATCAGCAATGTCCACCACGCTCTTGGGACCTTCCTCGTCCTTGGCATACACATCGTTCAGGAACCGGATTTTCTTCTCGGCCTTGAGCGCTCGCAAATCGGCCTCGTTGAGAATTCCGGCACGAGCGCAATTAATCAACGTGGCACCCGTCCTCATTCCCCCCAACAACACACGATTGATCATGCCGCGCGTTTCTTCATTCTCCGGAATATGAAGCGAGACATAGTCCGCGCGCCTGAACAATTCCGGCAGGCTGGTCAGCTCAATGCCGAGCGCCGCCGCCTTTTCTTCCGAAGTGAACGGATCGTAGCCAATTATTTTCACTTCGAATCCCGCCAAGCGCTTCGCCACCAATTGTCCAATGTAGCCCAGCCCCACAATCCCCACCGTCTTCCCGGTGAGCTCCGTGCCCATGAAAGCCGTCTTTTCCCACTGTCCGGCCCGGCACGAGGCATCTGCCGCCACCAGATGGCGCGCATCGGCCAGCATCATGGCCACCACCTCTTCCGCCACCGCATTGGAATTCGCCCCCGGCGTATTCATCACATCCACGCCTTTTTTGCGGGCATGGCGAATATCAATTGTGTTGTAACCCGCTCCCGCCCGCACAATCACCTTGATCCCGGGCGCCGAGTCGATGATGTCGGCTGTGATTTTCTCGCTACGCACGATCAACGCATGAGTGTCAGGGTTGTCGCGAACCAATTGGGCCACGTCGCATTTCGGAACCTGCACCACCGCATAGCCGCCATGGGCCTCCAGAATCTCTTTGGCCACGGCATCCAATGCAGTCGGAATCAATACTTTCTTCATCTCTTCTCCCTTTCGTCGTTATGTGGAGTGGAAAGCCCGTACTGTAGCCAGCTCCTCATTCCCGCGCAAGCCCTTCCAAGAACCTTGACCACCTCCCGCCCGTTGCGTAATGTTCCCGCCATGTTGAAATCCTCTTCAAAAACCGGATGGCGCGGTCTGTTTTTCTTTTTCCTGCTGGGGTGCCTGCTGACCACGGCACCGGAAACCCAAGCCATTGCTAAACCCTACGTCGAAACCACTCCCAAACGTGGGTTTCACCTGTTCGTCCGCCCCAAGAAAAAGGCCCCCGACGCCCAGTGGAAATACGTTCAGGAACTCGAACAAGCCGGCAAGACCCGAGCCGCCGCCAAACAGGCTCTGGCCCTTCGCCTCTTTTGGCCGCATTCGCCCGAAGCCCCCGATGCCCAACTGCGCTATGCCCGCTTGCTGGAGCTACGCCAACATCCTCAAGAAGCCTTCGACGCTTACCAATACTTGATGGAACATTACACCGGACACTTTGCCTTCAACGAGGTCATCGATCGCCAAATGGCCATCGCCAAATCGCTGATGAATACCAAAAAGGGCAAGTTCCTCTTCATTCCCGGCTTCGCGGCTCCCGAGCGCGCCATTCCGCTCTTTGAAAAAATTGTCGCCAGCGCCCCTGAAGGTCAGCACACCGCCGAAGCGTATTATCTGATCGGCGTTGCTAATGAAAAAACGTACGATTACGACAAAGCCATCGAAGCCTACTTCACCACCTTGAATCGATTTCCCACCAGCGAATACGCCGAGAAATCCGCCTATTCTCAGGCGCAGTGCCATATCAAAATCTCCGATGACTCCCCCAACGACAACCGCGCCCTCGCCACCGCCCGTGCCGCCAGTTTTCTCTTCCTGCAACGCTATCCCGACTCCGAACACCGCGTGGCCGTGGAGGCCGATCTTTCCCGCCTCCACCAACGCCAAATCCAAAATGCCTACGCCCTCGCGCGCTATTATGACACCATTCTCAAAAAGCCTGCCGCCGCCCTCATCGAATATCAGACGTTTGTCGCCTTATATCCAGATGCCGAACAGGCCCCCGCTGCACGCGAGCGCATCGCCCAACTGAACCCGCCCAAGGAGAACTAGGATGAACAAATTCCTCACCCTGCTTGTCACCACTGGTTTGATTCTGCTGACCTCCGGTTGCGCCAGTTATCGCCTGGGCTCCATGCTCCCTGCCGACATTCGAACCGTTCACATCCCCACCTGCGTGAACAAAACCACCGAGCCGCTGATCGAACAAGATGTCACCCGCGCCATCCTCGCCCAAGTCCAAATGGATGGCTCCTTGCGCGTCGCCTCCGAGGAAACAGCCGACACCATCCTCGATGTCACCCTCACCCACTTCTGGCTCGATCCCGTCGCTTATCAAACCGGCGCCAGTTCCACCGTCAATCAATACCGCATGAGCATCCGCGCCTCCTTCGTTCTACGCCGTCGCGTCGATAACTCCGTTGTCGCCGAATCACCCGGTCTCACCGGCTGGTATGATTTCAATTTTGCCGGCGACATGACCACCTCCAAAAACATCGCCCTGCGTCCCGCCGCCGAGGATCTCGGCCGCCGCATCGTCAACCGCATCGTTCAATACTGGTAGGATTCCGCGCTCGTGCCCGCCAAGCGCATCATTCCCTGCCTCGACATCACCGGCGGGCGCGTCGTCAAAGGCGTTCGCTTTGTCGAATTGCGCGACGCCGGCGACCCCGTATCCATTGCCCGCGCCTACGAAGCCCAAGGCGCCGACGAGCTGACCTTCCTCGACATCACCGCCTCCAGCGATGGACGAGACACCATGGTCGAAGTGGTCCGCGCCGTCGCCGCCCAAGTCTTCATGCCCCTCACCGTGGGCGGCGGCATTCGCACCCCCGCCGATATTCGAAAAATGCTACAGGCCGGTGCTGACAAGGTCTCGCTCAACACTGCCGCCCTGCTCAACCCCGGCCTCATCGACGATTCCTCGCGGCAGTTCGGCTCTCAATGCGTCGTCCTCGCCATCGACGCCCGACGCAACACCGACGGGCGTCCCGGCTGGACCGTCTACACCCACGGCGGACGCAAGCCCACCGAGCTCGACGCCGTGGAATGGGCCCGCGAAGGCGTCCGGCGCGGCGCCGGCGAAATTCTTCTCACCAGCATGGACTGCGACGGCACCAAAAACGGCTATGACCTCCCCCTCACCCGCGCCATTGCCGATGCCGTCCCCGTACCCGTCATCGCTTCGGGCGGCGTCGGAACCCTCGATCACCTCCGCGCGGGCATCGTGGAAGGCCATGCCGACGCCGTGTTAGCCGCCTCCATTTTCCATTTTGGAGAATTCACCGTCCCTCAAGCCAAAGCCTATCTCTCCCAGTGTGGCATCGAGGTTCGCACGCCCTTCATCCCTGCCGATTCCATCCCCTCGAAAGGAAATCCCACATGAACGAGCTCGAAGAAGGCACCACCCTTTCCCTCGATTTCAACAAGCTGACCAAGGCCATCTCCACCTGCCCCGGCGTCATTCCTGTGGCCGTCCAACACGTCGACACCCGCGACATCATTCTCATCGCCTACACCAATGAAGCGGCCATGAAAAAAGCCATCGCCGAACGAACCGCCATTTTCTGGAGTACCTCCCGTAATGAACTCTGGGAAAAAGGCAAAACCTCCGGCGAAACCTTTGACTTGCTGGACGTGCGCGTCAATTGCGAACAAAACTCCCTCGTCTATATCGTGCGTCCTCGCCGCGGTGGCATCTGTCACACGAAGAATGAAAAAGGCCAACCCCGCAACTGCTACTACCGCACCTTAAATTTCGAGACCGGCCAACTCGTCCATCTCGACCCCTGAGCCCCCATGAGCGCAACTCCGCCCTCCCGTCCCCGTCCCGCCACCTCGCAGGACCCGTTGCGCACCGCCGCCAATCGGCGGATCCTCATTTTTATTTCCGCCTCCGTCCTCCTCTTCATCGGTGCCCTATGGCTCGCCGTGCACAAAGAAACCCTCACCGTCGTCCCCACCCTCCCTCCCCCCCTCACCGAAGAGCCCACGCTCGATATTCCAAAACCAACAGCAAAGCCCATTCCCCTCCCAACCCCGCCGCCCGTTGTTGAGCCCACCTCGCCTGCCTTGGATCAATCGGCTCAAATGGAAGTCGCCCTTGTCGCCTATCGAGAAGCCTCCGAGCACCTGATTGCCAAACGGTTTGATCCGGCCGAGGAACGAGCCCTCGCCGCCCTCACCGCCTACCCCAAAATGGCCTCCGCCCAGCGAATCCTCGGCCTCATCTATCTCCAACAAGGCCGCGTGGATCGCGCGATTACCGTCCTTGAAGAATCTCTGCGCAACGAGCCCCTTCACCCCGAAGCCCTCACCCATCTCGCCTTTGCCTATTTGCAAAATCAGAATCCCGGCCTCGCCATGGAACTCATCGAAACCTGTCGCCGAATCCACCCCGACTACAAACCCGCCCTCATCCAACAGGGACTCATGCTTCTCTCCCAGCCCGATTCACAAGAAGCCGTCGATGTCCTGCGCGAAGCCGTCGCCGCCTTCCCCAGCATGCCCGGCCCCCGTAATAATTTGGCCGTGGCCCTCGCACGCCGAGGTGATCGCGAAGGCGCCCGTGAACAGCTCTCTGCCCTCATCGAGATCGACCCCAATAATTTTTCTGCCCTCTTCAACACAGGAGCCCTTTACGCGCAAGAAACCAACGCACCCGCCGCCCTCCCGTTTCTGCGCCGCGCCATGGCACAAATGAACCCCTCCAACTTCCGCACCTATCTGAACGATCCCGACCTCGCCCCCATCCGCGAATCCACCGAATTCAAACAGCTCTTGGAAGAACTCGATCCCCTCTTTCCCGTCCTTCGTCCGCCGCAATAAAATCCGGCAAACCACCTACGTTTTCCACACAATGGAAAACTTTTTCTCGATTTTTCCACACAATGGAAAGAATGTTTCCACACTGTGGAAAAACCAATTAGGGCGCACTTCCAATCCACAGCTGCCGATTCGTTCCCGTCATGTCCCCACCCATCGACCACAAATAAAATGTCACCTTGGAGCTGTTTGAATACCCATACGACATTCCCCACGGATCCATGAAGTTCGAATTCGAATGATTTGCAGCCGCCAGCGCTCCCTTCAAACCATCGATATCCGGCACCTGACCATATTTCGTTTGGTAATCCGTCACGAAACTTTCCAACTGGGTGACCTCTGCTTCCGCCTTGGTGCGCGCGGCCTTTTTCTGCGCATTCCCCGCCAACCCCAGAATCAGCGCGGCCAACAACGCAATGATGGCAATCACCGTCAATACTTCAACCAAGGTAAATCCAGCCCGATTCGCTCTCTTCATCGCATCTCTCCTTGTTTGGACTATACTGCGCCATCCCCATGTCGGAATCAATCCCTCTCTCATAATCCGCTTGAAAACTCTTGCCAAAACGGTCGGGACGGAGCCCGACCCTCCAAAAACCTCAAACCAGATTGTTTTCGCCGTTGGAGGGACGACCTCCGTGTCGTCCGGGTTCGTTTTGCAAGGGCTCTACAACCGATCCTTTTGTCGTCTCGTCGCCCACCCATTGCAAATACGCTGCAAAGCCCGCCGTGACCGGAAGCAGCAAAATCTCGGGAACCTCGTACGAATGCCGTGCCCGGACGAACGCCTCCACTTCTGGATACAGCGCCACTTTCGTTTTGATCAGCACCAAGACCTCCGAATCCCGCTTCACTTCGCCCTTCCACCGATACACACTTTGGATAGGCATCGTCTGAACGCACGCCGCCAATCGACTTTCCAACAGCCCATCGATCACGTTCTCCGCCTCCTCCGCATCGGGAAACGTCACCATCACAACACCCACTTCCGTATTCATTCTCCCAAGAGTACCCGATCTTCATCCCAAACACACGCGTGGATACTGTTTTATAAAACAAGGTCCGTTTTCTTTGCATCCCCCGGGCCCCTTGCCCCCAAAAATGGGATATAGTTTTATAAAACAATAGCCAAAATGGGGAAGGCTGAAACGAAAGAGTAAAACGATTTACTAATTTTCTTGCTCCTCCATCTCTCTCCGGCTACAGTGCGCGGGCAAACCCAAACCCTTTGTCAAAGGATAGATTATGATGCCCGATTTCACGACATTGTTAATGGTGGTCGCCGTTGGAATGCTCGCATGGGACTGCATCGAGGTCGGCAAAAATGATGCCGCCAACTTGATCAACGGCGTCTTCGGCGCGCGAGTTCTCACCCGCCGCACAGCCGTCTGGCTGGCGGGAATCGCTGTTCTGTTAGGCGCCACATTTGCGTCCCCCGTCATGGAAACCGCTCGCAAGGGAATCTTTGAACCCGGCCAACTCCAGCTCCATCAAGCCATGGTGGTTTACGTGTCCGCCTACATTGTGGATACCGCCTTGCTTCACGCCTATTCCGCCTATGGCATGCCCGTCAGCACCACGGCCTCGCTGATCTTTGAATTGGTCGGCGCCTCCATCGGCGTGGCCCTCACGCTGGGTATCGTCCACTGGGACAAAGTCGCCTCCGTTCTGAACGCCATCGGCGTTTCCATCCTCCTCAGCGGCATCGCCGGATTCCTCGTGCAACGCATGTTCCGAGCAGCCATTCAAGACGAACACACCGACCACATGCGCGTACTATTGCATGGCCCATGGATTGCCGGGCTCATGCTCACATGGTTGTCGTGGTTCATGATTCTAAAGGGAATGAAGGCGGTTCCGATCGTTGCTGAATTTCGCCAACACATCGTCGAACGCCTCGGCATGGGTGGATTTCTACTAGTGGTTTGGGCCGCCATGACGTTGCTGGTCCACATGCTCGTCACCATTTTTCAGGAGCAACTCACCAAACGCCTATTCGGCATCCTCGCCATTCTCGGCATGTTATGCCTCGCCTTTGCATTCGGGCAAAACGATCTGGCCAACGGCGCTTCACCCGGCCTTTCCGCATTCTGGCTCTGGAAACATGCCGACATCAGCACCGCCGAGGCCAGCAAAATGGCCATCCCCATTTGGCTCTTGGCGCTGTGCGGATTCCTCATGGTACTGGGCATGAACACCAAAAGCGCCCAGCGCGTGACCCGCGCCGCCGTCAACACGGGCAGCCAATTCGACCACATTGCCCTCTATGCCCCCGGCTGGTGCAAAGCCATTGCACGAGGCTTGCTCCGCCTTCGCCCAGTGGGCCCCGACCTCGCCCCGCCACCCCAACTCACCGATCAGGGCAAGCGCCTTCACTTCGACCCCCTTCGCGCTGCTGTCATCATGTCGGTCAGCGCCAGCGTAATCGCCTTTGCCTCCAGCAACGGATTTCCCGTTTCCACCACCTATGTCACCTTCGCTGCCGTGGTCGCCACTGGCATGGGCGACCGCACCATGGCTCGCGGCGATGCCGACCTGAAAATCGGACGTGCCATATGGGTGGTCTTCAGTTGGTTCATCGGCGGATTCATTGCGCTCTTGGCTGCCGGCGGAGTAGCTTGGGTTTTATTGCACGCAGGTACCACCGGACTAATCTTGGGTCTAGGCGGCAATTTGGCTCTACGGGCCTACGTCAAGCGCAGGTCGGACCACCACGAACAGCAATATCACCCGCAAACGCCTCAAGAAATCGCACTCGAAACCAAAGAGTAGCCGCACAAACCGCATCTTGGGTTCCGTTATAGCCGCCTGCGTTAGGGGTCGGGATCGCCCCCCCCCTACGGACTCAGCACTCCTTCAACAGCGTCGAGATCAAATCGCAAACCAGCGGCGGCTTTCCCTCCGTTGGCAAAAACTCGTCAAAGTTGGCCGACCGGATATCGGAGCACAAGCCCAGAGGCCCATCCACCCATGCAAAGGGAACCGGATCAGACGTATGCCCCCGCTTAATGATCGGAGTGCGGTGATCCGTGCACACAATCAATCGATAGGGTTGACCCTCTGCTTCCAGCGCAGCCCACACCGGAGCCACCACCTTGTGATCGAAATTCTCGATGGACCGCACCTTTTCCTCTGCCATTCCCTTGTGGCCACACTCGTCAGGCGCTTCCACGTGCACATAAACAAAATCCGAGCGCCGCAAGCAATCGATGGCAGCATGCGCCTTGCCCTCATAGTCGGTATCGATCCAGCCAGTAGCCCCCGGCACACGGATCACTTCCAACCCACACAGAACGGCCAAACCGCGAACCAGATCCACGGCCGTAATCACACCCCCCTGCAGCCCATAGCGCTCCGGATAGGATTGAAGCGACATCGCCTTGCCATAACCCCACAACCAGATCTGCGTAGCCGGACGCTTCCCCTTCGCCACTCGGGCCAGATTCACCGGATGCGAGGTGAACACATGCCGCGACAGCTCCATGAGAGCTCGTGCCTCATCTTGTCGAGGCCCCTTGGGAAGATAATCCGCAACAGGTTTCCCGGAAATTTCATGCGGCGGCATCACCACCAGCTCGGTGGGTCCATCGTGCCAAACCAGCAGATGACGATAACTCACGCCACCATGAAACTTCAGGCCAACTCGAGAAACCGCCGTGTTCAGCGCGGAAATGAGTTGATGAGCTTCCTCGCTGGAAATATCGCCAGCGGAATAGTCCAGCATTCGGCCATTTTCAATCGTCACCAGATTGGTTCGATAAGCCACATCCGCCGCCTGGAGAGGAAGTCGAGCTCCCGCCGCTTCGATCGCCGCCCGGCCCGTATAGTTCTCTAAGGCGTTATACCCCAGCAACCCCATGTTTGCCACATCACTACCTGGGGCAAGGCCATCTGGAACGGTATGAACCAATTGAACATGCCCCGAACCCGAGACGCGACGAATCGAGGGTATATCCGCCACTTGAAGAGGCGTTTTTCCGTGCAAAGCCGCCACCGGCTCATCGCCCATACCATCGCCGACCAATACTGCTATTTTTCTTTTTGCGCTCATTGAGGTGCCACCCTACCCGACCCGCCCTTGAAAATCAACCGCACGAAACGGACATTTTTTGCCCCCCTACCCCACTTCCCTCACGAAAACCATCCCGCCCAAAACGGCTCTAGTTTTATAAAACAATATCCCTTTTCTCCCCCTCCCCCACCGACCCAAACAACGAAAAATGTTCAGCCTACTCCCTGACTCAGGGCCTCGAGGGTCACGCTCTCCCATCCCGGCAAGGCCAGACAGTGCTCCACAATCAGGGCGCTGGCAAAGGCGTCAAAGAGCGCATCGTGCCAACTTCGACCCGGACAAAACGCTCGGGCACGAGCTGTCAGCCCCATGGCTTCGCAGACTTCGGCAAGCGAATGACCATCCAAATCAGGACGGGCGTGACGTGCCAATTTTAAAGTGTCAATCCATGGTCCCAGTTTGTGCATGGGTGCGGCACGGCGAAGAATTTTTTTTTCCGTCCCCATGTTATGCGCAACCAGTGGCCGCCCTTCCAGCCAAGGCCGCCATTCCGGCCACAGATCGGCCATCTCTGGCGCGCCCGCCAAAAGCGTACGGATTTCGGCGTGGCGCCCCGGTGCATAGGGATTAAAAGGACGATCCGCACGCACGTGTAACCAATTTTCATGAAACCGGCCCGTCACACACCCCCCCTGCATCTCCACAAAAGCCACCTGCCAAGGCTCGTCGGGATGTCCACGCACGATGCCCGTCGACTCAAAATCCAGCACGGTCAACATGACATCCCGAACATTCATTTCACTGGCGAGGATAGCGCCTTTTCCAATTCAGACAAAATCTCGCCAAACTCGGCAAAGGCTTCGCGCAACACACCCGCATCGCGCAAATCCACACCCGCAGCCGCTACCGCGTCCAATGGATCGCAACTGCCTCCCGCGCGCAACAATCCCAAATAGGCATCCACGCCTTCCCCCGCCCGAATGCGGCGCGAAAAAATCAAAGCAGCGCAAAAGCTGGTGGCATATTTGTAAACGTAAAAATCGTAATAGAAGTGCGGAATCCGGCACCACTCCCATGCAATGGAGGCATGAGCCTGAATCCCTTCTCCGTAATACTTTTTGTTTAATTCGTAATACTGCTCCCGAAGAAACTCTGCGGTCAGCGGCGTCCCCTCCTCCTCCCAGCGGTGCAACTCGCGTTCGAACTCCGCAAACATGGTCTGTCGAAAAATAGTTCCCTTGAAGGAATCACACAGGTGGTTCAGCAAATGCGCCCGCATGGATAAATCCTGCCGGGGACGGCCCAGCAAATTGTGAGTCAACAGGAGCTCGTTCACCGTAGACGCAATTTCCGCCAAAAAGATCGGATAATGCGCCATGCGATGCGGCTGAGTCTGATTCGCCATCCACGTGTGGAGAGAATGCCCCAGCTCATGCGCAAGCGTAAAGGCGTCATCCAGACGGTCGTGGTGATTCAATAACAAATAGGGGGGACTGTCGTAGCAGCCGCTGGAATAGGCGCCCGACCGTTTGCCTTTGTTTTCAGGCCAATCAATCCATCGCGCCGAAAAGGCGGTTCGCAACGCATTTCCATATTCCGCCCCCAACGGGCGACACGCCTCCATCACCCATTCCCGGGCCTGCTCCATCGATACCTTTTCTGAACACGACGGCACCAGCGGCGCATATAGGTCATACATATCCAAATCCGTCAGCCCCAACGTACGCTTGCGCACCTCCAAATACCGATGAAACAGCGGAAGCGCATCGTGCGTGGCACCGATCAAGCCCTCATAAACCGACTCCGGAACTTGATCATCAAAAAGCGCAGCTTCCAATGACGAAGGAAAGTTCCGCACGTGGGCCATGTAGACATGAGCCTTCACAGTAGACGACAAGGTCGAGGCCAACGTGTTCTGCCATTTTCCATAGGTGCCTAGCAACGTCTCAAACGCCGCTTTGCGCACGCTTCGGTCCGGATTCTCCAAATAGGTTCGATAGCTTCCCTCGGTCAGAGGCAAAGGTTTTCCATCGGCCCCCGCAATGTCCGGAAACGTCATGTCGGCATTCGTCAACAGGCCATAGGTCTGCTCGGACGCGGACAACACTTCAGCAGCGCGTGCCAGCAATGTTTCCTCGGCGGAAGACAAAATATGCGGCTTATTCCGCAGCACTTTCAGCAGACTGCGCCGACACGAAGCCAACTCCGGCGCCTCCATCCACGCGCGAATCTCCTCCTCCGGATGCGACAACAGCTCCGGCGTAATCCAGGCACATTCAGCCGCAATTTCCGCATAGCGGGCTCGAATGCGCGCATCGCGGGCCTGAGCCTCTGGCAACGCTGTATCTTCATCGTGGCGCAAATGCGCAAAGGTGTGGAGCCGCTCCAACAGGCGATCCAGGTTCGTTTCCGCCTCCATCAAGCGCGCAACCGCAGTCGCAGAATCCAGCTTTCCTTTCATCACCAGCACAGGTGCAACCACTTCGTCCAAGCGCGCGAAATCGGCATCCCACGCTTCGGAAGAGGTATAAAGGGGCTTCAAATCCCATGTCAGCGTCTCGGGCACATCGCTTCGGGCAGGAACAGCAGAAGATTCAAGTGTTGATTTCATACCCTTACACTCCACAAAACAACCGCTCTCTTCAAGAAAAGACATCTTCGGCTTTGGCAACCGCACCACAATGACCTATTCTATCCCGCATGAAAAAACTTTTTCGCTTCATGGGTTGGTTGATCGCCTTGGCCATTTTGCTCGGCGTCGCGGGCCATTTCACACTCCGCCATGCCCTCAACACGCCGAAGTTCAAGGCCGCCGCAACCGGGTTCATCGAGCGCTCCATTGGCCGAAGCGCCGAATACGACACCATCGACTATTCCCTTTTCCCTTTTTCCCTCATCGTGAAAAATGCCGTCCTTAAGGAGAAAAATCCTTCGCAAAATTTCGCGTCGATGAAGGATCTCAGCTTCTTCGTTGATTTTAAAACCAAGGAAGTCACCTCCATCCTCTTGGAACAGCCCACCATCCGCATCGTTCAACACCCCGATGGCACGTACAATTTCTCCGATCTCTTCCCCTCCCCGCCAACCGAACCCGCGACTCCCCAGACAGAACCCTCCACCACTCCTTCCACACCCTCCAAGCCCGTCCCCGCCCCGCCTCCACCCGCAGATCCCTTCTCCATTCGCCTCGTGCAAATCGAAAACGCACAGGTTGAATTCATTGCCCTGGACGAAGAAAACAACGAGGAAAGTTTCGTTCTCTCCAACATCGATTTCCAACTCAACGATTTCGCCCCCGACCGCCCCTTTCACATGAACGGAAGCGCCACCTTGGGAAAAACCTCCTCCTTGCAATTCGAACTCTCCGGCCCCGCCCTTGCGGCATATGCCCACCGCATGGGCGCATGGCCCATCGCCTTCGGCAGCCGCCTCGACATCGGTAATTTCGCGGATCTGAAAGCCTTCTTGCCACCCGAAACACTGCCCTTCGAAAGCCTGTGGATGACCCTGAATATTCAAGGCTCGATCACCGACAAGCTCTCCATCCTCCTCCACATCAAAACGCCCGACGCCACAGAAACGCACCCCGTTTCGCTCGATGTTGGATTCCACGCCGACCTTTCGCTTCCCGAACTCATCGCCCAGCATCTGCTCGCTGGAACACCCCTTCCCGAATCGTTGTCACCCGCCCCCCCCACCGCCTTCCCCTGCACCCCGCCACCCGGCGCGATTGCCTTGACAGACAACCCCACGCTTGCGCTTCTTCTTCAACACCTGCAGGCCACGTTGGAACTCACCTTCCCTGCAATGGCCTACGCCAACAACCGTTTCACCGACGGCTCGATCTCGGCTTTCTTGCGAAGCGGCGTGCTAACCATCCCGCATGCAAAATTATCCGCCTATGGCGGAACGCTGGACGCCCGTGGAAACGCGCAATTATTGGCATGCCCGTTGTCCTATCGGCTCGATCGTCTCGTCGCCGACCGAGTCGAAATCAAACAAGCCTTGGATGCCAACGGGCTCCGTGATCTGGCCAATATCTCAGGCCTGATTCATGTGGAAGGAAGCCTTTCCGGTCATGCCGTCGCCGAGCCCAGCCTGCGCTCCTTGGAAGCAGAAACCAGCCTTCGCATCGACCACTTGCAATCCGTCGGAACCGGCGGTTCCCTCATGGATCAGGTGTGGGTGAAACTCGACCACCCCCTCCTTCTTAAACTGCTACCGCACCTCCAGCCCAAGGTCGACCAAGCCAAACAAACCACCTCCACCATCTCCACCTCGCACTATGACGAGGCCACGGCCACCTTGGTTCTCCACAATGGGAAAGCCTCCCTTTCCGGCACACGCCTCTCCATGCCCGGCTATCGCCTCGACCTCTCCGGCGCCATATTCCCCTTCGACGACCGGATGGATCTATCCGCCCATTTGGTCGCCTCCCCCGAAGAGACCGCGCACCTCACCGACGGCAAAGACCTCTCCGCCTATCTGCCCTATGAAAAGGGAAGCCTCACCATACCCCTCTTCATTCAAGGTCCCCTGCAAAACCCAAGGGTTCTACCCGACTTCGACCTGCTCCTCAAAAATGCTCTGAACGCCACCGTAGGACAAGACATCGGAAACCACCTCAACAACCTGTCGGATTCCGATAAAAAAAATGTGCAGCAAGGCTTGCAAGTTTTGCAAGGCATCGGATCCCTCTTCCTCAAGCCATAAGGCCCCATTTTCAGGTTTGACGGCCCCACCCCCACGGGCCTATTCTTCACCTACTGTGTTTTGTTAATATGCTTTTGCCCCAAGGAGTGCCTCATGGAAGAAATCACATTGGAACAAGTCCCCCGCAAAGTCCGCGATCTCTTTGAAAAGGCCATGGCCGCCCTCGAACGCGGCAACGCTGGCTATGCGCTCGATATGCTCAAACAGGTGATTGCGGTCGAACCTCGCTTCCTCTTGGCACGTAAGAATCTGCGCATCGCCCAAGTCAAGGCCTTCATGGCCAGCAAACCCACCGCCATGACCCACCAAATGGCCTCTCTCAAAGGCACCTTCACCATGATGAGCGCCCAAGGTAAGCTCAAGAAGGACCCCAAGGCCGCCTTAGACGGTGCCGAAAAACTCCTCGAACTGGATCCCCTCAACCTCCCCTTCTTGAAATTTTTTGCCCAAGCCTCCGAAGCCGCCAGCCTTCCCGAAGTCGCCGTCCAAACGCTGGAAATCGCCAAGCCCTATTTTGCCAAAGACGTCGTGTTTCTGCGACTCCTCGCCCGCCTCTACATCGAAACCAATCAGCCGGCCGGCGCTCGCGACTGCTACACCGCCGTTGCCGAACTTCTTCCCAACGATCAAGTCGCCATCAAAAATCTGAAGGATGCCGCCGCTCTCGATAGCATGAAGACCGGCGGTTGGGAGCAAAAAGGTAGCTTCCGCGACAAACTTAAAGATAAGAAAGAAGCCATCCTGCTGGAACAACAAGCCAAGTCCGTCAAGGGCGATTCCGATGTGGACACGCTCATTTCCGAGCGCCTGAAAGACATCCAGCGCGAACCCCAGAACATGAACTTCCGCCGCGCCTTGGCCGATCTCTATGTGCGCGCCGAACGCTTCGACGATGCCCTGCAAGCCCTCGAGGACGCCACCAAAGCCGCCGGTCGCGCCGACCCCCAAATCGAACGCACCGTTTCGCTCATCAAATCCAAAAAGTTCGACAGCGCCATCGCCGCCGCCAAAGCCGCAGGCGACGAAGCCGCTGCCGCCGCCAAGGAACAGGAAAAAACCGCCTTCCTCTACGAAGACGCCGTCCAAATGGTCAAGCGCTATCCAAACGACCTGCAATTCCGCTACGAACTCGGCTACCAGTTTTATCTGCGTGGCGATTTCAATGAAGCCATCGAAGAATTCCAGCTCGCCCAACGTAACCCCCAGCGCCGCACTCTGGCCCTGTACCATCTGGCCCTTTGCTTCACCAAGAAAGGCCAGCTCGATATCGCCTTTGAGCAGCTTCAAAAGGCCGCCGCCGAACTCACCCTCATGGACGAAGTCAAGAAGGACGTCGTCTATCAGATGGGCGTGTTGGCCGAACAAATGGGCCGCCAACAAGAGGCTGTCGCCTACTTCAAGGAAATTTACTCCGTCGACATCAAGTATCGCGATATCTCCCAGCGAATCGAAAACTCCTACCAGAAAAAGTAGACGACCACCGATGAAGAAAAACCGTTCCATCGTCGGCACATCTGCCCTTCTCATCGGTCTGGCCCTAGCAACCTGCGGTTGTTCCCTCTTCGAGGGCACCAGCCCCACCCCGGCCACCCCAAAAGCCTCCGAATTCCCCCGCCCCGACAAAGGCGAGTTTTCCGTCATGACCTTCAACGTGCATCAATATGCCTTGGTCAGCCCCGATGAAAATTCGGACACCCTCGAACCCAAGCCGCGCGAAGAAACCGAAGCCCTCATCGAGATCATTCGACAAGTCTCCCCCGATATTCTCGCCGTGCAGGAAATGGGAAACCCCGCCGCGTGGGACGACTTCAAAGCTCGCCTCCGCAACGCCGGATTAGACTACACCAGCGAGGAATATCTCCGCAACGACCCCGAAGATCGCAACATCGCCCTCCTCTCCAAGTTTCCCATTGTGGCCCACAACTCCCACACCAACGACCTCTACACCATCGGCCCCACCCAATTCCCTGTGCGCCGCGGCATCATCGAAGTGGATATCGACATTACCCCCACCTATAGCCTCCGCCTGCTGGTCGCCCACCTCAAGTCCAAACTGTTCCACGAATACGGACAGGCCGAAATGCGCCGCAACGAAGCCCGCCTGCTATGCAACCATGTCCGCGCCTCCCTCAAAGAAAACCCCAACATCAATCTGCTCGTCGTCGGCGACATGAACGATGACCCCTCGTCAAGCCCCCTCAAAGAAATTCTTCAATATCAAAACAAGCCCATCCTGCGCGACCTGCGCCCGGAAGATGCCTCCGGATCCGCCTGGACCTATCGCGGAGTCGATGATACCCACCTGCGCATCGACCACATGCTCGTCCGCGACGGACTCGCCCCCGAAGTCGTGTTCAGCAAAACAAAGGTGGTAGATTTCCCCTCCTTGGTCCACGCCAGCGACCATCGTCCCCTCGTGGCCACTTTCACCGCCACGGAACAGAATCCGACTTCCGCCCCCGACCTGACCACCCGCAAACCGCACGAATTCCCTCTGGACGACTAATTCCTTTCGCTTCGTCCCTCTCCCAGCCATGACCGCTCCAAAGCCAACCGCCATCCTTCTGGTGTCCTGCCCCGATCAACGGGGAATCGTTGCCGCCCTCTCCACGTTCATCCTGAAGAATAACGGCAACATCATCGCCCTGGACCAATATGTCGACACCGAAGACAGCGTTTTCTTTGCCCGCATGGAATGGGAACTCGACGGATTTTCCTTCCCCATCGATCAATTTGCCTCCCACTTTGAGACCATCGCCAACTCCTTTCAGATCCAGTGGAAGCTCCACATCTCCGGCAAACACCTGCGCATGGCCGTCCTCGTCTCCAAACAGCCCCATTGCCTTTACGACATCCTTGCCCGCCACGAAAGCGGCGAATGGCCCGTCGACATCGCCCTCGTTCTCTCGAACCATGAAGACCACCGCGAACTCGCCGAACGCCACGGCCTCCCCTTTCACTGCATCTCCGTCACCCCGGCCAACAAAGTCGAAACAGAGCCCCGCCAAATTGCCCTTCTGCAAGACGCCGGCGTCGACTTCGTCGTTCTCGCCCGCTACATGCAAATTCTCAGCCCCGCCTTTGTGCAAGCGTTCCCCATGCGCATCATCAACATTCACCACTCCTTTCTTCCCGCCTTCGCCGGTGCACGCCCCTACCAAGCCGCCCACGACCGTGGCGTCAAAATCGTCGGCGCCACCGCCCACTATGTCACCGAAAAGCTCGACGAAGGTCCCATCATCGAACAAGACGTCATTCGCGTCTCCCACCGACAAGGCGTGGACGACCTCGTCCGTCTCGGCCGCGACTTGGAAAAAATCGTCCTCTCCAGAGCCATCTACGGGCACCTTCACCACCGTCTACTCACCTACAAAAACCGCACCGTCGTCTTCAACTGACGCCCCGTTTCAACCCCGGTGGGCCCATCGTTCTTGCCTGCCCACGCAGGATCTTCCACCCTCGCAGGATCCTCCTCACCCCACTTTGAAAGACTCGGCCTTACACCCCATTTTTGATTTTTTCTTCTACGCGCTTGACTTCTATGGGCGTCCAGCTATCTTCTCCCACGATTTTCGGTTCCAGCGTAGCTCAATGGTAGAGCGGTTGGCTGTTAACCAATAGGTTACAGGTTCGAGCCCTGTCGCTGGAGCCAATTTTTCCGCGTTTCGGGCGTTTTTTCCGGCGGTAACCGGGGAAGAGGCTGCGTGAAGGTTTTGCTTTTTCGCAACGATTCGCAAAGCGTCCTCTGTCGTCGGATTTCTCCCGATTCTTCCGGCACGGGGTTGTTTCACAGTCAAACGAGATGGAAAGAACCGCGTTGACAGGTGCGCGCATTGCGCGCTACTGTTCGCCGCTCAAGTTTGGGAATTGAAGGATTATGAAGACGACACAGCCGAAAGAATCTGAAGTTAAGCATGAGTGGTATCTGATCGATGCCACCGACAAACCCGCCGGCCGATTGGCCGTCGAACTTTGCCGCCTCCTCCGGGGCCGCGGCAAACCCGATTACACCCCCCACATCGACATGGGCGATTTCATCGTGGTCATCAACTCCGCCAAGGTCGGCATGTCCGGCTCCAAGGAAGAGAAGAAGACCTATGCGAAGTATACCGGCTTCCAAAGCGGATACGTCGAGACCACCGTTGCTCAAATGCGCGCCAAGAATCCTAATTTCATTATCTGGCACGCCGTGAAATGCATGTTGCCGAAAAACCACTTGAGCCGCCAACTCATCAAGCGACTCAAGATCTATCCCGGCACCGACCATCCCCACGCGGCGCAAAACCCCAAAGTCATTGGCTAATTCCGGAGAACTATCATGGCCACCAAGAAAGCTGAAATCGAATACATCGCCACAGGCCGTCGCAAGACCGCCATTGCCCGCGTCCGTCTTCTGCTGGGCAAAGGCAAGATCACGGTCAACGGCCGCGAGTTCGCGGAATATTTCCCCACCACCGATCTGCGCTTGATCGTCGAAGAGCCGTTCAAGACTCTCGAAGCGGTAGCCAAGTTCGATGTCATTGCCATCTGCGAAGGCGGCGGTCCCGTCGGTCAGGCCGGCGCTCTGCGTCATGGCATTTCCCGCGCCCTGCTTCAGGTCGATGAAAACTACCGCGCCATTCTCAAGAAGGCCGGTTTCCTCACCCGCGATCCTCGTATGAAGGAACGTAAGAAACCCGGCCAGCCCGGTGCGCGTCGTCGCTTCCAGTTCTCGAAACGCTAAGTCGACTCGAGTCTGCTACACCCCGACCGCCTCGGCGTTCGGGGTTTTTTGTTGCCCTTTGAATCCAACCCATTCGCCACAGAGGGCGCAGAGATTCACAGAGAAGAACACCGTCTCAAGCTCTCCAAATCTCTGTGATCTCTGTGGCAAAATCCTCTTCGGCTGTTCCGTTTTTTTATGCTGATTTTGTGCCATTCGATACTATACTCCACCCATTGTTCATTTTTTTGAAAGGCCATTCCCCATGACGCAAAACCCAACGTTGAAATTCTCCCCCAAAGCCACCCTCCCCGCCGGATTCCGCGCTGCCGGAATTGTTGCCGGCCTCAAGGCTTCGGGCAAGCCGGACATGGCAATGTTCTTTTCCGATTCTCCCGCAGATCTGGCCGCCACGTTCACCACCAATCAGGTGAAGGCCGCCACCGTTCGCTTGGATGCGGAACGTCTCGCTACCGTAGGCGCCTCTCACGGCATTGTGGTGAATAGCGGTCAGGCCAATGCCTGCACCGGAAAGAATGGGCTCATCGATGCCAAAACCATGGCCGCCCATGCGGCCGCGCAATTCGGCGTGGCCCCCGAACTTTTTCTCGTCTGCTCCACGGGCCGCATCGGGGTACCCCTGCGCATGGACATCATTTTGCCCGGCATCGAAAAACTGGCCAAGGTCCTTACGCCCACCGGCGGTGAGTCCGCCGCACGCGGCATCATGACCACCGATCTGGTGCCCAAGCGGTTCACCGTTGCCTTCACGGCCAACGGCAAGACCTGTCGATTGACTGGAATCGCCAAGGGCTCGGGTATGATTCAGCCGTGTATGGCCACCATGCTCGCGTTCCTTCTCACCGATGCCCAGGTGGATCGCCGCGCGATGCAAAAGGCTCTCAAGGCCGCCGTAGACAAATCCTTCAACCGCATTTCGGTCGATGCCGATCAAAGCACCAACGACACCGTTCTACTGCTGGCCAACGGACGCGCCGCCAACGCGCCGCTCAAGCCGGGCCATCCCGACTGGGATTCTTTTGTCGCCGCGCTGGAAGGCGTGGCCTTCCGTCTCGCCATGGCCATGGTTCGCGATGGGGAAGGCGCACAAAAGCTTGTCACCGTTCGCGTTCAAGGCGCACGAACCGCGGCGGACGCCGAAGCGGCGGCCAGATCCGTCGCCAACTCCTTCCTCGTCAAAACCTCTTGGGTAGGAACCTATCCCAACTGGGGGCGTGTCATGGATGCTCTGGGCTATTCCCCGGCCAAGGTCGATGAGAATAAAGTCGAAATTTTTTACAACAACCTCCTCGCCGTTCAGAATGGCCTCAAGGCGGGAGCCTCCATCGAACAACTGTCCAAGATCGTGGCCAAGAAAGAATTTTCGATCACCATCGATCTTCACCTCGGCCGCCACAATGCGACCGTCTACTCCTGCGATTGCACGGAGGAATACGTCAAAATCAATAAGTAGAAAATATGAAACAAGCCATCCAAAAAGCGAACGTTCTGGTCGAAGCCCTGCCGCATATTCAGCGGTTCCGGGGCGAAACAGTCATTGTCAAATTCGGCGGTTCGTCCATGGACAATCTCGATGTTGTCCGCGACATTCTCGAAGACATCGCCTTCATGAGCTGCGTGGGCCTGCGCCCTGTCATCGTGCATGGCGGCGGCAAAGCCATCAATGCGCGTATGAAGGAAAAAGGCCTTCAGGCCAACTTCGTCAAAGGTCTTCGCGTCACCGATGCCGAAACCATGGAAATCGTTGAGCATGTGCTCAACCGCGAAGTGAATCCCGAGTTGGTCGCCATCCTCAACGGCTTTGGGTGCAAAGCACGCGGTATTCACGGTGAGGATATCATCACCGTTCGCAAACATACGGCCGAGGACCCCGACACCGGCGAGATTCTCGATTGGGGCCTCGTGGGCGAAATCACCACGGTGGATGTCGAACCCGTCAAAGCCTATCTGGAGGCGGATATCACCCCTATCATTACACCGCTGGGAGCCGACACTTCTCGACAAATTTACAACATCAACGCCGATGCCGCGGCCGCCGGTCTGGCCGAGCGACTCAAGGCGCGCAAACTGGTTTTCCTGTCCGATGTGCCCGGACTGCTGGCCGACCCCAAAGATCGCAACTCCCTGATGAGTACGCTCCACCTCTCCGAGGTCGAAAGCCTCATCGAGCGTGGCATCATCGGCGGCGGCATGCTGCCCAAAATCAGCGGCGCGCTTAAGGCGCTCAAAGCCGGTGTTCGCAAAACTCATATCATTGACGCGGCCCTGCCGCATTCCCTTCTTCTCGAACTATTCACCGATAAAGGCGTCGGAACGGAGATTGTCAACGATGCAACCTAATCTAAAAGAACTTCATAACCAATTTGTCATGCCCACCTATGCGCCGGGGCTCACCCTCGTGCGCGGCTCCGGCGTGTCTGTATGGGACGACACCGGCAAGGAATATCTCGACTTCATGGCCGGCATCGCTGTCTGCAACACCGGCCACTGCCACCCGGCCATTGTCGCTGCCATCCAAAAACAGGTCGGCATCCTCATGCATTGCTCCAACCTCTTCCACAACGAGCTCCAGCCCCAACTGGCCAAGAAGATTTCCGAGATTTCGCTCGGCGGAAAAGTCTTCTTCTGCAACTCCGGCGCCGAGGCCAACGAATGCCTCTTCAAACTCGCCCGCAAGTGGGGATCCTTGGACGGGCGGCACGAGATCATCACCATGAAGAACTCCTTTCATGGCCGCACCCTCGCCACGATGACCGCCACGGGGCAGACCAAATACCAAAAAGGATTTGAGCCGTTGATGCCTGGTTTTTCCTATGCCGAGTTCAATAATCTGGATTCGGTCCGCGCGGCCATCACTCCCTCCACCGTCGCCATCCTGTGCGAAGCCGTACAAGGCGAAGGCGGCATCTTACCCGCCACCCCCGAATTCATGACGGGCCTACGCGCGCTCTGCGATGAAAAGAAAATCCTGCTCTTTTTCGACGAAGTGCAAGCGGGCATGGGCCGGACTGGAAAATGGTTTGCCTACCAGAACTACAGCATCCAACCCGACGGAATTTCCATCGCCAAGGCCCTCGGCGGCGGCTTCCCCGTCGGTGCGGTATCCGTCGCGCCGCATCTCTCCAACGTCTTCCAGCCCGGCAACCACGCCAGCACCTTCGGCGGAACCCCGCTGGCTTGTGCCGCCGCCCTCGCCACTCTCGACACCATCGAAAAGGAGCACCTCCTCGACCATGCTGTGCAGATGGGCGCGCTACTCATGGACGGCATCCGACAACTCGCTACGAAACACTCTTGCATCCAATCCGTGCGAGGCATCGGCCTCATGATCGGTGCCGTTCTGAACATTCCCGCCAAACCCGTCGAAGCCAAATTGCGCGACAACGGATTGCTCTGCATCGCCACCGGCGACCACGTATTGCGCTTTGTTCCCCCGCTGGTTGTAAAGCCCGCCCAAATCGAACAGGCGCTCCAAATCCTCGACCGATCGCTGTGAAGCCAGCGGAAGGAAGGGTGGAATATTGAAAAACTGGAATAATGGAATCTGGAAAGAGTGGAATGTGGGAATAATGGAATATTGAAACAGGGAAAAGACTTTTCCATCTTCACCCCATTCTTCCGCCATTCCATCATTCCATTCTTCCTTCCCCCCTCACCCAAACGGAGCGACAACCTCCACGCTGGGAAAGCGCTCGCGAACGCGCGACTCGTCTTTGGCATCGAAAAGCAACTTCACGTTCGGCCCCGCATCCATCGTGAACCATAGCGGCAACCCTTCGGCTCGCGCGGCCCAGATATTGCGCATGGCCGTCACGGTTTCGGGAAGCGCATAGACGATCGGCGGGCGCGTGGCCATCATGAGCGCGTGCATCGCCAAAGCATTTCCTTCGGCAATCTCTCCCAGCGCGGCCATCTTCTTCTCGGCAATGGCTACTTTCAACGTCGCCAAATCGGTGGCCACCCGTCCGGGCCATTCGCGATAAAACTCGCAGGTTTCCACGCTACGGCGCATACCTTCGCGCGAGCCTATGGGCTTTTCGTGTTCACACAACACCAAAGCGCCCACTCGCAACTCCAGCCACTGTGCATCTAGCCGTTCTGCGAAGGAATCCATACCATCGGGGTCTGTCCCCGAGCACCACTCGACAAATCCATTTTCCAAACTGCGGGCGGCACTCCCGCTACCTAGTCGGGCCAAAATCGAAAGCTCTCTCACCGATAATCCATAGCCAAAGAATTGGTCCACGGCTTTTGCCAAGGCCGCGAAACCGGATGCCGAAGACGCAAATCCCGCCGCCGTGGGAACGGTGTTTCGCGCCTTCAGCTCAAAGAAGAAATCGTCGGAAGGTCGAAATAAATCCAAGTAGGCGCTTGCTCGTTTGGCGAAGGATCGGTCCGCCTCCAATTTTTTTCCATTCAACCAAATGATGTCCGCAGATCCACACGATCGAGACAATTCCACATGCGATCCCAACGGACCCAACGAAATCGAAAGGCTTCCCGTCACCGGCAAATTGAGAGACTCATTTCGCTTACCCCAATATTTCACAAGAGCAATGTTGGCTGGCGCATACACCGTCGCCCTTGTCTTAGCCTCCCCTTTTCGGCCGACCAAAATCCGTTCGACGATTTGCCTCGCCAACGTCACGGAATAGCCTCGACGGTGGCCCCCACCAAGTCCACGTTGACCGCAAGAGAGGGAACTCCCCAATCGCGCCGCATAGATTTCCCGAGGCCCACCACGCAATCGCCCAGACCCGAACCCGAAATTTTGCTTCCCTGAATATTGGGGTCCTCGCGCAGTTCATACACCAGCTCGGCCAGCTTCGCACTATTCACACCTAGCGAATCCATCAGGCCTTGATTGATGTTCATCAGTCCGCCCATGGTTTCCCAATCTCCGCGCGCCGCCGCTTCAAATGCATGCTGCACCGTATGGCCAATCAGCTCATCCAATTCTTCATACAACTCGGGTTGCTTTTGGCGGTTTTCCTCCACAAGGGCAATCACCTCGGGCGTAGGCATTTTGCTTCCCGAATAGAGTACGGTCAACTGTGGTGTCATCGGTAGCTTCACCACCTCCTGCGTCTCGGCAAAGTAGCGCAGGCATCCCCCATAGGCACTCGCCGCAACATCGGCACCGGAACCGACTCCGCCCTGCACCTTGCGAATGATCTTCGTGCCGCATTCCAACAGGCAGTGAAAATCAAGGGCCGTTCCCTGAGCGCCTGCCAACGCAGCTAGCGTGGCCACCGTGACCGCTGCACTGGAACCCAGCCCCATCTGATGAGACATTTCCGAACGAATATCCAACTGAAAGCCCTGCTGCATTCCCTCGCGGCAAGCTCGAATGGCCCCCAGCACGAAGCGAAAGCTCTCGTTGTGGGCCAATTCATCCAAGGAGGTTTCGTGTTCGCCCAAGGCAGAATGCAACAGAATCGACTTGTCTTCGCGAGGCGTCAGTTCGACCTTCATGCGCTTGTCGATGGCGCACACCATCGCCGGATATCCGCGCAAGACGGAATGCTCCCCCATCAACATGAGACTTCCCGGCGCAGAAGCTTGTACGGCGCGCAACGTCATAACGAAAAAATCACACCACGCGAACGCCCAACGGATCGGGGCGAACCGTCATGAGCTCATAGCCATACTTGGCACACAGTTCGGTCGGAGTCTCGCGCGAGGCCACCAGCACCATTCCTGCGTGATCGCCCGCGATGGCTCCAGCGCCACAAATCTTCGCCGCCGCACCGGCCTGCTCCACTTCGGAAACAAAATCGCATATGCGTCCGGGCACCACACCAATCTCGTTCAATAAGCGATGGTTTTCGCGCATGGCTTTTTGAAACGCCTTCAGATCATCGTGTTGCAACGCTGTCTGCATATGGTTGACCACCACCTCAAACCCATCCCAGATCGGGTTGCTCGCAGAAAAACGGCGCGCCACGGCCGAAACCGCCTCGCCGGTGGTGCTCTGCGGCTGTCCGGTATTGACAATGTACAACGGCACGCGAGGCAACGGCATTTCCTGAGCCTCGCCATTTTGGAACCGCACGCAACCGCCATGCATGGAGACGTAGGTGTCCAGCCCGCTGGCTTTTCCATGCTGCATGTTCTCCACTTCGAGGCTATAGCGAGAATACCATTCGGGTCGAAAATCGACGCGGTAGTAATGCCCCAACCCTCGCAACACGCTCAAAATCGTCGCGGCCGAAGATCCCATGCCGCATCCAATGGGAATATTGGAATTCAGTCGCACATTGACCCCCCCGCCCATCTTCAAATGCAAACCATCCATGATGGTGACGAACGCAAATTGAAACAGGTCCACGGGCTTGTGAACCACTTCGCGGATAGACAACCGACCGGCCTGAAATTCCTCATAGTTGCGCAATACGCGGCCATGAAATTCACGCAACGCCCGCAACGTAAAGGACTCCTTGGATGCCTGCAAATTGGGAAGGTCGAACGAAACCGTTTCCTCCGCCCCTTCCATCGTGATGAAGGCTTGGGCATTGCGGTTCACGGCCATCGCGAGAGCCGGACGACCATAGACTACGGCATGCTCGCCGCTCAGAATCAATTTGCCTGGTGCAACTGCTTTCATATGTGGTTCGTCACACTATTCCTTTTGCCATTCTTTGTAAAGAAAACCTAGGCTCAACTTCTGCCTCAGGATCAAGGAGAACGAACCTGAAGGCGAAGAATCCTCATCGGGCCATCGTGAAACAGATTCGTGACCGACACAATCGGTTGCGTGGGCACCAGATTCGTTAGACCATCCATCGGAAGCCAGATATTGTTAAGCAGGTTATCTTGGTATTGCACATCATAGACACGCCCCGTGGAGGCCGACCATCCGATGATATAGCCCAGCACCCCATCGTCTGAACCCCGCACCATCTCCATAAAATCCACCTGCAAACAGTCGTTGGAAGATCCAGGATGCGTGTCCATCACGTATTCCTTCCATGTGGGGATTCCGTCGTGGTCCGGATCCTCCTCGTCAGCAGTATCAAAGTCATTGGTGATGCCATACGAGACCAACCAGTGTTCTGGAACGCCATGAGGAGCCGTGACATTGTCAGCAAAGGAAACATCGAGCCACGCATTGGCCTGAACATTACTCCATACCCAAACCAGATCGGAGGGCTGATCCGACGACGTCCAAACAACCCCATTGGCTGTCACGCGACTGATGTGACAATACGGCTCCGCCGTCACCGTGAACGCTTGGTTCGAACCCAGTCCAACCTCACAGCTTGCGGGTGTCACGAAACCCTTCTCACCGGCGCGGGCAAGAAGAGTCACGAAACGATCCATACCAAAACGCTTTACAACCGCCATATGCTGCATGCTCAGAGCTGCGGAATCCGAGACCCGGGCGGGATATGGAATCGTTGCCGAGCTCCAAAGCCGAGTATCAAATATCAAGCCATCCGGAAATGTCAGTCCACCGAAATTCACCGATTGGTGGGCGGCATCCAAAAGCGCAACCGGCAACACCACATCAAACGGTTTGTTGCGCGGCTGATTGGAATCCATGTCTCCATTCTGATCGGCGGGTTTGTGGTCATCTGAAAAGAGGGTAATCAACGTTTGGAGGGCGGCTTCAGACCGATTTTCGATATTTAGATCGCCACAAAGTACAACATAGTCCGACGGATGGAATCCCGCTTGTTCGATATAATTCGTAAGCAATGTGGCCTCATAGA
The DNA here is from genome assembly GCA_964647595.1 of uncultured Verrucomicrobiota bacterium. Classification (GTDB taxonomy): domain Bacteria; phylum Verrucomicrobiota; class Kiritimatiellia; order CAIQIC01; family Lenti-01; genus Lenti-01. Next base: position 110,424 of record CAZYGH010000005.1, read on the forward strand.
ACCGCGAGGACGAGCCTCCCGACGAATGAAGATGCACGCAAACAACGTGCAATGGGCGACCGCCAGGCACATCCACCGTGGCCCAAACAAAATCACGATCGCCAACCTGGGGATCTTCCCACTCGCCCCATTCCCGAATGGGCCATCGACTGATGACGCCGTTGGGCAAGTTGCCCGTTGGCTCCACACAGTAGAAATAGTTGGTTCCAAACGTACGGTCAACAAAAGCCCGATGTCCTCCCACATCGGTCACCTTGAATTCCTGAATCGCCACCACATCCGCTGTCAACGAATCCAGAATGCGCTGCCCGGGTCCTTCATAAATGGCACTGCCTCCACTGGTCAGATTGGCCGTCGCAAGAGTGACGCTATCCTCGTCCCGAAGGAAGAGTTCACACCCCCCATCGCCCGAAATGATCCCAGGATGACTCGCCGCCGTCAGATGAATGTTCTCCGGGCCTTCCGAAAGGTCGTCGGCGCGGGGCGTGAAGACCACAAACTGCTCGATCTCTCCATCCACGGTAAAGGTGAGGCTCGTGCTGGACAGGCTATAATCTTCCTCTGCTGTGGCGAGTCCATCAATCGACAGCGGCACCGTTGCATCTGCGGGCCGTGAAAGCTGGATACCAATCAAAACATCATCGCCCCCCTCTTCTGCGAAAAGCCGATGGGTCGAAAACGTCACCACCCGATCGAGTACGCGAATCGTCACCGTCTGCGCGTTATATCCATCCACGTCCGACACGTGGAAGATCACCGGAAACGTGGCGTCACCCTGACTTTCCTCCGGCGTGAAGTCAAAGAAGTGGATCAGCGGCGCTTGTCCTGTCTGCGGTTCAAATACAGCCCCCGGGGGCAAATTGCTGGCTGAGAGCGCTACCACGTTCTGATCAATGTCAGTCGCAACCACAGCAAATTCCAAGCGGTTGCTAACGAAGGCCGTCTGATCGGGAATCGGCACCAACACAGGAGGCTGGTTGGTGGGCAAATAGCTAAGAGTCACATCGTCAATAAAATAGAAATCACTGGTATTATTTTTTCCAGAAGCCTCATCCATGCGCAGCCGCACTTTCAGTTGGGACTGTCCAGCCGGAATCTCCACGATCCACGGATTATTGGAAACCGTTGTTGGATTGTTGACACTGGTTCCTCCGAAGGGAACTTCGGCATTGCTATAGCCATCGACCAGCTTGATCGATCCCGCACCGCTCCACGTCAGCCCATTGTTGTAGGAGATGTCCAAATACAAATCGTCAGCCGAATCCACTTGCGAAGCACTGAACGCCACCGACAGGCGGATGTGGTTGTGGGAACCGATCGAGACATTGTCGAACTCTACGTACGAATCCACATTCTGACTGCTGGAGCCCGCGAAGCGAAGGGACCGGACACCCCCAGCTTTTCGGTCACTGCGAAGGGCTATCTGACCCAGCGATGGCACAATTCGGTATCCCCAGGTGTCACCCGTCTCGCCTTCAAATCCCTGTGCGCGGACCACGGTGGAGGTCGTCGATGGCTCAGGTGTCAAACTGATATGGTCAAAGGATCGCCCGCGCGAAGGATACAGACCACTATCAAATTGTTGAAACCGGACTTGGAAGGTCGATGTCAGCGGCAATCCTTTTTGCGTAGCGAAGGATGTCAAATCCACCACAAGATTGGTATACACGGATTGGTTGCCCAGCGCCGCCAGATCAACCAAGCGATGCCATGTCAGTCCATCCGCGCTGACCGCAATGCCATCGGCGTTCGTGGAATCCGAGAAGAACTCCGGCATAGGATGCGCCCCATCCGAATAATCGCGCGTCCAGCAGCGAAACATCACGCTCGTCTGCCCAGCCAAATCCACGGTCAAGGTCGCCTCATTCAGGGCGTCTCCCGAGACAGAATCCATCGAGAGACTCCGAGTGCCTTCGAATCCCGTGGTCCAGTTGGTCAATGCTATGCGCCCCGCACCGCTGGATCGCACCGCCCAATAAGTGGGCCAAACACCCGATTCAAATCCTTCGTAGAACGGAAATGCAGCGCGCGGTGCCTCGTCGTCCTGCAGGTTCAGCCAAGCGTTGGTCGGCAATCCAAGGGTTGCCCCGCCGTCTGGCTCATAGAGGAACAATTGAAGGGTTTCGGGTCCTTCCATCAACGTATCGTCCAACAAGGGAACTTCGCATACGGACTCGACCTGCCCGTCCACAAAAATCACCGTTCCTGTGGATTCCACGTAATCGGCTCCCGGTGTCGCCGTCCCCGTCTGCGTGCGCCAACGAACGGAAACATCTCCGCTTCGCCCATATCGACGAATCAAGGCAATGGACGCCAGCCCACTGTTTTCTGCTTCCGTGTACTGCATCGCCGCAAACGCCAATTCGCCCGGACCATCATCGTCGATGACGGTCACGATGGCCTGCGTCGGGGAGATCAGACTGGCACCTCCCAGCGGGTTAGAAAGTTGAACGGCAAATGTCTCCATCGGTTCGTCGTCGGCATCTTGAATGACGGGAACGACAAACGATTGCATCCGATTCCCATTGGTAAAAACCAATGTGCCCGTCGCGGCTTCATAATCGCTTTCCTCTGCCGCCGTCCCGGAGAGAGTCGCGTAATCCACGCTAACTTCGCCCGAGTCTCCCTGAACACGTTCCACCGTCACGGTGATGGCCCCAGCGCCCTCGGCAACCTCCCATGATGGTGCAGCAAAACGCAAACGGCCGCTTTGCGTGTAGAGTGAAATATCGTCAAAGAATCGCCCGTAGCCCGGCGGATAGTAATAACCAACCATCTGAAACTTGATGCGCACGTGATGATTGAAACTAAGCCCTTGCGCGGCCAAAATCGGATCCAGCGCCAGATCAAATGAACGGTATTCGTTTGTACCCGTGTCGGCCAGCGCCAATCCATGAGCCTTGAACCAATTGCTACCATCCACACTGATCGCGACGCCATCGGCATACGAATGTCCCTTAAACGAATCGCTCATGGCGTTATCCGACTCATACGGAAACCGCTTGTGCCAAAATCGGAGATAGACACCCTCTTGCCCGCTAAGGTCAACACTCAACACCAGTTCGTTAAGCGAATACAACATGGTGTCGCCATTCATATTCACATGCCAAGTTCCGCTATTCGGCCCATTGGTCGCGGTGATTTTCGGGCCAACAACTCCGGTGGAATAGGTCGACCAATAGTTGGAGAAGCCCCCGGATTCAAAACCCTCCTCAAATGGTATCGCCGCAATCCCATCCTCGTCTCGAATCAGGATTGTTGTGTTGCTGACCGCCCCCAACATGGCTCCTCCTCCCGGATAGCTCAATTGAACGAAAAAGGATTCCGCATCTTCATCCATCTCATCATTTAGAATGGGAATAGTCACACTTGAACTCGTAGCACCATTGCTCAATATGAGCGTTCCGCTTCGGGCAGAATAATCGCTTCCGTGAATGGCTGCTCCGTCCACGGTCTCGTAATCCACCGTAATTTCCCCCACAACGCTCCCCGTTCGAGCAACGCTCAGCGTGACGGATCCGCGATCCTCATCCAGCGCATACGAATCCGAACCGAAAAACAAATAGCCGCCTTCCGTATCCACCCATGTCGTCGCCATTTTGCTATTATTCGCCGTTTGCCAGTCCGCACTGGATGTGGACACCGCCGCAGCGTTCGTGATCATGCCTTTGGCTTGGGGCTGAACCACAATATTCATCCTCGCTGTTTCGCCGCTTGCAAGCGTACCCAGTTGGCCAACCAACTGGTTCCCATTCGTCGTCCATGTGCCACTACTGGCTTCCAAAGAAACGATATGAACCCCACTCGGACACACATTGGTCAGCCAGACATTTTCCGCCATGATTAGACCCGCATTCGAAACCACGACCGAGTAAGTGAGATGGCTTCCCACCGCAACGGGGTCCGGCGCATCGGATAGATCCAAGACCAAATCCACGACATCGGATCCGTCAAAAATTTGCACATTGTCGAGATACAGGTTGTTCCCATAGGCCGTCACCGCGTCGAACCTCACGCGATTAACCCCAAGTGGCAGGGGGATTTGTTGTGATTTCCAATCCGTGGCCGTCGGGACAAACTGACTCATTTGGGCTCCAGCCGTATTGAGAATGCCTGTCGTGCCACCCGCCATCTCCATCAGCAAGGAATACGACGCGCCTTGATCGGTAGATCCATAGACCAGCAAACGGTCCACCTCGCCACCATATGTCGCGTAGGCAAAATCAAACGCCAACTGCTCGCCTTCCATCGACACATCAAATGTTGCGCTCTCCAAAACGCCGGTGCCTGAACCGACATTGTAGAAATTGGCTCTGGCGGATGCCAATCCCACCCCGTATCCCGATACCCCGATAGACCGACTCCACAAAGTGGCCGCTGATCCTGAATTCGTCCAACCCAGTGGAGGAAATGATGTCCCCTCAAATCCTTCCGAGGGAAAAGCCGCTGTTGCCAAGATGGATGTCGCCAACCAACCTCCAATCAGGATGGCCCACACCCAACGGATCCCCCTCGTATTCTCGAAAATGTGCTGATGACCCAGCTTTTCATTCTGACCACGCAAATCCATTCGGGCAGAGTGCCCAAACAGGCAAGAAAAGGCAAGTTCGTGGCAGGAAAGAAAACGAACTTATTTTTCTGTTTTTTCCGGCAGCGGAGGCAAAACATAAGCCGGATCCAACGCCGTGTTGATCAGATGTGCCAACCTCACACCCGCCTTCTGCAACTGCTCACGAACGATCGGCAAATGGGAATCGATATAGTTTTCGCTGGTCAAATCCATTCCCGGGCGCGCCCACTTGTAAGGAAGACTCGTGCCGTCGGTCCATCGATACGCTTTCTTTCTCGCAAGCCAATAGCCGTCCGTGGCCCAGTTAAAGATGGACTCCCGCACCCAACGCTCTGCCCTTTCAGAATCCACTTCTTTCCGCAGTTCTCTCGCCACCATCCTTGGTTTTCGTCCCCCAATCAACTCCAACACTAGCGCCTCATCCCAAATACTGTGCACACTCTGGGCATAGTCCATGGGCGTATTGGTATCGAAAGAATAATTTCGGCCTGTGAACGAATCAACGGGAATCATGTTGCCACCCATGTCGCCGTACCGGTAGGCACAGTGCATTGGCTGGTGAAGATCGCCCGCCAAGTGGACCAAAAAACGTAAGGCATCTAAGCGGCGATCGGCTGAAATCTCCTTCGAGCTCAACTCATCCCGCCACCGGGCCACCTGCGTCACCACATCTTGTCCGTCCTCCGGCAACTCCAGCTCAAACTCCTCGTCATAGCGCTTGGCCGCATCAAAATCCACATAGTGCCAACGCCCGTTTCCAGGATACATCTCGCTGTATTCTTTATTCCCCCGAATCACATCCGGCCAAACCGCAATGTCAAAATCCCCCAATTTCTTGGATCCCAAAATATCTTCCACCTTTTCCTTGGCGGTCGGAGTCAAATACGCTTCCGCGATATCCGCAACGATTTCGTGCCCCTCCGGGCCCCAAGCCATGACGGCACTCGGCAGACTGGAAAACGCTACCCACACAACCAGACCGATGGAATGATACTTCATGTTCATACGAAAACGTCCTTTCAACAGACGGGGCACGCTACCCCATAAGCCAGACGCCGTCAAATGACTCCTTCCGTTGTTCTGGTTGTTTTTGCCAGATCGAACAACTAACATGTCCGCATGAAGAGATTTCGTTGGCTTCCATTCAGCTTAACACTATGGATAGGACTCGCCGGATGTGCGACCCCTCCTCAACCTGAACGGATCGGCCCCGACACCGCCTCCTACTTCCATCGCCGCGACGGTTGGCTGTACTACGAAAACAAAATAGACGATGGACGCCTCTACCGCATACGCCCCGACGGCTCCGCCCGCGAAAAACTTGCCGACAATCCCGGTGCGGCCCTGCTGGGCTTCGACGGGCCCGCCACCTACTTCGGCGTCTTCCGCAACGAAGACCCTTCCGGGTTCGACTGGACGATTGACGAGTTGTACCGTATTCCCGCGGACGGCGCCCCCACCGAAAAAATCGCCGATGTGTCCATCCTGTGCTCGGCATCCGGGTTCATCGCCGCCGGCAATGCCGTCTTTTTCAACGGCGGCGATCCCCATCAACCCGCCTCGCTAAAACTCGATCTAGCCACCGGCCAAATCGAAACCCTCTCCGCAGTCCCCGTCTCGGAAGCCGCCCGAGGGTCCAACGGCGCCGTCTTCCTCGGACGCGAGGGCGAGACGGGCGGCATCGACCGCTGGGACCTCGGCGCCACCGCCCCGGTCACCGTCCTCTTCGAACCCGTCGAGGAATTCGCAGTCGACGGCGATTGGGTGTATTATGCCAGCCTCCGCCACCTCGCCACGGACACAAAAAAAACGCTCGGCCGTCTCTACCGCGTCCCCGCCGCCGGCGGAACCCCCGTCCGCCTCGATGTCGGCGGTTCTTCGAACATCCGCGTCTCCGGCGACTGGGTCTACCACACGCAGGGCTGGGGACCCCTCTCCCGCACCCGCACCGACGGCTCAAAAACCGAGCGGCTATCCTCCGATGAAGTGCTCGGCCCCCTCGTGGCCGGCGACTGGGTCTATTATACCCGCGGCAGTCCGATGGAAGCCTTCAGTAGCAAGCTCTGCCGCGTCCGCACCGATGGCTCCCAGTCCCAGACCCTCCTCACGGCCCGTGCACTCTTCGTCGACGCCGGCCCCGGCTGGGCCTGCTACCGGACCGTAGACGATAATCAACTCCTCCGCATTTCCGTATCGCCCTAAACAAAAGGAAAACCCACCATGAACGTCGCCATCCTCGGAGCCAGCAACAAGCCTGAACGCTATAGCTACCAAGCCGTCATCCTCTTGGCCGAAAAAGGCCACACCGTTTTTCCCGTCCATCCGGCCATCGCCGAAATTGATGGACACATTACCTTCAAACACCTTGCCGACATTTCCGCGCCTTTGCACACCATCACGATGTACGTCTCCCCCTCCCACTCCACCGACATGGCCGATGAAATCATCGCGGCGAACCCCACCCGTGTCCTCTTCAATCCCGGCACCGAAAATCCGACTCTGGAAGAAAAATTAACTGCCGCCAACATCGCGGTCGTTCATGCCTGCACGCTTGTGCTTCTCCGCACGGGGCAATTTGACTCCTGACCTCGCCTCGCCCCGCTGGAGTCCGCGTCTTGCAATCCAGCTCATGTGCGCTACCTTTGAGCTTCACCACAAGGAACCCTGATGAACGTCATAGTTGAATGGATGCAAGGAATGCCGCCGGTCACGCAAGCCCTGATCGGCACCCTCTTCACCTGGTTCATGACGGCCCTCGGCGCCGCCACCATCTTCCTTTCCCGCCGCCCCACCCGCAAACTACAGGACGGCATGCTCGGTTTCGCCGCCGGCGTCATGATCGCCGCCAGCTACTGGTCTCTCCTCGCGCCTGCCATCGAATTGTCCAACGGCTCCTGGGTCCCCGCCGTCGTCGGTTTTCTGCTCGGCGGGGCCTTTCTGCGCGGCATCGACATCGTGTTGCCTCACCTCCACGTCTATGAGGAAATCCCCGAAGGCCACCATTCTCATTGGAAGCGCAGCATCCTGCTCGTCACCGCCATCACCCTCCACAACATTCCCGAAGGTCTTGCCGTCGGCGTCGCCTTCGGTGCCGCCGCCATCGGTGAATCCGCCTACAGCCTAGCCGGTGCTATCGCTCTCGCCATCGGCATCGGCATTCAAAATCTCCCCGAAGGCCTCGCCGTCGCCATGCCCCTCCAACGCTCGGGCCTATCCCGATGGAAAGGTTTCATGTACGGCCAGTTCTCCGGCATGGTCGAGCCCGTCGCCGGCATCCTCGGGGCCCTCGCCGTTATCGCCGCCCGCCCCATTCTCCCCTACGCCCTCGCCTTCGCCGCTGGCGCCATGATCTTCGTCGTCGTCGAAGACGCCATCCCCGAAGCCCAGAGCGAAGGAAACAACGACGTCGCCACCATGGGCGCCATGCTCGGCTTCGCCCTCATGATGACCCTCGACGTCGCCCTCGGCTAACCCATTTTCCACCGTGTGGAAAAAAAGTTTCCACACGGTGGAAAACTTGTTTACTCGCCGCCTTGCATGCAATTTTCCAATCCCCTACACTTTCCCCATGAATAAGAAAACACTCTCCTCTCTGATGGAATGGATTCGTCCAGGTGGCATCGGTATCGTTCTGTTTTGTTCCTTTGCTTTCGGTGACGATGCCATTGCGCGCTTTCATCTGCTCGGCCCCTTCATCGTCCTGATCATGTCGGGTACGGTGGCCTTTGAATCCCTGTTTCTTGGAGACGTCGGTTCCGAAAAAATTGGCTACGCACCCAATCGGGCCTATCAAATCCAATCGGGTCTCGCCAATGCCGCCATCGCCCTCACGGCGCTTCTGGTTTTCTTGCTGAACTGGGGACGCTTCGCTGAAGCCACCATTGTGACCGCCATGTTGCTGTTCTTCACCTTCTCCGGCGCCAACCATTTGGCCACTGCCATTCTACAGCATAATTTCAAGCCCGTGAATCTGCTGCGCCCCGCCATGGCCTTGCTGTTGGTCGCCTTTTTGGTGCCGCCCTTGATTCAAGCACTCCAACCCTAGTTTTCGGATTTTCCTCCCATCGGTTTTGCAGGCGCTTGACATAATAGTCCAACATTGTACTATCCAGCCTCGAATCATACCAGATGGGAGCATCGTCATGACCACGGTCAAATCAAAAATAGTGGATCAGAAGGGGCACCCCGCCTCCGATGAAAGCATGTTGCCGCTATGGCTACGCATGGAGCGCGAATATAACCTTCGCCTGCAACAGTGGGACATGCCCATCAATGTGACCATCGCGTTGCTGAAGCTTCACCTCCATCCCAACATCACTGAACCAGCCGCTTTAGCTGCGGCCAGTTGCCTGCCCCGCCAGACCATGACCTTTGTTCTCGATGCGTTAGAAAAGCGAGGACTAGCTTCTCGAACCCCTCACCCCGTGGATCGACGTCGCAAGAACATCCAGCTTTCTGCAAAAGGCCAGACGCTGGCCATCTCCATCTACCAAGAACTCGTCCGGTTCGAATCCGCCGCCTTGAAAGCCATCGGTGACAAGGAGCGTCCCACTCTCCGCCGCCTCGTCGCCCGCTATACGGACATGCTGGCCGCCGAAAACGCCAACTTGGATAACCTGTGAAAGGATTTTTCGCCATGAGCTTTTTCTCTCTTTCCTCCACGGCATTTTTGATCGTTGCCCTGATGCTCGCGGTCGGCTGCACCAGTTTCGAGCCCGTCCGCGCCCGCCGTGAACAAACAGATGCCTTCACAACCAACCTCGCCCGCCTCGCGGAGTCCGAGCTCAGCAAACCCCTTTCGCTCGACGATTGCATCCGGATCGCCATGGCGAACAATTACGAAGTGCGAAAAGCCGACCTGAATCACGACTTGTTTCGCATCGGTAAAAATGTGGCCTTCACGGCCTTCCTTCCTACGGTTGCCGCCTCCGCCGGGTACTATTCCTACGCCAAGGAGCAGCCGCAACAAACCGAGAAACAATTCAGCTCGGCTGGGGTGGATATCGGCATGCCCATCTTCATGCCCTCCACCTGGTTTCTCTATGCGGCGGCACGTCATGGATATGCCGCCGCCGGCGTGGCCGCTGCCTACGTGCGCCAAGGGATCGTGATGCAGACCACCGCCCACTACTTCAATCTTCTCGTGCAACAAGAAACCGTTGCCGCCTTGGAGTCGCAACTGAAAGCCGCGCGGGAGGCATCCGACCGCATTCAGGCGCTCGCGGGAGAAGGCTTCTTTGCAAAATGGGAGGGAGATCAAGCTCTTCTGGCGGCGGAATTGCGCGAAACCGAACTGAATCAGGCCCGCCGAAAACTGGCTGTGGTTCGCGGCGAATTGCTTCAAGGCATGGGCCTCTCCCCAGCGGCATCCATTGAGCTGTCCGGCGAAGCGGCAGAGCATCCCATGCCGGAAGGAAGTATCGAAAACCTCGTGCTAAAAGCTCTCGAAATCCACCCCGAGTTGGCGATTGCTGATCGGCAGGTCGTGATTCAAGAGCATCAGGTCCGTCAAGCGTTTTGCAACTTCTTGCCCACCCTCTCCCTTTTCTCCAACGGTTCATGGACCGGCAACGATTTGGCCGCCAACTCCGCCAATTGGGTTTCGGGCTTCAGCGGCGTATGGACCCTCTTCGACGGCCTTGCCAATGTGGCCCGCTACAAGGCCGCCAAAGTGGAACGCCAAAAATCGGAACTGGAGCGCGAGTCCACATTTCTCTCCATCATGGTTCAGGT
>CAZYGH010000005.1:120736-147346 GCA_964647595.1 uncultured Verrucomicrobiota bacterium
AGGTTGTCGCCGCTGAGGCCGCAGCGCGGGATGCCGCCGAAAGCGCCCGCGTCCGCCAACGGGCCTTTGACGTCGCAGCTGCTAAATCGGCTGACTACGATGCCCGTGTCATGGAAGGTCTGATTTCGCTTAGCGACGCGCTCGATGCACGAGCCGTGCGAGACCTTGCCCAGGTCGCACTCGTCCATAGCCGATATCAAGAACGAATCGCCATCGCCAACCTTGAGCTGGCCATGGGCATCACCCTTGTCCCCGAATCCAAGACTGAAAAGAAAGAAGAGAAGTAAGCATGAACACTCCCCACATCGCTAGGACCCTCCGTATCCTGACCGCCTCTCTCGCCGCCATCGTTCTTTCAACGGGTTGCGGCAAAAATGAAACGGCCTCCCCACTGATCGAAGAAGTCCGCGCGCTGGCAGTCCGCACTCAGCCTGCCGCGCTCCGGACCTTTGAGCGACGCCTCACCGTTCAAGGCTCTCTGGAGGCTAAGAACTATGCCAACGTGGCCTCCCGCGCGGATGGGAATCTTGATGCCATTTGGGTAGACGAGGGCGATGTCGTCATCGCAGGAAAAACCGCCCTTTTTCAAATCGACTCCGCCAATCGTCAAAACGCGCTGGCCATTGCCGAACAGGATTTAGCGGTAGCCAAAGCATCTCTCGCCGTTGCCAGGGCCGCAGTCCAAAAATCCGAAGCTGAATCTCACAAGGCCACCTTGGATTACGACCGATATGGACGCCTCCACAAAGACAGCCGCGTCACCGACAACGAATTTGAGGCCGCCGAGGTTCAGTTCGAATCCGCCAAGGCCGGCATGGCCGTTTCAAAGGCTCAAGTCGATCTGGCCGAAAGCCAAGTCAAGCAGGCTGAATCCGCCCTTTCCATTGCGAATAAGAATTTCGACGACGCCAAAGTAATCTCCCCTCTTTCTGGCGTGGTCAGTTCTCGTTCCGCCGAGCCGGGCGAACACATGTCCGTTGGACATGTGCTGTTGCGTATCGACGATCTCTCCACCGTTGAGGCGGCCGCCTATCTACCCGCCCAGTACTATCCTGAAGTGATTCCCAGACAAACCCTTTTCCGACTCGGCGTCAGCGGACGCGATGCGGGCACTCACACCGTCACCTATCGCAGCCCCACGATTAACACGTCCCTGCGCACCTTTGAAATCAAAGGACGTGTAGAAGCCAAAGAGGGGCTCACTGTCCCCGGCAACATGGCCGATCTGACGATCGTTTTTGAATCGCGCCAAGGCCTTGGCATTCCTTCCGCGTCCATCCTGACTCGTGCGGATAAGTCCATCGTTTTCGTAGTGCAAGACGGAAAGGCCGTTTCTCGCGAAATCCAAGCTGGCCTCCAAAATGACGCGTGGACGGAAATCCTCTCCGGGCTTGAAGCAGGCGAACACGTCATCTCAGAAGGCCAAACCCAGTTGCGCGATGGCGACCCCGTTGAAGTTCGTTGAGAAAACGCCCATGAACAGCCATTTCTCTCACAGAGATTCACGGAGACCCACAGAGAAGGATAACTGTCCACCCTCTCTCTGTGAGCCTCTGCGCCCCTCTGTGAGAGAAAATATTTCTTATTAGGAGTCTCACTTATGTTCCTCGCCTCTGCATCCACAAAACGCCCCATCGCCATGAGCTGTCTGCTCATCGCCCTCATCGTCCTCGGGCTCAATTCGTACCGCAAGTTGTCCATCGAGGACATGCCCGCAGTCGACATTCCTTATGTGGCCATCGTCACCACCTGGGTGGGCGCCTCCCCTGAAGATGTGGAAAAAGATGTCAGCAAGTTCATTGAGGATGCCGTTTCCGGCATTGATGGGCTCAAGCATATCGAATCTTCCAGTCTGGAAAACGTCTCTCAAGTCGTTCTCGAATTCAACATGTCCGTCGATGTGGATACCGCCGCGCAAGATGTCCGGGAAAAGCTTGATCCGGTTTTGGCCAAGCTTCCAGAGGATGCCGACCGCCCCGTCATCCAAAAAATCAACCTCAACGCGAAACCCATCGCCAATGTTTTCCTCTCAGGCGATGCCCCCATCGATGATCTCTACGACTATGCCGACAACACCATCGCCGACCGATTCGCCACCATTCCCGGCGTTGCCGAAGTGCAGGTCATCGGCGGCAACGAACGCGAAGTGTGGGTGGAGCTGGACCGAACGGTTCTCGCCTCTGCGGGCCTAACCACCTACGATGTCACATCCGCCCTCCAAGGCGGAATCCTCAGTTTGCCCGGTGGTCGCATTCGAGAAAATGGCAATGAGTATTCCATCCGCTTCGACGCGGAATATCAGGATGTCGCCGATATCGCCAACCTTGAGGTGGCCACCCACGAAGGGGCTCGCCGTCGCCTCGGTGATCTGGGGACCGTTCGCTTTGCCACCGCCGAAGTCCGCCAACGCGCCCTTCTTGACGGCAAGCAGGGCATCGTTCTCAAGATCGTCAAAAAAGCGGAAGGCAATATCGTCTCCGTCGTCAAGGAATCCCACAAGCGCTTCGAGGAAATCAGTCAAGCACTCCCCGGCGGCATGGAAATGACCTGGATTTCCGATGAGGCCGAGAACATTCAAGCTTCTGTGGATTCCGCCGTCTCCGGGGTTCTCCAGGCCGTTGGCTTATGCGCCTTCATCCTCTTTGTATTTCTCGTCAATCTTCGCACAACGGTTGTTGTGGCCATTACCATGCCCGTCACCATCCTGATCGGTCTCTTCTTCATGCAACTGGCAGGTCAGACGCTCAACACCGTCACCCTTCTCGCCATCGGTCTTTCCACCGGCGTCCTCGTCTCCAATTCCATCGTCGTACTAGAAAATATTGTTTCTAAGTTTGAAACCATGGACGATCACTGGGAGGCGGCCCGCATCGGCACCTCCGAAATGACCGTTGCCGTTCTCGCCTCGGCTGGCACCAACGTCATCGTCATGCTACCCATTGCCATGATGTCCAGCCTGGTTGGCCGAATTCTCTCCCCCTTTGCCATTGCCACACTGATCGTCAACGCAGCCTCCATCTTGGTAAGCTTCACCCTCACCCCTATCTTGTGCGCGCTCTTGATGCAACCCGCCAGCAAGCGCAAAAACAACGCCTTCACCCGATTCGGCAAGCGGTGGGATTCCGGATTTCAAGCCTTTGCCGTCCGCTATACGAACGGCCTGCGCCGCATCACCCGCAGCCGCCTCTTCAGCGCCGCTATCGTTCTCGGCTTCGTTGCCCTGTTCTTCGGCACCATGAAGTTCAACGGCTCCAAACTCGGGTTCACTTTTTTTGAAACGGCCGATAACGGGCGCATCTTTGTCCGCGTCGAAACCCCACCCTACTACGATCTCGAAAAGACCATCCACCGTCTCGAAGGCATTCAATCGCGACTCATGGCCTTTCCCGACATCCAACATGTCCTCACCACGGCCGGTAAAGCAGAATCCCAAAGCGGTCAAGCCAACGAAGGCGTCTACATGGGCCAAATCGAGCTATTCTTCAAACCCAAAACCGAGCGCCCTTGGAAAATTGTCGATCGCATCTCTGAAATCCGCACACTCCTGCGCGACGAAACCGACTGCATCGTGTCAGCCGCGCTTCCTGGAAAAATGGGCGGACAAAGTTTTCAGATCGATCAAAACCTCAGTGGCGACGATCTCGAGACGCTCGACCGCGCCGCGCTTGCCATTCAGTCTGCCGCTCTCGCACTGCCCGGTGTAGATCAACTCGAAACCACCGTCCGCGACACCAAGCCCGAAATTCGAATCCTGCCCAAACGCGCAGTTCTCTCCGACCTCGGCATGCCCGCCTCCCTCCTCGGCACCATCGTCCGCGCCAACATCGATGGCATCGAAGCCGCCAACTACAAGCGCGGCGACCGCACCTATGACATCCGCGTCAAGCTTGCCGAACGCGAAGGCAAAGACCAAATTCGCCAGTTCCTTCTCCCCGGCACCGATGGCCGCCCCATTCCTTTGGAAACGGTTGCCGATGTGGTGGATTCGCGTTCCCTCATTCAGATTTATCGCGTGGATAAGCGCCGCACGGTCAAAATCCTCGGCGACATCAAGCCCGGCGCCACCATGAGCGGCGTGGCGAGCGATATCGATCGCACCGTGGAAGAAAACAACCTGCTCCCCCCCGGCTATACCCTTGGCAATTCAGGAATGTCCGAAATGATGGACGATGCCGTCGCCGACTTCGGGGAAGCCATCCTTCTGGCCATATTCCTAACCCTGCTTACTCTTGCCGCCATTCTGGAATCGTGGAGCCGCCCCGGCCTCGTGTTGCTCACGTTGCCCATGGGTCTCATTGGCGTTGTTTGGGCGCTCGTGTTGAGCGGGTCCGCCATCACCATCCTCGTCCTCCTCGGCATCCTCATGCTCATCGGGGTGGTCGTCAATGCCGCCATCCTCATTGTCGACAAAATGGCTCAGCATATTCGCGAAGGCGTCTGCCGCCGCGAGGCCATGCTCACCGCCATGGTCGAACAATTCCGCCCGGTGCTCATGGTCGTACTCGCCTCCGGCCTCGGCATGCTCCCCATCGCCATCAGCGCCGGCATCGGTTCGGAAAACCGAGCGGGCATCGGTATCGCTTCGGTGGGCGGCATCATCGTCGCCGGTGTACTCACCATCGTCATTCTTCCTATTTTGTACACCCTCTTCACGGGCAAACCCACAGCAGAGAAATCCGAACACGGTCAACCCTAGCGAATCGCGAACTGACCATGCGGCATTGTTGTTTTTCCTTAGCCCTACTAGGCCTGCTGGCATTCCAACCGCTTGCCGCCCATGCCACGCATGAGTGGTTTGCGGACGATCCTCCCCTGCTCAGCCTGAGCACCGGCGCCGCCCAGATTTTTGATAGCCATCTCGAGGCGTTCTGGGGCGTAGAATACCGCCCCGCTTTCCGATTCTATCGATTTGGACCTTGGCTTTTCTTCGGTAGCGGAAAAAATGATTCGTTCTATGCCGCCATGGGTGTGTTGATCCATCTGGAGCTGGGTCATGACTGGGTTTTCACCCCCAGCTTCGGTGGTGGTTATTACAACGCCGTAGAGGGTCTTGATCTTGGTTTTGACGCTGAATTCCGCTCCGGCATGGAACTCGCAAAACGCTTTTGCAATGGGCATCGCATCGGCATATCCTTTACTCACCTCTCCAACGGCGCTCTCAGCGAGCGCAATCCCGGCACCGAAACTCTCGGACTCGTCTATTCCTTCCCCCTCTACGGATTGCTCCCTCGCCCTACCGCACCCCCAAGTGCAGAGTAAGGATGTTGTATGCTTTGCGACTCGGCTCCGCATACGATATAGTGCGTTTCTATTGCCATGATATTTTTTTTCCAAATTCTGTGCGTTCTCGGCCTCGTCTCCATGGGTTTTTTTGCCCGTCGCCGGGGCCTGTTGTCCGCACAGGGGACCAACGATCTCGCCCGCATCGCCCTCACGTTGATCTATCCCGCTTTGGTATTGGCATCGATCACGCAACTCTCCTTCTCCGACCTTCGCGCCCATGTGTCGCTCCCCTTGCTCACCATGCTCATTGCACTGTCTGGCTTCGGGCTCGGCTTGGTGGCCGTGCGTTTTCTCGGACGTGTTTCAAGAGAGACCGCGCAAGCGTTTTTGTTCCACTGCCTCATCAACAACTACTTATTCTTGCCCCTTCCACTCGTCCTGTTCCGCTATGGAGAGAAAGGCGTGGCCCTCCTCGTCTTTGCCTCCGTCGGCTATGAATTTCTGCTGTGGTCGTTAGGGGTCGTGCTTTTCACCAAAACTTTTTGCGTTCGCCAGCGGGCCAAAGCCCTCTTGAGCCCACCCTTTCTCTCGCTGGTGTTCAGCTTGATCATCGTTGCGGCCCGCGACCTTCTCCCGTGGCCGACCATGCCGACTTGGTTGATCCTGGCACAGGATACCATCCACTCGGGACTGCGAACTTTTGGAGCCGCTACGGTGGCCGTGGCCATGCTCGTAGCAGGCAGTCGCTTTGCCGTGCTGAGATTCGAGACCATGCTGGGCTGGCGCATTTGGTTGGTCTCCGCCATCCGACTCGTCGGCGTGCCCCTCGTCATGATTCCCCTGCTCGGTCACATCCCCATGGACGACATGAGCCGGGGCATTTTGTTCATTGTCTCCGTCATGCCCTCGGCGATGGTCAGCGTGCTATTTTCCGAACGCTATGGAGGCGACACCGACTTCATTGCCGGCGGCCTTCTTCTCACCCACCTCTGGGCACTTCTCACCGTGCCCATTCTGCTCGCTTGGGCCTTCTGAAGGAAAACGCCCTCTACTTGCGGGGACCGCGCAGACGGAAGGAGCGAACGCCGCCTTTTCCCGGTGCGGTTGGGTGCGCCGCCGGATGTCCGCCCGACTTCGGTTTGCCCTGATGGGGTCTCCCGCCCTGCGGCTTTCCGCCGCGAGCGGCCGGCGCGGCGGCCTGCGGACGAGCCGCATAGTCGAAATTTTCGAGTTTACGGCGTTCAATCTTCACACCCAACACCCGCTCAATGGCGCGAACCACGCCCTCGTCTTCGTGTGTCACAAACGTGAAAGCATCTCCCGTCTTGGCCGCGCGCCCCGTGCGACCAATACGGTGGGTATAATCATCCACCGTTCGCGGCATGTCGAAGTTGACGACGTGCGAAATGCTGGACACATCAATTCCGCGTGCAGCCAAATCGGTTGCCACCAGCACTTGAAAATGGCCACTGCGAAAACCATCCATCGCCGTTTTCCGTTGCCCCTGCGACATGTTTCCCTGCAGGCTGGTGGCCTTGTGCCCCACCTTGTCCAGATGCGCCGCCAGTCGCTTCGCGCGATGCTTGGTGCGCGTAAACACCAAGACCGATTCGCGGTCGGTTTGCTCCAACAAGGCGGTAAGAAGCGCCGTCTTCTGGCTGTCGACCACCGGATAGAGCGCATGAGACACCGATTCCGCCGGCTTGGAAAAGGCCATTTGCAACGTAACGGGCTCTCGCAAAAATTCGTGAACCAAGGCTCGAATTTCTTCCGGCATGGTGGCTGAAAACAGCAGGGTTTGGCGTTGTGCGGGCAGGCGCGACATAATCTTGCGGATGTCGGGAAGAAAGCCCATGTCGAACATGCGATCCGCTTCGTCCAGAACCAAGCATTCCACATTCGACAGATTGATTGTTCCCTGGCGCACATGGTCCAACAGGCGGCCGGGGCACGCAATGACCATTTCGACGCCGCGGCGAAGATTGCTGATCTGCGGCCTCATGCTCACGCCGCCATAGATGGTCACACAATTGAGGTTGGTTCCAGCCGCAAGGCGATCCATGGCCTCTCGGGTTTGTTCGGCCAGCTCGCGCGTAGGCCCGATGACCAAGGTGCGCAATTTGTGACGCGCACCGCAAACCAGACGGTGCAAGACCGGAATGCCAAACGCCGCCGTCTTTCCTGTGCCGGTCTGGGCCAGCCCAATCACATCCTGTCCATCCAGAATAGCCGGAATGGCCTTTTTTTGAATGGGCGTCGGCTTATCGTACCCCAAGGTCCGAATGTTCTCTCGGATGCGGGCATCTAGACGATGTAAATCAAAACTCATGGGAATCTCCTTTGGCCGCTATCCGTTGCCCTGCCCGGCGGGCACGGTCTTCTTGGAACGACATGGGGGACACGATGACGGAAGCGCGGCCAAGAAGCGAGAGGAGAATCACGACACTCTTTTTTGTTCCGCGAGACAAGGAATATGCTAATTTTCGGGCATGGTTTGGATGAAACGCTCACCGTCGGCGCAAGGAGTAAAATGAAGACCGTTCAACGGATTTGGATAACCGCCCTCACGCTATCGATTTTGGGAATGGCATGTAATCTTCACGCGCAGGATTGCACCACGCTGGCCGAGGCCACTCATGCTCCGGCCTTCACATGGACCACGGGCGGCAACGCGAATTGGTTTGCTCAAACCAACGTTGCGCAGGAAGCCGAAGCCTGCGCAGCGCAATCCGGCAATGTGGCCGATGGCGAACAGTCGTGGATTGAAACCGAGGTGATCGGAAACGGATTGGCCACGTTTATGTGGAAAGTCTCCAGCGAAAACGGTTTTGATCCCCTTCTCTTGTACATCAATGGAGAGAATGCCGGCGATATTTCCGGCGAGGTGAATTGGCAACAGAAGCAAGTGGAATTGACCAATGGCACCTCCACCCTGCGTTGGGTCTATTCCAAAGATGATAGCGTGTCTGAAGGCTCCGATACGGGTTGGATGACGGATTTTACATTCCACCCGTTTACCGGACGAATGCTGGTGGCCACCGGAGATCTCGCCTTTGGAAAAGTTCCCGTCGGCACTAATGCGCAACGGGCGATCACGGTTCGCTCTCTGGGAGATGAGACCGTGACCGTAACGGATGTTCAAGTTCCTGCTACCTATTCGGCCGATCCACAAGCCTTTTCCTTGGCTCCCGGCGAGACAACCAACGTGACGGTGACGTTTTCGCCGACGGAAGGCATTTCGTTCTCGGGATCGTTCGAGATCCTCTCGGATGCGCAAAGCGGCGTTTCCAGTCTTCCCGTTTCCGGGATCGGCCTCATCGTGGCCGACCGCTTCGTGTGGCTCGACAGTCCGAATCCAACGCCTCCGTTCACCACTTGGGCAACCGCATCACACACCCTCCAAGAGGCGATCGATTTGGCGGGAGAAGGCGATACCGTGTGGGTGACCAATGGCGTGTACGACACGGGGGGTGCGGTCTGGGACGAACAAACCAATCGTGCGGTGGTGAGTACGGGCATCGTGGTTCGAAGCGTGAATGGCCCGGCTGTCACGCATATTGTCGGTGCAGCGGACCCGACATCCGCTCATCCCTACGGGTTGGGCTTGGCGGCCATACGAGGCGTCGTCTTGCAGAGCCGTTCGGTCTTGAGTGGATTCACGGTGCGCAATGGACACACGATGGTCAATGGATATGGCGGTGGCGTAGTGGCCTTCTCTGACGGGGTGGAAAGAAGAAGCGATGACCTGGTGCTACCCATCGTGACGAACTGCGTTCTCATCGAAAATGTGGCGAATATGGGCGGCGGAATCTGTGGTGCCACTTGCTACAACAGCCTCATCATTAGCAACCAAGCCACAATGCGCGGCGGCGGCGCCTATCAGGCGTGGATGATCGATAGCATTGTACAGGACAATCAAGCTGTTCAATACGGCGGCGGAACGGCTTATTCTATGGCGGATGGATGCCGCATTCAAAACAATCTGGCGCAGTCGGGCGGCGGCGTGTACCGGAACATGAGGACGAGAAATTGCGTCATCGTCGGCAACACCGCAACCGTTCGCGGTGGAGGCGCGGCTCGCTGTTATGAGGAAGCACGGCTCGAAAATTGCACAGTCGTGGGCAATCGCGCCCCCATGGGCGGCGGCATCGTGGAAGCACAAGCTTTCAATAGCGTGATATATTTCAACACGGCTTCGGAAAACCCCAACTGGGATGCGGATTCCCAAATGGAATCCTGTTGTAGCACACCGTTGGCGGATGGGGCGCATGGAACCAACAACATTTCCATCGATCCATCCCTCACAGGTATAACCTTTCCACATTTGTTACCCGACTCCCCCTGCATCGATGCGGGCATCCACTTGGACTGGATGACCAACGCCGTGGACATGGACGGCGAGGCCCGCCTGAACGATATCGTGGACATCGGCGCGGACGAGTTGTGGGAGGATGGCCTGAACGATCCCCTGCAGGTGAACATCCTTCTGCCCTTGGGCAACACGGTCACGCCGAACTATCCCCTCCCCTTTGAAGCGGACATCGTCGGTCGCTGTCAACAAACGTGGTGGGAACTGGAGGGAACAGTCCTCACCAATACCGCAACCTTCACCCATGTCTTTGCCGCTCCGGGCGAGTATGAAGTCCGCCTGACCGCTTCCAATTTGCTGGGCGTGGCGTCCGCCAGCACCACTGTCACCGTTGGGAATGCGACGTTCTACGTCTCACCCGATGGCTCCGACGCACACGACGGCACAAGCTGGGCCACGGCCAAGCAAACCATTCAGGCTGCCGTGGATGCCTGCGTGGCTCCCGGCGGCATGGTGTGGGTGACCAACGGCGTCTATGCCACCGGCGGATCTTCGTTATACGGCCACTCCAACCGCGTGAGCGTGACACGCCCCATCACCATCCAAAGCGTGAATGGCCCCTCCGTCACTGAAATCCAAGGGGCTACAGATCCGGCCTCGACCAACCTCTTCGGATGTGGATCCAATGCCGTTCGATGCGTCTATCTGGGCGGCGGAGCGACTCTTTCTGGTTTCCATTTGTTTGGCGGACGATCGGGCGTTCGCAGCTCTATACCTCTCCGCCGCGCCGGGGATGCGCGATCGAGCCCACGAGCTTCCGCTACTGTAGAATACACCTTGGCGGGCGGCGGCGTGTGGGGAGAGTCCATCCATGACGTGGTCTCGAATTGTGTTATTTCGGGCTGCGCGGCCTTCATCTACGGCGGCGGGGCCAGCGGCGGCCGGATTGTTCAATCCATTCTCGAAAACAATGATGCGGGACAATATGCCGGTGGCGCATTGCAATCCACCTTGTCTCGTTCGATCATCCGAAATAATCGCGCCCGGTCAGGCGCAGGGCTTTTCATCAGCGTGGCGACAAATTGCCTCATTGCTGACAATGTGGCCTCCGAACAGATGGGAGGGGCTGGTAATTCCGAACTGGTCAATTGCACCGTTGTCGGCAACCGAGCCCGCGACATCGGTGGCGTGTCGGCTGGAACGTGCGTCAACACCATCGTCTATCACAACGAGGCACTGACATCGCCCAACTGGGATTTGAACGAGGCCCCACAGTTTAGCTATTCCTGTCTCACACCCCTGCCGACGGAAGGGGTCGGAAATTTCAGCGACATCCCGCAGTTGAGCGGCATTCAAAGCGCCCATCTGCTTCCTTCCTCTCCGTGCATCGGCGCGGGTATCACGCAAGAATGGATGACCGCCGAAACGGATTGCGACGACGAACCACGTCTGAACGGCACTTCTGTCGATGTGGGTTGGGATCAATTCTGGCGCGCGGGTTGCACCGATGAATTGTCCGTGGCGGTTTTCTTCCCCGAGGGGAACCGTGTCGCAGAGGGCCGTTCCCTTCCCATGGAAATCGATGTTTCCGCCGGTCACCCCCTCCAGATCCTGTGGGATTTCGGCGATGGTTCCAGCGCCACCCCTGACATCCGGCTCACTCACGCCTGGTCGGCGCTCGGCAACTATTCCGTTCAGGTGACGGTTCAAAATGATGCCTTCACAGTGACCGTCACCAACGTCGTCCAAGTGGAAAATTCTGTTCAGCACGTCGACCCGTCCGGCAACGACTCGGGGGCAGGAACGAACTGGCTGACAGCCAAGAAAACCATTCAGGCGGCGGTGGCCGATTCCATTTTCGGCGGACTGATTCTCGTCAGCAATGGCGTCTACGACACGGGCACCACCCTTCACAGCTATTCCTCCACGTCCAATCGCGTGGTCCTGACCAAGGAACTCACGTTGCGTAGCGTGAATGGGCCGGAGGTCACGGTCATTGCCGGACAGCCTTCGACCAACGGCACGATCGGCAACGAGGTGGTGCGGTGTGTTCTGATGACGCCCCACACGCGACTGGAAGGGTTTTCTCTGACGAACGGGTGCACGAGGGAATACGATTATGGCGGCGGCGTACATGCGATCGATGCCACGGTCGTGATCAGCAATTGCGTGGTGACTGGCAATCAAGCCTTCAGCGGCGGCGGCGGCATCTATCAAGGAACCGTTTATAACTCTCTCCTGGAAAACAATGGCTCAGGCCCCGATTTTGGTGGCGGCGGTGCCCGCAATGCCGCCCTTTTCGATTGCGTCGTAACCCACAACACAGCCACATCTACGCGCGGAGGAGGAATTGCCAATGGGTCGGCCACACGCTGTCAGATCATCGAAAACACCGCCGATATGGGCGGTGGTGGAACCTATTCCACCGCCCTTTCCAATTGTGTGGTCCGCAGCAATTCCAGCGTCAGCGGATACGGCGGAGGCGTGTCATCCGGATCGGCCTATACTTGCTGGATCGTCGAGAACAGCGCCCCGGAACTGTATGGGGCCACGTACAACACATTGTTGCAGAACTGCACGGTGGTGAGCAATAGCAGCGGCGTCCGCAGTGGCTCCGCGCTGAATTCAATCCTCTACCACAACACGGATTATCAATGGTTCGACAATGGCGACAGTTCCACCCTTGAATACACCTGCACCACGCCGCTCCCGACGGGCGCGGGTTGCTTCACCAACGATCCCCTACTCGACGCACAAGGAAACCTGACCGCGGCATCCCCCTGCGTCAACGCGGGGTTCTATCAGCTTTGGATGGACGGAGCTGTGGATTTGGCCGGCCACGCGCGCATCCAAAATGCCGCTGTAGATTTGGGCGCCTTTGAATCGCCCTTCTGGGGCCAACATGCCGATGTCGATGGCGATGGACTCCCTGACTGGACGGAAGTGAATGTGACCCAAACCGACCCCACCAGCGCCGCCTCCACCCTCGCCATGGAAATCATTCCCGAAAGCAGTTGGGCGGAAGAGGGCATTCTCGTCCGCTGGCAAAGTATCACCGGCGTGGTCTACAACGTGATGCGCTCGACCAATCTGATGGAAACCCCGTCGTTCCTGTCTTGGACCAACGGTGTGATCGGACAGCCCTCCACCACCACCGTCACTGACCAAACTGCTGCTGCGGAAAGTCCGTATTTTTATCGGGTGACCATCACCCCGTAGGACTATGGTTGGTCAACGGACAAGTGCGCCAACAGAGCGGACTTGTCCGAAACGCCTTCCAGTTGCCGATCGTAAAGCTCTTGCAACATCGTTGCAAAATGGGGGCCCGGCTTGTGCCCCAGCGCAATGAGATCGCGGCCCGTGACCAGCGGCGACGGCAAGGCGGGCTCGGAAACAAACTTTTCTTTTTCAGTCTTGAGGAAGTCGTAGATTTCCAGAAGGGCGTGCGACGAAAGGCAGTCCAGACGATGCAATTCCAAATCGTCCTCAAAGGTCGGGGCACCGAGCAGGCGGCGTAATTTGGAGGCGCGCATCTTGGGCGCATCGGCCAGTCGCATGTGGTTGCCCACCACGGCGCAAACGTCATCCACCAGCGCATTGGGAGCTCGCAAACGCTCGAGAATGGCGCGCGCCATCTCCGCTCCCACAGCGGCATGGCATTCAAACCGCCAACGCGGAGTCCCGTCGGGTAGCGTGATCAATTGCGCGGTAGGCGGCTTGCCCACATCATGCAGCAAGACCGAGAGCGCCAGCCGTAACGACGGTTTCGGCGGCAATCCATCCAGCATCAATCGGGTGTGCGTGAATACGTCGCCTTCCGGATGAAACTCTGGCGGTTGCTCCACTCCCACCATCACCGCAATCTCGGGAAGAATTTCCTTGAGCAACCCCGAATCGAGCAAAAGCTGAAGCGCCTCCCCTGCCCGCTGGGATTCGGTCAGCAGGCGAAACAACTCGTCGCGAATACGCTCCGCGCTGATGCGGTGAATCTGCGGGGCAAGCCGCTGAATGGAGGCAAACGTGGCCGGATCAATCGCAAACCCCAGCGTGGCGGCAAATCGAATCGCGCGCAACATGCGCAAGTGATCCTCGGCAAAGCGGACATCGGGATCGCCAATGGCACGAATCAGACGGGCATCCAAATCCGCACGACCATTCACGTAATCCCGGATTTCACCGGAAACCGGATCGAAAAATAGCGCATTGATGGTAAAATCGCGTCGAACAGCATCCTCACGCGCATTCGTAAACACAACAGACTCTGGACGCCGTCCGTCCGCGTACGGTGAATCCACGCGATAGGTGGCCACTTCAACGGGATCGCCCTCCTCCGAAACCACCACGATGATGCCAAAGGCCTTGCCGATGGGAATGGTCTTTGGAAAGAGATCCTCGATACGGTCGGGTAACGCATCTGTGGCAATATCCCAATCTTTCGGAGATCGCCCCAGAAGAATATCGCGGACACACCCTCCCACAAAAAAAGCCTCGTGCCCGTTGTGGCGAAGAACCTCAAGAATGTGCAACGGGCCGTTTGGAATCGTTGCTTTCAATCCCGAAATTCCACACAAAGAGGAACATGGTCCGAGGGCTTGGGAAGGGTGCGCGGAACCAGATCGATGGCTGAACCAATCGACTTTTCAGCAAGAGTTGCCGTCGCCAGAATATAATCGATGCGCCAACCGCGCTTCTGTTCCGGATTAAACGGTGCGCGGTAGTCATAAAAAGAATAATCCACCAACTCCGGATTATGCTTGCGGAACAAATCCACAAACCCGAATGAAATCGCCTCTTCAAAGGCATCACGAACGGCCTGATGATAGCAAACGTGATCCTTTTTGCCTTCGGGATTCGTCACGTCAATCGGCTGCCGCGCCACATTCAAGTCGCCACACCACAGCAACGGAGTTTCCACCGTAAAGTGCTTTTCAAAATAGCGCTTCAAGCGGGCGAACCACTCCAATTTGTAGGCATACATCGCGTGGTCGATCTCCCTCCCCTGAGGAACATACGTATTCACCACATGGAGATTCCCGAAACGGGCGTGAACCAAACGCGGCGCATCCGCAGGCTCCGTGTCGAGGCCAAAGGATACTTCATCCGCTGGATTCTTCGAAACAAGTGCCACGCCGTTATACGACTTCTCTCCCTTGAAGGCGACCTGCCAGCCCGCCAAGCGAAACGCCTCCACCGGAAACTCGGCATCCTGCACCTTGGTCTCCTGCAGGCAAAGAATGTCGGGCTTGTGGTCAGAAAGCCACTGCAGAACGATTTCCAAACGGGATCGAACCGAATTACAATTGAACGTGACGATTTTCATATGGACGGGAAGCCTACCATGCAACGTCGCCGACCACAACTGACAGCGCGATCGAGAAACCGTGAACCGCGGAACCGTGAACGGTCAACCACCCCAAAATCCTACTTCAGCGCCTTGTCAAGTTGCGGATCTGCAGGAATACCTAGATTAAGCGCCTGCTGGTAATATTTGCGGGCAAGTTTTTGATCCATGGGGTCGATAAAGGCAAAGAGCTGGGCAAGGTTGTAATGAACCTCGGGTAAATTTTTATCGAGCTTGACGGCCATCAGAAGCGTCTCACGAGCCTCACCATAGAAACCAGCCCCCATCAAAGCGGCACCAAGGGTGGCATGCACTTCTGCGTTCCGGGGATTGTTCTTGGCCAAATCAATCAGCAATGCCGCCGCATCTGAATAGCGTTGCAAGCGAATCAGCGCAATCCCTTCAATGAGTGCCAAATTCATATCGTTCAACGCGCCAATTCGGGCTTGCTGCACTGTCGCCAATGCGACTTCGTTGTCTCCTTCTTGCAGCAGTTGGCGCACATAATCGGCAACCGTCAAGCCATCCGGTATCGGCTTTGGGGGAACCGTTGCTTTGACGGGTGAAACCGCCACTGCCGCTAGCTTCGTCGGTTGTTCTGGCTTCTCCGTCCTCTGTTCTGCGGCTTTCTTCTCAGAATTGGATTTTATCTCGGTGACCGCTGGCTTTTGCTGGAGGCGAGCCAATTGTTTTTCTGCATCGGCCGAGTCACCCTTCGCCTTCTTGAGGTCTTTCTCCAGTTGGGCAACCGTCATCTCGGCTTGTTCAGCACGAATTTCCGCTTCGTCAAGCTCCTGATCCAAGGTCTTCATTTCCGCATTCAAACGATCGTTTTGTGCGCGTAGCTCGTTGACCTTTCCCTCCATGTCATTGAGGACTTGCTCCAAATCCTTCTTAGTATCCACCTGTCCCTGAAGTGCCTGTAGTTGATCCTCTTTGGCCAGCAACTCTACGCGAAGGCGATCCATTTCACTTTGTTCACTTTGCGACTGTTCCCCTAGCTTCTGATTGGCCTTCGCAATTTCGTTTTGAAGTGTCTCATTCTGCGCAGTGAGAGCATCCAGCTCTTCTTGGAGAGAATCAACGCCTCCCAGTTCTTCTTCAAGACTCGCAATACGACTCTTGAGATAATCCACCTCAACGGATCTGTCCGTAGCCGAAGAAGGTTGCGGTGCAGGAGAAACTTGCACAACGGGGGCTGACACAACAGGCATCGGCTGGGGTGAAGGAACTCGTTCGGGCGGCAATTCGGGCAACTCTTCAAGCACACCACCGCTCTTGCGACGCTCCACATCGGCAATCTGGTTGTCGCAATACGTCTTGCGATACTGAATCACCCGAGGCTCCCAGCCCGGAAAGTCCTTCGCAAGTTGGAGATAAAACTCTCTCGCCACTTTGTATTGAGAAAGAGCCTCGTCCAGCCGATCGGCATCCAGGCTCTGGTCGGCTTGGACGAGGTTCACGTACGCCTCCGTCTGAATCTGGGCGGGATCGGTCAAGGCAGCCTGAGCGAAACCGGCAAAAAGCCAGCAGGCTAAGGCAAGAGGGATCGCAAGGAATCGATTCATAGTGGAGGTGTTCTGTTTGTTTGTTGGGATTACTTCAGCGCCGCAGAAATGACATGCTCACAAGCATTCACTTTGGCCACGACGTCATCGCTGGGCTTCTGGTCCAGCTTGAGCGTGCAACAAGCCGCTCCGCCACCCTCGAAGATCAGATTTTCCATTTCTTCGATGTTGATCTGCGCGCCTCGCAAAATGTCCAGAACGCCAGCGATGACACCCACCTTGTTGTAATGGCGCACCACCAGATTGATGATGGCCGATGTCTTCTTGCGAATGTTGACCACGTTCGGGGGATTTCCAGTTTCCTGAAAAACCTTCACGATGCGGACGGCTTCTTGCGCGATGGCCTCAGAGGCTTGATCGGTGGACGCACCCACGTGCGGCGTGCAGGCGGCCATATACGTTGCCGTTGCGGTATCGGCGAAAGGATCATCGCCGCCAGCCGGCTCGGCATCGAACACATCGGAGGCCACGCGGATCTTCTTAGAAGCCACCGCTTCCTTCAACGCGGCCCAGTCGATGATTTCACCGCGAGCGGTATTCACCAAAATCGATCCAGCCTTCATCAAGCCCAGAAATTCGGCATTGATTATTTTCTTGGTCTCGGGCTTGGCCGCAAGGTGCAGGCTGATGGCATCGGCCACCTGAGCGATATCGGCCGGAGTAGCGCAGAAACCCACGCCCAGCTCCTTAGCCTTTTCGGCCGTGAGAGAGCGAGACCACGCCACCACATTCATCTCCAGTGCCAAGGCCCGGCGAATCACAGCTTTGCCGATGGAACCCACGCCGAGAATACCCAGTGTGCGGCCCTTGAGACCCGCCGCCTTGCCATATTCTTTCTTGCGCCATTTGCCGCCACGCAGATCGGCGGTGGCATCGGCAATTCGCCGGTCGGCCGCAATAAGCAGGCCGATCGCCAGTTCGGCCACGGCCTCGGTGTTCTTGCCAGGGCAATTCGTGACATGAATTCCAAACTCGGACGCCTTCGCCAAATCAATCGTGTTGACGCCCGCGCCTGCGCGAATGATCAGCGAGAGATTCTTGCCGGCTTCAATCGTGGCCGCAATGACCTTGGTCGAGCGAACAATCAACACTTCCGCATCGCCAATGGCGGCGGGAAGATCTTCCGCCTTGAGGTCAGGATTGGAAACCACCACATGCCCCGATTTCTCGAGGGCGGACAACGCGGACTTGGACATTTTATCGGCAATCAGGATTTTCATCGATTTCTCCTTGTTTTAGTTAAGTTTGGAATCGTAGCAGAGGCAACAGAGGCATGGAATCACCAAAAGCACGTTGAGTTAAATCGTTTCCTTGCCGTGCACCTTGGAAGCCACCTTGAGCCGCAAGGCATTGAGCCGAATAAACCCGGTGGCATCGTCCTGATTGTAGGCTTTGGTGGGATCGGCATCCATTGTGGCAATCTGCGGATTGTAGAGCGAAAGGGCGCTCTTCCGCCCCGCTACATAGAGACCACCCTTGTAGAGCTTCACGCGGACCGTACCGGTGACATGCTTCTGTGTTTCTTCAACCAGCGCCTGCAACGCCAACCGCTCAGGGGCGAACCAGAACCCGTTATACACCATCTCGGCATAGCGCGGAATGAGGCCATCGCGCAAGTGCATCGTCTCGCGATCCATCGTCAGCGACTCCATCTGCCGATGGGCAAATTGCAAAACCGTTCCGCCGGGGGTCTCATAGACACCTCGGCTCTTCATTCCCACAAAGCGATTCTCCACCATGTCCACCCGGCCCACGCCATGCTTGCCCGCCAGTGCATTCAGCTTGCGCATGACCTCCAACGGCGAAAGCGTCTTGCCATTGACCGCCACGCAATCACCCCGAACGAAATCAAGCTCCACGATTTCTGCACGGTCCGGCGCATCGGCCGGATCGCACGTCAGGCGGAACATATCCTTGTTCTTTGGCGAAAACGCATCAAACCACGGATCTTCCAAAATACCAGCCTCATAGGAAATATGAAGCAAGTTGCGATCCATCGAATACGGCTTCTTGGCCGACGCCTGCACATCGATCTTGTGCTTCGCGCAATACGCAATCATTTCCGTACGGCCTGGAAAATCCTTACGATACGCCTCGATGCGCCACGGGGCAATCACCTGAAGGTTGGGCGCCAGCGCCGCCGCCGTCAGTTCAAAGCGAACCTGATCGTTCCCCTTGCCCGTCGCCCCATGGGCAATGGCGTCCGCACCCTCCTGCTCGGCAATCTCGACCATGCGTTTGGCAATCAGCGGCCGCGCGATGGAGGTGCCCAAAAAATATTGTCCCTCATAAATCGCATTGGCTCGCATCATCGGATAAATGAAATCTTTGGCAAATTCCGCCTGCAAATCATCGATGTAGATCTTGCTTGCACCCGTCGCCAGCGCCTTTTTGCGCAATCCCTTGAGCTCCTCGCCCTGACCCACATCGGCCGC
This sequence comes from uncultured Verrucomicrobiota bacterium, assembly GCA_964647595.1. Classification (GTDB taxonomy): domain Bacteria; phylum Verrucomicrobiota; class Kiritimatiellia; order CAIQIC01; family Lenti-01; genus Lenti-01. Next base: position 139,613 of record CAZYGH010000005.1, read on the forward strand.
AAATGCAATGATCTCCGCCTGATAGTTTTCCTTGATCCATTTCAAAATGACCGACGTGTCCAAACCGCCCGAATAGGCCAATACAATTTTCATCTATTTTCCTTCTGTTGCGTCCCAACGACGCGAAAACAGAAATAGTAGGCAGTTTTTGTGGGAAAGCAAGCGGGAGGAACTCGGCAGATTCTTTTACGGGCGAATCCCTGTTTCGGTGACTTGCATGTGGGTTCACGCCCCCTGCCGTCTTGCACGGCAGGAGCGGAAGGTGGGCTGGCAGTGCCCTCTGTGAGAGAAATCCCAGCCCTCTCACAGAGTCCACAGAGGAACTCAGAGGCTCCTCATCCCCACTTGGAAATTGAATATTGAACATTGGATATTGAATATTTCGCCAGCGGAGAATGGGTTGCGGGCACAGCTCGTTATAAGTCAGGGAAACGGGGATGCACCCTTCTTTTACAATTCAGGCCGCTCCACCGTCACCACGCGCGACTCGTCCCCCGCCTCTCCCAGCTCCAAGCGAACATGCCAACACCCCTCAGGCAACAGCTCCTCGGCGCGCTCGGCCCATTCAATCGCCACAATACCCCCATAGTGGTACAAATAATCCTCTAGCCCCAACCCGAACGCGTCGCCCGCGCCCCGTATGCGGTACAAATCGATGTGAGCCAGAGGCTTCTGTCCCTTATACTCATTAATGAGCGTGAACGTCGGACTTCCCACCGGACGCCGCACACCAAGCGCTCTCGCCATCCCCTGCACAAAACAGGTTTTCCCCGCGCCCAAATCTCCATGAAGACAAAGTACCGTTCCCGGTGGCATTTCCACTGCCAACTCCGCAGCCAGCACCTGAGTTTCTGCCGCAGATGCGGTTTGCACCTGTCGTTTCACCTAGGCTCCAGCCTTCTGCGCAGAAACAAGGGCTTTTCGCGCAAGAGCGAGTTTCTCTTCCGAAAGTTTCAACTCGTCCAAAATCGTCGAAGAAAAATCGCGCGTAATGATTTTCATGGGCAGGTCATCAATCACCAACAGTTCCCCCAAATAGACATAAGCCGCCAACGGAACCAACTGGCCATTGGGCATCGGGCGATGGTGATGGCGAATGCCATTCAACAGGCTTTCAGGAAAAAGCCATTTTTGGCACAACAGCGCACCCACTTCGCAATGACTCAAGCCATAGAGTTGTTCTTCCGCCGTGATCATCGCTTGTCGATCACCCCACGGAGTCCCCATCAGCGGTCCGCCCCATTGCTGGGTGGCCAACAACAAAACCAGTTTTCCAATGTTGTGGAGCAACCCTGTCACCTTACACACTTCCTGATCGTGTCGCGGTAAATTTGCATTTTTGGCCAGGAGGCAACATGCGACGGAAACTTGTTCCGAATGGGTAAAATAATCATCCAAATGTTTAATTCGGCTGAACGACTCCCTCACCAACCGATTGGAATACGAAGCCAAAATGTACTCCACCAAATTTTCCATTCCAAAATAGAGAACAGCTTCCGACACCGTTTCCACCGGATGCCCCACCCCATAGGCCGCCGAGTTTGCAAAACGCAACAAGTCGGCACACAAACCAGGGTCTTTTTCAATCAGGGGAACAATTCGCGTGAAATCCATGCGCGGGTCGCAAGCCGCTGCCCGCAACAGCACCGCCGTCGCAGGCATCGCAGGCAAGGTCTCAATCTGACGGATCACCCGACCCGCCACCTCCGCCCGCTTGACGGCCCGTTCCAAATCTTTTCCCAACTCGATAGGTGAACCATTTGTCATACGTTGGACAGTATAGCCGCTCCTTCCAGCATCTTCAAGAACGACAACATATCAAAATCACAGCTACATTCCGCCTTCTTCAAACCTCTCACATCCCGCCTCGAACGGGCCACACTTGATATCGATACACTTTTCGATCAAAGTTTACGCTCCCTCCCGAAAACCCAACAACCCACGCATGTTCCGCATTGTCTTGAAGGCTAGTCCCGGTCCAATAACCATCTGAAAATATGTCAACAAACGGATGCCAGCGCGGCAACGCTGGATTGTGCTGCCCATAATCTACTAGGCTATGCAGTTCACGCAAATTGGGCAGCCTCCAATCGGTTTGGCCGGCAAAAACAAGCTTTTGACAATATTCCACCGCGTTTTTCCATGGCATCGTCTCCACGTTTCCTTTCAGCGCGTGAGGACTTTTCACCCACATCAATCCCGTCAAACCATCCACCACCACATCGCCCCCCTCCAAAACCATGCTCGAGAAACGCGGATGAGGCCACGTCACCCCCACTTGAAGACTCCCATCGTCACCGGAAATCCGAGAAACCGATTGTCCCGTCTTAGGAATCTGCACAAAACCCTTCGTAGACTCTGCCTCCACCTCATCGGCCCCCACGCCTCCAACTCCCACCATTCCCAAGACCAACACCCACCACAAATATCTTTGCATAGCGCAATGTCCTCAATCCGTTACTTGATATTCACCACCAACCTGCAAGACGTCATGTTAACACGCCTCATTCAAAACAACAAATTGGCCTTTCCCCATACGCCCTTCCTTCGCACGCCTATTTTTTCTCATACGCCTCCAACAACGCCAGCCCTTCGAACGCCTCCGCTTGGTCGGGATGCCGTTTCAGGATGCGCCGCAACGTCATCTCCGCCTCGGATCGATTTCCCAGTCGGATAAAACAGGTTGCAAGATCCAGTTCCGCGCGCACGTTTTCGGGATCCAATCGAATCGCTTCCAACAAGAATTCAACCGCTATCCTCGAATTTCCGTGCTGCCCCAACAGTCGCCCCGTTCGGGCCAAATACAAAGCCGGGAACCATCCAACCTTGGCATCGTTTCCAGAAATCGTCCGAATCCCCTCCTCGCCTCGCCCCAGCAGCCCGAGAACCAATGACAACGCCGCGCGATGATCATACCGGTGTGGCGCCAACGCCAACGCCATCCGCAAAACCCCCTCGGCTTCCTGAACCCCAACAGCAGACCCATTGAACAGAATCGCACCCCAGCCCGCCGGATAATTCCAGTCTTCCGGATTCACTCGCATCGCTTCACGAACCACCGGACGCAATTCATCCAGATTCACGGATTGAATCGTCTGCAAGAGCCACTCCCGATGACGACTCAACGCCTGAATACGCGCCGGCGTATCGGGCTGATCGTTGAACGGCGGTTTATCCAGCCGTTGAATCGACAGCTCCGTCAGGTCCAACTCGCTCCAAACCGTGTAGAGCAATCGGTTCTGACACTCCGACAGCGAAAGCCATCCAGTCGCAGGCTCCTGCCGCAACATCGGCAGTTCCGCCACCACCTTGGCCAGCTCCAACGCCAACGCATAGTTTCCCGCAAAGTTGAAATGCACATGGTCCAAAAAAACTTCATTACCCGGAACGAGACCGCCGTTCGACTCTTGGAAAAATCGCTCCGCATCCACAAAGCGAACCCCGGGCAGACCCGCTTTCCCCAATTCGCGTAGAGTTCCATTGATGTCGCAATCCGCGCGTACCCGCAACTCATCCAAGTCCCGTGCTCGTTCAAACAGCGGATTGGCCTCGGCCACGTTTTCCGTCGCCAAAAACGATTCCGCTCGCTCATACAGCCCCCTCGCCGCTTCGCCTGCCAGAGGGGGAAAGTCACGCAAATTCACCGCCACCGAACACAAAATGGTTTCCGCGCCCGCCTCCCGCGCCACAGACAAAATCTGTTGAATGTTATCATGAAATTGACTTTGAACATTCACGAGCCGCTCATCTGCTTCCGCCAAATGCCGCTCTGCAAACAGGTTCAAGCCTTCCCACTCCGCAGCGCCATCGTATTCCCCCATCTCCCACGCGACCGATTTCAACAGGTTGGAAATCCTCAATCGCGTGGCCCACACTCTTGCACGAGTCCACATCGACGAGCCCGAAAACGCCCCGAACACCGTACCCGGTCCGTACGGTCCCACCACCTCGTTGTTGCCCATATACAAAATGAACACGTCCGGCTGCAGCCGCGCCGCCTCTTGCGCAATCTCCACAATCACGTGCGACGAAATCGCCGTCATCGCCGCGTTCACCACTTCAAACCGCTTGCCGGGATACCGCGCCTTCAGCAAACACGACAACTGCCGCGCCAGCCCGAACTCCGCCAAGGGGTCGCCCATCGCCGCCGACTCGCCCAACACAAACACTCGAATCGTTCCCGGCTGTTTCACTCGGTCCATCACACAGCACGGCGGCGTCCGCGTGATACGCGGCGGAAAAAACCGATAGCCAAAAAACTGATTATCTGTCCACACCTCCCGACCCTGGATTTCCGCCGGAACAAAAAAGGATGTCGGAACGCCATATCCGGCCACCCGCAACGCCCACTCCAATCCCGCCCAAAACAAAATCCCCAGCACTGCCAGAACCCATACGCCTCGCGACCGCCAACGCACCACCGCCTGACCCTTCGATTTCACGTTCCTTGTTCTTTGTAGCGCAAATCCATTCCCCTTGGACCACCGCCAAAAAGTAAGTTTTCCACACAATGGAAAACTTTTTCGCCATTTTTCCACACAATGGAAAAAATGTTTCCACACTGTGGAAAACTTATCTGGATGGCGGCCTTCAACATCGGATAGGGGTCAGTTTCATATTTTAATACCTTTTACCCGCGCCAGTTCTCCATGCCCCGGTTCACCTTTGGATTTTGCCTCTGCTCGTTTCAGCAAGTCCGATAAATTCGTCGCCGAGCCCATGTGGAGGTGTTCCTTGATCCATGCCGTCTTGACGCTTGTCCGCTTCCGAATCAGCCATGCCAGAGCGCATTTCTCGGAGCTGCTTTTCTTCATGTTCGGCAAATCCGCGGCGCGAAGCCCTAAAACCTCCAGCCCCTTTTCCAACAACTGGAACGCTTGCCGTTCGTTGTGCTCCTGAAACCCGTCCCCGCCAAAAGCCGTCCCCGTGTCCGCATTCACTACGCACCCCATCCGATCCAGCATTTCCATTCGAAATCCCTCCCCGCCCAAACACCACCCCCGGCGAATGGCTTTCCACCTCTCGTCCGCCTCCCAGGGTTTCTGCGCATGTTGAACCTCCGCCACGCGCCGCGTCATGTAGTCCGCGTAGTGCCTCCTCCCCACTGGCGTATCCTCCAAGGCCAGACTCGACAGCACCCGATTCACCTGCAGCCACGGCATCCGCTCCGACTTCGCAACATACCCCGGAAAGCTGCTCCACCGATAATCCCGCAACTGCTGTCGATCGAAATCGAACCCCTTCATCCGCGCCGGATTCAAGTGGATGTAGGTTGCAACCGTTGACAAGTAGTCCCCGCCCGTTTCAATGGGAATCGCCTTGTATCGCCCTTGGAACAGGTGCCCCCACTCCCGGTGTGCCGCGTTGAACCGTTTGGTATAGGTCCCTTGCAGCCACTGCATTCCCGTCACCAGATTCGGCTCCGGCGTTTCCAGCAGAACATGAAAGTGGTTGCCCATCAAAACGTACGCATGGACAATCCAGCCCGTCCGTTCGCACACCTCCTGCAACGCGGACATAAACAAACTCCTGTCTTCATCCGTGCGGAAAATCGCCTGTTGGCGATTCCCCCTGTTCATCACGTGATAGACGGCCCCAGCATATTCCAATCTCGGTTTCCTTGCCATGGACCCATATCAACACAACTGCTTAGCACCGTCAATTATTATAATATGAAACTGACCCCTTTTCCCTTTTCTCACCTCTTCTGAGGGTATTCCTCAACTTCTAAAGACTGACGAGAATCGCCAACTCGAACAGAAGATCCCTCTAGAATCCAGATAGGGGAATCCTGAGTCTCGTTGATCAGGACATCAAATATGCCAGCCATGTTGTATGATTTAGTCTCGCCAAGCCAGATTGACCCTTCGATGTAGAAATCAGCCGTGCCCACTCCTGCTTCAGACTCATATGGAGCAAGCCCAGAAACCTTCCACATCATTCCTTCTGGAACCTTATGAGGGGCGTTCTCCCCCGACAACTGGACAACTCGGACTGGGGGCGGAAGAGACATGCAGGACGTTGAGAGCGTACATGCCATCAATATTAACGCTAAGAACGGCTTATTCATGATTTTCAATACATTCCGCGCTAAAGGCGGGCGGTTGGCGATTTAGGCGGAATAGTTCGCAGGCACCACTCTGCCAGTATTTCTTCAAATCTTGTTCCATGGCCATAGTCGTCTCATTCGGAGATCCTTTTCAATCGCCTTGTAGTTGCCTGTATGAATGAACCACAATTTGACCGTGCTTCCCTTGAGCACCTCGTCAAGAATCAACTTGTTGATTCGGCAGTTTGTTTCTTGGCCACCGACAAAGCAATTGCGAGGCGAAATCAGGCCATACCCGGTATTGAAGCGAGATGTTAGGTTTATGCATTCACCTACATACATCGGCTCATCGTTAACAGTAACTACGTATACACCACATTGTTTGTAAGTCTTTGGAATCCGAAACCGGCAAAACAACCCATTCCCGTATCTGTTAAGAATTAGCCCTCGTTTGTTTTTGTACCTGCATTGAGGGGCATACTGATATGTCAGACTCCCATCTCTGTCTGGAATGAGGTCGCATACAAATGCCAATGCGTAGCCGTAAATATTCATATTTTTTCTCTTCAGGACAGCAACATTCACCTTTAAAAGCCTTGGCGGGAGGGGAAATGTATCCTCGTTCTTTGATGGCGGTCTATGACCAGACCTGCATTTATGAGCCGCCATACATTAGCGAAAAATCCGCCCCATGCCAAAGTGCGAAATAATCTGGACTCTAACTATCCTTCCAAGCCACATCGCCGCAAAGTATCTTCAATTTCTGGGAGCATTTTTAGCCACATCAAGGTGCTTTTCCCTTTTTTGTCGCTTACTTGTACGTCTGCACCTTTTCTAATTAGCAATTCCGCAACCGCAGCACTCCCCGCCCACATTAACGCCGTCTTGCCATATCTATCCGCAATATTTATCTTTGCGCCTTTTCTAATATAGAGGTCTACTAGGTCAGTTCTTCCGTTCATTGCAGCTGCCATCAAGGGCGACAATTCGCCACCTTCAATATTTACGTCTGCACCATGATCGATTAAATATTCCACTATATCAGCATGTCCATGACGGGCTGCTGCTTTTAGTACGGTTTCACTAACAGATTCATCTATCGTATTAACATCATACCCTCTTTTGAATAACGCTGTTGCGATATCAACAGACCCCTCTCGTATGGCGAATTCAAAGAGGTAAACAACCTGTCCCTTTCCAATCTCTGCGCCTTTTTCTATTAAGAGCTTTACCACTGAAACATGGCGAAATTTCGCTGCCACGCTTAATGCCGAATTATAGCCCTGTGATGCTTGTTTGTTTGCATCGGCATCCAGTACCAGCAATCTCTCAACCACCTCAATACATCCAACCGACGACGCCAACAACAGTGCGGATACCCCATGCTCTTCCGAATTGATATCTGCCCCCTCAAGGATACGACAAAGGAGTTTCTCAAGGTCACGGTACCGAATGATTGTATTTTGTACTTTATTTAGCACAAGACTCATGCGCCTTTTCTGATCTTCGTTTGTGAATTCCTTATTCATAATTGTTCCTTTCGCTTGGATAATAGCATTTAGAAAAACCGTCGTCAATTTGATGCGGAAGTCATGTCTTCAGCAAGTGGCCACTAATAGAGGGGTCAGTAAAGGGGTCAGAGTACCAGCCTGCACGCAAGAGGAATCTTGAACAATATTTTAGGG
>CAZYGH010000006.1:0-147118 GCA_964647595.1 uncultured Verrucomicrobiota bacterium
ACACGATCCGACCCTCTTCGCATTCTACAATATGAATATGTTATTTATTGACGGACACTAAAGACGGTTTGTTCATTGCCTCCGGCCACGTCGAAGCCGCCGCCGGAGTTCACGTCGTTCGACGCTGCAAACAGGCCGGCATGCACTGGCGCCACAAAAACGCCATCCGCATCAGTGCCATCCTCGCTCACTTCCGATCGGTCGCATGATCTTCAACAATTTAAAATCGCACCCAATCTGGATCGGCGCACAATTGTAGCCAAGCGTTTTTCCAAAAACATTGGTTTTACAAGCGTTTTGCGAAATCTGCGGGGAAGTCAGGCTAGTCTTTCCTTCCAATCATCGCGTCGATGAGCGCCCGGTGGGCCTTTGCGGTGGCTTTTGGATCAAAGCATTCTGCTGCGCGGGCGAGTCCGGCTTGACCGATGCGAAGGGCGGCGGCGGGATCGGCCATCACGCGCTCCAAGGCCAAGATAAAGGATTCCTCGATGTCGGGCGTAAAGAGAAATCCGTCCACGCCATCGCGCACAATTTCTGCCATGCCCGGCAACCCGGTAGCCACCACGGGGCGACCCGTTGACAATCCGTTGTAGAGCGCACTTGGAATAATGCCTTGGTTGTCGGGCGAGTTTCGGCGATGGCTAATTACCGCATCCATGGCATTCAGCCATCGGTTCACGTCCTGCTTGGTGGGCAGCCATCCGGTCATGTGAACGACATCCCCCAGCCCGCGCTTGGCAATTTGTTTCCGGCACCACGACTCTCCGCCCGCACCGCCAATGATTACGAGCCGCCAATCCGGATGCTTCGCCACCGCCGTCTTCCACCAGTCCAGCAGTTGGTCGTAGCCTTTTCCGCCACGGATAATTCCAAAAATCGCCGCATATTTCAGTTTTTCGTCCAAGCCCAATTCCGTTTTCGTGGGCAACGGGTTCAAGGGCCTAAAAATGCCAAGATTTTGTGGAGCATTGATCACCGCTATGCGGGAGGCATCCATGCCTTTTGCGGCAAGAAGACGCCCCTCGGCTTTTGTACTCACAATGGCCCTCACGTGCGGACGGTTCCAGCTTTGCACCTCTCGCGCTTCCATCCAATCCGCCAAGCGCCGCCCCCATTTCATGTGCCCCAACAAAATGGACCACCACCAATCGCTCGTCCCAATGATCGTCGGGATGCCCAATTTCACTACGCGCCCCGGAATCAGTGGCAGGGTTTCCTTGCAGATGATCAGCGCCGGATTCAGCGCCTGAATCTGCGAGAGCAACGAATCCAGATGGCCATACCACTGACGAGTCTTGATTCGCTTGTCTCGCCCGCTCGATTGGTCCACCGTGAACGGTTGTTCGATGACTCGCATCCTGTTAAGCAATGCTTCATCCCGCTTCCCGTTGGCCGGCCCCATACTAGCATAGACCAGTTCATAGTCGGGTTCCAATGCGTCAAGCAGATCGACGAGCGCCGGCCATTGCAAAGCTTCAATCTCCGGTGGATACCGGTGAAGATAGGCAATGATGGGCTTAGATTTATCCATGGGGGTGTCGACCTTCAGGCTTCGGGAAGAGGTTCCACAAAAACCATCTGTCGGCTCAAAGGGAAGCCATCTCGTCGATCAGTTTCCGAAAGGCGCGGGCCACATTTCGCGAATCGAAGCACTCCTCTGCCCGGGCCAAGCCAACCCGCCCGATACGAGCCGCCCTCGATGGATCAGCCAGCACGCGTTCCACCGCCGCAATAAAAGAGGCTTCGTCATCTGGAGTAAACAGGAACCCGTCCACGTTATCGCGAACGACCTCCGCAATTCCGGGCAGGCCCGTGGCAACGACCGGCCGCCCCGTCGAAAGGCCGTTGTAGAGCGCACTTGGAATGATGCCCCGGTTGTCGGGAGAATTGCGGCGTTGGACCAACACCGCGTCCATGGCATTCAGCCAGCGGTTCACAGCCTCCTTCGTCGGCAACCAGCCGGTCATCTGCACGACCTTTTCCAGCCCGCGCTTGGCAATTTCCTTCCGGCACCACGCTTCCCCCCCCGCCCCTCCAATGATCACCAGCCGCCAGTCTGAATGTCGGGAAACAGCCGTCTTCCACCAGTCAAGAATCTGATCATAGCCCTTTCCCCCACGGATAATGCCGAAAATGGCAACATGCTTGCAGGCGGGGTCCAGTCCCAATTCCATCGGTGTCGGAGGTGGTTCCAACGGTCGAAAAGCACTCGGATTTCGCGGCTCATTAATGACAGCATTTCGCCCGGCATCCATGCCACGAGCCTCCAGCAATTCACCCGAGGCCCGCGTGCATACCACCGTTCGCACATGGGCGCGATTCCAGTCACGCACCTCCCACGCCTCCATCCGGTCCGCCAACCACCGTCCCCAACGCCAGTGACCAAACAGAATGGACCACCACCAGTCGTTAGTTCCAATGATCGTCGGCAAACCCGTTGCCACCACCCGCCCCGGAATAAAGGGCAACGTCTCCTTGCAGATAATCGCAACTGGACGTAAAGACCGTATCTGATCCAACAGGGCACCCAAATGACGATACCACCGAAACGTCTTGAACCATTTGTCGCGCGCATTGGCCTGATCCACAGAAAACGGCAACTCGATCACACGCATGTGGCGACGTATCTCTTCATCTCTCCGCCCGTCAACTGGCCCCATGCACAGATAGATCAGTTCGTAGTCCGTCGAAAGTTCTTTGGCCAAATCTCGCAGCGCCGGCCACTGATAGGCTTCGATCTCCGGCGGATACCGATGAAGATAGACCACGATGGGTTTTGGATTGCTCATATTCAGCCCTGAATGGTATCGTGAAAAAATGAAATTGACTAGTGCAAAGATTTGGATTGCTGGCCGCGAAACGCTTGCTGGAGCGGCGCTGAACGCCGAAGCCCACCGTTGCGGAATCGCCACCACAACGGTCTCTGCGGCCGAGACGAACGACTGGACGGATGCGGGGGCCATCGAAGCCTCTCTGACCCGAGCCAAACCCGATGTTGTTTTTGTAGCAGCAGGTGAATCCGGCGGTATCGCTCTCAACCGCGCCCATCCAGCGCGCTTGATGGAATCCAATCTGCGCGTGGTGTTGAATGTGTTGGGCACCGCCGCTCGCCTGCGTGTGCCGCGCCTCCTCTATCTCGCCAGCTCCTGTTGCTATCCCCGCGATGCCGTGCAGCCTTTGCAAACCAAAAGTCTGCTAACAGGACCGTTCGAGTCCACCAATGCCGCCTATTCCGCCGCCAAACTGGCCGGCTTGATGGCCTGCGAGGCCGTCCGACAAGAACACGGGCTCGAGTGGTTTGCGGCTATTCCCTCTACGCTTTTCGGTCCCGAAGACCATTTCGTTCCCGACCACGCCCATGTGGTTTCCTCCCTTCTGGTCCGCATGCATGAGGCTCAAGCGCAACACATCCCCTCCATCTCCGTCTGGGGCACCGGCAAGCCCCGTCGCGATTTTCTCTATTCGCGCGATCTCGCCCGCGCCTGCTTTTTCCTTGCCGAAGCGTACACCGACAGCGGACCCATCAACATTGGCCCCGATGCAGATTGGTCCATCGCCGATGTAGCCGAAACCGTGCGTCGCATCGTCGGCTATGAGGGACGATTGGAATTTGATGCCTCCAAACCCGACGGCGCACCCGTTAAGCGACTCGATGCCTCGCCTCTTCGTGACCTCGGCTGGAAACCGGAAACCAGCTTCGCCGATGGCTTGGTTGACACCTATGCGGCCTTTCGTGCATCCCGGAATTGAACTTGCCCATCCTCCCCATATCCACTACCTTTATACAGCTTTTATTTTAATCCCACCTATACGCGCACCCAAGGTCAACCATGTCGCTCGATATTCTATTCATCAATCCTGGCAACCAGAAGGTCATCTATCAAGACTTGGCCCGGGAATTCACGGCCATCGATCCCCCCATCTGGGCATCCCTGCTCGCAGAAGCCGTTCGACGCAAGGGCCGCTCCGTCCAAATCCACGACATGAATATCGAGGGTTGGGACGACGCGATCCGCGATCGGTTGTTGTCGCAGTCCCCCCGTCTGGTGGTGGTGCTCGTCTATGGCCACCATCCCTCGGCCTCCACCCAGACCATGCCCGTCGTGCGCCCCTTATTGCTCGACCTCAAAACGCATGCCCCCCAGATTCCCGTGGCCCTCGGAGGCACACACCCCTCGGCTCTGCCCGAGCAAACCCTTGCCGAAGAGTCCGCCGACTACATCCTCGAGGGCGAAGGCCTCTACACCCTGCTGGGTCTGCTGGATCACCTTGAAGGCCAAGGCGACTTTTCCACCATTCCCGGTCTCTGGCATCGCACCAAGGCGGGTGCGGTCCGCACCGCCCCCCCCAAGCCCATTGAAAACCTCGATACCGAGTTGCCCGGCTATGCGTGGGATCTGCTCCCCCCCTTGAAAAACTACCGCGCCCACAACTGGCAATGTTTTCAATATTTCGAGCAAAGCCAACAGCCTGACTTTGTCGATGTGCGCAGTCCCTATGTCTCCATCTATACCTCGCTCAACTGCCCCCATAACTGCGACTACTGTTGCATTCACACCATCTTCGGCAAGCCCGGCATTAAAAACTGGTCCATGGAAACCGTTGTCGGATGGATCGACACCCTCGTCAAGGACCACGGCATCCGCAACATCCGTTTTGCCGATGAGCTCTTCATGCTCAATCGTGCGCGATTGATCCGCTTCTGCGAGCTACTCGAGGAGCGCAACTACGACCTGAATATTTGGGTCTACGTGCGGATCGACAGCGTCTTCGACGACCTGTTGCCTCGCCTGAAAAAAGTGGGCGTCAACTGGGTCTGCCCGGGCATCGAATCGGGTAACGCCGAAGTGCGCGCGGATGTTCACAAGAGCTTTCGCCGCGATGTCACCGACACCATCCGAGCCATTCAAGAAGCGGGAATCTATATCATCGGCAACTACATGTTCGGGTTGCCACACGACACGCTCGAAACCATGCAACAAACCTTGGACCTGGCCCTCCAACTCAACTGTGAGTTTGCAAACTTCTACACCGTGATGGCCTATCCCGGCTCCGACCTGTACCGCCGTTCGCGCGCCGCTGGCCTCGTCCCTGATCGATGGGAGGCCTTCTCCCAACACGGCTATCTGACCCAGCCCCTGCCCACCGAACACCTGACTGCCGCTCAGGTTCAAGCCTTCCGCGACGAGGCCTTCCAAACCTATTTCCACCATCCCGCCTATCGAGAGCGAGTCCGCGCGTTGTTCGGCCAAAAAACTTGCGACCACTTAAACAAGATGGTATCCATTCCCATCAAGCGTCGTCTGACAGAAACAGGAAACCCATGAACAATATTCCATTCCTCGAGAAAAAAGCCTACGACCTCCGCAAGAAGGTTCTGGACACCTGCATCCGCGCCAAGACCGGCCACGTGACCTCTTCGATGTCCTGCGCCGAAATCATGAGCGTACTTTTCCACGGTGGCATCCTCCGCTATGATCCCAAGCGCCCCGACTGGGCGGATCGCGACCGTTTTATTCTCAGCAAGGGACAAGCCAGCCCCATGCTCTACGCCGTCCTCGCCGATGCTGGCTACTTCGACGAAACCCAGTTGAAGTCCTTCGCCCAAAAAGACGGCCCGTTCGGCGTCCATCTCCAGAAGAGTGTTCCCGGCGCGGAAATCACCTGCGGCTCCCTCGGTCAAGGCTTTGGCTTCGCCGCCGGCATGGCCCTCGCCGCCAAAATGGACATCAAGAACCACATGGTCTTCACCCTCCTGGGCGATGGCGAATGTCAGGAAGGCTCCATCTGGGAAACCGCGATGTTCGCCGCCCATAATCGCCTGAACAATCTTGTGGCCATTCTCGACCGCAACTACCAGTGCGTGCTCGACTTCACCGAGAACTTCCTTAGTCTTGAGCCCGTAGACAAGAAATGGGAAGCCTTCGGCTGGAATGTCGTCCGCGTCGAAGGCCAGTCCGTGTCCGAACTGCTCGACGCCTTCCGGGGCTTGAGGTCCCGGCGACGCCCCAACCCCACCATCATCATTGCCGACACCACCAAGGGTGCCGGTATCGATCTGATGTCCTGTGTGCCGCTCTGGCACGGTGCTGCCCCGGCCGGGGATGAAGCAAAACAGGCCGTCGCCGAACTCGAAAGGAACTCCCCCCATGTCTAATTCAATCAGTCAACGCGATTCGTTCTGGAACAAAATCTACGAGATCGCCAAGCAGGACCGCCGCATCGTCATCGTTTCCGCTGATATGGGAGCTCCCGCCCTCGACCGCATCCGGCGCGACCTCTCCGGGCAGTTCATCAACGTCGGTATTGCCGAGCAAAACGGTATCTTGGTGGCGTCCGGCCTTGCCCGCGAAGGCAAACACCCGTTCTTCTACGCCATCGCCCCCTTCGCCGTCTTTCGGCCCATCGAACTCACCCGTGTCAACAACGCCATCATGAAGATTCCGATCACCATTGTCGGCGTCGGCGCGGGATTTAGCTACGAAGACTCCGGCCCCACCCACCACTTGCTCGAAGACATCGCCGTCATGCGAGCCTTCCCCAACATCACCATCCACAGCACAAGCGATGCCGCCATGGCCGCCGCCGTCGCCGAACAATCCTGCAACTGGCCCGTCGCCAATTATGTCCGCCTTGACCGACAGATTCTACCGGACGTTCATACCACCAGCCAGCTCGACTTCAAGGCCGGCTTCCTCTCTCTACGGCCCGGTAAGCAGGCCCAACTCGTTGCCACCGGCTACATGGTCCACAAGGCCCTCCGTGTCGCCGACCTCCTCAAGGCCGATGGCATCGATCTAGGCGTGATCGACCTGTTCCAGATTCCCTGCGATGCCGATGCGCTCGTCAGACAGCTCCGCACCGCACCCAAGCTCTTCACCCTCGAAGAGCACTTCCTCCCCGGTGGCATGGGATCGGCCATTCTCGAAATGCTCGCTGATCGCGGCGTTGCCCTCCCCGTCCGCCGCTTCGGCATGGGCGATCCCGGAACCTATTCCTACGTGTACGGCGGCCGCGAGACCATCCACGACTCCTACGGCCTCTCCCCCGAAGCCATCGCCGCAGATATCCGCAAATCCATCCAAGTCTAGTCGATTCCTCTCACGAAACAGGCGCAGGGCCACACGGTCCTGCGCCTTTTATTTTAGATTCCCCTCTCGAGAAAGCCTCAATCCTGAATCAGGGCCAGCATCCGCTCTACCAACGCCGCGCGAGAGAGTCCATTGGCCGCCAGCAAGTCATCGCGGTGCCCTATTTCAAACCCGTAGCGCCCAGCCAATCCGGCGTTGGCCCAGCGAGCCTTCGGCAGACGCGGAGCCAAAGTCAGTGCCAACAGCGCATCCATGCCGCCCCGACCGATAAAACCCTCTTCCATTGTGAGAATCGCCCGGCATGGCAACAGTGCCGCCTCCAGTGCGCAGGTATCCGGCGAGGACAGGTTCATTAAATCCACCGCACGCACCGGAATTCCCCCCGCCTCCAGTTCCTCTCGCACCGCTACCGCCAAATGACTCATGTAGCCCGTCGAAATAATCGCGGAAGCCGCACCCCGACTCCCGCCCAACCGGAAGCCACGCAACAACTCATCCGCCGTCGGAGCCGGCCCCAGGTCAGGCAACGGGTGGCTGTCCAGCCGAACGTAGCGCACACCCATGGCATTCAGCGCCTGATTGGCCATGGCTGCCGCTGTCGCGGCATCCCCCGGCGACCACACCCCCATGTTGGGCAAGGCGCGCATCAGGGAGATATCCTCCAATGCTTGGTGCGTCGGCCCCGAAACTTCATAGCTGTAACCCGCTCCGACGCCCACCAACGTCACATTCATCGGGCGCGTCTGCGAAAGAATCGCTAGGTTGATTCGCACCTGCTCGAGACACCGCATCGTGATGAACGGCGCAATCGCATAGCCAATCACGCGGAAGCCCTCCAGCGCCAGCCCGGTCGCCACGTTCACCAGATTCTGCTCCGAAATTCCGACGTTCACAAAACGATCCGGAAACGCCTTTTGCACACCATCCAACACCGGAGAACCAAAATCAGCCGTCAGCAGAAAAATATCCTTCTCCGCCTCCATCCGGTCCAGCACCACCTGCAAAAAAGCATCGCGCATCCTCATCTTCGTCCCGCTCATCACACACCTCCATTCAGTTTTTCGAGGTCCGCCGATGTCAGCGCCCGAATGTGACACAACGGGTCCGCCTCCAAGAACGGCACCCCCTTCCCCTTGATCGTATGAGCCACCACCACCCGCGGGGCTTCTACGCCCGGTGCCATCGCCCGGCCAATCGCTGCGGTAAGCGCCCCAACATCATGGCCGTCCGTCTCCTCGGCAACCCAGCCGAACGCGCGAAACTTGTCTGCTAGCGGCGCAATTCCCAGCACCCGAGCCGTGTCGTTCAACATGCAACGCCGGTTGTCGTCAACAATCACCACCAGATTGTCCAATTTGTGTTGCGCAGCAAAAAGAAAGGCCTCCCACACGGCCCCTTCATGCAACTCTCCATCGCCCGTCACCACCACCACGCGACGGTCCACCCCCTTTCTCTTCAGCGCCAGCGCCAACCCCGCGCCAACGCCCGGCCCATGCCCCAGCGAACCGTTCACCGTCTCGTACCCCGGAATCACCGGATCGGGAATGCCACCCAAAAACGAACCCGGCTTGCACACCCTCGCCAGTTCCGCCTCCGGAAAAAATCCCCGTGCCGCCAAGATAGGATAGAGACTAATGGAGCCATGTCCCTTGCTCACGATCAGTCGATCCCGTTCCGGGTCGCGAGGATCTGTTGGATTGTGCCTCAATAATCCGCCGTAAAATAGGCAGGTGTAAATTTCCACAGCAGACAGCGACGACGCCACGCGTGTCTCCGGCGCCGCCACATGAATGCGCAACGTCTGCGCACGAAATCGATCCGCCAATTCGCGCAATTCTTCACTCTTCATGTTCGCCTCGCTGTAATTCACTTGCACAGGTAAGAATATCTTTGCTCAGAGCCCATAATCTATATCCGGTGATTCTACGCTGAAGAAAGCCCCACTTCAAGAACAACACCCCACCAATATCCCGTGACAATCTTCCGCGCCCTTGGCATCCTTCCGTCCATGAACCCACAAGCTGTCATTCTGCTCGGGGGCAAGGGGACGCGCATTGCCGCGCAGTTCCCTCATCTGCCCAAAGCCCTCGTACCCGTCAACGGCCGCCCCTTCCTCGAATGGCAATTCGACTGGCTACGCCAAAACGGCATCCACCACATTCTCCTCGCCGCCGGGCACAAGGCCGACGTGCTGGAGACCTACCTCACCTCCCGCCTCCCCGATGGCCTCCACATCGTCCTCTCCCGCGAGCCCGAACCCTTGGGCACCGGCGGGGCCCTGAAATTCGTTGAACCGCAACTAACGAGCGACCCCGTCCTCGTTTTCAATGGTGACTCCCTCACCCCCAACCTGACGTTTTCCACACAATGGAAAACTTTTTCCGAATTTTTCCACACAATGGAAAAAATGTTTCCACACTGTGGAAAACTGTTTGCCACGCCCATCCAAGACCCCGGCCGCTATGGCACCGTGGAGTTCAATGCCGACGGCTTTGTGACCGCCTTCCGCGAAAAGGCCGAGCGCGAAAGCGGGTTCGTCAACACCGGCATTTATCTGCTGCCGCGCGAGCTCATCGCCGCCATTCCGGCGGGTCGGGCCGTCTCCATCGAAACGGAACTCTTTCCGGCGCTCGTCGCGCAGAAAAAACTCGTAGCCCTTCCCGCGCCGCCCCCCTTGCTCGATATGGGCACGCCCGATGGGTTGGCGGCCATGGAAACCTTTCTACGGGGATGAAAACACGCTCTTGGATTCTTCTTGGTTGGATCGGCCTGGTGACACAAACCCTGGCCCTGCCTGCGGCGGTCGACCTCAGCGCAGACCAGACTCCCGTCAAGAATCAAGCCCACCGCAACAACTGCTTCATTCACGCCACGGTGGCGGCCATGGAGGCGGCGTACAAGCGGGCGGGATATGGGAATTTGGATTTGTCGGAATTGTTCTCCGACTATATGGGACAACTTTTTTTTCTCGAAACCGTCGAAATGGATGGACCGTTCTATACCTCCACCTTGCGCGTTCCCGACGCGACGGAACGGGAGACCAGCATCCAGTCCGACCACGCCATGTCGGTGGAAACGGCCGAGCCGTGCATGCGGCTGGCCATTCCCGAAGAACTCTACATGCCCTATCGCCCCTTGCCGACAAATCTAGGAAAACACTCCGACAAGAACGATCCGTTCTGGGCCAACCAGTTCACGGTCAGCAGCTTCAATTTGGATCCCGTGAATCTCCCCCCCCTCGCCTTGTCCGCCCCACGCTATTATCAAATCCGCTCGATAAAATGGCTCCCGAAAGAGGAAGCCCGAAACCCTGCCGCAATCGAGGCTGTCTTGGCCAGAGGGCACGAAGTGATTTGGGACTTTCGGTTGACCGGGGACTACTCCGGTCGAGTGTGGAACTATAGCGGGCCGGCCGGAGATGCCCCTCCCCACCGCATGCTGATCATCGGCTACAACCGGACCGACCCGGAAAATCCATATTTCCTTGTGAAAAACAGTTGGGGCGATGTGGGCGTATATGACACCAACGATTGCCTCACGCGCATCCACTACGATTATCTCCAATACGGAGAATGGGCATCCTATATCGAAAAGTTGGTGCCGCCCAAACCGTGGCCCGAACTGAAATTCATCGGCCGCTGGAATCTCACGGTGGGAGGCCGCTCAGGAATACTAGACATCTACCACTTGCCCGGCATGATGCAAAAGGAGTTTGACCACAACCCATTTCAAGATGAGTCCGGACACCCCTTGCGCGACCGACGCTTGGGCACGTTCTATGACAAAGGCGATCCCAACGCGGCTTATCGCGTGAATGGCACAGCACAGGGCCGAACCCTCGATCTGTGGATTGATTTTGAAAACCCTTCCGCACGCTGGGATCTTCTGAACGGCTGGAAAATCAGCCTGAAACTGGACTCTCGCCAGCCACACCAATTGACGGGGCAATATGTGACCCCGAACGGACGCCGAGGACGTGCGCACGCCGAACGAAATTTGGATGCCATTTCACCAATCAGCACGCCGCCCAGTCTCCCAGAACCCCTCCCTTCCGTTGCCTCCGTTCCTGCCGACCCGCCCAAACACGATGAGCCCAAACCCAAGAAACAACCCAAGCTCAGCGTCAAACTGTCTCCCCTCCTCGAAAAATGGAACGAACTGGGAGGGGCCTCTGGCTTCCTCGGCGAACCACAGGGCGACGAGAAAATCTGTCCCGATGGCCGGGGGCGCTTCATCCATTTTGCCGGCGGCTCGATCTACTGGACACCGGAAACAGGCGCGCATGTCATCTATGGATACATTCGCGAAAAGTGGGCTTCGTTGGGTTGGGAAACCTGCGAATATTTGGGCTATCCCACCACAGATGAAACGGGAACGCCCGATGGAATCGGACGCTTTAACCATTTCGAAAAAGGCGGCTCCATTTATTGGACGCCGGAAATCGGAGCCGTTGAAATCCACGGCCCCATCCGCGACGAATGGGAACGGCAGGGTTGGGAAACCGGACCGTTGGGCTATCCGATTTCCGATGTGGAATTGGCCCCGGACAAAGACGAGCTGTTCACCCGCTTCCAGCATGGCGCCATCCGCTGGAATCTTGCCAAAGATGTGCGAGTGGAGGTGAACAAGTAATGGCTAGGATTTCACGACGAAGGCAATGCCCTCGGGATGGTCCGGATCGAAGTCGGCTTCGACGAGGGACCCGTCCGGGATTTCTCCCGCGAGAACTTTTGTGGCCAGTTCGTCGAGCACCAAGCGCTGAATGGCGCGCTTGAGAGGGCGGGCGCCAAAGGCGGGATCATAGCCCTCGCCGGCCAATTTTTCGGCGGCGGCATCCGTCACGTCGAGGCGAATGTTCTTTTCAGCCAAGAATCCGCGAACGCGATCCAATTGGATGCCCACGATGTTTCTCAACTGCTCCAACCCCAAGCTGCGGAACAGAATCACCTCATCCACACGATTGAGAAACTCGGGGCGGAACTGTTGGCGCAAGGCACCCATCACGCCTTTTTCCATGTCGGCATAGGCCGCTTGCCCGCGCTTCATCTTCGGATGCTTTTCAATGGCTTCCTGAATGATGGAACTGCCGATGTTCGAGGTCAGAATGAGAACGGTGTTCTTGAAGTCCACCGTACGTCCCTGCCCATCCGTGAGTCGCCCGTCATCCAAAATTTGTAGCATCACATGAAACACATCGGGATGAGCCTTCTCGATTTCGTCAAAGAGAACCACCGAATACGGCTTGCGGCGAACGCTTTCCGTGAGAGCTCCGCCTTCTTCATAGCCCACATAGCCGGGAGGGGCGCCAATCAATCGACTGACCGAGTGTTTCTCCATGTATTCGCTCATGTCAATCCGCGTCATGGACTGGTCGTCATCGAACAAAAACTCGGCCAGAGCACGAGCCAACTCCGTCTTGCCAACGCCCGTGGGTCCCAAGAAAATGAATGAGCCAATGGGGCGATTCGGATCCTGCAGCCCCGCACGAGAACGGCGCACGGCGCGAGAAACCGCATCCACCGCTTCGTCTTGACCAATGACCCGCTTGTGTAGCCGATCTTCCATGTGAAGCAGTTTTTCCTTTTCACCCTCGAGCAATCGACTGACCGGAATGTGCGTCCAAGCCGCCACCACTTCGGCAATGTTCTCGGCCGTAACCTCCTCCTGTAGCATGCGCTGGTTTTTCTGCAAATCGGCCAACGAATCCTGGGCCTGCTGAATCTTTTTCTCGGTGGCGGGGAGGCGTGAATATTTGATTTCGGCGGCCTTTTCATATTCGCCGCGTCGCTGCGCCTGCTCCTCCTCCGTACGCAACGCATCCCGCTCCGCCGTAGCCGAACGGATTCCAGCAATGATTTCTTTTTCATGCTCCCAGTGAACCTTGAGAGAGGCATTTTCCTCGCGCAATTCGGCCACGTCTTTTTCCAACGCAACGAGTCGCTCCCGAGACCCTTTGTCTTTTTCTTTCTTGAGAGCCTCGCGCTCGATTTCTAATTGCATGATGCGACGTTCGAGCTCGTCAATCTCCACCGGCATACTATCGATTTCCATGCGCAGGCGACTGGCCGCTTCGTCAATCAGATCAATGGCTTTGTCAGGCAAAAACCGATCGGCGATGTAGCGGTGCGAAAGTTTTGCCGCCTCAACTAACGCAGCGTCCTGAATACGTACGCCGTGATGCGCCTCATAGCGCTCTTTCAAACCGCGCAGGATGGCCACGGTGTCTTCGACGCTGGGTTCTTCGACCAACACGGATTGGAATCGACGCGCCAGCGCAGGATCTTTTTCAATGTGTTTGCGATATTCGTCCAACGTGGTGGCCCCCACGCAACGCAACTCGCCGCGCGCAAGGGCAGGCTTAATCATGTTGGAAGCATCCACCGCGCCCTCCGCCGCACCCGCGCCCACCAGCGTGTGAAGCTCATCGATGAACAATACAATCTCGCCCTCGCTTCCAATCACCTCTTTCAAAAAGGCCTTGAATCGGTCTTCAAATTCACCACGAAATTTCGCCCCCGCCAGCATGGAACCCAAATCCAGCGAAACCACTCGCTTTCCCTTCAGCCCCTCGGGCACGTCACCGGCCACGATACGGCGCGCAAGACCTTCGGCAATGGCGGTTTTCCCCACGCCCGGCTCGCCAATCAGCACGGGATTGTTTTTGGTGCGGCGCGACAGCACCTGCACGACGCGCCGAATTTCGGCATCGCGCCCGATGACCGGATCGAGCTTGCCCTTGCGAGCCTCTTCCGTCAGATCCCGCCCGTATTTCTTGAGCGTCTCGTATTTGTCTTCGGGCGACTCATCCGTGACACGTCGGTTGCCCCGCACGCTTTGTAATGCCTTCAGAACGGACTCCACGGTGACGCCCAAGTGGGCGCCCGCTTGAGCCGCCTCGCCATTCTTGTTGCCCAGCGCGGCCAAAAACAGGTGTTCGGCGCTGACGTATTCATCTTTCATCTGCGCCGCCAATTGGGCGGCCGCCTCCAGCGTGGTTTGCAAATCGCGGGAAAGGCCTCGGTGCAGACGATCCCCTTCCACCTGCGGGCGGGCGCGAAGGATGCGATCCAACACCTCGCCAAACAGGTCCGCCTTGACGCCGATCTTATCCAAAATGGACGGAACCACTCCCCCCTCTTGCCGAATCAACGCCTGCACGAGATGAAGCGTGTCCACTTCGCTATGGCGATTCGTTTCGGCCAACTGCTGCGCCTCCCGAATCGCTTCTTGAGCCTTGGTCGTCAGTTTGTCGGTATTCATGGAATTCACGCGTCCTTTCCAATCGCCTAGAATAGCTCACCTTCTTCCAAACTTCAAATGAACCGCGTTTCCGTGCGACCTGTCAAATTGTGAGATTGCGGGAGACCAACGAAAAGAGCATGATTCGCCACAGTTCTCGCCAGATAGCACCGGTGGCGGAATCGAGGAGTCTCCGTGAGCAGAAGGTCCATCCTGTTTCTTCCAGCCCATCGACAGCGATGGCGCATCGGCGCCGTTCTGCTGGGCGTACTCCTGCTGGGAGGCTTTTTTACGGCTTGGTCCATCCACCGCGAAGACCGCCAGATGCGGGAAGACTTGATCCGGCAAACCTCTCTGGTCGCTCAAAGCATTCCCTTGGATCAAGTGAAAGCCTTGTCGGGCACTTCGGCCGATGAGCAAAAACCGGAATATCGGCGCATCAAAAAACAGTTGATGGCGGTGCAACAGATCCATCCATTCTGGAAATGGATTTACCTGATGAACCGTAACCCGGAAAAAACCGTTTTCTTTCAAGTGGATTCTGAGGCTTTTGATGCCGAAGACCCCTCTCCCCCCGGACAAACCTACGAAGAGGCCTCTCCCATTCTTCAAACCGTTTTCGACAACCGGAAGATTACAACGGAAGGTCCCCTGCTGGACCGATGGGGCGCCTGGGTCAGTGCGTTTGTTCCGCTGACGGATCCCAAGACCGGCGACCTGATCACTGTGGTCGGAATCGACATCGAAGCCTCGAATTGGCGCTTGCAAACGTGGCGAGCCGGCCTCGTTCCCATGCTGTTGACGCTTTCCCTCACCCTCATCGTATTCATGGCCTTCCTCTTCAGACGACAGAAAGGCATCCGAAGAGATCGGCTCAAAAGGCGGTGGCGGCATCTGGAAGCCGCCCTGACGGCTGCCACAGGACTGACCTTGACCTTGACCGTGGTCTGGTTGGCCCGCTCCATCGAGGCCCGATATACCCAACAGGCCTTTGAATCACTGGCCTTCCTGAAATCAGGATACGTGCTCAACACCCTACTCTCCCTTCGAAACTCCGAAATCGAAGGTCTCTCGCGTTTTATCGAAAATAGCGAATCGGTGACTCCGGAGGAATTTCGTAATTTTTCGGAATATCTCGGCAAAATGCCAGAAGTGACGCACTGGGCTTGGGTGGCGGCCGTCCAAGCAGAAAACAAAGATGCGTTTGAGAAACAGGCTTCCCTTCAATTTACTAGCGACTTTCGCTTGGTGGAAGAAGACGCCGCGGGACAGCCCATTCCTGTCCTTCAACGAGAAACCTATTATCCCATTCTATTCATCGAATCGTCCCGACCGTCGCATGAAATCCAGCTCATGCCGGGCTTTGACTTGGGCTCCGTGGAACCGATTCGCGACGCTCTCCATGAATCCGCTCATAACAACTGGGTGACCGCCACAGATTTTCATCCCCACCCATCCATCGGTACTCAGCCCACCAACATTCTTATCTTCCGCTCCGCGCGCAACACCCTTTCGCCTCATCCGTTGAAAGGCTTCGCCATGGCGGTGCTGAGCCCCAGTGCCTTGATTCAAACGCTGGTGAGAGCCAATCCGGAGGATAACCCGCTCATTTCCATCGACCTGCTCCAGTTGCAGGCCGGTAGCCCGCCGAAACGCCTAGCCTCCACGGGCGACTCCCAAGACCCTCTCGATTTGGCCGGCCCCTTGACCAGCCCCATGACCCTCACTCGCCCCATCCTGGCCTTTGGCCAAACCTATGCGGTCACCGCCCGCCCCACGGCCGAACTGATGGCCATGCACGCCACCTACCTGAGCTGGATCGTTCTTTTGGCAGGCCTTTCCATCACACTCGCCAGCACCTTTGTGATCAGCATGGTTTCGCACCGCCATGAGGATATGGAACTGCTGGTAAGCGAGCGGACCTATGAGCTGGCCTCCAGCCTGCGCCGCTTCAATCAGTTGGCCAAACAAAGCCG
Organism: uncultured Verrucomicrobiota bacterium; assembly: GCA_964647595.1. Lineage (GTDB taxonomy): Bacteria > Verrucomicrobiota > Kiritimatiellia > CAIQIC01 > Lenti-01 > Lenti-01. The sequence goes on from CAZYGH010000006.1 coordinate 16,307, forward strand.
CACCTTCACGTGGGAAATGGATGCCCATGGCGGCTACGCCGACCTCAGCCCCGTGGCCGAGGATGTTCTTGGATATCGCCCCAGTCTGTGCGTGGGAACGAAATACTTCCACGATTTTCATCCCGAAGAAGGTCGAGAGTCCTTCAAATCGAAGTTTCTTCGCGTTTTTAATCGGCGCCTGCCTTTTCTGGACTTTATTCATCCGATGGTCACCGCATCTGGAAAAACCATCTGGCTGTCCACCAGCGGAATGCCCTTACTGAACCCGGACGGCAGTTTGAAGGGCTATCAGGGCACTTCCCGGGATGTCACAGAACGCAAGCATTCCGAAGAATCCATGGCGGCCTTGGCACAGCAAAACGCCGAGTCGGTCGAACGCTATGCCACGCTGATCAGCGCCTCCAACACCGGCGCGTGGGAATATCACGACGACACCGCCTACATGTGGGCCAGCCCGGAATATTTTGCCATGCTCGGCCGCCAATCCAGCGACTTCGACGTGGCCAGCGGCAAGCCCAATATCGAACCCGTCTGGCTAGATCTGCTCCATCCCGAGGACAAGGCGCGCGCCCGAAACTATTTTGTCGAATACACGAAAAACCCCGAAGGCATGTACCAGCACACCTTTCGCATGCGCCATGCCGATGGCCACTGGGTGTGGATCCTCTCGCGAGGCAGGGCCCTTCGAGATGCGTCGGGCAAGCCCACCGCCGTGGTGTTGGGCACCCACATCGATATCAGCGAATCCAAACGCTCCGAGCTCGCGCTGCGCGAAAGCGAACAGAAATATCGTGTTCTGACCGAAAGCATGAAGGACGTGGTCTGGACGCTGGATGCCGACACCCTTTATTACACCTACATCAGTCCTTCTCTCGCCAAGCTGACCGCCTACACCCCCGAAGAGGTCATTTCCAAGCCCATGGGAACCACCATGTCCAAGGAAGCACGAGAAGAACTTCACGCCGTCATCCGGCGGCGCGCAACCCGTCTGCGCACCGGTGAAATCACCCCTGACACCTTCTTCACGGACGAGATTCCCCTGCCTCACAAGGATGGAAGCCTTCGCATCACGGAGGCCGTCAGCCGCTATGGCCTCAACGAACAAACGGGGCAGATCGAAGTTCACGGTGTCACCCGCGACATCACCGAGCGCAAGCGCGCCGAAGCCGAGCGCGAACAGTTGACCCGAGCCATTGAGCAATCCGGCGAGACCATCGTGATCACCGATGCCAAAGGGTGCATTCTGTATGTGAATCCGGCTTTTACAAAAGTGACCGGGTATACTCGAGAAGAAGCCCTCGGACAAAATCCGCGAATCTTGCGTAGCGGAGAACATGACGCCGAATTCTATCGCACCATGTGGGACGTGCTGTGTAAAGGCGGGGTGTGGGAAGGGCAAATCGTCAACCGCCATAAGTCTGGAACCCTCTTCACCGAGCAAGCTGCCATTTCGCCGGTTCGTGACCCGGATGGACACATCGTGAACTTTGTTTGCGTCAAGCGCGACATCACGGCCCAAATCCGAGACCAACAAGAAAAAGAAAATCTTCAGGCCCAGCTTCTGCAAGCCCAAAAGATGGAGTCCATCGGCCGCTTAGCCGGGGGGGTGGCGCACGACTTCAACAACATGCTCCAAGCCATTCTAGGCTATACGGAAATGGCCCTTGAACAAGTGGAGCCCGAAAAACCGCTGCACTTCGATCTGCTGGAAATTCAAAAGGCGGCCCGCCGATCCTCCTTGCTCACCCGCCAATTACAAGCGTTTGCGCGCAAGCAAAGCATCGCCCCCAAGGTGCTGGACCTCAATCAGGCCGTCGAAGGAATGTTCGATATGTTGCGCCGCCTCATCGGCGAAGAAATTGGGTTGGAGTGGCGTCCGGGAAAAGGTCTTGGCCTCGTAAAAATGGATCCCGGCCAACTGGACCAAATCGTCACCAATCTCTGCGTCAATGCACGCGATGCCATTGGAAAAAATGGGCACATCGTCTTGGAAACCCGGAATGCCACGCTGGGCGAAACGGCTCATGGCATGCACGGCGAAATCCCCCCTGGAAATTATGTCGTGCTATCTGTCGTAGACGATGGATGCGGTATGCCTCAGGAAATCATCGACCACATTTTCGAGCCCTTCTTCACCACCAAGCCAAGCGGGAAGGGAACCGGCCTCGGCTTGGCCACGGTCTATGGCATTGTCCGCCAGAATCAAGGCGGCATTCGGGTGCAGAGCAAGCCAAACCAAGGAACAGCCTTTCAGATTTTCCTCCCCCGCCACGCCGGAGAATCTCCAACTCCGGAATCCACAAGCGAAAGCCAACCTCTCGCCAAGAGCAAAGGCCAAACCATCCTTCTGGTCGAAGACGAGGAGACCATCCTTCAGGCCACTCGGCGAATGCTGGAATCCTTGGGCTACACCGTACTGGCCACCACCTCACCCGAAGAAGCCCTTCGGCTGGCTCAAGAGCACAAGAGTCAAATTCACCTGCTCCTCACCGACGTGATCATGCCGGAAATGAATGGCCCCGAACTCGTCCAGCGACTCCTCAACGACCATCCCCAACTTCCGTTCCTCTACATGTCCGGCTATACGGCAAATTTACTCGAAGAAAAAGGGGTTCGCGAAGACAGCGTGAACTTCATCCAAAAACCGTTTGCGCGCGAGACCCTCGCCCAAAAGGTCCAATCTGTTTTCAGCACCACCTGACTCCCGCCCGGCCCCTCTTCCCTACATCTTGGCCATCGGCGGATTCGGGACGTTCACGCCTTGTGCAGCCAGATAGGCTTTGACCTGTCGAACCGTGAACGTGCCAAAATGAAACACGCTGGCCGCCAGCAGGGTGCTGGCATGGCCTTCCTCCACCGCCTCCAGAAAATGAATGAGCTTTCCCGCGCCTCCACTGGCCACCGTCGGCAAATTCGTGGCGTCTGAAACTTCACGGATCAGGTCCAAATCAAAGCCATGCTTGGATCCATCCGCCCGCAGGCTGGTCGGCAAGATACTCCCCACGCCCAGCCCCGCCATTTGCCTTGAAAACTCCACAGCATCCACGCCCGTGGTCAGGCGCCCACCCTCCAAAACCACCTCGCGCTTCGATGCCATTTCTTCGTTATAGGCCGCATCAATGGCCGCCACGATCCGCTCCCCGCCAAAGTGTTTCACCGCTTCCGCCACAAATATGGAATCGCGAAAGGCCGCAGCGGAAAGGCTAATCGTCTTCGCACCCGCCGCAAACGCGCTCTCCACATCCGTCATGGTTCGAATGCCTCCACCCGCCAGAACGGGAATCTTCACGACAGAGGTCACCAACCGCAACAGATCAAACGAAAGCGGGCGTTGCTCTTGCGTAGCCGTAATGTCGAAGAAGGCCAACTCATCTGCGCCCTCTTCCTCATAGACAACCGCCATGGCCACAGGATCGCCGACATCAATCACATCCGCAAAATGAAGCCCCTTCACCACCTGCCCACGGCAGATGCTCAAACTGGGCATGAGGGTCGCGGATCTTTTCATGGGCGTTCCTCTATTCGATTTTTCAAAAGAAAACGCCGCAGGAATAACCCCGCGGCGCTCCATCTTTCGAAATCGAAAGTGGTTGAATTAGCTCAAGCGGTTGTTGATCTCGGCCTCGGCCAACGACCAGAAATAAGCGCTGTCGCCATTAAATCCATGACGCTCGGCGATGAAATAGGCCTGCTCTTGGATCAGATTGTAGCGCTGCTCCGGGCTAATTACAGGCTTCTTGGCGGCGGCGGCAGCCTTGGGGGCGGCCGGAGCCTTCGGAGCGGCCTTGACCACTTCCGGGGCCTTTTCAGCCGCCTTCGGGGCAGCTTTCACAACTTCTGGGGCCTTCTCCACAACCTTCTTGGCGGCGGGAGCCTTCGGGGCAACGGCCTTCTTGGCGGGCGTTTTCTTGACTTCCTTCATTCTGTTCTCCTTGCTCTGGGGCAGACCAGGGCTCTCCGTTTTCACATTCCTGCTCCCCACAGCGGGGTGCAAATCTGCGCAAAATGTATTTTACTTTGAGCGGAATGCAAGCCCTTTTTCACGAGCATGAGCCGAAGGAACCCGTTGAAATACATGGAAATTGCGTGCATCCTCCGCAAAGACAAGTACATAGGAAATCTGAACAGATAAAGCGTTTTACCTTAAATATTTTTGCATTCCTCAGCCGAATATCGTTTGCCTGAATGAAAAAATGGCCTACATAGGCCTTTGACAATTTTCCCACCCGGGTCTCATCTTCGACGATTCACCATCGCGCTAAAGCTTGGCGAGCCGCCTTCATCTCCGCTTCCCGCTTGCTGATTCCTTCCCCCACGCCCATCTGTTCCTCCCCCCGAAACACCGCCACCGTGAAGTGCTTCGCATGGGAAGGCCCGCTTTCTTCCACCACCGCATAGCGAGGGCTTTCCTTCCCTTCCCGCTGCAACCGTTCCTGAAGTTCTCCCTTGGGATTGTCGTCCCCGCCCGCCTCCATCGCCTCGGCAATCTCCACTGCAAAATCTCTCTCAAACACCCCCCGCACCGGCCCGGGACCACCATCCAGCCAAAGCGCGCCGATCACGGCCTCCAGCGCATCCGCCAACAAGGCTCCCTTCTTGCGCCCTCCGCTTTGGTCCTCTCCGCGCCCCAATCGCAGATACTCCCCCAACCCCAACCGCCGCGCGACACGCGCCAATGCCGTGGCGTTGGTCAGCCGACTCCGAACCTTGGTTAGCGTGCCTTCCCTCCAATCGCCTCGGTGGGCCACTAGCCATTCAGCCGAAATAGCACCCAAAATCGCATCGCCCAAAAATTCTAAACGTTGATTTTCCACCCCGTCCATCTGCCCCGACTCGGCAGAAAAGGACCGATGCGTCAGCGCGGCCTCCAACAGTGTGCGACGCTCAAACACATACCCCAACCGCGCTTCCAGAACCGACAACTCCGAAGAGGATTCCACTTCTTCCATGGGTCTACGCCTTTCTCATGCCCGGGGATGATATTGAAGATGAACCGACTGCAATCGGCCCTGATCCACATGCGTGTAAATCTGCGTGGTCGAAATATCCGCATGCCCCAGCATCTCCTGAATGATTCGTAGCGATGCCCCGTTGGCCAACAAATGCGAGGCAAACGAATGCCGCAGCATGTGCGGCGAAATTTCTTTGCGGATGCCCACTTGGCGCGCATAGGCCCGGATGTGCCGCCACACCGTAATGCGCGAAAGCGATTTTCCCAACCGCGATAAGAACACCGCACGGCTCCCCCCCCCTCTTCGCGAAACATAGGCGGGGCGCCCCCGCTCCAGCCACGCCTGCACCGCTGTGATGGCCTTACTCCCGATGGGCACCACGCGCTCCTTGTTCCCTTTGCCCACGCACCGAATATAGTCCGAATCGAAATGCAGCGAATCCAACGTCAGCGCCACCAGCTCGCTCACCCGCAATCCCGTGGCGTAAAAGGTCTCTAAAATCGCCCGGTCCCGAAGCCCCCTCACCCTCTCCGGATTCGGCGCCGCCAGCAAACGATCCACTTCCTCTTTCGACAGGGTCGGCGGCAGAATCTTCCACAGTCGGGGCGATTCCATCGCATCGGCCACATTGGTCGCCAGCAGACCCTCCCGCGACAAATGGCGAAAGAACACTTTGATGGCCACCAAGCGCCTCGCCAGGCTCGACGCCGCCAGCCCCTTCTGCTTGCCTTCCATCAGAAAATCCAGAATATCTCGACGCACAACCTCCTGAATGCCCTCCCTCCCCTTCCGGGACAGGAAATCCATAAATTCCGACAAATCGCGATGATAGGCCAGCCGAGTGTTCTCGCTCAGTCCGCGCTCCAGCACGAGATAATCCGTGAACGGGTCAAGCAGGAAGCGCATCGCCGAAACAAACGCCTATTCCCCAGCATTCGACCGCGCGACCCAATCCGCCAACAATCGAGCGCCCACCAGCGTGGCACCGGGCAACCCATACGGCTTCGCCGACTCCAAATACGCCGTGCCCGCAATATCCAAATGCGCCCACGGAATATCCTCTGGCACGAATTCCTTCAAAAACGCGCCACCCGCAATCGTTCCCGCCGTGCCATCTCCCATGTTCTTCAAATCGCCAAACTGCCCTTGGATCATCGAGCTATATTCCGTCCACAACGGCAGTTGCCACAGCCGCTCCCCTGTGGCCTCTCCCGAAAGCATCAGATCCAGAATCAGCCGATCGTCATGCCCCATCACCGCAGTCGCCTCGTGCCCCAGCGCAATGACTGCCGCGCCTGTCAGCGTCGCCACGTCCACAATCGCCGCCGGCTTTTCATCCACTGCGAACGACAACGCATCCGCCAAAATCAAGCGGCCCTCGGCATCCGTATTCAGAATTTCAATCGTCTTTCCATTGCGCGCCTTCACAATATCGCCCGGACGCGTGGCCCCGCCATCCGGCATATTTTCAACCGCCGGAATATAGGCGATCACCGGGCGCGACAACTTCAACCGCGCCGCCAGCAACACCGTGCCCAGCGCCGCCATCCCGCCACTCTTGTCATACTTCATCCACTCCATCCCCTTGCCCGGTTTCAACGTGATTCCCCCCGAATCAAACGTCACCGCCTTGCCCACCACCACCACCGGCTTCAATCCCGAACGCGGCTTCCCGGCATAGGCCAGCCGGATCAGGCATCCCGGCCGGCGGCTTCCCTTCGCCACCGCCAACAACGAACCGCACTGCTCTTTCTCCAGTGCCGCCATGTCCCAAACCCGACAGGCAAGCCCCGCTTCTTTGGAATATTTTTTTGCGATCGCAGCCAATTCCATCGGCCCCAGCACATTTGCCGGCTGATTCGCCACATCCCGAAGCTTCCTCAACGTCTCGCCAACCAGCAGGGACCGCTGAATGGCCGCCCGCACCGGCTTTGTCGCCAGCGCCGCCCCCACCCAATCAAACGAAAAGGTACGGATTTTCTTTTCGGCCTTGAACGCCTCAAATTCATACGAACCCGACAGGAGCCCATCCGCCGCCAACCCGGCTAATTCCGCCGTTTCCATCGAAAACGAAACCCCCGCCGGCCACTCAAACGACACCCGTTGTACCGCCGTTGCCGAGGCCAAGGTCCGCCCCGCCGTCGCCCACGCTCGCAACCACCGAGCCGCGTGAAATTCTGTTTTCTTCCCGATGCCCACCAGCAACACCGATGGCCGCATTCCGGTTGGCCAAGCGGTCGTCGACATCGCACCTTCGAACTTCGAAGCCTTCATCCACGCTTCAACCCCCCTCCGTTCCTCCCCGGAAAGCAAAGCCGATTCCAGCAGGCGCCCCTCCTGCACCAACCCCACCCGCACATCGGTGCGGACCGCGCTCGTTGACGCCCAATGAAACGAAAGGGACTTACTCATCTCCACGGCACTCCGGTGCGAGCTTGGCACGAGCCTCTTCGTTGGCCGCCAAATCGTTGACCGCAAAGCCGGCATTGCGAACAGCCACCTCAATGTTTCGGCGTCCCAACCGCACATTGTCATACGTCACCCAAACCGTCTGCGTCGGCACGTCCAGCCGGATGCCACGAATCGCCCCATCGCCCAGACGGGCAATAGCCCCCTGCACCAGTTGCGCACACGACTCTGTTTTCATGGCCGGAATCTTGAGTTCCATTTCCGAAGCGGTATTTCGAAAACAGCCCGAACCCAACGCCAACAGGGCCAACAGCCCCCAACATCCCAACACTTTTTTGTTCATCCGTGCATCTCCAGTGATTTCCTAAACTATTCCATCCGCGCGCCCCCCTGTCAACGCCTCCGCTTGACCTAGGGTGACTCGGACGAATTCGACGGCTCCGAAAGGTCCAACTCCATCTGCCGCTCAACCAGATCCATCGCCAACTGGGCGCGCGACACCAGCTCCGGAACCGATTCGCCATCCTCCGCTTCGGCAAAGCCGCGATACAATCCCAACGCCTCCTCGAGCCGCCCTTGCCGCCAAATGGATAATGCCAAATTCAGCCGCACGTTGGGAGCATTCGGCTCACGGGCCAACAACGATCGATAGGCCCTCTCCGCATCCGCAAACTGCTCCAGATGCATCCATTCATTGGCCTGCCGATAGCGAAAATAGGCCGTCCGCCCGCGCCGCGCCGCCTGACCATACAGGGCCGCCGCCCGGTCGTGCTTTCCCTCCGCGCACGCCAATCGAGCCCGTCGTTCCATCTGCGAAAAATCAGTCGCATTCACACTTTCTCGATGAGCATATCCCCACCCCATCAATCCCAGCAGCCCCAACACGCCACACACGATCGCCGTTCGTGCAAGCCCTCCTACATGGGCATCCAGCCAACGCACCAGAGCCGATCGCGGCTTCGAAACCAAGCGATCCGCGCTCGCCGAGAGCACCGTCCAAGCCGCCACCTCCACGGGGGAAGCACCCGCCGGAATCCCGGCTCTTCGCATCTGCGCCACCACACTGTGGTGTGGCGTTCCAAGAAGCATCCAAAAGTACAACACCCACGCACGCGCTGACCAAGACTCGGCCTTCCATTCGACCGTTCGTGGACGCAAGCCTTCCACCATTTCAACCGTTCGCCCTCCCCACACCAACGGGAAAAAACCGCATGCCGACACATCGGGCACACTCTCTTGGGCTTCGTCGTAGCGATAAAACAAGGCCGTCTCCTCGTTCCAGAAATTCTGATTCAGCCATTCATCTAACTCGCGCTGTTCGCTCTCTGCCAGATCCAACGCCCGGTTGAATTCCTCACGCCCCTTCGCCAACTCACAAAATGCGGAAACCTCGTTCGACAGCAGCACGGCCAAATCCACCGTGAAACGATTCGGCGCAAATTCCGTCGGAACCCACGCCTCCGCCGCCGAAGGCCACAACGGCAATCCCGTCCCCTTCGCGTCGTATCGATCCACCTCGCGCACCACGCCTCGCGCCAGAACGGGCAGAATCCGCAACAACCATCGTTCCGGGTCCGCCTGCGCATCCGCCACCCTCTCTGCGAGTTGACAGAGCAGCGGACACGCCGGAAACACATTTCCCTCCGCATCCGCCGTGGCCAACCACTCCTCCATCAGTCGCGCCGCCACCTCCGCATCCGCCACACTCCAAGCCGCAATCACCAGAGGCAGCTCATTCCCTGCCTCCGTCGCCTCCCTCGGCAAATCTGCCAATGCCGCCTGTACGTCCTTCGCCATTTTTCCCGACAGGGAATCCATCCATCCACGACCTTGGACGGACTTCCATGTTGACTCTGAACTCAAATCCATTCCCCCAGTATATCCACCCTCCCCTCTTCCTCCAGTTTCTTTTTCCGGCAAAGTCCCGCACAAACAAAAACGCGGCGAAGCCCGAAGGCTCCGCCGCGCCACAATCGAAAACGCTTCTTATTCGACTTTAACGACCTTCACCCCATCGGTCGGCGTTGCGGCCGACACATAGCCAATCGCACCGCTCGTGCTTTTGACGTAGTCCACCACGGCCGATTCCGACTCGAACGAGGCCAACGCCTTGCCCTTGCCCGTGAACACAATGTTGCGCCAGTGCGTCTGGAATTGAACCGGCGAACGGCCAATCTGCGTGGTAAGAAACTCATCATGCGTTGCCCCTTCGCGCAACAACACAGGAGTCACCGGCCCCGCCGCCAAGCGCGATCGAGCCCCCAGAAAGATGTCTTTCACATCGCGGGATGGAAGCGCGTCTTCCTGAACACTTGGATTGGCAATCAGAACCACTTCCGCCGAAGCCACGCTCACGAAGGTCAACGCGGCAACCGCCAACGAAACGATGAATTTGGATGCTGTCGTCATGTTTCTTCTCCTCAGAACGTGTACGTGGTTTTGATGGCAAAGAAGTTCCAATACCGATCAAATCCATCCGGATTGTCCGACACATACAGTTGGTTCACGCCATCGATGTAGTGCCATTCCAGCTTGACCAGCCAATTCATGTTGATGTCAAACCGAGCGGCAATGCAGAAATCCTTCTGCCACGCCATGAAATCCGGATACAATTCGGGCTGTCCGAGGATTTGTCCCAAGCGAACATTTTCATCTCCCGAGCGGTCGTCTGTGTTGCCATAGGAAATCCCGTAATACGTGGACAGTTCGAGCAACTCGTTGAAGCGATAGTTGGCTTGGGCATAGTAGCCTTCACTCTTGCGGTTATCCACCGTTCCGCCAATGTCGTTTTCAAACTTGGACATCATGTATTCACCCGCAAAACGCCACTGGTTAATCGTGTACTCTGCAGAGTAGATCGCATAGTATTCCAGCTTCTGAGACACATCCAACTGCGGTAGCATAGGATTCTTGGTCTTGATTTCGATATCCGTGTCCATATACAAGAGGGTACCGCCGAGACGAAAACCCTCGAGCGGGGTTTCCCAAACCAAGCCACCTGCAAAAGAATACTTGTTGTCTAAGTCCCAGCTATCTTTCGGGAATGCGGCGGGATTTTGCGCCTGACTCAAGCCGGTTCGCATCAACACGCCATCGATGAACCCATTGGCCCAAACCGACTCGTCTTCGTCGACGTAGATCTTCACCAAACTCAGGTTGTAGTTGAAGCTACCCACCGCACCGGCGCGAATGTTGCCGTAAAGTTGAGCGCCGGGTTGCCCAGCCAAGAAGTCTCGAAGTTGTTCGTTGTAGATCGCCTGAGGCAAAAAGACCGTTGTGCGAAGCATGTCCAGATCGCGGCCTTCGTTGTACAAGCCCGCTGGCAGCTTCAAAATACCCAGCCGCAGTCCCACTTCATCCATGGGGCGCCAGTCGATGTTGGCCCAGTCAATGGTGGGATAGTCATAGCCCATTTCGCCGAGCTTGGCCATTTTGGCTTGGGCACCGATGCGCAGGGTGGGGGTGAGGCTATAGATGGCGTTGACGCCAACGTCGTAGTTCTCAAACGACCCATCTTCGGTGTCTGCCGTCATGTAGTTGTTGTCGTCACTCCACATGAAGCCAACGCTTCCATACCCGTGAATATCGAGGCCTTTGAACTCCACCGCTTGGGCTACCGAGCCCACCGCGAGGATCGCGAAGGCGGATATCCATTGAATCAACCGTTCCCTATGCATCATTCCTCCTCATTCCCTTTTTTTGTTTGTGTCCGGTCCACGCGGACCCTCTACATCTGTTGTGTCTCGCTCCTAGGTGTGCGCCGCCAACAATCGGCCAGAAAGCTTCGAATCCTGATTCTTTCCGTCTTCCTTGCCATCGTCCTCAACATGCGCCAACGAGAATTTCGACATCAAGGCCTGCAATTCCACGGCCTGCCGCGACAACACCTCGGAAGCCGATGCCGTTTCCTCCGCATGCGCCGTGTTGCTCTGAATCACACCATCAATCTGTCCCAGCCCCGAATTCACCTGCGCCACCCCCTCCGCCTGCTCATTTGAGGCCGCCGAGATCTCCGTCACCAACGCCGTCATCTGGGTGATGCCGCTCACAATATTCTCCAACTCCGCCGCCGTCTCCTTGGAAATCTGCGTTCCATGCACCACCTTCGCCCCCGAGTCCTCGATCAATTGCGCCGTTTCTCGAGCCGCCTTCGCACTCCGCGCCGCCAAGCTACGCACCTCCTCCGCCACCACGGCAAACCCCTTGCCATGACGCCCCGCCCGCGCTGCCTCCACCGCCGCATTCAGCGCCAGAATATTGGTCTGGAACGCAATATCATCAATCGTCTTGATGATCTTGGAAATCTGCTGGCTCGAGGCATGAATCTCGGCAATCGCAGCCACCAACCGCTTCATCTTTGCACTGCCCGTCTCCCCGGCCACACGCGCCTGAGCAGCCAGATTGCTCGCCAGTTGAGCGTTGCTCGCGTTCAATTTCGCCTGCGACGCCACTTCCACCAACGTCGCCGAAATCTCTTCCACCGATGCTGCGGATTCCGTTGCCCCCTGCGACAACGATTGGCTCGTCCCCGAAATTTCCCTCGACCCCTCGCTCACCTGAACCGCCGCCAAATTCACCGAATGCAAGGTCTGGTTCATCTGCGCCACCATTTGCTGGAGAGCCTTCCCGAGGTCGTCCTCGCCCGAACGCAACGGAATTTCCACATCCCAATCCCCTCGCGCCAAGCGCCCCATCATCGCCACTTCCTTACGCTGAAACTCAATCACCTCTTCCATCACCCCCGCCAACTGCCCAATCTCATCCCCGCGCGCCAAATATCGACGCCCTCTCTCCGAAATCTCATCAATCCGCCCCAACCCCAGCGACTGCGCCCGATGCCGCAGCTCTTTGATCGGAAGCAAAATCCAGTTGTGAATGCAAAACGTCACCAACGGAATACTCACCACCAACACCACCACAAACATCCACAGATTAAACCGCAACTGCCGACGGCTCTGCGCCAACGTATGATCCACATTCGACAACAAATCCTCCACAATCCCCTTGTTTAGCTGAACATATCGCTCCTGCAATGTCGTCATCACCCCGCCCAACTCGGAAATCTTGTCCATCAAGGTGGGATCTTCATCCATCGCACTCATGCGCCTGTAGAGCGGAGCCGCCGCCTTCGCATAGGCCAACGTGTCTGGACCCAAACTCGCCGTCTCCTTGCGCCGCACTTCGCTCAAATCTTCCAGCGCCTCCACCTGCTTCAGCAACGTTGCCGACTCCGCAAACAGCCCCTCCGCCTCCACAATGCGATCCGTATCGCCTAACACCACCGCATCTGAAAAACCTTTGATTCCATTCTGGAACAACGTCAGCGCCGACTGGCTCAACTGCGCCGCTGGCAACGAGGCCGTCGCCACGCTCCGGAGTTGCCGCTCCACGTTGCGCCCCCCCTTCATGCTCACGATGTTGGAAATAAAATAAGACAGCAGCAGAATGCTAATGCTCGTCCAAATCTTCGCCAAGATTCCGACAGTCCTTTTACTCACTTCAACCTCCGAAAGGTTTTCGGCCACAGTCTCGCGCCCGTCTCGACAAAGGGTTGACAAATAAAGGGAGTTCAACCCCGTGTTTTCAATAGTTAAAATCTAATTAAGAATACCCACCATCTCAACAGTTATTTTGATACATTTTTGTTGTCTATTTTGGACTCGGGGCTCACCCCATCCCCCGGGTGGGCGTTTTCCATATTCTCTACTTTCGTTGCAAATATTCCGCGCAAGTCGCCGAGGCTTCATGTAGAATAGCGCCTGTTTCGATCAGGTCAGGCGCCGGAGAGAATGAATGACGACGGACTGTAACAACAAATGGTCGATAGAATCCCGGGGAACTCGCCGACAAATCGGCGTGGCCACCGCCCTCATGGCCGTTCTGCCGAATATGGTGATTTGCTACATTGTGCTGTTCTCCCCGGATGACGCCTATCCCCTCCCCCTCAAGCTTACCCTTGGAGGCTTGGTCTGCCTCATGGCCGTGGGCGGCTACCTCTTGCTCAACCGCTACCCCAAAAAAGTCTCCCACCTGCGCCAATATCTGAAACAAATCGCCGAGGGCGAATTGCCCGAGAGAATTTGCCTGCGCGAATCCGAAAACGATGTTCGCGATGTCGAAGAATTCCTGAACATCATTCTGGAAGAACTGCGCCGCAAAGTGGCGTTGCTCGAAAACCAACTTCGGCTGGCGCGAGAAATGAAGATCGCGCTGGAGTCCCAACAGCAAGAGCTACTGGAAGCCGAACGCCATCGCGTCATGATCAATAGCTTGGGCGCCGCCTGCCATCACATCGGTCAACCGGCCACCATCCTGCGTGCTCACCTGCATTTTCTCAAAAGCCAAGTGTCCAAACCCTCGGAGTTGGAAGGAATCCAGGAGTGCGAAAAAACGGTCGACTCCATCGCTGAAATCCTCGACAAGCTCCGGGGCGTCAGCGAATACCGAACCGTCCCCTATCGAACCTTCCCCGTCGAAGGCCCCCTCGGCGACGACAAGGAAATCCTCGACATCGAATCGCGTTCCCACACCTGAAAAGATGTCGCGTCAGGAAGGGCGCTATTTCTTCTGTCCGCGAAAGGTTTGGCCGAGCACGCGTAGACCGTTGGAGCAATCTCGATTGGGAAGCCACGCTTCGATCACATGAACCTTCTCCGGCTGCGCCTTGGCCGTGGCCAAGGCGGCCACCAACTCCTCTTCGGTACTCACGCGCACACCGACGGAAGCCGTGCCCTCGGGATCGAACAAGGCGGGCAAGCGGGAGTAGCGCCACGGCTGAATGTCGTTATAGGCACCGTCTTCGTGGAGTTCGCGCTCGATGAGATAGCCATCGTTGTTGACCACCACAACAATGGCCGGGCAACGCTGACGGATGAGGGTGGATATTTCTTGCGCGGTCATTTGCAACGCGCCATCGCCCGTCAGCACCACGGGGCGCTTGTCGGGCCGGGAAAGCGCAACACCCAGGGCGGCAGGCGTACAAAAACCGATGGAGGCGTAGTACGTCTGCACAATGAAGTTCTCGGCCTCCTCGATCATGAAATCGGGGGCGGCACAAAATGCATCTCCCGGCTCCGCCAGCAGCACCATCTGATCATCGAGAAAATCGTCCACGCAGTCGTAGAGGCGCGCGGCCGAGAGCGGACAGGCGGGGTTTGCCACAAACGGCGGCTTGAGAACCTGCCGCTGGGCGGGATGGGATTGCACATACGAGCGAGGTCGAAGAGCAACGGATAGTGCCCGAACAAAGTCTCCCAATTGCACATGGTTGTACGTGTGGTGCCCGATGCGGACCCGCCCTCCTCCGGCCGACACGACGCGGTTCTCGTCGAAGTGCACGCTAAACAGTCCCGTATCCAGATCCGTCATCCAGACGCCCAGCGAGAGGAGGCAATCCGATTCTTCGACTTGCTGGCGTACGCTTTCCCGGCTCCAGCCTCCCTGATAGAGACCCACAAATTGAGGATGGAATTCCGGCAACAAACTTTTGCTGCTCAGCATCGAGGCAAACGGTATCTCGACCGTTTCGACCAATTTTAGCGCCTCAGCACCCAGCCGCTGCCGCATCAACTCCACGCCCGCCAAGAGCAACGGTTGCTTCGCCGCATCAAACCGCCGCGCCGCCTCGGCCACGCACTCGGTCAGGGCCGCCGGATCCGACGAGGCGGCAGGCAGGGTCCAATCGCTAGAGGGCCGACGGCACGGGGCACACGCCAAATCGGCTGGCAACTCGAGATAGCCCGGCAATTTTCGAATCCTGCACTGGGCCACCACGCGGTCGATTTCGTCGGGCGCGGTTTCGGGATCGGACAGAATGGCCGCGGCCGTCGTGATCTTGCTAAACACATCAAATTGCAATTGGTAGTTGTCCACCAGATGGTGAACCAAAGCGCCAGAGGCCTTGCGGCGCGTGGACGGCGCCCCGGACACTACGATCATGGGCACTTGCTCGGCATAGGCACCCGCAACCGCATTCAAAATGCTCAGCCCGCCCACGCCGTACGTCACCACGGCCCCGGCGATACCATTCATGCGCGCGTAGCCATCGGCCGCATAGCCCGCGTTGAGCTCATTGCACGTGCCCACCCATCGGATCGGACTAGCCAGCACTTCATCGAGAAAATCCAGCGTATAGTCGCCCGGTACGCCAAACAGATGCCCCACACCGGCCTGATGCAGGCGGTCCAAGATGTATCGCGAGACGGTGTATTCCTTGTTCATAGGCACGCTCTCTTTCGTGCCAGCATCTTTGCCGTTGAACCGGGGGAGATCAAGGAGAGAATCCTCTCCCCAGCGTAAATGACATCTGGTAGAACTTCCGCACATGAACTCCGATCTTGAACGCAATCTAGGCGAACAACCCATCGCACAACGGATGGCCGAACACAACCTGAAGACGGGCGATCTGGTGGACGCCTCCACCGAATTCATTACCCGCAAAATGGTCACCCGCGCCTGCAAAGGCCGATGGCTCACCCCCAACGTCAAAGCCAAAATTCTCCGCGCCCTGAATACCGCTTCGGGAAAAGAATACGCGCTGACCGACCTCTTTACTTACTGAGGACTCGGATAATACGACCGAAATTCCTCGCGAGCCAATTTCAGATCCTCCTCCGAAAGTCCCAGCACCTGAAGATGGGTAGGAGCAAAATCGCGCACCACCACATCCATGGGCAAATCGTCGATGACCAAAATCTCGCCCAAATACACATAGGCCGCCAAAGGAATCAGTTCACCCCCACGCAAGGGTTGATGGTGGTAGCGAATCGCACTTAACAGTTTTTCGGGGAAATTCCACTTTTCGCACAATCGCGCGCCCACCTCGCAATGGTTCAAGCCATACGCCTGCTCTTCTTCGGTCATCGATGATTGCCAATGGCCCCACGGAGTGCCGATCAAGGGCTCGCTCCACTGCCGGGTTGCCAGCAAAACCACGAGTTTTCCGATGTTGTGCAACAGCCCCACGACCTTGCACACTTCCTGATCGTGAAAAACCAAATTGGCTCGTCGCGCCAACAACGTACAAGCCGTCGATACTTGCTCGGCGTGGAGAAAATAATCATCCAAATGCTTCAGCGACCGAAACGACTCTCGAATCAAGCGGTTGGAATAGAAAATCCATATGTAATGAATCAGGTTATCCATCCCGTAATACCGAACGGCTTCCCCGACCGTTTCCACCGGATGCCCCACGCCTGTGGCCACCGAATTGGCAAATCGCAACAAATCCGCGCACAGGCCCGGATCTTTTTCGATGTGGGGCACAACCTGCGGGAAATCCACATCGGGCAGGTTAATCAAGGAGCGCAACTTCAAGGCGGTTTCCGGCATGGGGGGCAACGTATCGATCTGATGGATAATTTGATCCATCGTGGCCATGCGCTTCGCTTCGGAATCGATCTCTCGGCCTGCATCCATAATATGAGACATCCTTCCTTACGGTCTTATCCTACCGCGCCTGCCCCCCGACTTTCAAGAAGCCTCGCATGTCCCCGGCGAGAATCTTGAAACTGTTGAGGCATCCTGCCTATGATTCGGACATGAAAATCGAACCCAACGCTCATTTCGCCACTCGAGAGTGCCCCGGTTGCGCGGTGGATGTGGCCGCGAACGAAAATCGCTGCCCCATCTGCGGCTATGAATTCCCCGGACGTGGCCCGCTCCATCGAAATCTGATCTGGATTGTTCTTCTTTTTCTCGCCCTGCTGCTGATTCCGATCTTTCTCTCGCTTCACTGATTCTACTTTCAGGACAACGGCCCTAAAACAGTACGGGTTGCATCCACTCAGGAAGATCGCTCGGATTCACGGGCGGCGTAACCTTTTCTTCCTCTTTCGGAGGCGGAGGAGCCTCATCCGTCTTGGGAAGATCGGGTTCCATTCCCATATCGGGAAGAAGTGGCAGTACGGAGACCTTTTTGGCTTGGGCCTCCATCTCACGAATTTCACGCTCCATCTGCTCAAGACGCGCCTCGGATGCCTCGAGCGCCGCTTTTTCATCCGCCATGCGGGCCGCGGCCTCTTCCGCATCGATGCGGGCCTGAATCGCCACCTCTTGGGCCACTCGAATGCTCTCCGCTTGACGCTCACGCTCCTCGATCAACCGAGCTTGACGCTCCGCCGCTTCTGCCACCGCCTTTGCAGCGGCTTCATCTTGAATGCGCCGAAGTTCCGCTTGTTTGCGTTCTTCTTCGATTTTCCGCGTCTGAGCTTCCATCTCGCGAATTTCTTGCTCCATCTTCTGAATACGTTCTTCGGCGGTCTTCCGAGCGGCCTCTTCTTCTGCGATTCGGGCGGCATTGGCTTCGGCATCAATACGAGCTTGATCCGACACTCCTTGCGCAATCCGAATGGCTTCTGCTTGACGTTCACGCTCCGCAACCAATTCAGCCTCCCTCTGGGCAGCCTCTGCCGCGACTTGAGCCGCGGCCTCTTCTTGGATGCGCAGCAAATCGGCCGCAGCGGAATCATCGGCCAAACCGTCCACCGCAGTCGCTTCTGGACTCCCGGCTTCTGGCAAACTCTCCACCTCTTCTACAACGGTCGCGACCTCAACCATCGGTGGCAACTCGGTCGGCGGTTCGATCGAGGATTGAGCCTCTGCCTCTTCAGCGGCCTTCCGCAGGGCTTCTTCTTCCGCCATGCGAGCCGCTGTAGCTTCCGCCTCACGAAGAGCTTGCTGTTCCTTTTCCGCCGCCAGTCGCGCCGCCTCTGCGGCCGCTTCACGCGCGGCAGTCTCTTCCTGCATACGAATCTGCTCTTCCATTTCACGCTGAAGCCGTGCTTCGTCTTCCCGTTTTTGCTGCTCGGCTTGGAGGGCCGCCTCGGCCTCTACTTTTTTCTGGAGAGCCAGCAACCGTTCCTTCTCTTCTTGCTCTTTTTTCGCAGCGGCCTCGGCGCGGGCCGCTTCCTGCTGAGCCCGTTTTTCTGCCGCCCGAAGTGCGACGGCTTCCTCTTCTGCCTTTTTGGCCATGAGCCGCTGGTTGGCGATTTCTGCCTTACGCGCCTCTTCGGCGGCTTTTTTTTCTTCCGCCGCAATTCGCTTCGCCTCGGCTAGGGCGCGTTTTTCTTCCGCCTTCTGTCGGGCCAACTCTTCGCGGGCAGCTTGCTCATCGGCCTTTTTCTTGGCCGCCGCATCCAGTTCCGCCTGCCGCTCGGCCTTCCGCTGCTCGGCACGAGCACGAGCAGCAGCTATTCGTTCCTCAGCAGCCTGCATGCGGTCGGGCACCACCGTTGGCATCGGTTCTTCTGGCGGAATCTCCACGACCTCTTGAACGTCTGGAATCACAGAAACTTCCGGCTGAATGTCCGCCGCAGCCTCTTCCGTGAGCGGGAGAGAACCCTCGCCCGCCGGTTCCGGCGTTTCGGATCCCAACGGCAACACCTCTTCACTTGGAGTCTCAACAGCGGCGGCCACTTCTGGAATGAGGGCAGGCATCTCTGACAGTTCAGCAGCCATTTCCTGCGGTTCCTCGGAGGGCAAGGCCAAGACCGACTCCGCCTCTTCCGTCCCTTCGGAAACCCCTTCTCCCATCGTGGATTCACCTTCCACATCCCCCGCTATTTCTTCGATCACCTCGGGCTCTGCCGCCGGAAGATCCAACGCTTGTTCATCTGTGCCTGTCCAATCCGTCAGAGGCAAAACCTCCCCCGTCGACTCCGTGCTCAGCTCAGGCTCATCCGGGACAATCGATGATTCTTCCGCCCTGGTAGCCAACGCAGCCGCTTCAGCCGTATCCCCGATAATGGGTCCATCCAAGTCTTCTTCGGGCAACACCACATCCGCCTCCACCACCTCCGAAACAGACGGCGTTGCCTCCTCCTCCACCGATACCGCCACCTCGACTTCCTCAGTGGCAGTTGTCGCAACATCCAACGGCGGGTCCACCATTTCATCCGCATCGTGCGGTATTGTTGTCAACGTGGACTGCATCTGCAAGAGCGACAATACCGCCGTGATCATCAGTTCCTGGGCTGTTTTATTGTCCCCGATATCCTGCCCTTTCAAGGAGTCGGCAACAATATTCTCGGCAATACTCTGCCCACCATCGGTCTGAGCCGCGATCAACTCCGCCGCCGTGGTGTTGTTCGCCTGCGCCAACTGGTCCAGACTGCTCTGGGCATCCAGCAATAACACTTTCAAAAGCGTCTCCGAAATCGCGGCTTTTTCCGCAGCCGAACTTTCTTCACTTACAGGCGCATCTGGAGCCGGAGGTGCGGATTCCTCTTTTGCAGCCGACTCGAGGGAACAATCGCTCACAATGACATGATAATTGTGATCAAACTGATCCACTGTGCCCCGAAACAAGTAGGTTTCGCCCTGAACCATCTCAGGCAATCTCTTCACGCGGTCCTGCGACACCCACACCGTGCCCGCCTCTTTCAGGCGCATCGGCAGATAATTGCGGTGATCGAGGCGCCGCGGACGTCCGCTGGGAGGCGACTCCAGCACATCGGAAAACACGATGTCACGCGCCCAAGCCGATTGAGGATTCAAAAACAAGGAGGAGGCTTCGACCGTCACGTGAGTCTCCGAGGCCGAGGCGGACATCGTCCACGCCAAGGCCACCGCCAGCACACCCGATACGAGCCACCCAATATTTTCAGCCTGCTTCATCATTCTGTCTCCTGTGACCGACCGTTTTTCAGCCTAAACAACCCGCAGGAGCAAATCAAGCCATCCTCCAAGCGTTCAGGGGCGTTTCAAATGGATACATGGGGCAAACGTTCATCCGCCCAAGGCATCGGCCACGTGCTGACCGGCCGAACGAACAAGACCTTCGCCCTCTAACGCGCGGGCCACGTCCTCCATTCCCGCCAACTGCGCCTGCCGCACCGGTGTATCTGCCACCAAAGGCTCCAGCGCATCGACCATGGCGCCGGGAGTGGCGTCGCCCTGAATGAACTCCGAACACAGAGTGCGGTTGGCCACCAAATTCACCATGCCCAGCCATTTCACTTGAATCAGGTGCCGCCCCAGCCAATACGTCAGTGTGGCGGTGCGATACACCACAATCATCGGACAACGCAACAGGGCGGTTTCCATCGTGGCCGTTCCCGAGCACACCATTGCGGCACGCGCCTGTCGAGCCACTTCCCGCATTTGACCTGTCACCACGCCAATCGTCCTGCGCTCTTCATCGGGAAGTGCCGCTCGTTGCGCCTCGATCAATTCGGCCATTTCCGCGCTGGCGGCCGGAATCAAAAAGCACACGGCCGGATCGCGCCGCCGCATCTCGCGCGCCGCATCCAACATCACCGGCAGAATGCGCTGAATTTCCTGACGGCGGCTACCGGGCAACAGAGCCACGCGCTTCTGCCCATCGGGCCACGGCAACTCGGGCGACGGATTGGCCAAGGTGCGCTTCACCGACTCCACCAACGGATGCCCCACAAACACGGTTTTCAGCCCCGTGCCCTTGAACACATCCACTTCGAACGGAAAAATCACCATCAGCAGATCCAGAATCTGGGCCATCTTCGGAATCCGGCTCTTATGCCAAGCCCAGACCTGCGGACTGATATAATACAGCACCGGAATGCCCAACTCGTGGGCTTTCGTAGCCAGCCGCAGGTTGAAACCGGGATAATCCACCAGCAACAACGCATCGGGCTTTTCGGCGGAAAGAAGCGCCGTCATTTGATTGAACACGCGGCGAAAAAACGGATAGCGCGCCAGCACCTCAAAAAAACCCAGCACCGCCATTTCACGCGCATCCACGATCGTGCGGACGCCCTCGCGGCGCAACGCTTCGCCGCCAATGCCAAACACGTCCACATCGCCGCGCACCGAGCGCAAGTCGCGCACCAATCGCGCCGCGTGCTGGTCGCCGGACACCTCGCCCGCCACGATCATCAACCGCTTCATCAAGTCTGGCCCTTGCGAATGCTCTGGCAAATGGCTACGGCCAGCTTAAGCGCCTCGGCGGCATGTTCGCCGCTCACCACGGGCTCGGATCGGTTTCGTACGCAATCTACAAAAGCCCGCAATTCCAGCGCCAGTGGTTCGCCCTTGTGAATGGGTATTTCTTCCTTCGCGATGCCGAGCAATTTCTTGCGCAAAATCTTGCCCGTCTGCTCCTGATAGTCCAACGAGACATAGGAATCCGGAAGAAACATTCGGATTTTGCGCTGTTTTTCCATGCTGATGCGACTGGCCGTCACATTCGCAATGCACCCGTTCTCAAAGCGCAGGCGCACATTGGAAATATCTTCCGTCTTGCTCAAAATGGGAACTCCCACCGCGCGGATATCCACCACCTTGGATTGAACCAAATGCAAAATGATTTCCAGATCGTGAATCATCAAATCCAGAATCACGCTGACCTCCGTGCCGCGCGGCAACAGCCCGAAGCGTGGCGGAGGATACGGCGCAATGCGCAAGGCTTCGATGTAGAGCGGCTGCTGATTGCCGGGATTCGCCACGGCCAGCACCGGATTGAATCGCTCCACATGGCCCACCTGTAAAATCACCCCGTTCTTCTGCGCCAAATCCACCAATTCTTCCGCTTCTTCGGTGCTCGCGGCAATCGGCTTTTCCACCAGCACATGGCGGCCTTTTTCCATCACCATTCCGGCCACCGCGCGATGCTTGTCCGTCGGCACCACAATACTCAGGGCTTCCGTCGCATCGGCCAATTCTTCAATCGTCTTGTACACTGCGGCATGATAGCGCTCGGCAATTTCCTTCGCGCGCTTCTTGTCGTGGTCATACACACCCACCAATTCCGCATCGGGCATTTCGGAATAAATGCGCGCATGCCATTGGCCCAAGCTTCCCACACCCACCACGCCCATCCGGATTTTTTTTTGCTCGTTTGCCATGAATTGATCTCCTGTTGAAAGCGTCCGGCGCTCAATTCGATTCCATCTGCGCGGCATCAAACGCCACAAAGGCAATGCCCAGTCGATCCGCCTCGACCACCAACTTTTCCCGTGCCAGCAAAATCGTCCGACTGGCTTCTACCGCTAAACAGGAAATCTTGGCCTTCTTCAGCATGGTGAAGGTGCGCTCGCCAATAATCGGAATATCGAATCGCATGTCGTGACCGAGCTTGGCCACCTTGACCACGACCCCGCCTGCGCCGCCCAATCGACCCGCCCGCAAAATCGTCTCGTCGGTGCCTTCAAAGCCTTCCACGGCCAAAATGGTTCCATCCTTCACAACCACGGTCTGACCAATCTCAAGCCCACTCGTCACTTTTGCCGCCTTAGCACCGAGCCGGATGTCCGCTTCCTCTCGCTCGTCTGGCGCACGACGCCCCAATACCCCGGCCGCCGGCATTTCGGTTTCCATGAAGCAATAGGCCGGCATCAATTCGGCCCCGATCGCCTTGAGCTCATCGGCCACCGCCCCGAAAATCGTGTGGGCATTCTTCTTCTTCAGTTGCCGCAAAATGGAGAGCGCCTTGGCATCGAGCCGCAAGCTAAACAGTCGCGTCGGCTTGATCTGCCCCGCCATCACCAACTTCGTCACCCCCGCCGTTTTCACCGCCTCCAGCAACGCACCCAGTTGGCCCAGATGGAGCCAAATCACCTCGTCGGCATATTTTTTGATAACCCGCTCCGTCTCGCCCTTGAAGGCGAACGCCACCACGCGTTTCACGCCTTGCGCATGGGCCGACCGGGCCAATTGCCACGGATACGTGCCCAAGCCGGCAATCACACCCAGCGTTTCGGGCATTTCAATGGAGGGTAAATCGCTCATGGTCGGCATCATAGCGCACCCCCGCTCCGCGTCCAGCCTCTCTTTACGAGGCCATGCGATGTGTGAGGAGAAGGGCTATTTGCCCAGCGCGCGGCGAACTGCAAACGAAAGATCCTGCCCGCGCAAATTGCGGGCAATCACCATTCCATTGCGATCCAGCAAATAGCTCGTCGTCTCGCCAAAAATGCCCAGCGGACGCGTCAATGTCGGCGCACCTGCCACGACCGACCACGGCAAGCCGATGGTTTCCAATCCGGTGGCATTGGGCTCCAAGCAAATGCTCACCACCTCCAACCCGGACGCATTGTAGCGGTTCCACAAATCGATGCTTTGCGGCAGATTCTCTTCCCAAATCTTCCAGCCGCGCGCAAAGAAATCCACCAGCACCACCTTGCCTCGCAAGCTCGACAGCGTGAAACGGCGGCCATAAATATCCGTGAGCGTCGCATCCGGGAACGAGATTCCCGGCGCACTCTGGGCGCGAACCAACGCCTTTTCCATGATCGTCAGCGGCAACGAATCGCCGCCCGTGGCGCCCGGACGGGCCATCAGCAAAGGATCTCCGGGACCCGTTCCGCCCGACCACGCATAAGGCTTCGGGTCATAATACTTGCTGGCTTTGTATTCGCTGATGACGGCGGCTACTGCAGCGGCATTGCCCGCCTCGGCCTGCACTTCGGCTTCCTTCACAAACAGCTTGGACGCATCCACGCCCGACATCTTCGCCACTTTCTTGCGAGCGGCCACCAACTCTTGAACGGCCTCGGCGTGACGGCGGCGCATATCGCTCAACACCATCGCCTTAATCACGGTTGCCTTCACAATGGCATCGCCGTCGTCCATTTTCGCCGCATGCCGCATCAAGTCATCCACGCTCTGGTCAATCTGGGCCCATTCCTTCTCGGAATAGTAGCCATGACCCATGCTTTGCAAGCGGCTCAACACTGCGTTGTACTTCATGGTAAAGGCTTCGGATTCCTGGGCAAACGCCCCCACTCCGCTCGCCAATACCATTCCCAACACTAAGCTCATCAGAATTTTTCGCATCTTCATCTCCTCCAAATTTGCGGGGCATTGTGCCCGACTTTTCCCGAAAAACAATGCAAAAAGGTGAGGTGTCGGCAAGCGGCCAAATTGCGTTTTCCACAGAATGGAAAACATTTTCGCGATTTTTCCACACAATGGAAAAAATGTTTCCACACTGTGGAAAACCAACAAAAGACCGCTTTTTTGGACGATTTCTTCTCTTCCGGCTTGCTTTTGACCGTCAACCCTCTATTAAATGACCGCCCTTATGAAAAAATCATACTCAATCGCATTGATTCCCGGAGACGGGACCGGACCCGAAGTCACCCGCGAAGCCATCAAGGTACTGGATGTCGCCTCGCAAAAATTCGGCTTCAAGCTGGACTACACCCCCTATGATGTCGGCGGCGAACGCTACCTCAAAACCGGCGAAACGCTGCCGGACTCCACCGTCGAAGAACTCCGCAAACACAGCTCGATCTTCTTGGGCGCTATCGGTCATCCCGACGTCAAGCCGGGCATCCTGGAGTGCGGCATCTTGCTCAAGGCCCGCTTCGCACTGGACCAATACATCAACCTGCGCCCCGTAAAGCTGTATCGCGCCGAAGATTGCCCGCTGAAGGACAAGGAACCCAAGGACGTGGATTTCGTCGTCATCCGCGAAAACACCGGTGGTATTTACACCGGCGTGGGCGGCGCCGTGCAGAAAGGCACGCCCATGGAAATTGCAACCCAAGTCATGGTCTACGGCCGCCCGGTGGTCGATCGCTGCATGAAGTACGCCTACGAATATACCCGTCGGCGCAACAAAAAGAACATGCTCACGCTGGTTCATAAGTGCAACGTCCTGACCCATTGCGGCGACCTGTGGGTCCGCTCGCACAAGGAAATGGGCGACCGCGACTATCCCGAAATCAAGCAGGACTACAATCACGTGGATGCCTGCACGATGTGGTTCGTGAAACAGCCCGAGTGGTATGACGTCATTGTGACGGAAAACCTCTTCGGCGACATCATCACCGACATCGCGGCCATCATTCAAGGTGGCCTCGGCGTCGCGGCGGGCGGCAACATCAATCCCGAAGGTGTCTCGATGTTCGAGCCCATGGGCGGCAGCGCGCCGAAGTACACCGGAAAGAACGTCATCAATCCCATCGCGGCCATTGCGGCAGCGGGCATGATGCTGGACACCCTCGGCGAAACGGAAGCGGCGAAAGCCATCGACAAGGCCGTCACCGGCACGCTCAACGGCGGTAAGATCAAGTCCCTCGCCGCCGGACGTATGGGCATGGGCACCACCGAAGTCGGCGACCTCATCGCCTCGGCGGTTTAACAGCCGTTTGCCGCAGAGGACACAGAGATGGCTGAGGAGGAATCAGATTCCTTAACGGAACAAATCATTGGCGCAGCCATTGAAGTTCATCGGCATCTGGGACCTGGCCTTCTTGAATCGGTTTACGAAGAAGCCCTCTGTCACGAGCTATCCTTGCGAGACATCCCATTCGTTCGTCAGAAAGAAGTGGATGTATTTTACAAGGGAATTGTGATCAAGAACCAGCGGTTGGACTTGCTCGTGAATGGCGAAGTGGTGGTAGAATTGAAAAGTACGGAATTGGATCATCCCATCTACAAGGCACAACTCTTGTCGTATCTCAAGGCTTGCCGTCTTCGTCGGGGGTTAATCCTAAACTTTGGAAAGAAAACAATGGTTGAAGGAATTGTCCGGGTCATCAATGGGCTTTCCTCATAACTCTCTGCGCCCTCTGTGGCAAAAAAAGGAATTAAAATGAAACAATACAATGTCTGCATGGTCGGTATCGGCGCGGTCGGAACGGAAATCGTTCGGCTCTTGCGCAAACGTAATTTCCCGATGGCCAAACTCACCGCATTCGCTACTCGCGAACGCACCGAAATGATTGATGGCCTCCCGGTCGATGTGAAAGTCGCCACCGGCCCCGAATCTTTCAAGGGCTATGACTTCGCATTCTTCGCCGGAACCGAAGGCGCCAAGGGTGCCTCCAAAACCTTGGGCTGGGGCGCAGCCGAAGTGGGTTGCGTCGTCGTCGACAACGGCGATGACTTCCGCATGGATCCCAAAGTGCCCCTCTGCATTCCGGAGATCAATCCCGACGCGCTGAAGGGCCACCCCAACTTCATCGCCAATCCGAACTGCTCGACCGCCATCGCGCTGATGCCGCTCTACGCGCTTCACAAGGAAGCCAAAATCAAGCGAATCGTTTGCTGCACCTATCAGGCCGTCTCCGGCACCGGTGCCGCCGCCATCCGCGAACTGGAAAACCAAGTTCGCGCTTGGGCCGAAGGCAAGCCGATGACCCGAGAAGTTTATCCCGCGCAGATTGCGTTCAACGTCATTGCGCAAATCGGCTCGGAGTCGAAAGACATGCCCGGTTATACGACCGAAGAAGTCAAGCTCGGCCGCGAAACCCGCAAAATTCTCGGCGACGACTCGATTCAGGTGGTCTCCACGTGCGTGCGCGTTCCCGTGATCAACGGCCATAGCGAGGCCATTCATGTCGAGTTTCACAACCCGATCAGTCCCGAGCGCGCCCGCGAAATTCTGTCGAAGACCCAAGGCGTGCAAGTGGTGGACGACCTGTCCAAGTCCATCTTCCCGACGCCGATCGAGGCTTCCGGCAAGTATGACGCGCTCGTCGGCCGCATTCGCAAGGATCCGACCGTTCCCAACGGTCTCTCGCTGTTTGTCGCGGGCGACAACATTTGGAAAGGCGCCGCTCAAAACGCCATTCAGATCGCCGAAAAGATGATCGAGATGGGTCTCAAATAAGTAGCGAACATCCCCGTTCCTGCACCCCCGATGCGGCCCCGCCGCTCGGGGGTTTTCGTTCGGGCCGGATCGGCTGGCCCTGCCGCCTTGCGCGGCAGGGGAGCCAACGTTTGCCTCCTGCGACGCAAGGTCGCCGGGCGGCCGAAGGGCCGGAGGAAAGCCATTTTTTTTCGAGTTTTGTAACCCTTTCAAAAAATGATCCGGAACGAAACGGCAGGCTTGACGGGGCTGAACATCATCCCCTACTATCCCCACACACTGTTTTAGGAAAGGGATGCCTTGTGAGTGATCCAGCCAGCACCAAAATTCTTGTCGTGGACGACTCTAGCACGATGCGCCGCATTCTGAAAATGTCCCTTGCCCGTTGTGGATATCCCAACGTGGAAGAGGCAGGAGATGGCGCCGAAGGCCTTGCCGCCTGTCGGGCCAAGCAGTACGACCTTGTGTTGACCGATTGGAATATGCCGAACATGGACGGTTTGCAACTGATCTTGAGCTTGCGAGAAATTCCGTCGTATGCCAGCGTCCCCATCGTGATGGTGACCACGGAAGGTGCCAAGGACGATGTGATTGAGGCTCTTACCAAGGGTGCCACCTCCTACATTGTGAAGCCGTTCACGCCCGAAACATTGAACGAGAAATTGAAGGAAGTTTTCAGTAACTAACTTCATTCCCCCAGCCTTATTAAGGAATACACCATGACGACCCCCACGGCAAACGATGGTCTGCACCAGATGATGATGAAGGCCATCTGCCAAAGCATTGCCAACACGTTTGAGCAAATGGTTTTTGTTCCCGTGACTGTCGGCGAGCCGATTCAAAAAGTAGAAGGCCATCCGACGGGTTGCATTTCCGGCACCATTGGACTCACGGGAACCCACAACAGCAGCACGGTGGAAATCCGATCCAAGTTGTCGCTCATTTTTTCCGAAGAACTGGCCATCAAAATCTTCCGGGGAATGATGATGATGGACGAGACCACTCCGGTGGAAATGGCTGAACTGCGCGACGTGGTCGGCGAGCTGACCAACATGACTGCCGGTGGCGCCAAAACCTTACTCTCAAACGAGGGCTTCAAACTTTCCCTCTCCCTCCCCACCGTGGCGGTGGGCCACGACCACTATCTGGGCGCTCCATCCGGAATTGCCTATTCAATGGTGGTTCCGGTTGGATTTAACGAATCCACGTTTTTCATCGAACTCAGCGTCTCGTAGCAGCGGCGCCAAGAGTCGCCAGCAACGCCAAGAGTCCGAATCCCATTAAGGTCCGGTTGGGGGTGGCGTTGTCGCATTTTCGGCCTGTTGTGCGGCCATCAATGCCTGCATGGCGGCGGGACTGATCTCCACTTTGTCTTCCCCCTGTAGCATCATGTGGACCCGGCGCTTTTCCCGCACAAACTCCTCTTGCTGACGCCGTTCACGATCCGGCGAATCCCGATCCAACCGCTCCACTCGTTGCGAAGGGTCCGGTGGAGGAAGTCCCGCTTGCCCGAATGTGCCATTCATTGAATCGCTCATGACGACTCCTTTCCACCCGAAGGATCACGATTTTGTTTCAGAGGACAACAGGGCCCGCAAGGCCAGCAACGTTCCCGCATGGATCTGACAAACCCGCGCCTCGGTGACCTCCATGATGGCACCGATTTCCTTGAGGGTCAGATCCTCAAAGTAATACAGATACAAAATCTTTTGCTGGCGGGGCGTCAATTTTTTGAAGGCGGTACGAAACCTCACAATTTGCTCGCGGCGACTGGTTTCCTTGTGGGGATTCGGGGCGCGCTCATCGGGTAAGCGATCCACAAGTGAGCTGAAGCCCCCCTCCTCTTCCGACTGGGCATCCAGCGATATCCATGGTTGGGCACGAGTCAACAGCCCCTGCAACTTCTCAACGCCAATACCCGCCAATTCGGCCAAGGTATCTTCGTCCGGTGCCACATTGAATTCTTCGAGATGCGTCTGGGTGAGCTGCCCTAATTTCTTCAGCATGTCCCGCTCCGTTCGGCTCAAGGGGTCTTGCTGGCGCAGGGCATCATGTACCGCCCCCCGAATGCGAGGAACCGCATACACTTCAAAGGGAACGCCCCGCGCATCGTCATACCGCCCAATCGCCGTCCACAACCCCATGAGGGCATACTGCATCAGGTCTTCCATATCGATGAAGGCCGTCTGATAAATCGCCATTTGCCGCACAATCCGCCGCACCAACGGAACGTGATGCTGAATCAGCGCAATGGAATTCGCCTCCGAAGGCTCCGCACGAAATGCGTCCCAAACGGCTCTGGAATCTTTCTTTTCCGGTTCTTGGGTGGTGGAGGTCATGAAACTTATGGAGTACCCGTGGGTTTACGCGGGAGGGCCTGCGGGGCTTCTTTCTGCGGAACAGTCTTCGAATCCTTACTTTCTTCGTTTGTGACGGGTGGACGATTGAGCAACACTTGTTCAGCCACGAATCGTACCAAAATCACTGAGAAAAAGCGTAGAAAAATGAATAGCACAATGACCGTGGAAAAGAATACGAGGGATGCCCGGAAAACAGATGCCAAAAAATCCAACCCCTGAGCCAGATTCAGCACCAACGAAACCACCGCCACGATGCCACCCAAAATCAGCGCCAGTTGAGTCAGAAGTGCCTTCATGACGGTTTGCCCTCACCCGGCTTCAAAAACGCAGAACCTTCCCATTGCGACATCCATTGCTCCAACGATACACGCGGCGCGGAGCGACGCGGACGGGACACCAGTCGGGCCGCCAAATCCCGCAGGCAGCGAGCCACCGCCCCGTTGGAGGCATAGCGCACAATGTTGCGCTGGCTACGAATGGCTTCGGAGACGCGGCGATCAAATACGATCACTCCTTCCAAGGTGAGCGAGGCCCCGATGAATTGCCGGGCGATGGCATCCAGCCGGGCAAACAGCGCCTCGCCCTCGTCGATCGAATCCACCATGTTGACCACGACGCCCAACGATTGGCCCTGCGAGCGAAGATGCAGCGTTTTGATGAGCGCATAGGCATCCATCAGCGAGGTGGGCTCGTTCGTCAGCACCACCAGCACCTCGGGACAAGCCGCCAAAAAGTCGGTGGTGCTTCGCCCGATACCGGCCCCCGTATCCACAATGAACAGGTCATACTTGGAGGCAAATCGGAAGAGGTCCTCGATGAATAACCGTCGGCGCGCAGGACTCAAGTCCACCAGCTCTGCCGACCCGCAAGCGGAAACCAACACATCGGGACCATTTTCAACCGACTGGCAGGCTTGCTCCAACGTGCATTGACCAAAGATGACATCTTGGACGGTGTACTCCGCAACCAGGCCCATCTGCAAATCCACATTGGCAAGCCCCATGTCGCCGTCAAACAGCAACACGCGGCGACCCAGTTCCGTGAATGCAAGGCTCAGCCCAATGGAAACAGCCGTCTTGCCGACTCCGCCTTTTCCACTGCCCACAGCTAGACAACGCGTTCCACTAAAGGTTCCCTCCATGCCCTTGCTCATCGCCCGCAAGCCGGCGGCTTGATCCATGATCGGGGATAGGGGTTCTGGAGACTCCATCCTCATTAGAGAGCCTTTCCTGACGGGGTCGACGACGACGCTGGAGTGGTTTCGACCGTCTGGAAAACCAAATCCGCAATGCGATCGGAACGGGCCGCAAAGATATCCTGCGGCACACGCTGGCCATCGGTGACAAAGGCCACGCGGCGGTCCGATTCAAACGGAAGCGATGTAAAAATGGTCGGGCGGCGCGTTTCGTCCACCTTTGTCACAATCAGATAATCAGGCTGAAAACGGGAAAAACCCTCAAACATTTCGGGCAGGTCGTTTCGGCTTAGGGTGGCCGGCACCGTCAACATCACCGTCACCGCTCCCATGCCGCGCAACACGTTTTGAATAGACGCTAATCCCATCTCATCGAAATGAGTACGACCCGGCGTATCCACAAAAATCACATCGTTGTGGGACAATGCCGCCACGGCACTCCGCGCCTCGTTCGCTGAAAACACCACGCGCAATTCGGATCCGAGTAGCGCCGCGTATTCGCGGATTTGATCCACCGCAGCGATGCGGAAGGTGTCGGCCGTGACAAGACCCACCTTCAGTTTGTGCTGCATGGTGGCCATTGTAGCAAGCTTGGCCAGCGTGGTCGTTTTGCCGGAGCCTGTCGGCCCGACCAACACCACCACGTGGGGCTTGCGCTCCGGATGCTGAAACTTGAAATCAGAGGCCACAGACAGTTGGCGCCCCCACTCCCGTTGCGCCCGGACGCCATCGGCTTCGATCAGCGCGGGGCAGGTGGACTTGGCCCACTCACAAAACCGCGGATCCCATTGCCTCGCATGCTCAGGAAGAGAACGCATCCAAGCATCGCCTCCCCCTTTCTCCTGCGTGGCCCGAATGTCTTGAATGTTGTCGCGAAGACCGTTCAGAGACTTCTGCATATCGCGCCACTGGTGCAATTGTTGTCGGCGAAGTCGCCGCAATTCTTCCGCCTCGGCGGTTGCCACCGCGCGGGTACCCGATGTCCCACTGGCCTCAGAGACCGGACCGGCGGCATCGTCCAAAATGGCGATCAGTTCACATTCTTTCCGAAGACCAAAGAGCGACGATTTTTCCGCGGTGGGGGTCACCACAACGGCATTCGGCCCCATCTCCGTCAAGATGGTTTTGTAGAGCTCTTCGCGGTTGGTGCCTTTGTATCGGCGAATTTTCATGCCTAGGCCACTTCCTTCTGCTTGGCCATCGGAATCGATACAAGACCGATGATGTCGATGTCAATCGCATCCGGAATCTCCGCAAAGGAAAGGACCGGCAAATCACGAATCTGAGGATCCAACAGGCGGCGTAAATGACGCCGCAACGTCGGCAAGCAAACCAAGACCGGTTGGCGGTTATTCTTGCGGGCAGCTCCACAAATCCGGTTCACACTATCCAGCATGGCGCGGTTCTGCTCAGGCGGGAGCGCCAGCACGCCGAGATCGCCGTTTTCGCGGTGAATGGAGTCCTTCAACAGGCTTTCCAATTCGGGATGAATGGCAATCGCGGGCAGTTTTCCACCCGGCTCCAAATAGCGAGCGGTGATGTGGGCACCCATCGCGCGGCGGCACAACTCGGCGAGAAGGGCGGGGTCCTGCGTGCGCGTAGCATGATCAGACAAGGTTTCCAAAATCAAGGGCAAGTCGCGAATCGAAACCCGCTCGCGCAAGAGATTCTGCAACACGCGGTGGACCACACCCATGCTTAGACGGGTGGGAATCAATTCCTGCACCACCGACTCATGTTTCCGCTTCACTCGGTCGATCATCTCGCTGACATCCTGCCGAACGAGCAAGTCGGCGGCATGGGAACGGGCGGTTTCGGTCAGGTGGGTGGTCACCACATCGGTGGCATCCACCACCGTCAGCCCCTTGGACTCTGCCAATTCGCGCTGCGCAGCCGTGATCCACCACGCCTTGAATCCAAAGGTCGGCTCCTGCACAGGAATCCCTACCGCAAAGGGAACATGCCCCGTGGCGTCCACCGCCAGCCAGTTGCCAGGCTGAAGCATTCCGCGCGCGACCTCGTGGCCGCGAACGCGGATGGCATATTCATTATTACGCAGTCGCATGTTGTCGTGTACATTAACAGGCGGTAGCACAAAGCCAAGCTCTTCGGCCAACTGCTGGCGAATGGCCGCAATGCGGTCGAGCAACTTCCCTCCCTGCCCGCGATCCACCATGGGCACCAACCCGAACCCGATTTCCACATCCATGGCGCTGACTTCGGGAATGGAACGCTCTTCCCGCTCCGGCAGCCCCTTGGTATCTCCACGCCCCGGCAACGCCTTTCCTTTCGTCGTCATGCGATCGGGCGATGCAGAAGTGCCTTCCCCCTCGCTCTCTGTATCAGCACGCATCATATAGCCCATACCGCACATCAACAGGCCCATGGACGCAAATGGAATCAGAGGCAATCCGGGCACGATGCCCATGGCGCAGAGCAATCCGCCCGTGGTCAGCAAGGGCTTGGGCCGCAGGAAAAGCTGCTTCTTGAGGTCTTCGCCCATGCTCTGGCCCGAGGCCGCACGCGTGACCAACATACCGGCGGAGATGGAAATGATCAGTGCCGGAATCTGGGAGATCAAACCATCGCCCACAGTCAAGATCGTGTACTTCTGCAACGCTTCGCCAGCCGACAGGCCGAGTTGCAACATGCCAATCGCAAACCCGCCCAAGATGTTGATGGCGGTAATGATCAATCCCGCGACAGCATCGCCGCGTACGAACTTGCTGGCACCGTCCATGGCACCGTAGAAGTCAGCCTCGTCTGAAAGTTCTTCGCGGCGGCGAAGGGCATCCTTCTCATCAATCAAGCCCGCATTCAAATCCGCATCGATGCTCATTTGCTTGCCGGGCATCGCATCCAATGTGAACCGCGCGGCCACTTCGGCGATGCGCCCCGAACCCTTGGTGATGACCATGAAGTTGATGATCACCAAAATCAGGAAGATGATCACGCCGACCACATAGCTGCCACCCACCACGAAATCACCGAACGATTGGACGACCTGTCCGGCATAGCCATTCAGCAGAATCTGGCGCGTGGTGGCCACGTTCAGCGACATGCGGAATAAGGTCAGCAACAGCAGCAACGAGGGAAATGCCGACAATTGAAGCGGATTGCGCAGTTGAAGCGTGATGAACAGCACCAAGGCGCCCATGGCAATACTCAGCACTAGCATGACGTCCAGTAGCGGTGTCGGCACAGGCAGGATCAAAATGGCCAGCACGGCCACTAGAGCCAATGCCACTATCACTTCGGATTGGCGAAATTTCATCATGGCTTACAGGCTCCTCGTTGCGATCGGGGTGGACGGAACGGGTTTAGCGGAGACAGAAACAGGCGTGTCGAGACCTTTCAGGCGATGTCCCAGACGATGCAGGTAGGCCAGCACTTCCGCCACGCCACCAAACAGCACCGCCGGAATGTAGCGACCCACCGGCACGCTCTTGTACAAGGCGCGGGCCAGCACCGGGCGCTCCACAATCGGAATTCCATGCGCGCGGGCTAATTCGCGAATCCGCTTGGCTGTCAGGCGCATTCCCTTGGCCACAACCTGCGGACGCTCCATCGTGGAGGGATCATACTTCAGGGCAACGGCCACACGCGTCGGATTGGTGATCACGACCGTTGCTTCCGGCACGGCTGCAATCAGGCGGGAGGCCGTCAGTTGGCGCATCTTACGAAATTGGGCCCGCTTCACTTCCGGCTTCATTTCGTACTGCTTGCGCTCGTCCTTCACCTCATGCTTCGTCATCATCATGCCCTTTACGTGGCGCCGACGGGTCATCACCGTGTCGATCACGGCCACGAGCACGGCAAATACGCAAACCCACAGCAAGGTCGTGATGATGCGCTCGCCCGCCCAAGCGATGGCCGGGGCCAAGCCAAAGGCGGAAAGCTGCGCCACCTTGTCCATTTGCCCCCGCCACACCAGCAGAATGATGCCCACGATGATAAGCAACTTGCCCAGCGTTAACAGCAACTTGCTGGCCGCCTTGGCTGAAAAGACCATCTTCTTGGCACCTTTTAGGGGATTAAAAGCTTTCAACCCACCCATGTGGAAAGCATCCCAACTGAAATACGGGCCCGTCTGCGCCATGCTACCCACAATGCCCACCAGCATCACAAAGCCCAGCAGAGGTGCCACAGCCTGAAGCACGGCGCCCATGCCGTGCCAATACAGATCCTGCAACCAAACCCCGCTCCAGTGCGTTCCCGGTTGCGTGCCCAGACACGTATATTCCAGCATCCGGCGCGTGCCCCGCAAGAAACCCGGAAAGCAGATTTTCATCATCACGGTAGCGGCAAGAAGAACCGCCACCGACAGAACATCTTGAGACATGGGCAAGTTGCCCTTTTCTCGTTCTTTTTCGCGACGCCTTGACGTCGCTTGTTCGGTTTGGCCGTTTTTGCCTTCCATACATCACCCATCCGTCCACTCACCATACACCGCCGTTCGGCGGAACTCGGCCCCCTAGCGCTTTACGAAGCCAAGAAGCGAGCCACCATGGTAAGCATTTCCTGTGCCATAGAGCGCAGGACGCCTTCTCCCAGCAGGATGGACAGCCCTAACATGAAGAGCCCCGTGATGATACGAAAGGGCAACGAGAGGAACAACACATTGAATTCCTGCGCAAATCGGGCCATCAACGCCATGGCAATCGTGACCAGCGTCGTCACCACCAACACGGGCAAGGCCAAAGAAACACCTAACTCAATCGTCACCCCGCCCAACCGAATCAAGTCCAAGCCGCAACTCATCCACCCCATCCAGGGCACCGGCAAAATCTCAAAACTGTGGGCCACAATTTGAATCAGAACCAGATGCATTTTCAACGCCAACACAAAAAGCAGAAATAGCATACGCCAAACCTGGGCCAGCAAGTCCGATGGCTCCCCCGAAACCGGATCCAAATCCTGCGCCATAGAAAGCGAAGTCCCCTGCGCCGCAATTTCACCCGCCATGAAACAAGCCCCGATGAAGACCCCGCAAATGGATCCAATGGCGACGCCCAGCAACATTTCTCCAAAAAGCGCAATCATCAAATCGCCGGGCGTTGTGAGTGTGGCCACCGATTCCCGGAAAGAATCGGGCAACACTCCACACAGGAGCAAGGTCACCGATAGCGACGCCCCCGCCAACAACCAGCGGCTATTGCGCATGATGCCAAAGAACGGAAGCATGAACAGCAGGGAGGCCACCCGAAACAGGACCAGGAGAAAAACGAAGGGGTAGTCTCCCAACAGAAACGTCATGGCCGCATCTGAATCATCAGCCCATACATTTCGCTAAAATAGGAGTTCATCGTCTGAATCCCCCACGGGAGCGAAAAGCCCGTGACCGCCCCAACAATTACGGCTTTGGGAACAAAACTCAGGCTCATGTCCTTGATGGACGTGACGGTTTGCAGAATGTTCAGGACCACGCCCACCACCATCGTGGTGAGCAGGACCGGCGCGCCCAGCATCATGGTCATGATCAGGGCCCGCTGCGTCAATTCAAGTGCCATTTGCGGTGTCATACGATTCTTCCCTCTCTCGCTATAAAAAGCTACGAACCAAGCCTTGG
Source organism: uncultured Verrucomicrobiota bacterium (assembly GCA_964647595.1). GTDB lineage: Bacteria > Verrucomicrobiota > Kiritimatiellia > CAIQIC01 > Lenti-01 > Lenti-01. The sequence continues at coordinate 52,308 of CAZYGH010000006.1, forward strand.
ATCACCAAAGACCAGCCATCGGCCAACACGAAAAACAACACCTTGATCGGCAACGAGATCATCGTGGGCGGCAACATCATCATTCCCAACGACATCAGGGTGGAAGCCAACACCATATCAATCACCAAAAACGGCAACCAAATCAGAAATCCCATCTTGAATGCGGTATTCAGCTCGCTCACCATGAAAGCGGGAACCAAAATGTTCATGGCCACTAATTCCGGCTTTTCCGGAATGGGTTCATTGGCCAGCTCATGAAATAGGCGCAATTCCGACTCGCCCGTCTGCACCATCATAAAATGATGCAACGGTTTGGCTCCACGCTCCCAAGCCTCCGAATCTGAAATCTCCCCCGCCTTCAGGGGCAGCCACGCATTCGTCATGATTTCTTCCCAAACCGGACGCATGATGAACATCGTCAAAAACAGCGCCAAGGCCGCCATCAGTTGATTGGGCGGGGCCGATTGCAACCCGATCGCGCGACGAACGATGCCCAGCACAATCATGATGCGCGTGAAACCCGTCACCATGATCATGGCCGATGGCGCCAACGACAGCACCGTCATCATCAACAAGATGCGAATGCTGCTGGATAGCATTCCAGGTTGCTCCCCATCAAAACGGATTTGAAGGCCTAAAGGTCCCGCCGGCGTCTGCATCGATGTGGGCAATTGCGCCACCACATTCGTGGACCCCGGAAGCGGCTGCGCATCCACAACAAGACCTCCCTGCACCTCCAGAATTTTGCTCGGCCCCCCCCCGGTTGGCTCTTGAGCCAAACTGTTTGCCGCGCCAGTCCCCAGAAAGCCCAGAACAACCAACACAACCAGGATGTTGAAATGAAAAAAGAATCCTGCGCGTTTAGGATCCATGGCCGGTCCCCTCTACTCGGATTTCTTCCTTCTCCAAGTCCAACGGCGCACCGCCGCGACGAGTATACAACGGCTGAATATACGAAGGTCCCACACCCAGCACCAACTGATCTCCGCCCCACTCCACCACCACCACTTCTTGTCTTACACCTAACTTCAGACGTGCCCGTACACGAAGTCCCGCCCCGGTGGTTGGTTGTCCGGCAAACCCACGACGGCGCAACCAAACATTCACCCCCGCCAACGCACCGATCAACAACAGCAAGGCGCCCATCGACCGAAACGTGGCCTGCTGGTAATTCCCGGAAGTGGACGAAATCGGCGCGTTCGCATGGGAAAGCCACGCCGGCCCATTGGAAGAAGCCAACTCCGGCTCATCGGCATAGGTGAATACACCACACCCGCCCCAAACCAGAATGGCCAACAACGCAGATCGAAGCAAACGACTAGAAGAATCATTCATACCGGTATGGGTTAGCATCCGGCATGCCACGCGAATGGAAATCGACTATTTAAACAATCCGCCGAACAAGCCCGCTTTGCGCTCCGGCAACAATTCCCGGATGATGGCTACGGGTATTCCTTTGTCCCCCAAAAACTTGCGCAAGGCTTCCGGCGCGGCCTTGGGATTGGCTGCAATCAGATCTTCCGCCCGCTTTCGATCCGATTCCTCATTTTTCTTTGAAATGGTGTCCAAAAGGGTACGACACTCATCCAGCATGGATCGGAGTTTTCGACTGTCAGAAAGAAGTCGTCCCCTCTCCTCTTCCCCCAACTTGCCCAGATGCAAATCTTCCGTCATCACACGCGAAAGAGTCTCCACTTCGGTAACGATGGAATGCTGGCACTCGCCCAGCAATTGCTTTGCCGAATCAAACTCGCCCATCTTTACGCGAATGCGCGCCATTTGGGCAATCATTCCACACGACTCAACGGGATCTGGATTCTTTGTGGTCCGCGCCAAAGCAATCGCAAAAAACTTGCACGCCGCTTCTAACGATTCACTTTCGGATCGCGGACACTCAGGCCAGTCCTGAACCACAACATCCAAAATACGATTCAGGTTCTTTTCTTCCTCCGCCCGATCCGTCTGCATTTCCTTCCAGTCCCGAAACAACCACGCCAGCCTCAAAAAGGCACGAGCCAGTTGATCTTGCCCTTGGTTCAGCACATCGATGATGAGGCGCTGATAATAAATGTCCAACAACGACTGACGAATGGCTTGGGAAAAATTGGTGTTTTCAAAGGACATCCCCTCCGCCAAAGCCTCGGTGATCCGAACCATGCCCGAATTGCCTTTTTTGAACTCCGCCAACCGCCGCGCTATCATGCCTTTTTCAATATAGACATGCTTCAGCGGATCCGGGAATACACGATTATGGGCCGTAAAATGACACTGCGGACAATGCCACAACTCATACAACCGGGGATAGTAACCTTCCAAACTTTTTCGACAATGAAAGCCCGTCGGTTTCAGGTCAATGTCCATGTCCGTAAACCAATATAATTGAGGATTCAGTCGGTACTGAATATGGCGATTCCCGCACATAGGACAGGTCACCGAACACTTGGCAATCCCCTCGGATAGCCCGCTCGGCACCTCTTTGTCTGGAATCGAATGGCTCACGTTGTTTTCAATTCAAGGATTGAGCGGGCAATATAACCGCACTCCTCACAGACCACAAGCGCAACTTGCGATCTTTGCCACGGGGCCCGTTTTAGCCTTGTCGAGAATGCAACGAACGGCGTAGACTCAAGAATATGAGCGATTTATCTGCGAGAATCACTTCTTTTGTGGACTGGATGGATCAGGCCACTGGCGATTGGGTACTGCTGAATCCAAAAGATTTGCCGTCCATGGCCCGATTTGCCACCGTTCTCGAACAGAAAGCGAAAGAGTGGACTTCTGCCCAAGATCTTTTCGCACTTTCTGAATCTGCCCCCAAAGGCCTCCTTCACTCCGCAACCCTCCTCAAGGACATCATCTTGAGCAAGGCGATCAACCCCGTGGCCGCCATGGAAGAGGTCGGCAAAGTTCTGCAAGAGGTTTGCAACGGATTTCGCACTCTGGTTCGTTTCGCAGAAAACAATCCCGAACACCCCGTGGATCCCAAGCCGATAGCATCCGCCCCGGAAAGCAATTTCACGGCCGTAGTCGACGACTCCATCGTAGCCGCCTACGTCGAGCAAGAACTGTCCATCCTCCCCGAAATGGAACAGTTGGTCTTGGCCTTTGAAAAAGAGCGCGATGCCAACATCCTCCCCGGCCTTCGCCGAATGATCCATACCCTAAAAGGCGAATCCGGTGCCGTCGGGGCCATGGAGATTGAGCGAGTCAGCCATCGGTTCGAAGATTTGCTCGGCGGCCCCCCAGAGGCTATTGTTTCGGACATACTTTTTTCCGCCTTGGATTGGATTTCCCGCGCCGTGGAAGCGTTTGGGCGCGCAACCCCCATCGAGGGTGCCGATCAACTGATCGAACTCTTCAAGACTCGCTCCGCCAACGCCCCCCCCGTCAAGGATACACCCCCCGCCTCCCCCCCGCCTCCCCCTCCCTCGCCCACACCAAATTCCGACTCCCTATTTTCAGGCTCTACCATCCGGATTTCCGACGCCGAACTCGCCAGCGATTTCATTGCCGAAGCTCAGGAACACTTCGAACTGGCAGATGAACACCTGCTGATTTTGGAAAAAAATCCGGCGGCCTTTGATTCCATCGGCGCCGTCTTTCGCTCGTTCCACACCCTCAAAGGGGTCGCGGGCTTTCTGGGATTAACCCCCATCGGCGAACTGGCGCATGCCGCCGAAACCGTCCTCGACGAAATCCGAAAAGGACAGCGCGCCTTTAGTGATGCCGCCGTAGAGTTGACCTTTGGCGCCCTCGACCTGCTGAAGCTCATGATGAACGACTTGAGAGATGCCCTTCACCGCGATGGCATCATGAAGGTCCGTGCCGAGTTGCCCGTCCTCATCCATAAGCTTCACGTGTTGCTGGAAACTCCGACCCCTCCCTCCAAACCCGCGAACCCAGCCACCCCGGTTGCCCCCTCCGCTTCGGCTGAAGTTCCAACGCACCCCGAACCCCTCGCCACCGCCACAACAACGGTACTGCCTCCCCCCCCCGTCGCCCAACCCCTCCCCACCCCTCTGCCCTCCACTGAACTAGAGCCGGAGTCCGATGGCGGTGAGGCCATTCCCCAAATCCATTCCGTCCATACCCCCACGCAAACCATGAAGGTGGATGCCTTCCGCATCGACCAACTCCTCGACATGATTGGCGAGTTGGTCATCATCGAATCCATCGTGGCAGGCGACCCTGAAATCCGTGCGCTCAACTCCTTGCGCATTGAAAAAAATCTGGCCTTGCTGGGCAAAATCACTCGCTCCCTACGAGATACCGGCATGTCCATGCGCATGGTGCCCGTGGATCCCGTTTTCAAAAAAATGGCCCGCTTGGTCCGCGATCTCGCCCGCAAATCGGGAAAGCAGGTCGAACTGATCATCAAGGGCGGCGATACCGAGATCGACAAGGGCATGGTCGAAAAATTGGGAGATCCCCTTGTCCACATGATTCGCAATTCGATGGACCATGGCATTGAACCCGCCCAAGAGCGCATCGCCCTCGGGAAACCCGCTCAGGGACACATCGAATTGCGCGCCCACCATGTGGGAGGCAATATCCACATCGATATCGAAGACGATGGCCGAGGCCTGAACCGAGAGGCCATTGTGCAGCGCGGCATCGAGCGCGGCCTCATTGCCAGTGCTGAAGGCATGTCCGATCAAGACATCTATTCCCTCATTTTCCAACCCGGCTTCTCCACCGCCAAGCAAATCACGGAAATCTCCGGCCGTGGCGTCGGCATGGATGTCGTGAAGCGCAATATTGAATCGCTACGCGGCAGTGTGCTGATCCATACCACACACGGACAAGGCTCTCTCTTCACTCTGGCACTCCCCCTCACCACCGCCATCATCGATGGCATGCTGGTACGCGTGGCGCAAGAAACCTACATCATGCCCACCCTGTCGATTCTCGAATCCTTCCGCCCCGAACCCGGCCAGGTGCACGTGGTCACGGGCCGGGGCGAAATGGTCTCCTTCCGAGGCAATCTTCTGCCCCTTTTCCGCTTGTCCCGCCTGCTGGGCTCTGGAAACACAGACGAAGAACCGCTGAAATCCATCGTGATTGTTGTGGAGGAATACGGCAAGCAGTGGGGTCTGATGGTCGATGACTTGCTCGGCCAGCAGCAAATCGTGATCAAGAGCCTTGGCGAAGGCCTCGGACAGACGGCAGGCGTTGTCGGCGCAAGCATTTTGGCCGATGGCCATCCTGGGCTCATTCTGGATGTAGCGGATGTCATCCGCATCGCAAAGTGCGAATGAACATGCGGTCGAGGCACACGACGGAATGATCTCTCGCCTCCGTGCGTTTGGCCACCATCGCCGCAGGGCTCTCGTCCTCCTCTTCTTTCTCTTTGGCCTTGGCACGTGGATGGGCATCGCGTACCTCAGCCTGCTCCATATCGATCAATCCCTGCGGCAGGAGCTAATCGAACAAACCCGCCCCCTTTCCCAAGCGGTCGATCCCCGCCACATCGAAAGTCTCTCCGGCACCGAATCGGACCTCCACCATCCCAACTATCTTCGCCTGAAGGAACAACTAGGAGCTATCGCCTCCGCCCACTCCCGGTGCCGATTCCTCTACCTTCTCGGCAAAATGCACGATGGTACGCTGTATTTCATTGCCGACAATGTCCCGGCCGGCCGTGCCGATGAAGCACCCGCCGGCATGCCCTATGGCGATGCTCCACCCAGCTTTACCGGCGTATTTGAAAACGGCAACCCCATCACCGAAGGGCCCTATTCAGACCGATGGGGTTCCTTCGTCAGCGCCCTAATTCCCATCTACTCTCTCGAAAACCATCGCTTGATTGCCGTCTTCAGCATGGATTTCGATGCCCGGGATTGGCGTTGGGAAGTTGCGGCCAGAGCCGCCCCACCCCTTACGCTCTTGGCATTCATGCTCATTCTCGCCCTGACCTCCCTACGCGCCTCCCTATCCCGCGCAGACAACTCGTCGCGCCTTGTCACCGGCCGACTCCTCGCCCCCCTGTCGCTTCTGGTCCTCGTGTTGTTGGCCAGTCCCCTCCTCCTTCTCTTGCATTTGAATCGACAACAATTGAATGAGAAATTTGCCGCCCAATCCGAACGGGTCACCCTCGAGCTGGATGTGGATTTGAAGAACCAAGCCGACGGACTCGCCATGGCCATGGCCCCCATGGCCGAAGACTCCTCCCTCGTCAAAGCGCTTCGGCAACGCGATGCCCTTGCCATTCAAACCGAGTGCACACCGATTTTCCACAAGCTTTCCGTCGAACATCGCCTGACCCACTTGTCGTTTCTAGACCCCGATCGCATCTGCCTCTTCCGAGGCCATGACCCGGAAAACGGGGGCGACCTCATCCAGCATCCCATTGTGCTCGAGGCCGCGAGAACGGGACAGACCGCTTTCGGAATCGAAATCGGTCCTCTCAGCACCCTCCAGCTCCGAGTGGCTCAACCCCTCTTCAGCGACGGGCAAAAAATCGGTTATATCGAGCTCGGAAAGGAAATCGACGACGTGCTTTCCTCGCTCCAACAACGCACGAGCGTAGACCTGACGCTGATCTTGTCCAAGCAATATCTAAACCCGACCGCTTGGGAATCCGGAATGAAGCGCCTTCACCGGGAAGCCCATTGGGACCGGTTGCCCCATGACGTGATATCTTTTTCGTCGGAGCCCACCCTCTCGGAGTCCTTCGTTCAAGCCATACTCTCCGCTCAAGAGCATCCTCACCCCGATCAGAATGTTCTCATCGATGGCCGTCAGTTTCGCTTATCTTCCGCTCCCATCCACGATGCCGCCGGGAAATCCGTTGGCACCCTCCTCATCAAAAGCGACGTTTCCTCCGAAAATCATAATTTTCAAAACATCGCGTTCATCGGTAGCCTGGGAGCCTGCCTTCTCATTGCCGCCCTATTGAGCATGGTCTATGTTCTCCTCCACCGCACCGACATTCACATTCTGGCCCAGCAACAAGCCCTGCGCCAGAGCGAGGAGCACAATCGAACCCTCATCGAAGTCCTTCCCGACATCCTCATCCTCACCAATTCCGAAGGCGTCTATCTCAACATTTATGCCTCGTCAGAAGACCGCCTCTTTCGCCCCAAAGCGGAACTCCTCGGTAACAAAATCCAAAATTTTTTGCCCGCGACCGTTGCCGCACCCATCTTGGAGAAAATTGGCAACGCCATTCAGACCAAAGCCTTTCAATCCATCGAATACGAGCTGGAAGTCCCCGCTGGCTTCATCCATTTCGAGGCCCGCATCGTCCCCTCGGGCCCCGCCAATGCCTTGGTTCTCGTTCGCGATGTCACCCAGCAAAAACTGGCCGAAACCGAACTGCGAGAAAGCCAGGAACAATTCAAATCCCTCATTTCCAACATTCCCGGCATCTTCTACCGGTGCAAATTTGGTCGCACCTGGACGCTGCTCTATATCAGCCCCGAAATCGAAACCCTCAGCGGCTATCCCCCCGAAGACTTCATCGAGGAAAAAGGCCGCACCTTAGGAAGCGTCATCCATCCCGATGACGTGTCTCGAGTCATCCAGAGCATTAAATCCGCCATCGACACCGACTCTCCGTGGGAATTGGAATATCGCATTGTCCACAAAGAGGGCACCGTTCGCTGGGTCCGCGAAACCGGACGCGCCATGGTCTACAATATCAACAGCCTCCGCCAACTCTATCTGGACGGCTTTATTCTCGACGTCACCGAACGCAAGCGCCTAGAGGAAGAACGCGTCGAGATGCAATCCCGGCTCCTGCACGTGGGCAAACTCGAAGCCGTAGGTCAGTTGGCCGCCGGCGTGGCCCACGAAATCAATACCCCCATCCAATTCATCGGCGATAACACCACCTTTGTCCTCGACTCCGTTGGACCTCTCTTCACCTTGATCGACGCCTACGAGCGCCTCCCACAGGAATCCGAATCCACCCACGCTATCCACGACTTGGCTCGCCAAATCGATCTGCCGTTTTTGAAAGACGAAATACCAAAGGCCTTGCAAGAATCGCTGGACGGCATCCAACGCGTCAAACGCATCGTCGGCGCCATGCGCGAATTTGCCCGCCAAGATGCCCAAGGCAAAACCATGTCCGACATCAATGCCGGCATCCGGAGCACCATCACCATCTGCCAAAGCGAATGGAAACAAGTGGCCGAGATTCAGCTCGACCTCGCCCCGGACCTTCCGGCCGTTCCCTGCCATCCCGGCGAAATCAACCAAGTCCTCGTCAATCTCATCGTCAATGCCGCCCATGCCATCAGCGAGGTTATCCACTCCAACACGCCGCACGCAGGGCTCATCCTCATCCGGACCCGGCTCCACCCCGATCACATCACGATCCAAGTGGAAGACAATGGTAGCGGCATTCCCGAAAAGATCCGTTCCCGCTTGTTCGAACCTTTCTTCACCACCAAGGAAATCGGGAAGGGCACAGGCCAAGGTCTCTACCTGTCCCGCAACATCATTTTGAAGGGACACGGAGGAAGCATTTCCTTTGAAACGAAAACGGGGACCGGCACGATCTTCACCGTTTCGCTTCCTCTCCAAGACTCGCCCCATCCACAAGGCCGCCCATGAAAGTCACCGAGATCCAAGATAAAAAACAAATCCTGTTTGTGGACGATGAACCCCATGTCCTCGGCGGTCTCAAACGCTCCCTCCACTCCATGCGCGACGAGTGGGATATCTACACCGCTCCCAGCGGCGCAGAGGCTCTCGACTTTCTGAAAACTAAACCCATCGATCTCGTCGTCTCCGATCTTCGAATGCCCGGCATGGATGGCGTCGAACTCCTGAAAACCATTCAACACCTCCATCCGGAAATGATCCGCTTCGTCCTCTCCGGCTACGCCGATCGGTTCATGATTCTCCGCTGCGCGGGCCCCGCTCACAAGTTCCTTGTCAAACCGTGCGAGATCGATCCCCTCATCAAATCCATTCGCCGCTCGTTCGCCCTCCGCGACCTTGTGCAAAGCCACGGCGTTCAGCAATTCATCGCCAACGCCACCGAACTGCCCGCCCTGCCAAGCCTCTACGAAGCCCTGATGAACGCCCTCCAATCGCGCGACAGCAGCATGGCGCAAATTGCCTCCATCATCGACAGCGATTCCGTCCTTTCCGGAAAACTTCTCCATCTCGTCAACTCCACCTTTTTCGGCTACATCCAATCCATTTCACAAGCCGTCTCCTATCTGGGTGCCGAAGCCATGAGCGCCATCGCCCTCACCGCCGCCTTGTTCGCACCGTATCTCAACGACACTCAGGACGAATTCGGCATTCAAGCCAGCTACGATCACTCCATATCCGTTGGAGCCACCGCCGGTCGCTGGATCGCCAAAATCCTCAAAGATCGCAAACTCTCCGAAGAAACCACCATGGCCGGCATGACCCACGACATCGGCAAGCTCGTCTTCATTCGCAATCGCCCCGACGACTGGCGAAAAGCCATCCAGTTTGCCGCCGAAAAAAATCTTCCCCTCCATGCCGCCGAGCGGGAAATCTTCGGTGTCTCCCACGCCGAAATCGGTGCCGTTCTACTCAACCGCTGGGGCGTGGCCGACAACATCGTCGAAGCCGTCGCCTATCACCACCATCCCGCCAACAGCCTCGGCCGCGAACAAAATTCCCTCTTCGCCGTGCATGTCGCCAACGCCCTCTGCCACAAATGGCACGACCCCGGAAAAAACTGGCGCAAACTTCTCGACAACGCCTATCTCGCCGCCGTCGACCCCGCTTTCAACATCGAACACTTCGAGGCCGCCGCCGGCAAAACCTGACCCCCCGCCACACCCAAACAACCGTTCGCCCTTTCACCCCCACACGCGACTTCTGGCCCGCTTCCGGTCCGCTTTCAAATTGACTTCCCTCCGCAAATCAGGAACTCTGAAATTCAGTTCGCACGGGCTGTGTCAGATGCCTTGCAAGATAACCGCACCGTTTTGGAATAGAATCGACAACACAACTCAACAGATCGGTTTCGTATGAAATTCACTTCTCACTGGGTGACCCTCAGCAGTTTGCTTGCTCTCCTCACAACTCCTCTCTCGGCAATCGAAATTTCCGACGACTTGCGGCTGACCCTCCAGCACAACATCGAAGCGGTTGAAAAAGACGGCCCCCGAATGAGCGATGCGATGATCGCCCTTCGAGAAGTCGGGGCCTCCTTTCTTCCCGAACTCATCGCCCCCATCGATGTGGAGCGCTACCAAAACCCGGAACGCAAACGTCAAGTTCTGGGTGCCTACCTCATGGATCTGACCTATGCGGCCACCTTCGACCAACGCGACTCCGCCGCTCGCTACGGCCAAGCCATTTATCAGCTATTGGGCGACTTGGGCTATCCCCATCCCGACATGGAACGACGCTACCGCGAAGCACTCCAGCAAATCGATTTGCCAGGCGGCGACGAGCAGCTACGCCAGCTCGCCAAGGAACAGGATCAGGATACACATTGGCAAGAGATGCTTCGCTACGGCAACGGCGTCGAAATCGTCGTGGACGGACTCTACGGCTTTCTCGTCGAAGGTCTGCAACTCACCACGGAACTGTGCGTCCTCTCCAACTACGACCCATCTTTCATGATGTATGTCGAATATATGCGCGAATCCTTTGTCGCCTACAAGCGTCTCCTGCACCTCATCGGCGAAAACGAAGAACTGGCCCACATCGTCCAGAACAATGATAAACTCAATTTGTTGACCACCGTCCTGTTCATCTATGCCGAATTGCCACAACTTGGCCCCGAACAAATCGATTTGCTCCGCCCAGTCATCCAAAAGGCGCGCCGCGAAATCATCGACTAGGAACGAAAAGATCTCCCACCTTGCCTTGCCGCCTTTCGAGAATGAGGCAGGATGGGGGCATGAATCAATCGGTCGGAACATCACAGAGCGGGCGCCTCGGGAATGTAGACCACTTCGCCGTTCTTGAGCCGATAGGCCGTCCCCAGCCTCTGGCCTTCGCCGCCCAGCTCACGCCCCGTGGGACGAAACGTGTCCAGCTTGAGACTCTCTTTCTCTAGCCGCTCAAGAACCGGGTCTGAATTCGATTCAGAGGATTGACCGGATCGCGGGACAACGTTCTTCCAGGCCACGGTCAAGGCCAGTAGAAGCGCGGCGATGAGCACCATGCCCGCATCGAAAAGGTTCGCGACCCCGGACAAAGGGTCCTCTTCGTGGACATCCAACAACCGCCGGTGAGCGCCTTTCGATCGGTGTGAAACGGGTGTGTTCATGGCGATTCCGGCTCAGGCGCTCGGCTTGTCGGTCAGGAAATGGAAGACATGGTCGATGTCGGCCAGATCCTGGGCATACCAATGGCGGCGACCGATGGAGATGAAGTAGCAGATGGCGCTGGTGGCCAACCCCAGAATGGTGGTGCTGAAGGCCACGGCCAAATGACTCCCCACTCCGCCAACATCTCCGGACGAGAGCGACATCAAAGCCGGCCCCATCGGGATCAAGGTGCCAATCAACCCCAGCGCCGGACCCAGCCGGATTCCCAGATTCATGCGCAGTTGCGCGTGCGAGGCCTCAATCTCGATGTCCACTACCCGCTTTTCCAGATGGGCCAAGTCGGAAACCAAACGTGCCCCGTCCCTCGCGAATACACCGACGAAACCAGGATAATCGGTACGATCAAAAAAACGGCGAGCCGCCGCCGCGGCATTGGCCTTCCCCGCCCGGATCAAGCCTTCGGCGAATTCCGTCCAGTTGCGGCGACGTCTCCGGCGCCCGATGCACTCGCGGGCAAACCCGCCCAACTCCAACAGGGACCAGCCAAATAGAAACAACAGGACCCCCACAACCGGTATAATCAATACCATGGCCATCAAGCTCAGATCTTCATTGGATAGGAACATGCGGTTTCTTTCCTTTCGGGGAAGTGGATTCGGGCGCGCCTCCCGGATCGTCGCGCTGCCTCCGGCGCGAACCCGGCGATCCCTGACCCAGCGCAAACCCAGAGACAATCAACAACAAACCGGTGAACGCGATCAGCAGGATGAACTTGTGCCTTGCCAACCGCTCCCAACACGTTTGCGGCAAGGTGCGAGCCAACTCCGCCCCCCGGACTTGAACGTTCGCCGGACCTTTCGCCTTGACGGAAGTGGGTTCCGTCTCCTTGGCCATGGCCGCCTTGTAATCGGCCAACCGTTCCGCATCGCCGGGCGCATCCATCTTCGTCTGGAGAAAAGCCTCGAACGGCGCGTTGCCGCCAGTTTGCAAGCCTCCATCGGGGCCATGCGTCACAACCGACTTCGCATATTCCGAGGCCAGTTCCCGGAGAGTGGCCTCATCGGCCTTCCAATATCCCTTGCGGGCGGCTTCCATGAGGAGGTGCGTCATGTTCTGGAAAGCATGGGGATTTTCCTTGGCGAACCATTCCCAGACTTGAAGGTTCTTGCTGTCGCGGACGTAGATGTCGACCACTTCGTTCCACTGGTCGTCCCGAATCGAACCTTCCCTCATGATTTTCCAACCGAGCATGTTGGACACGTGCACCTTGACTTGGTCGGCTCCCGCGTAGCCTTCCTTCATCATCCCCTCGATCCACTTCCGATTGAAAAGGCGCACGTGAAAATCGGTGTTGAGCGCGTCCTCGGCGGAAACCATCCGCACGTTGGACGGATCGCGGACGTCGGCGAAAAAGTATTGAGGCTCTTGGCCGGTGAGCTGCGTGATGGCCTGGGACAGGCTACCGTCGATGTACCACGTGTACTTGTTGGCCAAGGGACTGGTGACGTTGTCCGCCCAGCTTCGGATGACGATCTCGGAACCTTGGATGTTTCTACGATAGGCCTCGGGCGCGTCTTCTCCCCAATGGCCTTCCGTGTAGAGGTTCATGTTGTGCTCGAGATAGGTCTTCATCAGATCTTCCCGAGTGTTCCAATTCCCCGTCTTCTGGGTCAGATAGTAGTACCAGGTGGGCCCCATCTGGCCCGGCGGCATGCCGAACATCCGCGCGGTGGCGGAATACTCGGCCCGGGCCGGATCCATGCCCCCCTGGACCAGTTCGCCAACGACCCGCTGGCTGTTTTCTCGAACGAAGTTGGAGGGTTCGTCCAGGGAGCCGACGAGCCGAACAGCCTTGTCAATGAGCTGCATGCGCGACGGGAGCTGATCGCGATACAGCGCGCGCAGTTGGATGAAAACATCGATGCGCGGCCGGCCGAGCTCTTTGGCCGGAATCCGTTCGACCGACCCGACGACGCGCTTCGCGTCCCACACCGGCCGCACTCCCATGAGATAGAGGATCTGGGCTTCGATAATGCCGAAATCCCGATAGGTCGACATAGGGCCGAGGGAAAACGCGATTTTGTTCGGATATTTCCCGTTCTTTTCCAGCTCGCCCTTGAGCAGTTCGTCGACAAGCTGGCATCCGATTTCCCACGCCTGGGGCGTGGGAATTTCCTCCGGATTGACCACGAACATGTTGCGCCCCGTCGGTACCGATCCGGGATTGCGGTCTGGTGAATTGCCGGGTCCGGGTTCGCTAAATCCTCCGGCCAACGCGGTCAGCAGTCCGGAGAATTCATTTCCCGTGTTCTGGAGATCGGCATGGAGCTGGCCGACCATGGCAAAGCCATCGGTCAAGAGTTTCGAAAGACCCTCCGCCGGAACGGATGCCCCGATGGAGCGGAGAGCCTCTTGCGGTTCATATCCGTCATCGAGAACCCGGCGAATGGCTTCTTCCGCTTTCTTTCGAACGGCCATTTCGCGATCCAATCCCTCACTCGGCGGCATAAGTGCGTCGAGACCGTCGAGGAACTTTTTTCCGACACAGCGCACATAGTAGGGAACAAGCAGATCCTTCGGCGGAATCTGTCCGAAGACATGCAGGGAAACCGGAGTCGATTCGTTGGCAATGGTTTCCAGATGGCTCTCGACAGACTCGATCTCTTTCACCGTCGGAATGCGGCCATCCGTCAAATCAAGGCCGAGATCCTTGTCCAACTCCAGCTTAACAATTTGCTCCCGGATGGACTGAGCAAACTTCTCCTTGAGCCCTCCATCCTCAACACCCGTCCATTTTTCGATGTCCAACTGAAGGTTCCGGAGATCATCCGAAAGCTCGGCCTCCACCACCGGCGGCGTCAGGTGATCGACAATCGTCGCATACGTCCGGCGCTTGACGGGCACGGACTCTCCGAGGTTGTTGATGATCCACACGCCGATGTTGGGAAGGCGCCCCAAGATGATGTCGCACCAGTCCGTTCGGACCAAGGCGTCCCCCTTTCCGGGAAGAAGGAACTCGGACCCGTGGGTGCCGAAATGGACCATGGCGTCGGCCGAGAACCCTTCCTGAAGCCAGAAATAGGTGGCCAAATAGTTGTGCGGCGGCGGCGTGAGCTTGTCGTGGGTCTGGGCGGCCAGCGCAGGTGCATCCTGCGCCTCGCCACGAAGCGGTTGGGGCAGCAGAAGGACGTGTCCAAATTCGAGGCGCGGCACCACAATGTATTGCCGCCCCGCGTTCTCCCACACCATGAAACGGCCCGGCGGCGGCCCCCACTGATGCTCCAGGGCCTCGCGGCGCGCTGCGGGCACCTTCGCCTCATACCATTCGCGATAGGTCTCGGCGGGAATCAGGACCGCCTTCCCGCTCCGCGCCAGCCGATCGAGGGCGGCCGGCGCCCAGACCCCCACCTGACGCCCGTGGTCCTTCATCTGCCCCAGCAGTTCCGCCTCGTCCTGCGGAGGATTCTGGACTCCGTATCCCTCTTCCCCGAGGCGTTGGAGAATCCCAACCATGCTCCGCGGCGCGTTCATGTTCATGCCCGTCGGCGTGCCACGCATGAGTTCCGCCTTGCCCATGTCCCGGTCGTAGTAGAGGAAGGCAATCTTGCGCTCGGCCGCCGGCGTCTTGCGAAGCCGGATCATGGCGCAAGCCCGATCGGCGAGATGCTCGACGCGCTCCCCGATCGGCACAAGCGCCTCCTCTCCTCCGCCGCCCCTGGGGGTGGCCGCCACGAAGAGCGGCTGCGTTCCGCCGATGTTCTCCTGAGAGATGATCTGATGCGCCCGCCCACTGCCCAGCCCGTCCATATTTGCCGGATCTAGATAGTCCTCGATAGACTGAGCTTTGTTGTAAAGCGAGGCGATGTGCGGAACATTGAGCTTCTTCCGGGTTTCTGGAGATTCACTTCCATGGCAAGTGTGAACGACCATCTCCGGCTTGAATTCAAGCTCCCGCGCTTCGAAATCCTTCACGCCATCGGTCAGTCCCACGGCCAGAAGGCCACGCCGTTCAAATTCGCGGATCAACGCATCGACCACCTGCGGTTGCTGAAAAAGCAAATGCGTCGGATGCGCCATCACGACCACGCGGTCCATCTGGGAAATATCTCCGCGACGGGCAGTGGACCAATCCAAGAAGCTTTGGATGTCCGGAAATCCATCCGGCTTATCCGGATGAACCACCAGCGGCGGGTCGGCATCGGCCGGCGGTTCGATCGCCAAGTCCCGTCCGCCGTGGCGAACCAAAACGTAGATCAAGAAGCGCCGGAGATTTTCCTTGTTGGAACCATAGTACTTCTGCAATTCGGCGTCGTTGACGATGGTTCCGTCCTGCACCAGATTCGGCATCATCGAGGAGGAGGCGTTGTTCCCCTCTCCTG
This sequence comes from uncultured Verrucomicrobiota bacterium, assembly GCA_964647595.1. Taxonomy (GTDB): domain Bacteria; phylum Verrucomicrobiota; class Kiritimatiellia; order CAIQIC01; family Lenti-01; genus Lenti-01. Next base: position 67,906 of record CAZYGH010000006.1, read on the forward strand.
AACAGGTATAGGCCCTGAATTTCGGATTCTTCTCCCGGGCGCTCCGGATCAGGGCGGCATACCGGTCCCGCCCCTCCACACGCAGATGCTGGAGAAACAGGGCGTCGAAACCGGACGCGTCCGCCTTTCCCGAAAGAATGTCCTCGTCGTCGAGATATTCGACCTGGACATCCAAGGTCTTGGCATGCTCGACGAACGATTCAAATACGCCTCCATGCAGGCCCACGAAACCGAGCCGGATCCGGGACGCGGCCGGTATCCCGTCCGATCCGGCGTCTCCGGCTCTTGCGCCGCATGGGGCAAGCCATCCCCAGACAAACAGCCCGAACAACAGCAGGGATCGCACGATCACAGATTCCTTTTTCCTTAGAATGTGAACTCGGCCCCCATGGTGAAGTTGATTCCCGGAGCGTCCAGTCGACTGAACGCCTCGCGATAGTGCTTGTCGGTGAGATTGTCCCCCGCCAGGAAAAGATGGACCCGATCCGTTGCGGCATAATCGGCTCGAGCATGATAGGTCACGCATCCCGGAATCGAGAAATCTGAACGCAGCGGGGGATTGCTGTCCGATGGAAAAGTCTTGGCCGGGTCGGTGGCGCGGGCCGGATCGCTCTCATCATCTTTCGAAACTTGGTCTTGCACAGAGGCCATCCTCGCAAATGCGGAAAGCCTCAACTTCTCCGTCGCGAACCATCGAACGCCCGCCGTGCCGTTCACCGGTGGAATAAAGCGGAGATCGTCATCCTGCTCATCGTCCCATCCATCGGCCCAAGCGAAAGTTCCAAATAACATCCAATCATCGATGAACCGCCACTCCGCCGCCGACTCCACCCCCTGGATGTAGCCCGTCCCAAAGTTAGCCTTGGCATAATTGCCTTCACCCGCATCTTCGACGCCATCCCCATCGACATCCGTGAAGCCCTCGACTCGGGCGCTATCGACCATGTCGTCAAGCCACGTGTAGAAATAGGTAAGCGATGCCGAAAGCGAATCGAACTCAAACCGCGGCCCGACCTCCCACGTTGTGCACTTTTCAGGCCCCACCTCGGGGCTCGGGACATTCACGCCATACGTGAACGGCCCAAAACTCAGCACATCGGAATAGGTCGGCGCGCGATACCCGGTCGAACCCTGAGAGCTCAACGCCAGATTCGTGGTGATCCAGTAGATGCCGCCAAGGCTAAATGTCGTGGAATTCCACCGCTCGTCCAATTCGAGATCATCCACCGTGAAGCCCGCCGTGGCATTCTGCGCAACCGGATCGGAGTCGAGATGCGTGCTTTCAAAACGCGTGCCGGCCGTCAGACGAAGACGTTCGATCGGGTTCCAATCCAACATGGCAAAGGCATCCGCCACATCGTAGGTGCCATCCGGCGTCGTGCCCTTCGGAGACGACAACGTCCCATCCTTGTCGGCAAAGGACCAGGTGCGCCGTTCCTTGTTCTCCGTGAAGTCCTCATAACGAAAATCCGTTCCGTAGACCAGTTTCATCTCTTCGCCCAGCGGACTCACGGCGGAAACACCCATGCCATACATATCCTGATCCTGTTGGGTTGTGTCGCGTTGAAATATCGTTTCGTTCTTCTCCGTGTTGTAGTCGGACTCCGAATTGTAGTTCTGGTAATAGAGGTACGGCTCCACGTGCGTAACGATCCCGCGTTCGCTGTCGAACGAATCCTTGAGATAGACCAAGGTCCGTTCCTCGCGCGGCGTGAAGTAGCGAGACTCTCCGCTATTCGGATTCCGCGCGGACTGATCGTAGCGCTCCACGTCCGTCCGGACATTTTCCAGGCACCCCAGTGTCAGCACATGCCCTTCCGACAACTGGATCCGTGCCTTGGCAAATCCGCCGTAGCTGTTGAGCGAGGTATGCTCCAACGTGTCGCCTCCACCCGTGCGGGTGTCGTTCGCCGTGAAATAACTCGCCCCCGCCATGCCGTTCATCCGGCCATCCGCATAGTAGGCCTCCCCGTGCCCCAGCCATCCCTGATCGACCGTGCTATATTGCCCCAGCATCCGAACCCCCCATTCCGGCGTCTCCGGAAAAAAATCCAGCATCGGCGTCTGCAAATGGATCACTCCCCCCATGGCATCGCTACCGTATTGCACCGATCCGGGACCTTTCAGAATCTCGATCCGATCGATCGAGCTGATATCCACCTGATTAAAATATGCGTTGGGCCCACTGAACAGCCGCCCGTTATTGATCCGAATTCCATCCACCAGATACAGTACCGTGTTGCCCATCATGCCTCGCACCACGGGCGTACCGCCTCCCCCCCCCGTCTTCTGAATCCAAACTCCCGGTTCGTCGCGAACCGCCTCGATCGGCTTCGTCGGGTGCCGGTCTCGAATTTCCTCACGCGTCACCACGTTCACGGACTGCGGCAGCTTGGAAGAATCCTCTTCCGTCCGCGTCGCCGTTACGACGATCTCCGGTAGCGTCAAACTATCGGCGAAACCCGACCTCTCGCTTGATTCTCCAAAGCAAATCCCCAACCCTGCGCCACCCAGCACAACCCCTGTCATCATCGCTCGAAACATCCATTGCATATCGTTTTCCCTTTGTCTTGTGGATACTTGCCCATGTAAACGTCGCGAAAAGCAAAAGGGTTCACTTGGGAAATTTCCTCTATCCAACTAGTGGAATAGGCCCGCTTCAGATCGAATCGAATGGACATCTCCGCCGTCGCCGGCATCTCTCCCTCGCGAATGGCCTTGCCCGCCTCCGGAAACGGCCCGGCCCGATGCACCGCTTGCAACACGGCGTCGCAAAACGATGACCCCGGCGACGGGGGACTGATTTTCGCAGAAACGATGGTGCCGGTTTCATCCAGCGACAGCACCACCACCACCACGCCTTCAACTCTGTTCTGGCGCGCGCGTGCTGGATAGCGCAACTCTTTCATAATGTCGGCGCGCACTTCCGCCCACGCATCATGAACACGGTTCGGCGTAATCTCCGCCACCGTCGAGGCCGACGGCGGAATCGGCTCTTTCTCCACGCGAACTTCCGGCTCGGGCTTGGATTCTTCCGGCAACACCACCGGACTCTCTTCCGCTACGGGTTCCGGCAGCGGATCCGGCAATTCCAAAGTTGGCTCCTCTTCCGGTGCCTCCTCGGGCGCGGATTCCACCACAGGTGTTGGAAGCGGCTCCGGTGTGGGTTCCGGAAGAGGCGGCTCCGGCGGGACATCTACAAGAGTCACCTCCGGTAGCCACGTCCATTCCATCTCCGCCGCCGGCTGTTGCCCAAACACCTCGCGCAACACGTGGAAGTGGAAAATCAGCGCCACCAAAGCGCCATGCAGCGCCAGCGCCCCCGCAGGCCCCGGAAGGCGGATCCACAACGTCCGCGGATCATCGCCCTCCGCCCTACGCCCCACGCCATTGGGAAAACCCTTGGGCAAAACAATCCTCAAACGTCCACCCTCTCGCGGCAGTATTCTCCTCGTCTGACTTCTTTTCACATGGACATAAGCGCCGCAACCCAAAAATAGGTTCACCTTAGCGCTAACGCCAGCCCCGCCCTCCGACTATCACAGTTAATTAACTGTGATAGTCCGGGTTTTCCACAGTATGGAAAAATGTTTCGCGATTTTTCCACACAATGGAAAGCGCGCGCTTCGCGAACGGATTGCCATCAGGCAAGTCCCAACGGGACGAGGGCCAAACGTGGCCCGAAGCCAAAATGTTTCCACACCGTGGAAAACTTAGTTTTTCTATGAAACCGACCGGCGGAGATGCTCGACGGAAGCCACATCGAATCCCGCCGAGGTCTTCAGGCACGCGGTCGGGCAGACGGCCACGCAGTTCATGCAGAGAATGCACTCGGTGGAGGCGACGCGCTGGTTCTCGGCAACATAGGCCGGGATATCAATTCCCATGGGACAGCGCGTGCTGCAGGTTCCGCAGGCCGTACATTGTTTCGAGTCGCCAGCGATTCGAACCAACGCCACGCGCGCGCCGGTCTTGAGAAAAACCGTCACCGGGCACAGATATTTGCAAAAGGCGCGGTTGTCCTTGAAGCGAATGGCCAAGACGATGCCGGCCACGTAGTACAGCGCGTTGCCAACGACAAACCAGAGTAGCCCGGCTTTTGTTCCCATGCCGGCGGCGATGGCATCCGGGTCAGTTTGGACCGTGGTGGTGGAAAAGCCATAGTACAGTACACCCGTCAACAGCAGCACCAACGCGAGGTGGAAGGATCGCATCCGGGGCAACGTCTTGCCCTGCCAAACGATTCCGATTTTATAAGGCAACAGGTCGAGGATCATTCCCGTCCAACAACCCCAGCCACACCAGACGCGCCCCGTAAGAACGGGGCCCACTATTTTCCCAACGGCAAAGTGAACGATCACGCCGCTCAGAGTTCCCGAGAAGATCTGGAAGAAGAATCCCTCGATCTGGAAATTGTTGCGTCCCAACAGGCCCGCCAAGACCAAGATGAACGAGCCCACGAGAAACATGGCCACCCCTCGCGCGACGGACTTGCCTCGTCCGGGCAGGAGCGCAAACAACGTCATGGTCACAGCCCAGGTGAGCGCGAATATCACAAAAACGGGTACCGGCGCTGGCTCGCCCAGCACAAAGACAAAGAAGAGCGCGGCCGCAGAAAACAGCGCGAAAGAAACCCGTCAGGTCTTTCACCGTTCCGTCAAAATGTTGCGAAAATCCGTCAATTCAGCGTGAGTCGCTTGCGATAGTCACGCGGCGAAATTCCGAAGGCGGCGGCAAACGCGCTGGAAAAATGAGAACTGGAACTGAAGCCGCAGCGCCGCGCCACTTCGGTAATGGAATCAGACCCCATCCCCAGCAACGCGCGCGCCTGTTCTAACCGCCATTGCGCGACATACTCTATTGGGCTTTGCCCCGTTTCACGCTTGAATAACCGATTCAAACTCGACTCGGACATGTGCAAATACCCCGCAATTTGTTCAATCGTGATGCGTTCCTCCAGCCTCCCCTTCAGCCAACCCGCCAACCGATGAATCTCCATTCCATCGCCGGGCGCGCACTCCACGTTTTCCTCTTTGAGAAGTCGCACCATTCGATGGGCGATCACCATGGCCATGGCGCGCAGCAGAGTTTCGCGCCCTTGGCGCCGTGCCCGCCCCTCCCGAAAAAAGGCCGTGAGCATCTCATACAGCGGCTCGTCTGCAGGCAACGCTTGGAAGCGAGGCAGGTCGGCCGTAGTCATGCCATACTCGGTCAGCACGGACGAGAACAAAGGTGGATCAATGAAGAAGGCAATATAACTGTTATGCCCTTGCAACCGTTCCTCGCCATGTTCCACGTGTGGCGCCAGTGCCCAAATCCATGGGCGGTTTGAAGCGGGGGGCTCTACCAGTCGCCCTTCCAGTTCATAGCTGCCGGACAGGGATAGCGTGTAGACAAACGACCATGCGGGATGGGTGTGCCCCGCCGTGACCGCATAATCGCACTGCCCCAATGTGGGCACATATAGACTCAATTCCGGCGCAATCGCAAATTCGATGTTTCTCAACAACGCCTCGACCATGGCCGGAGTGAATTCCCCAACATGGCGTCGTAAAATCGAAAGCTCTGCGGGTGTTGGCTTCATCTGTATTATCCTACCGAATTCTGCAGGAGAAGAAAACATCGCACGCAATTCAGTTCGGCTTGCATCTTGACTCGTCTCGCTCAGCAAACTACCCTCTGAGGCATTACACAGGAGCCATTACCACATGAAAAATGATGCGTTTCGAGTCGGGTTTGTTGGACTGATTTTCGCGGCTCTCACCTGCTGGGGGGAATCGCCTACGCCAAATGAGGTGGCCAGCCAACCAGCGCCATACCAAGTGGGACAGTGGCTTCCTTCTGACCAGCAAACGCTGAATCAATTTGAAAATCAACTCATCCGCGAAACCGATGTCACGGCCAATTCAACACCCCTGCAACCCGTCCTGCAAGAGTTCAAAGACCTGATCGAAAACGATCCCGTCCTCTTCATGCAGTTCTCCGAAATGTTTAAGCAGGTTCCGGGAACCCACCGCTTTCAAAATGACCCGATGGGCCGCCCTCAGGTCCGGGATTACGTCCATGCTATTCAACTGATGAACCGTATTTTGACTCAGGCCCCGGAGTTCAACAAAACAGGGCTGGTCGGGTTTCCCATCAACGCCATTTTGGATTGGCCTATGGGCACGCACGCGGGAACCTCCGTCTTTCTGAATGAAAAGGTGAACCGCCAGTTGAAGAAGATCTTAAACCAATGGGGTGCTTTTCTCAGTTCGCCAGAATCCACCAGCGTCCTGAACGACGACCCAGAAACCGGATGGTTCGGACGGGATGCACAGGCGGCAATGCCCACCTTTGTGGATGATTTTGAATGCGATCCCTCTCTGCCTCACTATGGCTTCTCCTCGTGGGATGATTTCTTTACTCGCCGTTTCCGCGAAGGCCGCCGCCCATTGGCGAGTCCGGAAGACGAAGCCGTGATTGCCAATGCCTGCGAATCGGCTCCGTACCGGGTGGCCACAAATGTGCAGCTTCGCGACACCTTTTGGATCAAAGCCCAACCCTATTCGCTCTCTCACATGCTGGCCAACGATCCTCGGGCCAATCAGTTTGAAGGCGGCACGGTCTATCAGGCTTTCTTGAGTGCCTTGAGCTATCATCGCTGGCACAGCCCCGTCAGCGGTACCATCGTGGGAACTCAGTTGATCGATGGCTCCTATTATGCGGAAGCCCTCTCGGCCCGTTTTGATCCGGCGGGGCCCAATGAATCGCAGGGATACATCACGCAAGTGGCGGCGCGTGCGCTAATCTTCATTCAGGCCGATAACCCGGACATTGGCCTCATGGCGTGTCTGTTCGTCGGTATGGCAGAAGTGTCCTCCAATGAAATCACCGTGAAGGAAGGACAGCATGTTTCAAAGGGAGACCAACTCGGCATGTTCCATTTTGGCGGCTCCACGCATTGCTTGATCTTCCGCCCGGACGTTCAACTGGAGTTCGACCTGCACGGTCAAACACCGGGCCTGCACTCGGAAAATATTCCTCTCCGGTCCAAGATTGCGACAGTCAAGAAGACTGGCCCGTAGATTCGTTTTTCGGATTCGCCAGTTCGCCGATGCGGCTCATAATGAGCGCGCCAACCGCCTCGTAATCGCCTTTTTTGGGCATGGCGGCGTGAATTTCTTCCGGCAGAATGGGCTTGCCCACGCGCGCTGTGATGCGGGCAGGACGAAACTTGGAAGAGCCTTTTGGAAATGCATCAAAGGTACCCGAAATGTGAATGGGGACAACGGGGACATCCCCCTTGGCAATCAGGAACCCGATTCCCCCTTTGGCCTCGCGCATCTGACCATCGGGCGAGCGGGTTCCTTCGGGGAACAAGCCAATCACATGCCCCTCTTTGAGCATGGAAATGGCCTTGCGAAGGGCCGCCAGATCGCCACGTGTACGATCGAGCGGAATCACCCGCACGCTGTTGAAATACCACTTGGCAAACCAACTGGAAAAAAGCGTATCACGCGCCATAAAATGAACGATGCGGTTTGGACTGCAACAGCACAGCACCGGAGGATCCAGATAACTGCAATGATTGGCGACCAGAACGGCACCACCGGTGCGAGGTACGTTCTGGGCCCCCTCCACCTTCATGCGATACTTCAGCTTGAGGGCCACCCAAACGCCAAACCGCGAAATCCAATACAGCGGACTATGAAAAAGACCTTCCCTCATGGATCAGGAAATGGCTCCGTTTTTCTTCAAATCCGCCACGATGGTGTCCACCACCTGCTCAATCGACATGCCCGTGCTGTTGATGATTTTGGCGCCCAACGCAATTTGTAGCGGCGCGGTGGCGCGACTGGAATCCTTTTGGTCGCGGCGGCGCAGGGAGCTCAGCACGGCACTCACATCGTCACTGCCCTCTTGCTGCTTGATTTCCGCTGCACGGCGGCGGGCGCGCTCTTCTGGATCCGCATCAAGATAATATTTGAACGGGGTGTCCGGGAACACCACCGTGCCAATGTCGCGCCCTTCCATCACCAAATTCCCGAACTTCGTCATCAGGCGCAGTTTTTCAACGATATAGACGCGCACGGATTGTTGAGCAGCGATATCGGCCACGCGCTCCCGCACGGGCTCCGCACGAATTTCCTGTCCGGGGTCTTCTCCATCGATCAAATAGCCCACCGAATTGTCGCGCAACATCAGGGACATGTTCATGCGGATCAGCAGGTTGGTCACGGCCTGCGAATCCTTCACATCGACGCCCTCTTTCACACATTTCCAAGTAATGCCGCGATAGAGCGCACCCGAGTCCACATAGATGAAGCCGACCGCTTGCGCCGTCCGCCGCGAAACCGTCGATTTACCGGAAGCCGAGGGGCCATCCACCGCTACAATGGTCACTTGATTATTCAACATTCACTCCCAAGTTGCTGAGTTGCTCCCAAAATTCCGGATACGACGTGTCCACGCAAGCCACGTTGCCAATGCACACGGGAGCATCGGCGAAAATCGCCAAGATCGACATGCTCATCGCCACGCGATGATCCCCATAGCTACGAATGCTCTTCGTGGGCGATACTTTCGTGGGTCCTTCGATGATCATGCCGTCGGCCTGCTCCGTCACATGCGCACCCATGCCGGCTAAGTTTTCAACCATTACCGCCACGCGATCAGATTCCTTCACGCGCAATTCACTGGCATCGCGAATCACCGTGCGTCCGCTGGCCAACACACCCAAAACGGCCACTAGAGGGAGCTCATCGATCAGGTTGGGGATTTCGGCCCCGCCGACCTCCGTGCCTTTCAGATCCGCTCCATAGACCGTCACATTGCCATAGACTTCGGGATCGGTCGGCGCAGAGGTACGTTCAATCTCCACGCGCGCGCCCATACGCCGCAACACATCCAGCAGAGCGGTTCGCCGTAGATTCAGGCCCACGCCCTCCACACGCACGGTCACGCCGGGGATCGCCGCGCCCGCCGCAAGCCAATAGGCCGCCGAGGAAAAATCACCCGGCACAACATACGGACGAGCAAGAAACTTCGGCCCCTTAGGACCATAGCCATCGATGGAGATGTTTTGTCCTTCCACGCGAATCGGAGCGCCGACGGCGCGCAACATGCGTTCGGTGTGGTCCCGCGTGGGAATGGGTTCCAAAACCGTGGTACGCCCTTCGGCATACAGCCCCGCCAAGATGCAACAGCTTTTCACCTGCGCGGAGGCCGTTGGCAGGCAATATTCAATGCCGTGCAAGTTGCCGCCATGAATCGTCATGGGCGCAGTTCCCTGCGGCGTCAGATCCAACTTTGCTCCCATCAGTTCCAGTGGCTCTTTAATGCGCCGCATGGGCCGGGACTGTAGCGACTCATCGCCCGTCAACGTCACATTGATCGGAGACCCCGCGCAGAGTCCCGCCAACAGGCGCATGCCGGTGCCGGAATTGCCCACATCCAATGGCCCCACCGGCTCGATAAACTTGCCACCCGTGCCTTGAACGGATAGCACGCCTTCATCGTCCACCCACGAGCGCGCGCCAAAGGACTCCATGGCTTTCAGCGTATTCAGGCAATCTTCCGCCTGCAAAAAACCGCGAATTTCGGAGGTGCCGGAGGAAATGCCAGCCAGCAGGGCTGTTCGATGTGAAATGCTCTTGTCGCCGGGCACGCGGACCACGCCGCCGTCAAACCCGCCGGGATGCACGATCTTCGTCTGTTTTTGAATGACCATCTCGTTGCCTGATTTTTCTATTGGTTATGGACGTGGCTCAAAGGCCGCGTCCTCTTAACAGTTCCGCGCGAGCCTCTCGGGCTCGCTCCAAAAATCTCGCCACATCGTCTAAACGACCAGCTTGGAGATCATCATATACCCGTTCGACCTCCGCTTTGAAAGCTCTCAATTCCTCGGCCACTGCCGGAGCGTTCGTCATGAGGATGTCGTGCCACATTTCAGTAGAGCCCGACGCCACACGAGTCGAATCATAGAAGCCTGTACCGCAAAAAGTTCCAACCTTTTCAGCCGAGTCGCGGCCAATGGCCTTGGCCAACGCCGCCGCCGCCACATGTGGCAAGTGGCTTGTGCGAGCCAACAGACGGTCGTGATCATCCGGCTCCATCCGGCACACTCGCGCCCCTGCCGACTTCCACAATTCAGAAACTCGCTCCGCAGCATCTTCTGACACGTCCAGATGAGAAGCGACTACCGTCAAAGCCTTTTCATACAGATCAGCCGAAGCCGCCTGCAACCCCTGCTTTTCGGAGCCCGCAATCGGATGGCTTCCCACAAACACGCCCGGAGGCAAAATCCCCGCCATCTGGCGACAGATCCACCCCTTGGTGCTCCCCACATCGGTGACCAAGGCTCCTGGTTGAAGCAGCGGAGCAATGTCGGCTGCCAGAGCGGCGCAGGCTCGAATCGGCGCGCAGAGTACAACCAGTGTCGCCGCCTTCACGGCCGCATCTGGATCATCAAACGCTTCATCCACGATGCTGCGAGACAGCGCTTCTGTGCGCGTCTCTTCCTTGCGCGCATACGCCACCAATCGCCCCGCATAGCCCCGCTTCCGCAACGCCATCGCCAGCGAGGCCCCCATCAACCCCAGCCCCAAAATTGAAATGCACGGTTCCTTAGTCATTGGTTGCTTTTCCAACCTGCGACGGAATCGCCTAGTGAAGATTCCGCCCTACGGCACGCGCCACCAGTTCCAGTTCGACCATGAGGTCTTTGAAACGCTTGGGGGTTAGCGATTGCGGCCCGTCGGATACGGCATGGGCCGGATCGGGGTGCACTTCCAAAATCAATCCGTCGGCACCCGCCGCGATGGCCGCCTTGGCCATGGGAGCCACCAAATCCCAATGGCCCACGCCATGGCTGGGATCCACGACCACCGGCAAATGGCTCTCTCGCTTCAACACTGGAATGGCGCTCAGGTCGAGCGTGTTGCGCGTGAACTTTTCAAACGTCCGGATTCCCCGTTCGCACAGGATCACCTCTGTGTTGCCCTCGCTCATGACGTATTCTGCGCTCATCAAGAGCTCTTCCAACGTGCTCGCCAATCCGCGCTTGAGCATCACGGGCTTCTTGCAGCGCCCCAACACCTTCAGCAAATTGAAGTTCTGCATGTTTCGGGCGCCCACCTGAATGATGTCAGCAAATTCCGCCACCATTTCCACATCGCGCGTATCCATGACCTCGGTTATGACGGGCAGGCCCACCACGGAACGCTCTTCGGCCAAATAGCGCAAGCCTTCGACACCCAGTCCTTGAAAGGCATACGGCGAGGTGCGCGGTTTGAAAGCCCCCCCCCGTAGCATGTGAGCGCCAGCACCCTTCAAAAATGCACCCAGCGACAGAATCATGTCACGCGTCTCCACCGAGCAAGGGCCGGCCATCACCACTACGCCCGTCCCGCCGATCGTCAGTCCCCGATCGCCATGGCGCGCTGGCGGAATTTTGATGAGAGTCTTTTCCGGATGAAATTCCGCGCTGGCCCGCTTGTAGGGCTTCAACACAGGCATCACTTTTTCTACGCCCGGCATCATTTCCAGAGAGGGGGTCTGGGCTTGGGACTCATCGCCGATCAAGCCAATCACCGTGCGTTCGGCGCCTTGGCTGACATGGGCTTTCAGGCCCCAACCTTCGACCATTTCCGAAATCGCCGTCACCTGGGCCTCATCGGCCCCTTTTTTCATTACCACAATCATAAATACTCCACCTATCGGTTATGAGTGTTCGGTCCTTCTGACCCGAAACAATTTGAGGCGGAAAGATACCCTGCCCCCCTTGCCCTTGGCCACCTTAAAACGTTTTTCTAAATCAAAATGTGGAGCCTGTCCCCGCTACCGGGAAAGGCTGATCCACACTACGCGGAAGCTTTCCAAAATCTGGCGAGCCTCTTCGAGATAAAGCCGCGCCACCTCGCGATTGTTCACCACCACCATCAAGTCGTGAGAGAGTACCGACGTGTTGTACCAGTTGAAACTGCCATCGAGCACGATCTGCTCATCAATGACACACTGCTTCGAATGAATCGGCGAGTACGGAATGGCACGCTCGTGGACACCATAGACCAAGGCGATGGGCAGTCCCGCATCTCGTAAACGCCGCACGGCGGGCAATAGCGGTCGCTGAAGCTCTTCGTGCATGGTGCGTTCGCGGGCCGGGTCCCCTTCCCACGCCAGATGCCCATTCAAAATCACCCGCACATAGACGCCACGATTTTTGGCGTGAATGAGCGCATCAATCACGCTGTCGCCATGTTCCCCGCGCAGTTCATTGATCAGGAAAAGGCACAGGTGAATCGAATGGCGAGCGCGAGAAATTTCGCCCAAAATGGCTTGGTGCGGACGATAATAGCGACCATTGAGCATGGCGCTTCGGTTGAAGGTATAGAGCAGGTTGAACGGGGCCATGGGATCAATGCCGTAGCGCTGAATCACCCCGCCACGGCAGGCCTGAAAGATGTTGTCGAGCAACCGACACACCCCGTGCGACCGGAATGTCATGCCCGATTCCCAATTACTCCCCCAACGATCAAACGTGATGTTGAACGAACCCACGATGGCATCTTCGTCGCCAAACACGATGAATTTGTTATGCATGTCCGTGGCCACTTCGGCCATCGGATCCTGCGTGGTGCAGACTTCCCCCAGCAGTTCCATTCCCGAGCGCTTCAAAGCGAGATAGTTCTCGCTGTTGGTCAGCGTCATTTTTCGCCAGTCCACAATCACCTGCACGGGCACGCCACATCGGTGAGCATGAGTCAGGTGGCGAATAAAATCGCCGTCATCGATGCAATCCACGCAGACTTTGATCCCGCAAGACCGACCCGCATCCGTCTGCTGGCGCCAGATCATCGTATCGATCATGTCGTGAATATAGCGCTTGGGGTGATAGGGATGCCACGCCTGACCTTTGGTAAATTTTGGAGTCAGATTGAGCGTCTCGTAATGGTGGTTCATCCAATCCACATCACGTTGCAGTTGGCCCGCATCCACCTCATGTGTGCGATAGGGATTGGGCGTGGCCCATTGCTCGCTGATGTGCCGCCGCACCTCCCCCTCGTTTCGAAACTCGGGGCCATCCATGAAAATATATTCGTGTTTGGAGGGAATCGACCGGAATTGGTGATGCACGATATACGAAAACTTCACGCATGTGACCCGCCCTTGGTGAAGCGATTGCGGATGAATGAACAGGTCGCGCGTGGTTCTCCGGTGGCTTCTCCAATCCCCACCACAGGCGTCCGTATGCACCAGATATTGCTCGAACGTGCCATCCTCATGAAATACCTTGAGGACGACCTTGATGTTCATTTCCGCGCCCCAGTCCACGCGAAAATGAATGCGTCCCCAACGCAGATAAAATAGTTCCTTGAATTCGTTTCGGCGGGGATATAGCGGCCCCATGAAAGCTTCTGTTGGCGCAGCGTATTGTTCAGCGTATTCCATAGCATCACCTCGGCTCGAATTCGACCCAATAGGCTGTGTGGTCCGACACGCGTCCATAACGAGACGCCGTAAACAACTCTTCGGCGCGGATAGCTCTTAAACGACTCCCATTCCGCAACCACAAATAGTCAATGCGCCCATCCTGCGCCAACAAGCGCATGGCATCCCCCTGCCGCTCGCGAAAAACCCGCTGGAACACCGAGGGGGAGACAATCTTGAGAAATTGGTCCTCGTACTCGCCCGTGTCCACAATATGCCGATAGGCTTCGCTTCCGGCCGCAATGTTAAAATCGCCACAGACCAGCGTGGCGGTCACATCGGAGGTGTGCCGTTCGGCGGCCCACCGTTGCAGGCGTTCAAACTGCGAATAGAACCCGCCGCTGGGCCAGCTTAAGTGGGCGCTGAACACATTGACTTTTCCGATGTAGGGCACGCGAATCTGCGCCATCACAATCTTGCGAGAATGGATGTCGAATGGATCATGACTGTCCGATACATAGCCCGCATCGGTGTACGCAAACGGATAGCGGCTGAGAATGGCCACTCCTTCGCGAAAACGATCAAAACCGAGGTGAGAAAAATCGGTGTGCAGATGGTAAGGCATCGGCAGGTGGCTGTTGATGATGCGCGCCGCATTGGAGGCCCAATCGCCCTCGCCATTGTTCCAGTGCTCGCCCACTTCTTGCAGACAGACGATGTCGATCTGTTGCTCCCGAATGGCCCGCGCCACTTGTTCAAATTTTCGAAGCTGATCCGATTCCTGATAGGTGTGCAAATTAAGAGCCATCGCCCGCAGGGTACCACGGCTGGCGCGATAATTGCGGCCATCATGATTATCCCAAAAGGTCCCGCAACGGCTCCGGCATTCCACGGCAAATTCGACGCGATAAGCGTGCTGCAGAGGAATGCGCGCCGCCCACACTTCCCACCCGTAGCGATTGGGATTGCGGGCATTGCTGCCCATGGTCAAATCCCAGTGGTTGCGCCGGAAATAGGCATGAGCCTGATGTCGCGTGGCCCATCCATCCTCGGTCCAATGCACCGTGACCGACTCCGGCCCCATTTCCTGTCGCACCGCCACCTCGAGGGGCAGCGAGAGAATTCCAGGCGATAGATGAGGATTGCATCCGATCACACGCAACTCCATCGGCTCAAACACAATCACTCCGGAATCCGCATCGGAACGATAGTTCATTCCAAAGCGGCTATCCCAATACGTCTCCCCATTGCGCGACAGGCAGGCCGCAAACTGAATGTTGCCCGGAATGGACGACTCCATGGTCAGCGGAATCGCCACGTCCGCGACCCACACTTCAAAGCCATCGCCCAGCGCGGTGCGATATTCGGCCGGAGTCTCCCGCCAAATGCGGTCTTCCCCGCACCAGTGGATGGCCACACTCTTGCCGAACCCGATGTCCCGCACGCGCACAGCAAACGAAATTTCCTGAAAGGTCCCGTTCACCGTTCTCGACACGATGTTTTTGATGTAGATGAGTTGGATCGGTTGCATCGCACTTCTTTCCTATGCCAACTGCCCGCCTGTTTCAATCCAAAATCGAACCTGCGACTTACCATTTTCTCAAAAATTGTTTTCCCGTCATGCCGAAACACGGTATCTTCTGCCCTGAAGTAAGGAATACAAACACCATGAAAATGAAGAGTTTTCTCCCACTTTGCATTCTGTCCGCACTCCTCGCCTTTGGCTCGGGATGCGCCACCACGGACCTCGTCACCGGAAAAAGCGTTCAAAACGCTTACAGTTTCGATGAGGACATTCAGCTCGGAAAAGGCTTCTACAAGGAAACCGTTGCCGAACTGAAAAAGGAAAAGGCCCCCATCAACCAAGATTCCGTCCGGGTCGCCCTTGTGAAGGAAGTCACGCACAACATCACAGCCGTTGTCGGGATAACCAACTTTCCGTATTCCGTCACCTACGTGGGCGATCCCGAAATCGTGAATGCCTACGCCTTCCCCGGAGGCAACGTCATGATTTTTGAAGGGCTTTGGAACGAGAAGGAAGGCCTGGTGCGAACGGTCGACGAACTCGCCGCTGTGATCGCGCATGAAGTTGCCCATGTCAACTGCCGCCATTCCACCGAAGCCATGACGAGAGAATTGCTCCCCAACCTTGTGCTCGCCGGTGGCCTGATCTGGGCCTCCATTGAAGACGACGAAGACCTCCAGCTTCTGTTTGGTGGTCTCATGCTCGTGCACGACGGACTCATCGTCACCAAATATTCCCGAACGGATGAACTGGAAGCCGACCGCGTAGGCATGATGTACATGGCCCGGGCCGGCTATGATCCTTCCGCCGCCCCGCGCGTCTGGGAACGGCTGGCCGGCGCCAGCGATAATCAAGTCGAAAAAGTCCTCAGTATTTTCTCCACTCACCCTCGCGACTACTTGCGAACCCAAGAATTGCGCAAGCATCTTCCCGAGGCTAAAGCCCTCTATGAGGCCGCCCCCGTCAAGCATAACGGCTCAAAAAAACTGTCCGATCTGCCCCCGTCTGGCACCGAAAAAAAGAAGCCCAATCGAAAGTCTTCTGAGTCCTGACCGCCCACCTTCACTCCAGTCCCCGCTGCTCCAGCTCGCCCTCCTCCAAGCCGAGATAGTGCCCAAGCTCGTGCAGAAACGTCACCCGCACTTCTTCGCGAAAAACAGCCTCGTCGGCGTCCGCAAACTCCCACAGGTTTTCTAGGAATAGGATGATTTCGGGGGGTAGCGGATCGCCCCCCTCCACCCCCTCGGCGCAATTCGGCCCCACAAACAATCCCAGCAAATCCGGCTCGAGTCCGTCCTCCCTCACCATTGAGCGCGTTGGCCGCGCCATCCAGACCACCGGAAGCTCAAGCGCGTGCGCGCCGATCTCCCGAGGCAAGCGCCGCTTCAGCGCTTCCACTTCCCGGCTCGCAATGGCTTCCAGCACATCCCATTTCATTTCGATATGTTGCCTTCGGACCGGACCCGGAGGCCCATGAAAGCGTGGTTGGTGAGGGCGGTGGACAGAAAAGCCTGCCACAGTTCATAGCCTTCGATGACGCCAAGGGGGGTTTTGACAATCCCGGTAGTGTTCCAGTCGGGCGCGACAAGAAAAACGCTTTGGATGGGGTCGGTCTGAACATTCTCCGTTTTGGTCGAAAGCAGATACGTCATCCTCAGGCCAACCTCGCCCATTTCGTTGCTTGTCAGGAGGCAGGTAAAGACATCTTCAGGCGTGTTCGTCTGCTGGGGATCGAGTCCCAGCGCGTACTTCATCAAATTGGGAATGCCATCGCCGGAGGGGCAATCCATCGGCCCGCGCAAAACGGGATCGAAGATCTCAGCCGTCCAGGAATCGAACGCCCGCTTGTCGGTGACTTGGAATGCATTCGTCACGGACCGCGCCCGCCAGTTATCGTTTCCGGCCTGTTGGGCCACCACCTTCAATTCCGCCCATTCGGCGCCCATCTGGAAGCGCAGTTGGTAGCCCTGATGAAGAAAGGCGCGATCGAGTTCATTGGTGGGAAACATTTCCTGGATGAAGAACGACACCGGCAGCCCGGATGAAGCCGCGGCAGACAGATCGATGCCATATCGCGCGTCGAGCAATCCCTGCTGGGGAAAATCAATGGTCTGCGTGCCCTTTTCAATCGTCAGCACGACGGTTTCTTCCCCAAAGTAATTCGGTGTATCCACGGTGGAAACAACGTCGTAGGTTCCCACGTTCACGGGCAGGCCAGTGGAGCCGTTGTAGGTCATCGCGACCGGCAGGCCAGCCGGAACCGTCTCCACGCTAACGGATTTTCCAGTGCCGTCATACTCCCGCCACTCGTCTTCTAGAAGGAGCGTGATGGGACGGCGCGTGATCGTCAGGGTGACGCGTTGTGTCACCACGCCGGCAGACGACGAAACAAACCGATTGGTGGACACGTAGGTGCCCGCCGGCAAATCGCCCGGCACAACATAGGCCACCAAGTTGGTCAGTGCACCACCCGCCGCCAATACCGCGCTTTCCGGTAGCGCATGCATCCAAGCCGCAGACCGTTCCACCCGCCAACTGCAATCGGAGGGGCCGGAGTTGCTAATCGCGAACAATTGCGGTTCTGGTTCCAGATAGTTGTATTGGCATTCAAAAGACAAATCCGCTGGTTGAGACAAGGTGGACTTCCCTTTGACGAATCCGCTCACCCTCACGAAGGAGGTGAGGCCGAAGTCGGTCACGCACAACTCGACCGCGTTGGAACCTTCGCGGTTTGCGAGAAAAACGAAATCGATATTCGTCGAGCTATTTGCTCCGAGCTGAATTTGGGAAGGGCCCTCCAGCGCGAAAGCCTCCACATCGTCCCCCTGCAACACCACATGGACAATCAGTGTTTCCGAAGAGACGTTGCGGACAAAAATTCGGTTGGTGGCCGAAACCCCGAAGTCCACGGTTCCGAAATCCGTCCCGTTGGTTACGGAGGGAATATCGTCCGGCCACAGCAGTTTTCCCTGCGCCCCGGAAAGAAGCCAGCGTTGGTATTCATAGGCGCCGATGTCCACAACTTGGTTAATGACCCGAGGGCGCTGCCCGACATCCGTCGCGATCGTGGAAAGTCCGGTGGCACCCCGATCACGGCAGGGAGAACTGGGACCGATCATGCCGCGCGGCTGCGAGACCAGTTGCGGATTATTGGTGACCACATTCACGAAATGTCCATAGCCCGACGTGGAGGGAACGCAACTGTTCGTGTAGCTCACGGTATTCGGATTATAGATGTACAAATCCGACGCACCGGTATTCCCGTAGAGGATACTGTTGTGAATGCCGTGGGAACTGCCATAGGCAAAGAAACCGCTTCCATTGTTCGGCGCGTGGTTGCCCGTGATCGTGCAGTTCATCAAATGGATTCCCTGCGTTTGTTCGTCCAAATATATGCCTCCGCCCTCATGCAAGGTTTGGTTGCCGGCCACCACGACGTTATCCATCCAGCAATTCGTGGAGCCAGAGGCCACAGCGATGCCACCGCCCAGCGAGTACGCGCCGGAGGTCGACGCCGCATTGTCGAGCACTAGACTCTGGCGAACCTGCGCGTTGTTTTCCAGGCACAGGCCACCGCCCAGCGCATAATCGGAACTGGTCAGCGCAATCGCATTACTTTGGATGATGCAACGGACCACCTGAGCTCGCGTCGAAACAAAGACGCCTGCGCCAGCCCGTTCTTTCCAATGCGACGGCGCCCCGCTCAAGCGTCCATGCCGAACGGTAAAGCCTTCCAGTTGCGCACCGGCCTTCAGATAAACGCCCCGCATCAACCCCGCCCCCTCGATAAAGGTCACGTCCGCGCCTTGGACCGATCGCATCGTGACACCCTCGCCCACCACCACCCGGTTGGTGCCGTCCTGAACGGCGGAGGAAACGTCGTAGACGCCGTTGCTCACCAGAATGACATCCCCCTGAACCGCGCGTTCCGCCGCCGCCTGGAGCGTGCGCTTGGCTTGGCTCCAGATGAGGCCATGGCGAGAGTCGTCACCATCTACAGCAACGTGATAGGTCTTCGCCACGTTGCTGGTCACAGCGATGTAGCGGAGGGCGGGTTCTGCGGCAAACCAGTAATCGTCACCGGGCTGCTCAAAGCAAATGCTAGCCGTGCTGGCGACGGGCATGGAAAACCAAGTTGCCCCATTGGTCAATCCATCGACCGGATCGGTCGTGGACACCGAAAAGGAAACGGGCAGGTGGGGCACGGACGACGTGGCCAAGCAGTCAATGCGGTCGTTCACCCCGAATGCGACGGAGTCGACGGGCGATTGAACACCGATCCACTGCGGCAGTTTCGCGCAAAACGCATTCGTCGCCGCGAGAGTCCCATAAACGCGCGAGACAATCACCACGTTGCCCGGCCCCTGCGGCAGCGGCGGCGTCCGGAAGGTGATTCTTCCCGACTCCGCGCTCAGCACTTCGGCCAGTTGGCCGCCCACGGTCACCGACAGCACATCGGCGGCATCCACGCACAGGTCTTCGCCATAGATCGTGACCTCCGTGCCCCCCGCCACGCCACCTTCCCGTGGAGTCACGTTGTACCAACGGTTGTGCAACCAGAATTCCACATCCTCCCGAAACTCACTGGGCTGCGAAGCGGAAACGGCGTGACCCGATTCTCCGTAGTAGCGCCAACTGACCGTCCGGCAGGCGGGAGTTTGCTGTAGATCCGCGATGGCGTTGGTCTTGTAGTCCACCGTGAAACTTCCATAGCGGCGAGTCGAATTGCCCTGAGCCTGAGTGATACGCGCGACGTAGTTCGAGAACCGCGAGCCTTGGAACTGCGAGACCAGCGTCGGGGAATAGACGACGTAATCATATTTTGCGTCCGTCATAAAGGTGTCGACCACCGCCAGATTTTCCAGAAACATGCGCCCGTAGCGATCGGACTTTCCCGCCGAAATATCGTACGGATCGGTGAGCAACGCATAGACCAGCATGGGAATGTTCCAGCCGCCGCTGTTCATCATGAACCCCAAATAGACGTAGGGATTGGTTCCCGTCACATAGGCATCGCGACCGCTCAGCTCGCCGAGCCGGAACTTGAGGTCGTCGGGATTGTAATCCATGTCGGCCTGTCCCGTCCGCCACCCCGGCACCATCGACTCCAACATCTTTTTCTGATCCTCGGAAAAATATTGGTCCACGATCCATCGGATCAAAGGAGTGGAGAAAAACTCCTGCGCCACGGCAAATTTCAGAGCATGGGTCCGGGCCGCCGGCCACAGATGGGGCACGTTGGACGGACTGCAATGTCCCGTGATCGTTTCCAGTGCGTTGAAATCGTTCAGCCGCTTCATCGAATAATATTCGTTGTCATCCGTCCATTTCGCATCCTGATGCGCATGGTAGGGATCGCGGTCGATCTGATCGAGGTAGCCATGGATCGCGCTGAAGGAACTGGTCCCACCGTATCGAGTGTGAAGATAATTTTCCCAGGAGTTGGTGGCCCGGGCTTCATATCCCAGCCGCGCGATATCGGAATCCGGCTGCTGGAAAAACACATTCATGTCCGGGCCCTGATATTTGTCCACGATCTGCGGCTGAATCAGAATCTGCCGACCGAACTGGGTCACGACATCTTCAGGAAGAAAAGGGGGTTCCTTCCCCAACACGCTCTTGAAGTGGTTGGTGAGGACCGTCGCAAGCCCCGCATCGTGATACACCTTCGTGCCGCGCGCATACGCATCATGATACACCAACAGGTTGAGCAGCGTCGTCACCCGAACACCGCTATAGCTCTCGCCGACCAGAATCACCTCGTTTGATTTCAGTTCCGGATGGCTCGCCAGAAACTGAAGGATGCCCCGCAAAACCTGCGCGGCATCGATGAACGGCTGAAAATTATCACCGCCCACAAATTTCCAAATATGGAGCCAGTCGAAGAGCACCCAATCCCGGTCGGGAGCCATGTAGGAAAAGCCCGTGTTGGGCGCATCGATGTACAGCAAATTGCCCATCCGGGTCCAGGTGTGAGGATTGACCCGGAACAGTTCGTTCGACGCCATGGTATTGCGATCCAGCGTATAGGGCGCCGTATTCATCGAAAACAGGTTCATGCTGGTACCGCAACCCGGACCGCCGTTAAGAAATACAAAAAGCGGCTTTTTTGCGTACTCCTCATCCGCCTGAAAATGCGCATACCACAAGCGCGTCACAGAAGAGGTGTACCCCGAGTAAATCGTGGTGCTGTCCTGCAAGCCAAAGGGAACGGGCTCGATCTCGAGATACCCCATGTGGCCAACAACCTCCGCCCGTCCGCCATTCCCCGCCCAGAGGAAACCCGCGAGAATCGCCAGTCCACACCACTTGCGCCAACAGCTTCCCGAACCCCATTTGATGCTTTGAATACCGTTCAAGGCCATCCTCCTTTACGTAAGAAAACGCTCACCCCGCGCTTCGCCTCCAAAAAAAAAGCCGCGGCACAAGCCGCGGCCCTTTGCGTCAGTCCGACGACTGATTACTTGGCGCCCAAGATCGCATCCTTCGCAGCCTTCGCCACGCGGAACTTCACGACCTTCTTGGCCTTGATCTGGATCACTGCGCCCGTCGCGGGATTGCGACCTTGGCGAGCCTTGCGCTGTACCAACACGAGCTTGCCCAAGCCGGGAACGGTGAAACCATTCTTCGCGTTCTTGTACGCCAAAGCCGAGAGGGCTTCCAACGCAATGCCCGCCTGCTTCTTGGTGATTTCAGCCTTCTCCGCCACCGCCGCCACGATTTGGCTCTTTGTCATCGCCTTTGCCATTATCCGTACTCCTTAGTTTCTTCTGTTTCTTTTTAAGATGGGTTTTTCCGTTCAGGGTCCCAATCTGCGTGAGGGGTTATGCTTTAATTCCCTAGCAAATGCAATACTATTTCAACGTTTTTAATTTTTCCTGCTGACACATTTCCAGACTCGTCACTTCATCAGAGCCAGGGCCGGAGCGAGATCTTCAGCCGAACGAATCCGGAGCGAAACCTCCGTCGTGGGCACCAACCGAGGCTCGACCCCCATCGCCATCATCGCAGCCAAATCATCTTCGTAGTTCTCGCGATTCTTCACCGATTTGGGATACGCCTTGACCAGCATCTCCCGCGAATAGGTTTGCGGCGAAATGGCTGTCCAGAGGCGATCCTCCCCATCTTTGCGCGAATCGACGATTCCCTTCTTTGCCCCCACCACCGGATCGACGATCTCCAACGCCGCCACTCCAGACCCATGCCGACCTGCACACTTCACAGTCTCGGAAATCAGCGTTGCACTCAAGATGGGACGCGAAGCATCATGAATGCAAACGAAGTGAACGTCGTCATCCACATGCTCCAACCCCGCCGCCATGGAAGCCGCGCGCTTCGCACCGCCCACCACGATTTTCTTCACCTTGGAAAATCCCAGCATCTGCACCATCCCCAGCACGCTCTCTGCTCGCTCCCGGCTCACCACCACCACAATGCCGGAGATGTCAGGACAGTGCATAAACGCCGAAAGCGAATAGGCCAACACCGGACGGTCGTTCAAATAGAGGAAGGCCGTTTCGATCTCGGACGAAATGCGCTCGGCCTTGCCGGTCGCCATCACCAATCCCCACGTTGTCTGTTTCATATGCCTGCTCCTCTGTTGACGGAGAGGCGCAACGGAAACCCGACACACATGCTCTCCACCACCGTTGGAAGTTTGGTTGAATCGCCGGAGGGCGTCAAGCCAAACAATTCGAAAATCCGCGATATTTCAATAAAAATGCCGCGCAAAAGCATCAGTACCAACCCGGTTTATACCCCCCGCTGGAGATCCCCGGCAACGGGGTCGCCCGCGAGGAAGCCGGCGTCACCGCCGCAGGGGTCGGATCCGGCAAAGGGGTCATTCGCGACACGCTGCCATTTCCACTGCTTTGGGAGTTCCATCCGCCCTGCCAAGACGAACCCGAGCCAGCCGTACTTCCGCCAAACTCTCCCGCTCCGGTCGGCGCTCGAGGGGCAGAGGCCTTCCAGCCCCCCCCCTCCATCGCACGAGTGGAGAGGTTGGGCGTGCCCAACGAGGGCATGGCCTTCTGCTCCGTCTGCCCCCGAGAATCGGAAGCCCGAATATCCCGAATCGAAGCCTGCAAGGAAGCCAAATCTCCTCGTGCGCCCGCTGACATTTCGTCGATCATTTTGCGCGTTTGGCTCATTTCCGCAACGGGGATTGAGGTCCGATAGTTCTTCATCGTTGCCGAAGCCTCTCTCGTTCCTCCAGACAACTCGCGTGCGCTGTTCAAGGACCGTTCCGCCGCCAAGTCCGATGGCTTTTGCCCCACCTCGGTTCGATCGGGGAAGGACGAAGAATTGTTGTTTTCTTTTGTTTCTTCTTTTTCTTTTGAGCCCGATCTCATCCCTTCCGTTGTGGGATTCAGCCCGGCCAGCGACAACTCCTGCGGGGTCAATGGAAACAGTTCATCCCCCGGCATCCCATTTTCCAGCTCAACAGTATCCTGCGTAGCCACTTCATCCGCCAGCCACCCCCAACTGGAATCCTTGCTTCCAGACGCCATGGCCCTCTTCGCCGGGTCGCCCGATTCTTGTCCAAGATTGGGCAATTTCAAGCTTTTCACCAACCAGTTTCGTTCCGACGAATTCTTTTGGGCGCGGCCAGATCCATCCCCGCTGCTGGATGTAGCCCCTCCTGTGGCGCGAATGGGTGCCGGACTGTCAAATACGGATTTCCCGACTCCAAAGGACATTTCCATCAGGGTTTCCTTCCCCATCAACACTTCCTGCGCCTTGGCATCGCGCATCGATTGCAACGCCACGACATCTGGAGCCGCCTCTCCAAACTCCATTCGCTCCCCCCGCTCGTCATAGAAAAAAATCGGCCGGGTGTACTCGCGATACACGGGAATATCCTGTCCCCATGCGCACACCACGCATCCCAACAGCCCCACACAACCCAATCGAATGAGATCGCCCGTCTTCATTGCGGCTGACCCTACGGCATCCTGAAGCGGTTTTCAATCCGCATCCTTGCATCCTCCCCCCCGGTTGTCCTATCATCCCGCCTCATGAACCGATTTATCAGTCTAATGGCCCTAACCCTGTTGGCCGCTACCGTCCGTGCGCCCGCCACGCCCAACACGAGCCTTCTCCTAGACAGCTATGCCGCCATCGTCAACGGCAAGGTCATCACCGTCGGCGAAGTTCTTTCTGCCCTCCAACCCGTTCAAGCCAATCTCGCCACGAAATATGACGGGGTCGAGCTCGAGCAAAAGGTCATGCAGGAATATGAGATCATTCGTAACTCTCTCATCGATTCCGAGCTCATCTTGCTGGATTTCGAAACGCAGGGAGGAACTCTTCCCGATCGCGCCATCGAAGACCACATCAACACCGTCATTCACGATCGTTTTGGAAATGACCGCACAGCCTTCCTGCGGGCTCTCGCCGAAGAACGCCTCACCTTTACGGAATGGCGCAAACAAATGAAGAACCAGTTGGTCATTCAAATCATGCGCCAGCGGGAAGTCTCGGCCAAAATCCTCATCACCCCGCTCGATATGCAACAGGCCTATGATGCCCGAAAAGAAACCACGTATGCTATCCCCGAACGCGTCCGCCTGCGCACACTCACGCTCCCCGCCGACAGCAAAAAAAACACCCAAAAGATGGTGACCCGCCTTCGCTCCGGCAAGCTTTCCTTCGACCAGGCCGTTGAGAAAGGATCCACACTTCAAGACGACCCCGAGTACCTGGATCTGAATAGTCTGAACGAGGCCATTCGCAAAGCCATTGAAACTCTTCCGAACGGAGAGTTTTCCGAAGCCGTGGAAATCAGCGGAACCACCTATCTCCTCCAAGTCGTCGAACGAACGCCCCCCCGTGTGCGCCCACTCGACGAGGTCTCCCCCGAGATTGAAAAAGAGCTGCGCCGCATGGAATTCGATCGCCTCAATCGCATCTGGGTCGACTCTCTTCGCTCCAAGTACTACATCCAAACCTTCACCCACAATCTCTTCGAATAAGCATCCCATGAAAAAAATCGCCATCGGACTCACCGTCGGCGACCCCAACGGCATTGGCCCCGAAGTTTCCCTCCGCGCCGCTCTGCAACCCCAACCGGCCCATCGAAGCTTGGTGCTGATCGGGCATCGCTCCGTCTGGGAGCGCACGGCCACGCTCCTGAGCCTCCCCTGCCCTCCCGAAATCACCACCCTCGAATCTCCGCTCCCGCGCTGTTGCACGTGGGATCCAGACATGAGCCCCCCGCCCCGACATCGACCCGGCGCCATTCGCGCCGATGCCGCCCGCGCGGCCTACGGCTATATTCTGGCCGCCACCGCCGCCACGCAAAACCATCTTCTGGATGCCATGGTCACTGCCCCCATCAGCAAGGAAGCCTTTGCTCTGGCTGGCATCCGCGAACCCGGCCACACCGAACTTCTTGCCCGCCTCACCGGCACTCGCCGCTATGCCATGATGTTGTTTGGAGAGCAGCTCCGCGTCGTCCTCGCCACCCGCCACCTTCCCCTCCGCAACGTAGCCGACGCCCTCACGCCCGACGCCATCGTCGAAGCCGTGGAAATGCTCGCCTTGGCTCTCCCTTGGATGGGCTTCAAACGCGCGCGCATCGGCGTTTGCGGACTCAATCCACATGCCGGGGATGGAGGCGCACTCGGCACGGAAGAGAAAACCATCATCGCCCCCGCCCTCGCCCGTTGCCGAAAACGCGGATGGAACGTGGCGGGGCCCATTCCGGCCGACGCGATTTTTCACCAGCACCTCGCCGGAACCTATGACGCCGTGGTCGCCATGTACCACGACCAAGGGCTAGCCCCCATGAAGATGCTGTCCTTCGATACCGGCGTGAACCTGACCCTTGGCCTCCCCATCCTTCGCACCTCCCCCGACCACGGCACCGCCTTCAACATCGCCGGCAAAGGAATCGCCAACCCATCCAGCACCCGCGCCGCCCTCGACTGGGCCGCCCGCCTCGCCGCACGCCCAAACCCCTGGGCATAAGAGCCTCTTGCCAAACTCTGCAGAAGACGGCCGGGATGGAACCCGGCCCTCCAAAAAAACCTCAACCTGTACCGTCTTTGCCCCCTGGAGGGACGACCTCCGCGTCGTCCGGGTTCGTCTGGAATGCCAAGGGCCAGCCGCCATGCTTCTCGATGACTTGGTCGATCTCTCCCATCAGGCGGATCGTTTCGCGCAGGGCCACGACGATCTTCTGGTAGTGCGTCAGGTCGTCCTTGGAAAGCACCCGCCCCTTGCGGTCCTTCAGCCACTTCTCGCAGACCTGATAGCCGCCGATGTGGAAATTCCACACCTCTTCAGACACGCCGGAAAACCCTTCGGATTGCGCCTTGTCGACCCAGACCGTCCCGCCCTCATACGACACCTTCTCCACCTCCGGTCGCTGGCCACCCAACCACTCCGTGATCGGCTTCTCCAGATTCGGCGATTCCAGCAGGTGGAGAGAAACGAGTTCGCCGCCGAGCTTCGCGAGGCTTCGGAAAAGGTCGATGCTCGAAGTTATCGGAACGCGCGGAAAGTCGATCTTCAAAAATTCCGCGTAACGGGCTCGGTAGGTCGGGCTGTAGAGAACGGCATAGATGTAGTGAAAAATGTCTTCGGGAGTCAGGCCTGAGGGCAATCCGTGTTGGCCTTTCTGTTGAAGCTTCAATGCCGCAGCAACACATTGGAGAAAGGGTGCGGCAAAATTCGGATGCCTATTAAGCGAGAACACATTACCGAGGCCCTTACTGTCAAAATCAAAACTTAATGATTGTTCATAGATGTACATTGGGAACAGAGAATTGATGTCATAGGCGGCACATGATTTGTGGCCACAAAGATGACTTGTTGCGAGCAAGCCCCAAGTTTCTTGAGTTTGTCGCGTTGTGATCAGCCCAAGGTTTGGCCCATCTAGCATGTGTTTCATCACCTTTTCTGCCGGGCGACTTGTCAGGTTCGGTTCGTAGTAAAGCCAACGAAAATCCATCGGCCTGTAGAGACATCGATGAATGTTTTTCTCGGCATATTTTGTTGCTTGACGACGCGCTTCGATGTCGTAGCTTGACGAAGCAACCACTTGATATTTTTCACGAAACTGGGGTTCCAGTTTAGGTGCGTAAAACTCCCGCATCCGTCGGCCGAGAACATCTTTCTCAAAGTCGAAAAACAACTCGTCCCGATCCGTCTTTATTCCGTTCTGCCAAACTGCGAATGCATCACTAATACTCCATCCCAACCGATACTCAACATGACTTGAAAAGTCTTTCGGAACAAAATAAAAGTTCTCAGACATTGGTTCCAGTTGTTGCCAACGGACTGGAATGCCTCCGTCGGCGAGTTGCTTGGTTTTGGCCTCACGACTACCCCAGCAATCAGTGTAGGAGACCGCAACATCCTTGGCCTCTGCAACTCGGCAGAAAATTCCAATGGCTACGCCAACGGTGATATCAAAGACATTTTCATCAGGAGTTCCATCTGGAGCTTTCTCCTTTTTCTTAGAGCTACCATGCAGATTCAAGACTCGCATCATTGGGAAAGATTGCTTGAGGTGCTGGCGCATTCGGCGATGTGTTAGTCCGTCAAGATACGCATTGTTGGTAATCATTCCATGAATGCCTACTGTCGCGTTTTTCAGTTGTGATTCTGAAAATCGGATAAACTTGACGAAATCGTCATCAAGATTGATTTTCTTTTCGTTAAGCCCGCGTTTGTAGTCATCAAGTAATCCAAGAATAAATGGGTTTTTATTGAGTTGGCCGAAGTTAGAGTACGGCGGATTCCCAATGACCACGGTGAATCGCTTGTACCATTTGACTTCGTTGACGGCGGCGGCTTCGTGGGCTAGGGCTTCAAGGGTGATATGGGGGAGCTGTCGCACCTTCGGTTCAAGGGCATTGGTCAGGTAGATGCGGGCGCGTTCTTCGGTGGCAAAGAGGTAGCCGGTTTCGGAGAGTTTGAGGCCGATCTTCATGTGGGCGATAGCATAGGGTGCCATCATCAGCTCATAGCCGTAGAGGCGCGGCAGAAGATTTTTGGGCACGTATTCGTTCCAAAGCCGGAGGATGTCGGCCTTGGACTTTCCCTGTTTTTCCCACTTGGCGAGCAGAGTCTTGTGGACAACGTCGATGACCTCGACTAGGAACGTGCCGGTGCCGGTGGCGAAATCGAGAATCTGGACAAAGGGTTCATTGGGATCGATGGTCCGCTTTTCGCCGGGTTCGTCGGTCAGCGGCGGCAGTTTCAGCGCGGGGTTTTTCTTGATCATCTCGCCCCAGGTCGTGATGTCGGCAAGACCGTCTTCCAGCCCGAATTCGGTCTGGAGCAGTTCGTGGACGCTGCGAACAATGTAGGAAACGACCGGTTGCGGGGTGTAGAACACGCCGCGCTGGACCTTCTTGGCCTTGTCGTAGGCGGTCAGAAACAGTTCGTAGAAATGGATGACGGGGTCTTCTCGCTGGGTGCGGTTGCCGAAGTCCCGCAGGATGGCTTCCATGTGGGTGTCGGGGCTCTGGAGCAGGTCGGTCACGTCGGCCAGCCCGAGTTCGTCGAAATCGATCTTTCCCTTGCGCGACTTCAGGCCAAGGAAGATGCCGAGCATTTCTTTCAAAAACGGACTGGTGAAGATCAAGTTGGGAACGTCGTCCTTGCTGACGGCGCTACCCAGGCCGGGAAACGTGCGGCGGACGGCGATAGAAAAAAGCCCGTAGGTGACGGTCTGGGCGAACATATCGGCAAAGTCGTCGTCGTTCAGGTCGTGGATAAGGCCCTGCTGGAAAGCGCGCATCAGTTTGCGCATTTGGCCCATGCCGTCCTCCATGCGCAGAATGGATCGGATGCGGCCGCGGATGCGCTTGGCGAGTGCGGCGAGTTCCAGCGCCAGTTCCTGCGAGGTGGTGATGACTTCGCAGTGGCGGAGGGTAAATGCGGAGCGCCACGTCTCGCGCCAGATGGCGGGGGATTTCTCGAATGCGGCCTGCCAACGCATCTTCTCCGTCAGGGTGCGGGCGATCCAGTCGTACTTCAGCGGTGTGTCGTCGTCGTCCCACCCCAACACGCGCAGTTCGGCTAAGTCGTTTTTATCCTGCTCGACGAAATGGGCGAAGGTGATGGCCCGGTCGCTTTCTTCGCCATAGGCGGAGATGAACAAGAGATCGCTGGGTAGCCATGCCTTTCGTTCGGCTTCCTTCGTCGATGTGCGCTTTTTGATCACCAGCGCGCGCAGGATGCGCCGCATCACCACCACCGGCAGGCGCTTCTTCTCGAAGTTAATCCAGAAAATGCCCCACGGTTGATGCCCCGTCAGGGGCCGGATCTGCTTGATTTCCTTGATCTGAACGGCCAACGAGGCTTCGAGCCCGAATTCCTCGGGCTTATAGTCGAAGGTCATATCTTCAATATCTTCCGTCTCAATCGGCCAGTCCAGCTCATCGCGCAAATAGGCCACCAGAGAGGACAGGGTTTTGATGGCATGAAGACGTTCAATGTGGACGTGAGGGGGCATGGACGGTTCTCCTGAATCTGGTCGGGCTATCGCTTGTTGCGGGGCCGGACGCGGTAGATTCCCTTGCTTTCGTTGACGCCGAATCCAATCGGGTTGCGCGGCGGATCGGGCGGCGGCAACAGGAGCGGGCGAATCTGCTCGAAAAGTTCCCGCAAAGCGGCATCGTGAAGCATGAGATCTTTTTCCACCTCAGCCAGCCGCTTGGCCAGTGTGGCCGTCGCCAGCAACTGCTCGCGCATCTTGACGAAGGCCCGCACGACGAACACGCTCATTTCCACGGCGGCAGGACTGTTCAACACCGTGGCGGCCATGATCGCCCCGTGCTCGGTGAAGGCATAGGGCAGGTATCGCCGCCCACCCCAGCCCGAACTTGAGGTTCCAATTTGGAACCTCAAGTTGCTAACTTCATCCGGAACAAGGCGAAACACAAAGTCATCCGGAAACCGCGTCCGGTTGCGCTGGATGGCTTTGTTCAGGTCTTTGGTCTCGACTCCGTAGATTGGGGCCAAGTCGAAATCCAGAATCACCCGTTGCCCGCGAATCGTCCGGATGACCTCGTCCGGAATGGATTGAATCCGATTTTTGCTCATGCCAACTCCATCCAGCATTTCAAAACGGGTTTGACTCCGACAGGCGCCTGAACCTTCTTCAGATAGCCGTTCTTGATGTGCTTTTCGACGGCGGCGCGGATGTCGGAAATGGTCTTGGGCGCCATGTTCGTTTTTCTCGGTGTTTCGGGCGTGGACCGAATGAATTCCACAATCTCCGATGGCTCTTCGGTGATCTTTCCGGATTCCAGATGGACCAGATACCACGTGGCCGTTCCCAATTCCGTGCTCCATTCGGCTCCGTCGTTCCGAGCCGCCGCCGGAGCGGAGGCCGGCAAGGCATAGCAGAAAAACACCGCTTGGGTTGCAGGCTTGGGGGTCTCTTTTCCGCTGAACACTCTCCCCGGCAGGGCGTCGAGACGCTCCGGCAGCCCCGGATGCGCATCGCACAGACGTTGATATTCCAGACGCATGTTTTCGACGCTGGACACCACGCCCTCATAGGCATGGTTGAAGTTTTTGAGGGCGTCGAAATCGTCCTCCGGTCGCAACAGTTTGCGCCCTTCAATGCCAAATGTTTTGGAAATGCGCAGAGTCTTGTGCGAAATCTGGGTATACAGCCTCAGCAACCCATCCAAATCATCCGGCGGCAAGAAATTCCAATAGGCGGCTGTGCCTCGTACCTCTTTTTGATCGGGATGGTCCCGCAGGATTTGAGCCTCTATTTCCGCGTTCATGCGCCGGTCCACGCGGCCGATGCGCTGCATGAGCCGCACCGGATTCCAATGTAAATCGTAGTTGATGAGCCGCGTGGCATCCTGCAGGTTGAGTCCTTCGGAAAGCACGTCGGTGGAAATCAACACGCGGATTTCCTTGTCACCCGCCGCAACCAGTTCCGCGCTGGTCTTCCCATTGTAGTAGGGCGCAAAGCGCTGAATGACCTGGCTTCGGCTTTTCTTGGATGCACTGTCGATTTCTTCAACGCCGTCGATGCCGTTGATCAAAAGCTGCTTCCGTAAATAGCGCGCCGTTTCAGCAAACTCGGAGAAGATCAGCACCTTGTGATGCTGCAGCACAGTGTCCTTTTTCAACAACTGGATCAGCGCCTTGAGCTTGTCATCGTGCTCGGGTTTGAATTGGCGGAGTTCCGTCAGGAAGTCCACCATCTGGTTCATATCTTCAAAGCTGTCGGCCAAAATATCTTCCACGCGGTATTCATCGCGGGACAGATAGTCAATGGACTCCAGCATTTCATCGGTCACCACGTCTTCATCCGCATCCACGATTTCTTCTTCGCTCCACAACTCCATTTGGTGCTGGTGGACATAGCCAATCAGATCCGCATGTTTCTGCATCCAGATATCGAGCCGTCGCTTCTCTGCGGGGGTCTCGGTGTGCTTGGTCACCCAAGTCAGCAACTTGGTTAGAAGTCGGTCGCACGATAGCTCAAATGCCAGCGCCGAACTCTCGAACCGCTTGAGAAATTGCGTTCGGATGAGGGACACCACTTGCTTCTGCCGATTCTCCAACAACGGGTCGACAGCCTCATCGCCCTTGTAATAGGCCAACGGATAGTAAATGCCCAAAATGAACAATGGCCGATCCTTGGCGAACGCCTTATCCATCCTGTCCAGCAATTTGCCATAGGTTTTCCGGACGGAATAGCTCACAACCTGGGGTGCTTGGCGCACCGGAAAGAGGGTCTCTCCCCGCCCTTCCTGCAACTGGCTTTCCCGAACATAGGCGCGGCTACGCTGAACAACCAAGGCCTTAAAAATGGAATCTTCCGACAGAGCCGCCTCCGCATCCGGCAATTCGATGTCCAGTTGCAGATTCGGGTCGGCCTCCGGATACAGACTCCGCTTCAACTTCTGCTCCAACTTCACGAAATGCCGCCGAAGCGAGTGAATACCTAACCGGGTGTTGAAATAATCGTCCTTCTGTTGCGTGAAAAGCTCGGTCATGTGCCGGAAGTCGTCGAGCTTGTTGTTCACTGGCGTGGCGGTCAACAGAAACACCTGCTTGGGATGCTCGCCCCCAGCCAACAAATCCAACAACAGGCGATAGCGCGAGGGTTCCTTTTTGCCCACCCCCTTGATGCCGGGATTTCGGAAATGGTGCGCCTCGTCGATGACGATCACATCGGCCATTTCCGCCACTCGTCGAAACTCATCGGGAAATTCACCGCCACGTCCCAAATCCGTGTGGTTAAAAATCGCCAGATTCGAATAACTTTTGCCCTTCAAATCCGGCAAATAGCGATCCAGATGGCTTTCCCACACATCCGCGCGCGCCGCCTTGGGAACGAACAAGGCCACCCGTTTTCGCTCGTGCATCACAAGCCGCTCGATCAACATCAACCCCACAAAAGTCTTGCCCAATCCTACCCCGTCACACAAAAACGCCCCATTGAATTGCGAGGCGATTTTCATCAAGGCTTGGTATCCCTTTTGCTGATACAAGCTGAGACGCGGATACATTTTTGACCGCATCAACTCCCATTCCCCGGCCGTCATTTCATGACCGCGAAAGAATTCATGAAGCGCCTTGGCATATACTTCAAACGGACCGTATTCAGCGATGTGCCTCTCCAAGGTCTTGAGTACCTCGTCGCTGACGTTTTCAGCTTCGTTCCAATGCCGTTCATACCACGCTTGGAGTTGCTCCACTTCTCGTCGCAACTGCACGTTCAATTCCACATTCGCGGTCAGGCCCGGAAAGGTGAAGTTGCTCGATCCCACCAAGGCCGAAGCACCCACGACCGCCTGTTTCGCATGGGTGATATAGGCCTTGGCGTGAAACTTGTTCTTGGCATAGACCCGGCACTCGATTTTTCCCGTTCGCATCGCATCCACAATGGCGGGAACACCGGCAAGAAAATCGTTCTTCTCCTTCTCCTGCTCCAAACTCTGATCCAGCGTTCTCTGAATTTCCTGTACGCCGGCCAACAAGGCTTGCCGGGTGCGGCGGGACACTTCGTCCCCCATCAGAATCCGGATTTTTTCAAGAGATTGCCATTTTCCGTTTAGAGCCAACAGCGAGCCCACCTCGAAATACCCCGTGGCAATGTCGAATTTCTTGGAGATGTCACACCATTCTTTCAGGTATTCCACCACTTTCCAATCGGCATCCGAGTTGTCCACAATGAACAAGTCTCCCCCGGTGGTCTGCTTGCGTTCCGACATCATCCGCTCCCTTTGTACGCATTCGCCTTCAAAACGTCCGGAATATAGCAATCCGTTCCGGCCAACACCAGCAAAAGCCAAATGGGATTCAGGTGGCGTTCTAAGCACCTCTCAACCTTCATTCGTCCCCTTCGGTTTTCCGGATCCCGCAGGGAATAGAGAGCCTATTGTGGGGAGAAGTGGAGACGCGACGAGACAAGATGTTCAAGATTTTCCGGAATGATCCGGCGGTGTCTCGCGAAACCATTCTTCCTGCCCATCCGTGTCAATCCGTGTGCATTCGTGGTGAATGGTCTTGGGTTGCAGCTCGGAGGTGCAGTGCCTCTGTTTAGGTGTCCATTTCCTTCTTCGTCAAGGCCACTCGAACGGAATCCCGAAGTTTGGCCAACTGATACGGCTTGTGGAGGAAGGTCTGCGGCCATTCAGCGTGTTCGCCCGTCATCACTTGCGACTGATCATAGCCACTGGCCAACACCACCGGCAGGCCCGGAATCACTTTTCGAAGTGCCGTCAAGGTCTCCCAACCATCCATATGTGGCATCGTCAAGTCGCAGATGGCGCACACCACGCCTTCCGGGCGCTCGCGAAGCGCTTCCACGGCCGTCATGCCATCCGGAGCCTCGATCACCGCAAACCCGATTCGTCCCAACATCGTGGCCGCCATACGGCGAACATCGGGCTCGTCTTCTACCAACAGAATCGTGCTTCCGACCGCCATCTCCGGTGACACATCGCTCTTCTCTGCCGACGGTAAAACAACCTCTTTCGACAACGGCAGGTAAATGCGAAAGACGCTCCCCTTCCCCTCCTGACTGTCCACGGTCAGCACTCCACCGTGCGCACGTACAATCCCCAAGACCACCGCCAACCCCAAGCCGCGCCCTGTGAACTTGGTGGTAAAAAATGGATCAAAGATTTTCTCAAAATCATCTTCAGAAATGCCGCAACCGTCGTCTTTCACCTCAAGACAGGCATACGGAAGATCCTGAGGCTTCCAATCTGCCGGAAATCGCCCCGTTTTCGAAACTTCGGCAGCAGAACCTGTTTTCAGGGAAAGACCAATGCTTCCTCCAGCATCCCCAAGCGCTTCCCG
The DNA here is from genome assembly GCA_964647595.1 of uncultured Verrucomicrobiota bacterium. Classification (GTDB taxonomy): domain Bacteria; phylum Verrucomicrobiota; class Kiritimatiellia; order CAIQIC01; family Lenti-01; genus Lenti-01. Next base: position 102,137 of record CAZYGH010000006.1, read on the forward strand.
GGCATTGATGACCAAATTAACAATGACCTGCTGGATTTGGTCAGCCGTAGCCCGGATGGTCGGCCCCGGAGACGGAAGGATGGTTTTAATCACCACCTCTTTTGGCAGAGACGGCTCAATGACCGCCAAACTTTGCCTGCAAATGGAGGCGAAATCGGTGGGTTCTCGCTTTCCGGAAGCCTGCCCGAGATAGGTCAGCATCAGACCACTCATTTCCGCCGCACGGCGGCCAGCGTGCATCGCCGCCATCAACGCCTCGGTGATGTTCGTATGGGGCGGCAAATCTTCCAGCGCCAGCTCCAAATTGCCCAACACCGCCTGCAACTGATTGTTGAAGTTGTGAGCAATCGCTCCCGCCATGCGGCCCAAGCTCTCGGTTTTCTGGAGGAGCCGATTTTGAGACTCCAACAACAACCGCTCCGCCTCCGCTTGGCGAATTTTGAGCTGCGTTTTGACGCGTGCCACCAATTCGGGAGGATTGAACGGCTTTGCGATATAATCCACCGCACCCACATCAAACCCGGCCACCACATCCACGCTCTCCACCTTCGCGGTCAGAAATAACACGGGAATTTCGGCGGTTTTCGGATTTTCTTTCAGGATTTTGCACACCTCGAAACCGGACATTCCCGGCATCATCACGTCCAGCAAAATCAAATCAGGAGGAGACTCCCGCGCGGAATCCAAGGCTTGGCGACCATCCGTGGCAAAGGATAAATCGCAAACGATATAACGCGAAAGCGTCTCGCCCACGATCTGGAGATTTTCCGGGGTGTCGTCTACCACCAGAATATGGGGTGTGGATTCAGCGGGCAGAGTCGTCATGTTTCCTGTTTCTCCCGAGAGGTGACCGTCAATTGCCGATAGGCGGCTAGGACACGAATCAGTTGTTCCTCCATGGCCGGAAGCAAGCGCTGGACAGCCTCGCGGTCGCCCGCGCGTCCTGCCACCTCCATATCCGCGGCAACCAGTCGCATGTCCTCCGCCCCGATGTTGAGCGCCGCACCCTTAATGGTGTGGGCCTGCCGCTCGGAGGCGTGGACATCTCCCGCCGCCACCAAACGCCGAAGCTCAGCGAATTGCCGAGGAATCTCATCGATGACCACTCCGCAAATCTGCATGGCCAGTTGCTCGTCGCCCATCAAGCGCTTGGCCATGGCGGTCATATCGAGAATCGGGCGAATGGCGGCAACTGGAACATCCTTTTCGGGCTTATGATCTGTCATGGGGGCATCCTTTGATTCATCCGCTTCGGTGGTAGGATTCGGAATTTTTGCCTTGCCCGGCAACCATCGCTCCAGCAGCACAATCAGGGCATCCGATGTGAAAGGCTTGGAGACATACCCATCCATTCCGGCGGCCATGCAGCGCTCACGATCCCCCTGCAAGGCATAGGCGGTCATCGCCACAATGGGCACAGCCGGATTCAAGACGAGAGAGGACGGAGAACGAATCCGACGCGTGGCTTCGAGCCCATCCATCACCGGCATTTGCACATCCATCAACACCAAATCGTAGGTCTTTCTTGCCAGCGCCGCGAGGGCCTCTTCGCCGTTGGAGGTGGCATCGGCAGATAAACCAAATTTCTGGAGCAAGCTTTGGGCCACCTTTTGGTTGATGGAATTGTCTTCCACCAGCAAAATGTTGGGATCCCGACCGGGGCAGGGATCCGTCACCGGCAAACGGGCCATCGGCACCATCGTCTTCCGCATGGCCTCCACCTGCGCCTCGGCAGACACTTCAAACGGAAGGGTGAACCAGAATTCCGATCCCTTGCCTTCCGCACTCAAGACTCCAATCGTGCCACCCATCAACTCGGTCAACTGCTTGGAAATGGCCAGACCCAGTCCGGTCCCTCCATACTGTCGGGAAATCGAATCATCCACCTGAGAAAATTTGTTAAACAGTTTGCCTAGCTTGTCGTCGGGAATCCCAATGCCGGTATCCTCCACGGAAAACCGCAAAATCGTTTTGCCGGGAGGCGGACCTTCCCCTTCATTCTCCGGCGGAATCTCGCTACTCAAGGGAAGCACATGAATGAACACGCCACCCTTTTCTGTGAACTTGATGGCGTTGCCCACCAGATTGATCAGAATCTGACGAAGGCGGTTGGGATCGCCCCGCAATCGGGAGGGGATGCCCGGCGCAATCGAGAAGGAAAGACCAATCCCCTTCTGCTTGGCGCGAACCACCATCAATGCAATGACCATGTCCAGCGATTGGGCCAAATCAAAATCGATTTTTTCAATACCCAGCTTGCCCGCCTCGATCTTGGAGTAATCCAAAATGTCGTTCAGGAGCGAGAGCAGCGTTTCCCCGCTCATACGCACAACCTCTGCATATCGGCGTTGCTCCCTCTCCAGCGACGTGTCCAGCAACAACTCGGTCATGCCGATGATGCCATTCATGGGTGTTCGAATTTCATGGCTCATGTTGGCCAAAAACTGGCTTTTGGCCTGATTGGCCAGATCGGCCCGCAGTTCGGCCTCCTTGCGAACACTCACCTCGCTGTTCAAATCATCCAGCGTCTTGCGCAAATAGGTCAGCAGGTGGTCAAAGCTCTTGGCCAGCGACCCCACCTCATCCCGGCGCACCAGCAACGGGGCTTCCACCGTCACGGCCATTTCCCCCGCGGCAAACCGCTTCATCACGTGAGTCAGTCGGCTCAACGGACGCGTCAGCTTCGCCGCCACGGACAGCGCATAGGCTGTGCAAACCACCACGGCGAAAATTAACAGGATCAACAACACCCGAAAGTTCCGCTTACTTTCCCTCTTCAGGCGATCCTGATCTGCAGCCGCCTCCTGCACCTCCCGCACGATCAAGCGGGCCGAATTGTCGACAATATAGGGCTGCTTGCGCAACAGTTCCTGATAGACCCACTCTGTCTTCACAATTTCACGACGATCCAACGCGTCCAGCCCTTCGATGCAAAGGTTGCGCAAATGCATCACGGAATGCTTCAGTCCGTAATAGGCCGTTTCTATATCCGCACCACGGCTCTGCAAGTCCAAATGGTCCAGTAAGTCCTCGACGGCAAGGGAACATCGCCGAAAATCTTCGCGAAAACTGGTATTCGCCGGATTCTGGACGCACGTCCCATACAAATTCACCATCCGCTCCGTTTCGGCCGACAAGCGGTACTCGGAAATAATGCGGCTCACTTGGCGCTCATACACACTCAATGTCTGCACATGGACATAGAATATGCACATCGCCATGATTGTCATGAAACCAATCACCGCCCAAATGGCCACGATGATTTTGGCCTGAATACTATGAGTGCCGTGTGTCTTCATGATCTCGTAACCGCGAAATCTCTTGCCTTCATGGATTCAAGGGGGAAACTCCAAACACCGCTTCATACGAATGAAAACCATCTTGGATCACGGTCTCGTTCAGATTCTTCCGGTGAACCGGAATGGACTCCAGCAAAACAGACGGAACATCGTGGAATCCATTGTTCACTGCCGCATTGGGAACCAGCGGCTCGCCACGCGCCACCTTCACGGCCATATCCACCGCCATGCAAGCCAACGCTTGAAGCGGCTTGTACACCGTCACCGTTTGGGTTCCCTGAGCCACCCGTTGGCAAGCCGAAAGCTCCGCATCTTGTCCCGAAATGGGAATCCCCATCAAGCCATGCTCCTGCAAAGCTTGAAGTGCCCCGGCTGCCGTCGCATCGTTGGCTGCAATCACCCCCTGCACCGGAATTCCTTTTTTCAAAAATTCTTGCGTATCCAAATAGGCGTTTTGAAGGCTCCAGTCCGTGGTGAAGGTTTCCAGTTCCAAGACAACTTTCCCGCTTTGAATCAGCGGCTCCAATACCTTCATGGCACCTTTCTTCAACTGGTGCGAATTGTTGTCCACGGGAGATCCACCAATATAGATCAGATGATTCGTCCGACTTAAGTCCAACGCCTGAACCACGCCCCGCGCCTGATATTCCCCCACTTTTTCATTATCGAACGACACATAATAATCGAGCGCGCAATTCTGTATGATTCGGTCATAGGCGATCACTTTCACCCCCGCCTGATGCGCGATGTCGACGATTTGGGCCGACTCTTCCGCATGTTGCGGAACCACCAGCAACACATCCACTCCCTGCATGATCAGGTTTTCCGCTTGGCTGTTTTGCAAATCGGCATTGTCGTTGGCCGACAACCCCATCACCTTGGCCCCCAACTCTTCGGCACGAAGCTCAATAAATTTTTCATCTTTCTTCCATCGCTCCATACGAACCCCGCCCAGCGAAAAACCAATCAGGACGGGCTTCAAGGAGTTCGTAGATTCAATGGCCTTTGATTCCGGCGGATCGGAAGATCCACATCCGGAAAACATCATCGCCGCCAGCATAGCCAGAATACCACCGCACTTCATACCACCACCATGGAAAGAAGCCAATTTAACCTCACCCCCCGACTCCGCAGGGGAACGACTTACATACCGCCCGAATCATGCGCTTGACCCTTAAAAACACAAGCGAAATCGCACGACAAAACGGCTTGCCTTTTGCGAATGATTCCAATTGTGTTCGGCCACGTTCGGAGAATGTATTTTCGGTGCCGAAAAGTGCATGATGGATCCTCTTTCTTGAAATAAGGAACGCCCCCCCCGCTCATGGCAAGCTGAACGATTTGGATTGTTCAAGGGGCGGCGGGTTTGCTTCACTCCTTCCCCGGCTATGAGCGACAAATCCACAACCCCCATGATGGCCCAATACCGCCGCGCAAAGGCGGAGATTGCTCCTGACACGATTCTGTTTTTCCGCCTTGGCGATTTCTACGAAATGTTTTTCGAGGATGCCGTCATCGCCTCGGAAATTCTCGGTATCGCGCTCACCAAGCGGCAGACCGTGCCCATGTGCGGCATTCCCTTCCATGCGGTAGATCTCTATCTGGCCAAACTCTTGCGCGCCGGTAAAAAGGTCGCCCTCTGCGACCAAATGGAAGATCCCGCGCAGGCCAAAGGCATCGTCAAACGCGAGGTCACGGGCATCGTCACGCCCGGCACCGTCCTGACCGATTCCATGCTCGATGCCGCCCGCCCCAACTATCTGGCCGGCCTCCACCGCCAAGGCAAACGCTTCGGCCTCGCCATGCTGGACCTCTCCACCGGCGATTTCTGGATGGAAGAGTCCGACAGCGCCGCCGCGCTCCTCGACGACTTAGCCCGCTACTCCCCGCCCGAGGTCATCCTTCCCGAAGCGCTCAACAACGATGTGTCCTTTTTGTCCGCCCTTCATGCCACCGGTTCTTTTGCGCTGACCGCCCGCGAAGACTGGATCTTTGATCCGCCTACGGCCGAGGATGGCCTCTGTCGCCACTTCGGTGTGCAATCGCTCGACGGCTTCGGCGGCGAAGGCCATCCCGCCGCCACCGGTGCCGCTGGCGCCCTGCTCTATTACGTCACGCGCGACCTCCGCCGCAATGCCGCCCACATTCGCCGCATCCGCTTCCGTACCGCCAACGATGCCATGATGCTCGACGAATCCACGCTCGCTAACCTCGACATCCTCACCTCTCGCGGCACGCCGCGCACCGATGCGCCCACCACCCTTCTCAAAGCCCTCGACACCACCCGCACCGCCATGGGCTCGCGCCTCTTGCGCGACTGGCTCGTGCGCCCCCTGCAAAATCTCGACGCCATTGTGGCACGCCACGATGCCGTCGAAATCCTCCTCAAGAAACGCCACGACCTCGACACCCTTCGAAGCATTCTGGCGGAAATCAAGGACCTCGAACGCCTGCTGGCGCGCCTTTCCTCTGGCAGCGGAAACGGGCGCGACATCCGAGCGCTGGGCCTTTCCCTGTCTCGCCTCCCCGCTCTTCAAGAAGCGCTGGCTCCTCTCCCCGCCCCATGCCTACGCGAACTCGCTGCCGCCATCGTCCCCCACCCCGAACTCGTGGCGCACATCGAACGCGCCCTCGTGGACGAACCGCCCATGTCCATCAAAGAAGGCGGTGTCATCCGCAAGGGCTACCACGCCGAACTCGATGTCCTGCGCGCCGCCGCCCACGATGGCAAGCAATGGATCGCCGAGCTTCAGGCGCGCGAAATCGAACGCACCGGCATCAAGTCCCTCAAAATCCGCTTCAATAATGTGTTTGGCTATTTCATCGAAATCACCAAGGCCAACCTCGCCCAAGCCCCCGCCGACTATATCCGCAAGCAAACCGTCGTGAACGGCGAACGCTTCATCACGCCCGAGTTGAAGGAATACGAAAACAAAATTCTCGGCGCCGAAGACAAATCCGTTGCCCTGGAATACGAACTCTTTCTGGAACTACGCAACGAAGTGGTCGCCCACACGTCCGCCCTTCAGCAAACCGCCGCCGCCATTGCCGAGGTGGACGTCCTCGCCGCCTTTGCCGAACGCGCCCTCACCTGCCGCTACGTGCGGCCCAAGATGACAGCCGACGGCCCTCTCTCCATCCGCGATGGCCGCCACCCCGTGATCGAACTGCTTCCGGAATCTGGCCGCTTCGTCCCCAACGACACATTGCTGGACTGCGTAGACAACCAACTGCTCATCATCACCGGCCCCAACATGGCCGGAAAATCCACCTATATCCGCCAAGTCGCCCTCCTCGTCATCCTCGCGCAAATGGGCAGTTTCGTCCCCGCCGCCTCCGCCGAGATCGGCGTGATCGACCGCGTCTTCACGCGCGTCGGCGCCGGCGACGACATTGCCCGCGGCCGCTCCACGTTCATGGTCGAAATGCAGGAAACAGCCAACATTTTGAATAATGCCACCTCCCGCTCCCTGATCGTCCTTGACGAGATTGGACGCGGCACCAGCACCTTTGACGGCATTTCCATCGCCTGGTCCGTCGCCGAATACCTGCACAATCACGCCGAGGTGAAAGCCAAAACGCTCTTTGCCACGCACTACCACGAGCTGACCGACATCGCCCTCACGCTCAGCGGCGTGAAGAACTACAACGTCCTCGTCAGCGAAAAGGACGACCGCATTGTGTTTCTCCGCAAAATCGTTCCCGGCGCCGCCGACAAATCCTACGGCATCCAAGTCGCCCGCCTCGCGGGCCTGCCCGCCGACGTCATCGCCCGCGCCAAAGAAATCCTCGCCAACCTCGAAGAAGGCGAGCTGGGCGAAACCGGCCAGCCCAAGCTCGCCCAAGTCCGCATGCGCCGCGCCACCAAGTCCCCCACCGAAAACCAACTTTCTCTGTTTGGCCCGTAATCCTGTTTGAGAACTCGCGGGCCGTGCAGTAAGCTCCCTGCACCATGAATGCACACCTCTTGCGCCGTCTCATTCTTTCGCTGTTCACACTGCTGTTTCTCTTCGCCCCCGCAAGCCTCCGCGCCGACGACCGCGGCGGATTCGCCAAGCCCGGCGACGAGATCGGCTATTGGACGATGATCCCCTTCTCCGCCGAACTGGCCGCAAAGAACACGGAAAATCCATGGACCCTGCCTCATCAATATTTCGCCTTCTACGAAAACGGCGAGATGTTTTCCCACATGTCCACCCACCCCTCCGAGCCAACGCACGAGTCGCTCGACAAGCTGCACGACATGTTCCCGAACGCCGTGCATTACCATTTCAACAAGGACGGCTTCCTGGTCGTCACCCGCGAAGACCAGCCCGAGGAAGATGAACTCTGGGGCGTGAATCTCATCGCCAAAGATTTCACCATGAGCGGCACCGATTTCAAAGCCGGCGACCTGCTCATGAGCCTCGACGATGGCCAAGGCAACGTGGTCTATCACCGCCTCCTGCGCCGCATTCCCTAAACCCGCCGTTTTCCACACAATGGAGACTCTTGCGAAACGAACCCGGACGACACGGAGGTCGTCCCTCCATTTCCAAGAACGCGCGGTTTCGCTGGTTTTCTGGAGGGTCGGGCTCCGTCCCGACCGTTTGATCCTGAGTTCTGCAAGAGGCTCAATGGAAAACATTTTTGCGATTTTTCCACACAATGGAAAAAATGTTTCCACACTGTGGAAAACTTCATAGAGCCCCTGCGGCTCCCAAGACTTGCAAACTTATGCACAAGGCCCAAATGGCTGTTTCAGTCCGACCATTCACATTCTGTTGTTGCATCTGCTGCCGGCTTGGCTAGCATCCCCCGCTCAACGATTTCAGAACGTCAACATTTTAAGGATAACCGAATGAAAAAGAACATACTGCGAAGCCTCATCGGCTTTCTGATTCTGACCGCTTGGTCCGCCTCGGCGCAAGTCGTCGTCTCCAAATCCGCCGGCGATAAAGTCGGCGTGGACCTCTCCGGCATTCAGGCCGGAAGCGGCGCGGCCATGGCCGTCCGCAAGACACTCGAATCCAACATTGCCCGTTCCGGCTGGATGGAACTCGCCGCACCCGGAAAAGGCGCCATCGTCGTGCGCGGAACCATCACAGAATCGGGCGGACAGGTCTCCTTCGCCTGCGCCGCAACCGATCAAGCCGGACGGTCGTACCTGAATGCCACCTACACTCAGCCCGTTGCCACCGCAATCTATGCCGCCCACCAAGCCGCCCACGACATCGTGGTGAAAGCCACCGGCAAGCCCACCTTCTTCATGGGCAAGCTGGCCATGATCGGCACACGCGCCGGTGCCAAGGAATTGTATTTGTCCGATTCCAGCGCCCAAGACATTCGCCAAGTCACCCAAGACCGCGCCAGCGTCCTCAAGCCACGCTGGAGCCCCGATAACCGCTTCATCGCCTACACCTCCTTCCTCAAGCGCTACCCCGATGTGTACACCATCGAGCTGGCCACTGGCGCGCGTAACCGCGTCGCATCCTACACGGGCGTCAACTCCGGCGGCGCCATTTCGCCCGATGGCCGCTCCATGGCCCTCATTTTGTCGAAGGACGGCAATCCGGATTTGTATGTGCAGGACATCCCCTCCAAGCGGCTCACCCGCCTGACCAACACCCCCCGCGCCGTCGAAGGTTCCCCCTGCTGGTCGCCCGATGGCTCTCGCATCGCTTACGTTTCCGATGCCACCGGCTCCCCCCAGCTCTACATTCTTTCTCGCACCGGCGGAACGCCCGACCGCCTCACCACGCGCGGCTCGCAAAATGTGTCGCCAGACTGGGGCGCCAACGGACTCATCGCCTACCAAACCCTCACGGGCGGCAAGTTCCAAATCGCCGTGATCGATCCCGTCGCCAAACAAGAACGCGTCATCACACCCTTTGATGCCGCCTATGAAGATCCCTCGTGGGCCCCCGATGGCCGCCATTTGGCCGCCTCTCGTTCCGTCAACTATGCCTACTCCGTTTACCTTCTTGACAGTATGGGAGACAAACCCGTAGCGTTGACAACATCGGGCGATTGGTATGCACCCGCTTGGAGCCATTGAGCAAATGGACTCAGAATTTAAAAATAACCGAAGAGGAGATAGAGGAAATATGACACGCCGATGGATGACGATTTTGATGGCCGTATTGGCCGTCGCGATGATGAGTACAACGGGTTGCGTTAAGAAAAAGAAACCCGCTATGGATCCCAATGCCGGCCTGATGGGAGATCAGGTCATCATTGGGTATGATGAGAACGGAAAGCCCATCTATGGAAACGCCGGGGATATGCTTGCCGGTCGTACCGACAGCATGGAAATTGCCGCAGGTCAATTCGAAGCCGTTTATTTCGAATTCGACAGCCCGCAGTTGAATCCTTCCGAGCAAGGCAAGATCAGCGCCGTCGTCGCCCATTTGCAGGCGAACCCCACCCAAGGCGTGATCGTGGAAGGTCATTGCGATGAGCGTGGTAGCAACGAATACAACCTCGCGCTCGGCGAACGCCGCGCCTTGGCTGTCCGCGCCGCCATGATCTCGGCGGGCATCGATGGCGCCCGCGTGCAAACCCGCAGCTATGGCGAAGAACGCGCCGTGGCCTTTGGTCACGACGAATCCGCCTGGCGCTTGAATCGCCGCGCAGAGTTCACGTTTACGCAGATGTAATTCCGCTCGGCCCCGCGCCGGCACAGAGACCGCTCGATCCTTGTGGACCGGGCGGTTTTTTTGTTGTTTTGTTGTTGCCGGGGGGGTACAGCCCCCGTCTTGTTGGAGCAGGAATGCATCTTTGCAATAATCACCCCGAGTGGCGCGTTATAGGACGTATGAAGAAATACAACTGGCATCCCTCCCTTTTCATTCGCCTCCAAAGCCACATATCCCTCGTTGCCGTCCTCCTGCTCGGCTCCGTTGCGACCTCCGGCTTGGGTGCAACACCCTACCCGGGGTATAACCTCTTTGCGCCGCTCGGCTCCACAAACACCTACCTCATGGGCAACGACGGTGCGATCTTCCACACGTGGTCAAGCAGCTATCGCCCCGGTAATTCCGCCTACCTGCTCGAAGACGGAACCCTGTTGCGCACCGCCAATTCCGGCGGCACCAACCTGAATGTCGGCGGTGCCGGAGGACGCGTCGAACGACAGAATGGGAACGGGAGTTTGATCTGGGCTTTCGATTACAGCGACGAGAATGTCCGCCAACACCACGACATCCAGCGCCTCCCGAATGGAAATATCTTGATGATCGCCTGGGAGCGCAAGACCGCATCGGAGGCGCTCGACGCCGGACGCGACCCCAACCTGCTGGCCGAGGGCGAACTGTGGCCCGACCACCTGATCGAAGTCGCGCCCACCGGATCGATCGGCGGCACCATCGTCTGGGAATGGCACGCCTGGGACCACCTCGTCCAAGACGTCGACCCGGCCAAGGCGAATTTTGGCGTGGTGGCAGAACACCCGGAACGCATCGATCTCAACTTCACTCTTTCCAACAAGGCGGATTGGCTCCACATCAACTCCGTTGCCTACCACGCCGAACTCGACCAAATCGTGCTCAGTGTCCACAACTTCAGCGAAATCTGGATCATCGACCATGGCACCACCACCGCAGAAGCCGCCAGTAGCACCGGCGGCTTGCGAGGAAAGGGTGGCGATTTACTTTACCGCTGGGGCAATCCACAAGCCTATGGCGCGGGCGATGCCACCCACCAGCAATTCTTCGTCCAGCACAATGCCCACTGGATCGATGAGGATGGCCCGGGCACAGGCCATATTCTCGTCTTGAACAACGGACAAGGCCGCCCCGGCGGCAACGCATCCACCGTGGATGAAATCGTTACGCCGCTTGCGCCGGATGGTTCATACTCGAACACCTTGCCCTTCGCGCCGGCCGCGCCCGCGTGGACCTATGCCTCCACCCCTTCCACGAGTTTCTACGCCGCCAGCATTTCCGGGGTCCAGCGCCTGCCCAATGGGAACACGCTCATCTGCAATGGCCCCACCGGCACCTTCTTCGAAGTCACTTCCGCCGGCGAAATCGTCTGGCAATATCAATACAACGGCGCGGTCTTTCGCGTGATGCGCTACGGACTCGACTATTCCGGACTCGCTGGACTCGCGCCGTCTCTCGAGGTCATTCCCGGCTTGCCGTTCGCCCTCGTGGATTCCGGACAAACCAACTGCTACAACACCAATGCCGTCAGCGCCGCGCCCGCCCCCGGGGCGGCCTTCGCCGGACAAGACGCCCAATATGTCGGTGCGCCCATGAACTATGCCCTCGGTACCAACGGTCTGACCGTGCAGGACAATACCACCGGCCTCACCTGGACGCGCTCGCCCGATCTCAACCGGGATGGCACGATCAACGCCACCGACAAGCTGACCCACGCCAGTGCCATCGCCTATGCCGCTTCCCTCAACTCGCAAAACTTCGGCGGCTTCTCCGACTGGCGCCTCCCCTCCATCAAAGAACTATATTCCCTGATGAATTTCTCCGGCATCGATATGAGCGGTCCGAACCCCGCCACATTCAGGCCCTTCATCGACACCAACTTCTTCGCCTTCGGCTACGGCGACACCAACGCCGGCGAGCGGCTCATCGACGCCCAATTCGCCTCCACCACGCTCTATGTCGACACCGTCATGAACAGCCAGTCTGCGTTGTTCGGCCTCAATCTCGCCGACGGCCGAATCAAAGGCTACCCCACCCTGAACAAAACCTATTACGTCTACTACGTGCGCGGAAACACCTCCTATGGCGTCAACGCCTTCATCGACAACGGCGACGGCACCGTCACCGATCTCGCCACGGGCCTCCTATGGCAGCAAGCCGACAGCGGAATCGGCATGGATTGGCAGGCCGCGATGGATACTGCCGAAAACCTGAACCTAGCCGGTTGGCAAGATTGGCGTCTCCCCAACGCCAAGGAACTGCAAAGCATCGTGGACTATACCCGCGCCCCGGGCGTCACCGCCTCCGCCGCCATCGATCCCGTCTTCGCCTGCACCGCCATCACCAACGAAGCCGGCACGTTGGATTACCCCTGGTTTTGGTCCTCCACCACCCACGCCAACCTTTCCACCTCGCCCGGAAAATCCGGCGTCTACGTCTGCTTCGGCCGCGCCCTCGGCTATATGAACGGCATGTGGATGGATGTCCATGGCGCCGGGTGCCAACGCAGCGATCCCAAAGGCGGCAGCCTCACCAACTGGACCTTTGCGGCCAACGGCTACTACTCCGCCCAAGCCCCCCAAGGCGACGCCATTCGTATCTCCAACTTCGTCCGTTGTGTCCGTTCCGGCACCACCCCTCCCGCTACCGACTCCGACTCCGACGGCATCCCCGACTGGACCGAATACGACTACACCACCAACGCCATGAGCATGTCGGCCACGGGCGATCTTGACGGCGACGGGATCGACAATCTTTCCGAGATCCGCGCATCCACTTCGCCCATCGACGACACTTCGCTTCTCGTCATCGAGTCCGTCGCCTCCAACGCGGCCTCCAACCCTGTCGTCTCTTGGAAAAGCGCCCTCGGCGCAACCTATACGCTTCGACGCTCCACCCATCTAGTCGACGATTCCTTCTCCGCCATCGTCGCCAGCCATCTGCCCGCCACCCCGCCTTTGAACATCCATACCGATGCTCCATCCGCCTCCGGCCAAATCTTCTATCTCATCTCCGTCGAATAACTCCGCGCCTTGGCTTCCCCGCCGCCCCCGTGCTAGGCTCTTTGCATGACGCCGCACGCACCCATCCTCATCGCCGCCATCAACGCGCGGCACAGCCATGCATCGATGGGTGCGCGGTGCCTGCTGGCAAACATGGGCGAGTTGCGACCGAAAACCGAACTGCTCGAATTCACCATCCAGCAGTCCGCCACCGAAATCGCCGACGCCATCACATCCCACCACCCGCAAATCCTCGGCCTCGGCGTCTACATCTGGAATTCCGTGCGCGTAGCCGAACTCCTGCCGCTCTTACGCCAGAAATCGCCGCAAACAAAAATCGTGCTCGGCGGCCCCGAGATCAGCGAAGAATCCCGCAGCGCCGATTATCTGATTCTCGGCGAAGGCGACCTCTCCTTCCCCTCCCTCTGCCGAGATCTCCTCTCTTCTCCCCATTTGCGCCCATCCACGTCCATTTGCGGTAACCCTCCTCCCGATCTTTCTTCTATCCACCTCCCCTACGACGAATATACCGACACCGATCTCGCCCACCGCCTGCTCTACGTCGAATCCTCCCGCGGCTGCGCCATGCGCTGCGACTACTGCGTATCCGCCAATGACACCTCCGTCCGCTATTTCCCCATGCCCGCCCTACTCGCCACCTTCGACCAGATCCTCGCCCGCGGCGCGCGCCAATTCAAGTTCTGCGACCGCTCGTTCAACCTCGACATTCCCCGTGCCGTCGAAATCCTTTCGTTTTTTCTCGAACGCCTTCCCTCCCATCCCGGCCTCTTCCTCCACTTCGAAATGCTCCCCGACCGCTTCCCACCCGAGCTACGCGAAATCCTGTCGCGATTCCCACACCGCTCCCTCCAACTCGAAATCGGCCTGCAGTCGTTGAATCCTGCCGTTCTCGAAACCATCCGCCGCCCGCAAAATCTGGAACGTGCCGCCGACAATCTCCACTTCTTGCGCGAGTACACCCACGCCTTCCTCCACGCCGATCTCATCGCCGGCCTGCCCGGCGAAACGCCCGAAAGTTTCGCCGCCGGATTCGACCGCCTTGTCTCGCTTGGCCCGCACGAAATCCAGCTCGGTATTTTGAAAAAACTCCCCGGCGCCCCCATCGCTCGCCACGACGCCGAATTTTCCATGCGCTATTCCCTTTCCCCTCCCTACGAAATCCTCTCCACCCGCGATTGGCCCGCTGAACACCTTGTCCGCACCGCACGCTTCGCCCACTATTGGGACGCCATTGTCAGCTCCAATCGCTTCCTCGCCGCCGCCCCCCTCCTCTGGCACAACACCCCCTCGGTCTTCGACGCCTTCCTCGCCTTCTCCGACTGGATGGCCTTGCGCTTCCCGCACGAACACGGCGTGCCACTCTCCTCTCTCGTCGAAGCCGTCTTCGATTTTCTCACCCAACTCCGCGACATGCCTCCCGCCCTCGCCGCCGACGCCCTCATCCGCGGCTATCGCCACACCGGCGCCCGCGACATCCCCGCCGCCCTCGTCCCGCATTTGCACCACGAACCCCCGCCCCCCACGCTCCACCTCCCACGCCCCCTCCGCCGCCAATTCCTCCGCTGGACTTGGGACGAAATCCGCTGATCCATGGTTGTTTTCTTCCATGAAGTGGCCTAGAGTTTTGCAGATGAAATTGACCACGTTCCAATCCGTCATGGATGGCCTTGATCAGCACAACGTACGGTTTTTGCTGGTAGGCGGTATGGCCGTGGTAGCCCACGGCTATGGACGAATGACCTACGACATCGATTTGGTCATCCAATTGAACCCTGCCAATATACGCCAAACCTTTGAGGCGCTGGCCAAACTGAATTACTTCCCCCGAATCCCGCTCACTCCAGAAGAATTTTCTGACCCGGCCAACCGCGAAAAATGGGCTCTCGAAAAAGGAATGATCGTTCTGAATTTCTTCAGCAACAACGAAGCTCCTTGCACCATCGATCTCTTCATCCGCGAACCGTTCCCGTTCGATGAAACCTTTGCCAACGCCGTTCCTTCCGCCGTGAATGGCGTCCCCTTTCGCTACGTCGATCTGAACACCCTCATTCAAATGAAGCGAGCTTCGGGGCGCCCCGTGGATATAGAAGACATCCGACATCTGGAGCAATTGGCGGCGGACCATGAATAAGAACTGGCAGTTGGACAAGAACGCTTCCGATTGGGAGTGCAATCCGAAGGGTGACGAACTCTTCCACCTGCGCCATTTCCGCTCTCTCCCCATGGAAAAGAAAATTCAAGCCGTCGAAGAAATGTGCGCCATCGCCCAAGCCCTGCGTCCCGAGAAACAACGAACAACCACCCCTCCCCATCCCCTTCCTCTCCCTCCCATCCTGTAAGTCCCGTTCATCCTGTCTATAAATGCCTTTCTCTTCCTACTCCTCCTGCCGCCTCTGCCCACGCCAATGCGGCACCGACCGCCTCGGCGGCACGCCCGGCATCTGCGGCGAAACCGCCACGCTGCGCATCGCGGCGCATGGCCCGCACATGGGCGAAGAACCTTGTTTCAGCGGCACACGCGGCTCCGGTGCCATTTTCTTCTCCGGCTGCGCATGCCACTGCTTCTTCTGTCAAAACTGGCAAATCTCCAACCCGCATGGAAAAGGCCAAGCCCTCTCCGCCGACCACTTTTATCGTCTTGCCATCCACCTCATCGAGCTCGGCGTTCACAATCTGAACTTTGTCACCCCCGATCACTTCTGGCCCCACATCGAAACCCTCTGCACCCGCCTGCGTGGCGAAGGGAACAACATCCCCTTCCTCTTCAATTCATCCGGCTATCAGCTCCCTTCCCTGATTCCCCGCTACGCCGCTCTCATGGACATCTTCCTGCCCGACTTCAAGTTCATCGACCCCACCCTCGCCCGCCTCGTCATGCGCGATGAACACTACCCCGAAATGGCCATCAAATCCCTCCGCCTCATGGTCTCCGAAAAAGGATTTCTTGAACCCTTCGACCCCACCGGCGCACAACAAGCCCGGCGTGGCGTTTTGGTTCGGCATCTCGTCCTGCCCGGCCACGTCGAAAATTCATTCCGTACGCTCGATCTCCTCCGCAACGAATTTGGCCGCTGGCTCCCCCTTTCCCTCATGAGCCAATACACCCCCATCCCCTCCACACAAAATCGAAAACCCTTCGACCGCCCATTATCCGCCACGGAATATCAAACCGTTCTCGACCACGCCCAACAGCTTGGCTTTGAAAACCTGCTCATTCAGCCCCTCGATCTCAGCGACGATTTCCTTCCCGATTTCGAGAAGGAAAAACCGTTCCGGGGAAACCCCTAGACCATTTCCTGGAGGATGTCGCCCGGCATGAAGACTCACCGTCACGCCTCACACGATGGGTTCGCCCGACCCATGGCCTAATCAGAGAACTTGTGGTACTCTTCTCCTATCTCATCGGTTCCATTGGAGTCCCGCAAATGAAAAGTATTCTACTGATTTTAATCATGGCCTTCATCAACACCAGTTGCACCTGTTGCAACTCGGCCCCGCTTCCGTCTTCCGAATATGCAAAAGACCATACTCTTTTTCAGTTCAGCCAAGAGGCCGATATCAGCGGTTGGACAGTGGAAGACGATGTCGTCATGGGCGGACGCTCGAAAGGAGAACTCTTTGTCAACGAGGCCGGAAATGCCATTTTCACAGGCAAAATCTCCTTGGAAAATAAGGGTGGTTTCTCCTCGGCGAAGTACTCTTTTGATCCCATCCCCGTCTCCGCGTATCGAACCCTTGTGTTGGGCCTTAAAGGCGATGGAAAACGCTATCAGCTCCGAATAGAGTCCACCCCCAACGAAAGCCACGCCTACGCGTTCGACTTTGAAACCAGCGGCGATTGGCAAACCATTGAAATTCCATTCAATCAATTTTATGCCATCCATCACGGCGATCGGCTCGATCTGCCCAATTACCCCGCCAACACCATGGCCCTCATTCAGTTGCTCTTCGCCAATGGTCAGGAAGAGTCCTTCCATCTCGAAATCGACCGAATCTGGCTGAAATAATCTGAGCCACTCCTCGGATAAGACCCCCGCGACCTTGTGTCGCGGGTGAATCAGGTGGGGGGGGTACGCGTTGTCAGCCCACCGTCCGCTCCTGCCGTGCAAGACGGCAGGGGGCGTGAACCCGGATGCAAATCAACAAGCGCGAGATAGACAAGCGCGGGCGGAAACAGGTATCGTCCCGCCCCGAGATACCCTTGGGCGCCTTCTGGTGCGGGGACTCTTCCTTTTCTGCTGGAATACAAACCTATGAATTTTACAAACGAGATTGCCCGATTCCTCACCGATTCCATCGGTGGCATCTGCATTACCCACGAGAGCACTCACCAAATTGTGTTCGCTGACGCCTTTGTGGAACGCCTGTACGGATCTGAACTGGTGGGGAAAAATGCCATGGATGTTCTCCCGTGGGAGGCGCGTAGCCTCCAGTTGTCCCTCTCCCGCGAAAAGGCGGTCGAGTGGGAATTTGTCGATCAGAAACGCGACACCTATTGGCACCTGAATCATGGACTCTTCGACAAAGACGGTGTTACCTACAAAATCGCGCACATGACCAACACCACAGACTACATGCTCCTCAGTTTGGATGTCGCCCAATACTCCGCTTTCGCCGAAAAGCTCTCGAGCTTTCAGTCCGCCATGCTGGCGCAAATCACGTCCTCATGCTGTGCCCTTTTTCCGGTCATCGCGCGCCACTTTAAGTCGCCTCGACTCACCCTCCTGCTCGGACGAAAAGGGTACCTTGAATTCACAACCTTTGTCGCCTCCTCCCTCACGTGCTCTCAAGATCGGATTCCCCTCAACGCCTTGCTGGAAACCGTGTTTGGCCTCTCGTCTCCCGTCGCCCTTCAATCTGGCGATTTTCCAGATCCGCTTCTCAAACTCTTCCTTGCCCACGGAGGCCACCCACAACACCGATTCCACCGCCTGTGCTCGGGCACCATCGCCGAACAACAGTATGTCCTCTTTCTCGAGATCGACGAGAACACCGATCAGGAGGCGCTCAAGATCGACATCATTTCTTCCATCACCGCTCTGTGCGTCGAAAACAGCCTGTTGCGCGACGAAATCCTTTACGAGAGCGAACACGACAAGCTCACGGGACTTCATAATAAAGGAAAATACCTCACCCGCCTCGCCAAAGAATATCCCCATCTCACCTCCGTTGGCATTTTCAATATCGACGTCAACTATCTCAAGC
Organism: uncultured Verrucomicrobiota bacterium; assembly: GCA_964647595.1. Lineage (GTDB taxonomy): Bacteria > Verrucomicrobiota > Kiritimatiellia > CAIQIC01 > Lenti-01 > Lenti-01. The sequence continues at coordinate 120,308 of CAZYGH010000006.1, forward strand.
AAACGAACGACCGATTGGGCCATGAGGCCGGCGACAAACTTCTGATCAAGGCCGCCGATAGCATTCGAAAAGTCACTTCCGACACCCTCCACGGCTACCGCCTCGGCGGCGACGAATATCTGATGATCGCCTGCAATTGCACGGCGGAGGAGGTCGACAAAATCAAAACCCGTTGGGAACGCGCGCTGGAAGATGTCAACCAGTCTGACGATGGCATTCCCTGCATTCTCGCCATAGGCACCGCGTTTGGCGAAACGCCTTACGACTTCTCCCAATTAATGAAACTCGCCGACGAACGCATGTATGAAGACAAGCGCCGCAAAAAGAAACCCGGCGAAGAAATTCGTTAATCGGTCACGTTTTCAAGTCCACAGAAATCCATCCCCTATCGGACCGAGGGGTCCCAACCAATGGTGCGTCCGCTGCTACTATTGGTGAGCGATCCATCCGGAGTCAGACGAATGTGATAGGCCATCGCCGTGGGAAGGGTGTTGCCAGCACGAGGGACACGTTCGATGGTGGACGGATTATAGAAACTAAAGCTATACCACTGCACCGCATTCGTCGCGTCGTTGGAAAATCCATCCGTTGCATATCGACAATCCACGGCCCAAAACCACAGATTGGTTTCGTCTTGAGCAAAAATCTCGGCGGCCTGCTGGCGAGCAATGGGAAGCAATTCGTCCAACGGTAAAGCTTTCTTTTCGATTTCGTTGGTGGAGGCGGCACCCGTCACAGCAACGGCTCCCAACCAGACGAGAAGGGCAATGCGTTTCATCGTTTATCCTTTCGCGTAGGACTCGGCGCGCTTTCCGTCACACTCGTGACCAACCCATTGGGCGCCACTTGAACTTGCACATAGCGAACCGAACGGCTGCGGATCCCGCTTTGTGACGCCACATGAATGGTGGAGACGTCTTCGAATTCCACCATGTAGGTGCGACCCGAGATGGAGTCGCGATCCATCAATTCAATTTGTTTGAGACGCAGGTTTCCAATCGGATCACCGGGAAATCTCTTCAAGACTCCAGCAAGCGCACGGGCTTCCGCTCGGTCGAGACCCGGCGGAGGCGTCGTGGCACAACCGAAAGCCAGAAACAAACCCACAAGCAAAAGAACACTTTTCCACTGTCGTTTCATAATCCACCTGTCCCGTCGAGTTTTCACACGGACACGCTACGCCAGCTCCTTCCACATCTCAACGAAGAAGTGACATTTTCATCATCGCACGAAAGCGGGAGAAGGCCGGAATGGCATCGTGAGGACCTGGGGCGGCTTCGGGATGATACTGCAACGAAAAGGCGGGAACCTTCTTCGCCTCCAACCCTTCCACGGTTCGGTCGTTCAAACTGAGATGCGTGATTTCGGCCTCGGCCGGATCCAGACTGTCCGCATCCACACGATAATTGTGATTCTGGGATGTGATTTCCACCGTCGCGGCCCGCACATCCATCACAGGATGATTGCATCCGTGGTGACCGAACTTCAATCGACACGTTTTCCCGCCTAGCGCCAGCCCCAGCAACTGGTGGCCGAGACAAATACCCATGATCGGCACCTTGCCTAGCAATCCCCGAATCGTGGCGATGGCATAGTGCAACGCCGCCGGATCCGCCGGGCCATTGGACAGCATCACGCCCGCCGGGCGAAGCGCCAGCACATCGGCCGCCGTGCTATGGGCATTCAATACCCGCACCTGAAATCCCTGATCGGCCAGCAAGCGTAGCGTGTTGCGCTTGATTCCGTAATCCAGCACCACCACTAGCGGAGCGTCCGGGGCCGCGTCCGAAGGCCAGTCGTAAGCTTCCGGCGTGGAAACTTTCGAGGCATAGTCCTGCCCGTCCAACCCCTCCCACGCGCGAGCCTGGGCCACCGCCTCCTCCGGCGAAATCGATCCAGTGGTGCACAAAAAGGCTTTTTGCGTCCCCCCTTCGCGAAGCTTCAACGTCAGCGCACGCGTATCCAGCCCCGCCAAAGCCGGCACGTTCCATCGAATCAACGCATCGGTCAGCGTTTCCTCGGAGCGAAAATTGGACGGTGCATTCATCTCATGCAGGAGCAAACCTGCCGCATGAATCGCGGATGATTCGTAATCTTCGCGATTGAATCCGGTATTGCCAATCTCGGGCATGGTCAACGTGACGAGCTGCCCGGCATAGGACGGATCGGTCAAGATTTCCTCGTAGCCCGTCATGCCCGTGTTGAATACCACTTCACCCAGCCGATCCACGACCGAGCCGCACGACCAGCCCCGAATCACCGTGCCATCGGCCAGCGCCAGAAATGCCTTCTTCTCACGCTGCGCCGCCCACTGTTGCGAAAACTTGCTCATGCCTTTTTCGCCCCTTTCCGAGCGGTGGTTCGATTATATTCCTGCAACGATAGCACCTCGAAATCATCATGCTTACGCAACGTCTGGAGTCCCTCCAGCGCGGCCCGCAAGCCGCGAATGGTGGTCGTCATGGGGATGCCTCGCCGTACGGCTTCCGTGCGCATCTTAACCTCGTCCAGTTGGGGCTTGCAGCCGGAAGGCACATTGACGATCCAGCCCACGACACCATCCAGCACCAAATCCAGCACATGCGGTCGCCCTTCCGAAATCGCAAAGGCCGCACGGGCGGGCACACCCAGTTCGCGCAACAAGGTAGCCGTTCCACAGGTCGCCCAAATGCCATACCCCAGCTCGATCAGTTCTTTGGCACATTTCGCCATTTCCACACGATCGGACGGCCTCTCTCCCGACACGCTAATGAACACGCCACCCGAGAGCGGCAACGGATTGCCCGCCGCCTGCTGGCTCTTCACAAACGCCATGCCCGGATCGGGGTCCATGCCCATCACTTCGCCGGTCGATCGCATTTCTGGCGTCAGACGCACATCGCAACCGGGGAAGCGGGCAAAAGGCAACACAGCCTCCTTCACAGCGACATGGCGCAAAACAATTTCCTTGGTGAAGCCAATCTCTTTTAGCGTCTGGCCCGCCATCACCCGCGCGGCAATGCCCGCCAGCGGAACGCCCGTCGCCTTGCTCACAAAGGGCACCGTGCGGGAGGCGCGAGGATTCACTTCCAAGATGTACACCTCGCCGTCCTGCACCGCATATTGCACATTCATCAGCCCGCGCACATGAAGGCCGCGCGCCAACGCCCGCGTATGCTCCCGGATTCGCTCCACTACCGCCGACGGCAATCCTTGCGGCGGAATCACACACGCGCTGTCGCCGCTATGAATACCCGCCTTTTCAATGTGTTCCATCACCGCGCCAATGACTTCCCTCTCGCCATCGGCCAAGCAATCCACGTCCACCTCAATGGCATCTTCCAAAAACTTATCGATCAGTACCGGACGGCCTTCCGACACCGCAAACGCCTCACTACAAAACTTCTCGAAGAAAGGCTCCGTGTAGACAATCGCCATCGCCCGACCGCCCAACACAAACGACGGCCGCACCAACACGGGGAACCCAATGCGCTGCGCAATTTTGAGCGCGTCCGCCAAATTCGTCGCCGTTCCGTTCGCGGGCTGCTTCACGCCCACCTGATCCGCCAGTTGCTTGAAAAATTCGCGGTCTTCGGCCTTTTCAATATCTTCCGGACTGGTGCCAATAATGTTCACCCCGGCCGCCTTGAGCGATATCGCCAAATTCAGAGGCGTCTGCCCGCCAAATTGCACAATGGCCCCATCGCATCGCTCGCGGCGATAGACCGCCAACACATCTTCCAAGGTCACCGGCTCGAAATACAGCCGATCGCTCGTGTCATAGTCCGTCGACACCGTCTCCGGATTGCTATTCACCATCACCGTCTCAAAGCCCGCCGCACGCAACGCCTGACACGCATGAACACAGCAATAATCAAACTCAATACCCTGCCCAATACGATTGGGCCCACCGCCCAGAATCATAATTTTCTTCTTCGTTGCCGGCGGCAACGGCTGTTCCGGCTCGTCGCCATAGGCCGAATAAAAATAAGGCGTTGCCGCCGCAAATTCCGCCGCGCACGTATCCACCACGCCATAGGTGGGCCATAGACCCACGCGATCCCGAGCTGCAAGCACCTCATTCTCCGTTGCGCCCAGCAACGTCGCAAGTTGCTTGTCCGAAAAACCAAATTCCTTCGCTTGCGCAAAAAAGGCGCGATCGCCCTCCAGAGCCGCCAGCGATTTCACGCCGCAAATTTCTTGCTCGTACGCAATCAGCTCTTCCATCTGCCGCAAGAACCACGGATCCACACCCGAGCCCATCGACACGCGCTCGACGCTCCATCCTCGCGCCAACGCCTCGCGCATGTGAAACAAACGCAGCGGACTGGGCCGCGCCACCGCTTTTTCCAATTCCGCATCCGTCAACTGGCCTTCCACATCCGCACGCCCCGCTAATCCGGCGCGGCCAACCTCCAGCGAGCGCAACGCCTTTTGCAACGCCTGCTTGAACGTGCGCCCCATCGCCATCGTCTCGCCCACCGACTTCATTTGCGTCGTCAGCGTGTCGTCTGATCCCTGAAACTTCTCAAACGCAAACCGCGGCACCTTCACCACAATGTAATCCAAGGAAGGCTCAAAGCAGGCTGGCGTGGATCGCGTAATGTCATTGGGCAACTCATCCAGCGTGTAGCCCACCGCCAGCTTCGCCGCAATCTTCGCGATGGGAAAACCCGTTGCCTTCGACGCCAGCGCCGAACTGCGACTCACCCGCGGATTCATCTCGATCACCAGTTGCCGGCCATCCCGAGGATTCACCGCAAACTGCACATTCGCACCGCCCGTCTCCACACCAATCACGCGCATCACCGCCAAACTCGCATCGCGTAGCGTCTGATACTCGCGATCTGTCAGCGTCTGCGCGGGCGCCACCGTAATGCTGTCTCCCGTATGCACGCCCATCGGATCGAGATTCTCAATGGAGCAGACGATGCACGCATTGTTCTTGCGGTCGCGCATCACCTCCATCTCGAACTCTTTCCACCCCAGCACCGATTCTTCAATCAGTACTTCGCTCACCGGACTCAACGCCAGCCCGTTGGAACAAATCGCCTCAAACTCCGCCTCGCTACGCGCAATGCCCCCGCCCGCGCCGCCCATCGTGAACCCCGGACGCAAAATGACCGGCCACGCCCCGATTTCCGCCTGGACTTTTCGAGCCTCTTCCATCGTATGGGCCGATCCTGAACGCGGCACCTCCAACCCGATCCGCGCCATCGCTTCTTTGAATAGCCCGCGATCTTCCGCACGGCGAATCACCTCCGCCGTCGCGCCAATCATTTCCACCTGATAGCGCTTGAGGACGCCGTTCTCTTCCAGCTTCACCGCCAGATTCAGCGCCGTTTGCCCGCCCATTGTCGGTAGCAATGCATCCGGCCGCTCGCGGCGAATAATCGCCGTCAGGGCCTCTTCCGTCAGCGGCTCAATATACGTGCGATCCGCAAATCCCGGATCCGTCATGATCGTCGCCGGGTTGCTATTGACCAGCACGACCTCGTACCCTTCCTCGCGCAACGCTTTGCACGCCTGCGCACCGGAATAGTCAAATTCACACGCCTGCCCGATCACAATCGGACCCGCGCCAATGATTAAAATCTTCGAAATGTCGTCTCGACGGGGCATTCTGTCTCCTCGCTAGAACGTTTTACCTACTCAACCATACTCCCTCCCCGTTTGACCACAAAAAAAGAACCGGGTCTCCTCCCACACCCCGTTTTCCACACTGTGGAAAACTTTTTTCCACACCGTGGAAAACGCTCTGGCTCCACCAAATATTCAGCCTTCGAATCCCATCATTATCGGATTGAGTCATCCCGCCCCAAGGCGCTATGCTTGCGCAGAAGTCGGATAGCGTAGCCTTTCGCTATCGCATCCAACCAGGAGTCCATGTGGAATGTCGCCCTCCGAATCAGAACTGTTGAAGCAAAACGAGGACTTGCGTCAGGCTCTTGCTCAGGCCGAAGCCGCCAACCAAGCCAAAGGGGACTATCTCGCCAACCTCAGCCACGAAATCCGCACCCCCCTCAACACCATCTTCGGCCTGAGCCGTCAACTCATCGAAACGTGTTCCGACGATATCCGGGCCCCCGTTCTTCGCAAAATCAATTCCGCCTCGCGCCTGTTGCTGGGAATTCTCAACCATGTGCTGGACTACTCCAAAATTGAAGCGGGCAAGCTCCAGATCGATTCTCATGATTTTCAATTAGCTGATGTCGTGGAACAAATGGAAGACATGTTTGTCTCTGCCGCCCAAGACAAGGGATTGGATATGGCCTTCCGCGTGTCTCCCGATGTGCCCCCCGCCCTCTGCGGCGATTCGCTACGCCTGAGCCAAGTGCTCGGCAATCTGCTGGCCAATGCCATCAAGTTCACCGAACAAGGCCGCGTGGAACTTCTCATTTCGCGGATCGGCGGGAATGAAGATCGCGCCCGTCTCCGCTTTGAAGTGCAAGATACCGGCATCGGCCTTTCGCAGGATCAAATGCAATCGTTGTTCCATGACTTTGCGCAGGCCGAAGTGTCCACTCCCCGAAAATATGGCGGCACCGGTCTGGGACTTTCCATCAGCCATAAGCTCGTAGAATTTATGGGCGGAACCCTTCAAGTCAACTCCGCTCTCGGCAAGGGGAGCACCTTCTTTTTCGAATTGGATTTTTCTCTCGCCTCCGCCCTCCCCGGCGCACAGCTCACGACCTCTAGCTCCTCTCAGGAAACCGCCATTCCTTCGTTCGTCGGCTCCTCGATTCTCCTCGTGGAAGACAATCTCATGAATCAGGAAATCGCAACGTGGTGGCTGGGGCGAACGGGTGCCAACACCACCATCGCCTCCAACGGACTCGAAGCCGTCCAGATGGCCAGTTCCACTCCATTCGATTTGATTTTGATGGACCTGCAAATGCCCGAAATGGATGGCTATTCCGCCGCCCGCCACATCCGCTCGTTTCTCCCCGACATTCCCATGATCGCCCTTTCCGCCGCCAGCATGGAGCACGACCGGCAGGCTTCTCGCCAAGCGGGAATGAATGACCATCTCACCAAACCCATCGAAGAAGCCAAACTCTATCGCGTCCTGAGCAAGTGGCTGAAAAATTCGGACACCGCCGCCCCCGTCCTGCCGATCTCCTCCCCCACCATCGTCCTGCCGACTTCCCTCGAAGGGTTCGACCTGCAACGAGGTCTGCGTCTGGCCGATGGCAATGCCTATTTCTATCTCCAAACTCTTCACCGCTTCAGGGAGCAGCTCCAAACCGAATTTTTCAGTCTGACCCCGAACCTGAAGAATCTGCACGCCCCCCAAGCAACCGCGCGCCAAGCTCACACCCTCAAAGGCATCGCCAGCACCGTCGGCGCCCAACCGCTGACCGATGCCGCAACCGCCATCGACCGGGCGTTCAAACAAGGCGCCCCCATCGGCGATTCCCTCTGCGCCGCCCTCGAACAAGCGCTCACCAGCGCCCTCACCCAACTCAAAACACTCCCGCCTCTTCCCTCCTCCGCATCCAAGCCCACCCCCCACCTCGGCGAACAATCCTTACCCGCCCTGCTCCGCGTCCTCCACAGCCAAGATCTCGTCGAAGACTCCCTCTTGTCGTCCGTGGAAGCCTTTCTCGAAACCCGCCTCGGAAAAGAACCCGCCTCCCGACTCCGAAAATATGTCGAGACCTTCAACTATCAGGGCGCCATCGCCCTGCTCTCCCCCCTTGAAAACCATCCGGGAAAGTTCTCGCCATGAATGAAGCGAACGACGAATTTCTCTCCACCCTTCTCATTGTGGACGATCAACCCGCCGGGATCCACGCCCTCGCTAATCTCTTGCGAAATTCCTATCGCATCCTCGTCGCCACCGATGGCCCCACCGCCATCGAAGTCGCCTCCCGCCTCCCCCCGCCCGACCTGATTCTGCTCGACGTCGAAATGCCCGGCATGGATGGCTATGACGTGTGCCGACACCTCAAAAGCCACCCCTCCACGCAACAGATTCCCGTCTTCTTTGTCACCGCACGCGACGGAACCGATGACGAGGAAATTGGCCTCCACCTCGGCGCCGTCGACTATATCTCCAAACCCTTTCAGCCCTCCATTGTGCGCGCCCGAATCCATAACCACCTTCAACTGCGCCGCCAAAAACTTCAAATCCAAGAGCAACATCAACAAATCCAATCCGCCTTGGAAAATTTGCGCGAACTCGAAAGCCTGCGCGATGCCTTGGTCAACATGATCGTCCACGACTTGCGCTCTCCCCTCACCGGCATCCTCGGCTATGCCGAATTTCTCGAAAGCGATCTCCTCGAATCCGGTCAGCCTCAGTTGGCCGATCACGCCACACAAATCGGTGCCTCCGCCAAATCCCTGCAGCACATGATCACCACCCTGCTCGACATCAGCCGCATGGAAGCCAAGCAAATGCCACTCAACCGAGCCGAAACCGACCTGCGCTCCGTGGTCACTTCTGCCCTCTCTTCCCTCGGCGGACTCCTTCGCTGCGCGCACGTCGTTCCGCTTCTTCCCGACTCCCCCGCCCTCGCTTTCTGCGACCCCGATGCCACTCGCCGCATCATCGAAAACCTCGTCGCCAACGCCATCAAATTTTCCGGACAATGCGGCGACATTTGCATTCGGCTGGAACGCGAAACAACCCATCTCAAAGTCACCGTACAAGACCACGGCGCTGGCATCCCGCCCGAATATCGCTCCAAAATCTTTGAGAAATTTGGACAAGTGACTTCTCGCATCGAAGGCAAAAAGTTTTCCACCGGCCTCGGCTTAACTTTTTGCAAACTGGCCGCCGAAGCCCAAGGCGGACAAATCGGCCTCGACAGCGAAGTGGGCAAAGGTAGCTCCTTCTGGTTCACCCTCCCCCTCGCCCCGTAAGTCGCCTCCTCTCAAGCCGCGGCTTGCCCTCGCCTCGCTCATCGGCTAGAACGCTCCCATGAGGTTGAGAATCCAACAAGTGAATGTCCCCTTGGACACCAACGACGCCGTCGCCCTGTTCCGCACCAGTCGCAAAATCGGTTGCGAAGCCTCGGCCCTTTCCGAGCTGACCATCGTCCGCCGCTCGCTCGATGCCCGCGCCCGAAATACCGAACCCATGCACGTGCTGACCGTCGAAGTCACCCTCTCCCTGCCCGCCTTGCCCCGACGCGCCCATTTGCCCTCCATCGAAATCTTGGGTGCGCCCGAACCCGAACCTCCGCCCCTCCGCATTCGTCTGCCCGCCGCAAGCCCCCGCCCTGTCGTGGTCGGCGCGGGCCCCGCTGGCCTCATGGCGACCTATCAACTGGCCATGGCCGGCGCCTGCCCCCTCCTCATCGACCGCGGCGAATCAGCCCCCGCGCGCACCCCCAAAGTCGCTCAATTTTGGAATCGCGGCATTCTGGATCCCGAAAGCAACGTCCTCTATGGCGAAGGAGGAGCCGGCCTTTTCTCCGACGGCAAGCTTACGGCCCGAAGCAAAGATCGCTTTCACATTCGAACGTTCATGAATCTCCTCCACGACTGCGGCGCGGACGCCTCCGTGCGAATCGATGCCGAGCCCCATCTCGGCAGCGATCGCCTCTTAGAAATCGTTTCCCGCATCCGCGAGCGAATCATCGCCGCCGGTGGCGAAGTTCGCTTTCAGTCGCGGCTCGAAGATCTCCATATCGAGTCCGGCCATCTGCGCGGCCTCCGCATCAACGGCCAAGAAATCGAATGCCATCAGGCCGTGCTGGCCGTTGGCCACAGCGCGCGCGATGTGCACGATCTGCTGGCCCAACGCGGCGTGGCCCTCCAACCCAAACCCTTCGCCGTGGGCCTCCGCCTCGAAATCCCACAAGCCGTCCTTGACCGCGCCCAATACGGCCGCTTCGCAGAAAATCCGCTTCTGGGCGCCGCCAGTTTCCGCCTCACTCGCCGCGAAGAAAAGGACACCCGCCCCTGCTATAGCTTCTGCATGTGCCCCGGCGGAAAAGTCATATGCTGCGCATCCGAGCCCGGCCTGCTCACCACCAACGGCATGAGCTTTTCAAAACGGTCCCTCGCCAAAGGCAACGCCGCATTCCTCGTACCCGTCGGCCCCTCCGACTATCCCCCTCACGTCCTCCCCGCGCTCGCTGGCGTTGAATTCCAGCGCACACTCGAACGCGCCGCCTTCTCCGCCGCCGGTGGCGACTATCGCGTGCCCGCCAGCCGCCTCCTCGATTTTTTGGCGCGCCGTGTTTCTCCCTCTCTGCCCAGCGACCTCTCCTGCCCGCGCTCCACCCCCGTCGAATTCCGATCCATCCTCCCCGAGTTTGTGACCCACACGCTGGAAAAATCCATCCCCCCCATGCTCAAGGAACTCAACGGCATCAAGCTCGACGACGCCATCCTCTACGCACCCGAAACCCGCAGCTCCAGCCCGTTGTGGGTTCACCGCAATGAAGAAGGCGAATCCTCCAACACCCGCGGCCTCTATCCCGTTGGCGAAGGCGCCGGCTATGCCGGCGGAATCGTCAGCTCCGCCATCGACGGCATGCGCGCCACCGACCACCTCGCCCGCCACATCGCCAACCTGTAAGTTGTTCGATTATTTTCTCCTCTGTTCTCCTTTCATCCGCTCCTCCGTTTTGCTTAACTTCCACCCATGCGCACACCCCCTTCCCGCATTTTGGTTTCCGACTTCGATGGCACCATGACGAAGTACGACTTCTTCGACCTCGCCCGCCGCGACCTTCCAACCGCCGCCGATCACGACTTCTGGCAAGACTACGTCGACGGCAAAATCACCCACTTCGAAGCCCTCGCTGGCATCTTCGCCGCCATCCGCACCGATGTCCCCACCCTCGAAAATCTCATCGACCGCATGGAGCTCGACCCCGCCCTTCCCGACGCCGTTGCCCGCCTCCGCGCCGCCGGCTGGACCATCATTGTCGCCTCCGCGGGCTGCGACTGGTACATCCGCCGCCTTCTCGCCAAAGCAGGAGTGGAACTCGAAGTTCACGCCAACCCCGGCACCTTCGCCCCGGAAACCGGCCTGCAACTCACCCTCCCCGTTGACTCGCCCTACTTCAAACGCGAAACCGGCATCGACAAATCCGCCATTGTTCAGCACGCCCTCGCGCAAGATCCCCGCGCTGCTTTCGCCGGCGATGGCCGCCCCGATCTCGCCCCCTCCAGCTTGGTGAATTCCACCTTTCGCTTTGCCCGCGGCTGGCTCGCCCACCACCTCAAAAAAAACAAAGAACCCTTCAACCCCTTTGACATCTGGTCGAACATCGCCGATCAACTCTTGGAGGAAACATGAACCGCACCCAAATCGCCATCCCCACCCTCGTCCGCGTCAAAGCCGGAGCCGCCGCCCGCGTCGGCCTCTACGCCCGCCGTGCCACCTTCACCGAAGTCGTCGTCCTCTATAGCAGCGACCTGCAACCCGCCCTTCTCCAACGCCTCACCGATGGACTCCAAGCCGAAAACATTCTCGTCCTCCAGCGCTGGCCCGTCCAAGACGCCTCCTTTGAGCAAGCCCGCGAATTTTTCCCGCAAATCCCCGCCAAGACCCGCGCCATCATCGGCTTCGGCGGCGGCAAAGCCCTCGATGTCGCCAAATATGTTTCCTTCCTCACCCGCATTCCCTACATCGCCGTTCCCACCTCGCTCTCCAACGACGGCTTCTGTAGCCCCCAATCCAGCCTCACCCTCGAAGGTCGCCGCAAATCGCTCCCCTCCGTCATGCCCTATGGCGTCGTCATCGACACCGAAGTCTGCCTCGCCGCACCCGAAATTCTTTGGCTCGCCGGCATCGGCGATCTCGTCGCCAAGCTCACCGCCGTCGCCGACTGGAAACTCGCCTTCAACGCCGTCGGCACCCTCGTCGACGACTTCGCCGCGCTCCTCTCCGACGCCACCGTCTTCCAATTCATCGCCCATCCTCAGCGCGACCTCGAAGGCGTGCGCCTGTTGGGAACCTCCCTCATGCTCAACGGCATCGCCATGGAAATATGTGGAACCTCCCGCCCCGCCAGCGGCAGCGAACATCTCATTTCCCACGCCCTCGATTCCCTTGGCGGCAAGCCCCGCCTCCACGGCCTACAAGTCGGCGTCGCCACCTATCTCGTCAGCCGCCTCCAAAAACAAAATTCGCCCGCCATCGCCGATTTGTTTGAGCGATCCGGATTCTGGCGCGCCATCCACGCCCAACCCTTCAGCCGAACCACGTGGCTACAAGCCATAAAAATCGCCCCCACCATCAAGCAAGACTTTTACACTGTCCTCTCCTCCCGCAACTGCCTCCCCGAGGCCGAATCCATCCTCCGCACCGATCCCCTCCTCAAGCCCTGCTTCGTCGACTAACTTTTTCCACACAATGGAAAAATGTTTCGCGATTTTTCCACACAATGGAAAGAATGTTTCCACACTGTGGAAAACTGTTTTCCGCCACACAATCGGCAACAAAATCAGAGCGGCGTTGGATATTCCCCAAGAGCCACCAGCGCGCGGATCGACGCTTGCACCGTTTCCTTGTCCTCGCGATACGTCACGCCAAACCAACGCGATGTCGTGTCCAAGACCTTGACCGTGCCCCGCCCCGTACGAATGAGGCCATCCACCACGGAGGGAATCGTGAACTCCGCCTTCGGCGAAGAACCTCCCACCCCCCGCAAAAATTCTTCAAAGGCCGTATTCAGTTCGCCAAAAACCGTCGGCATGAAGCCCCAGCAATTCATCGACACCGGCTCTTCTCCCGTCAACGGGGCCACGGCGGCGCCCTCGGGCTCATCCCATAGCGAGCCATCCGCATGACGCGTGATTTTGGTGTACTCGCGAATCCCCGTCAGCAAACGATCTTCGCCACACAGACACACGCCACGGCTCACGCTCCCATGCTCCGAAAGGGTTTGCCCCAGACGAAAAGCCACCATGCAATGGCCGGAAGCAGGATGCTCCGTGGTCAGGTGCGCCGCCAATGCGCGGAACGAAGCCGCACCATAAAAGTCATCGGCATTGATCGCCGCAAACGGCCCCGTGATCTCGCGCCGTCCGGCCCGAATGGCATGAGCCGTGCCCCACGGCTTGGCGCGCTCCGCTGGAACCTTGAATCCCTCCGGCACATCCCCCAGCTCTTGAAACGCGTATCCGCACGGAATGCGCGACTCCCACTTCGCACCAATCAACTCCCGAAACGGTTGTTCGATGTCGCGACGAATCACAAACACCACGCGACCAAAACCCGCGCGCAGGGCATCGTAAATGGAATAATCTAAAACGGTCTCGCCCGAAGGACCCACCGGATCCATCTGCTTGAGACCTCCATAGCGACTGCCCATCCCCGCGGCCAAAATCAATACTGTCGGCTTATTCATGCGGTGCATTCTACCTGAATGCCCCTCCGCAATAAAACCTTTTCCTGCACAACTTCTAGGACTAGCCTGAGGAAAATTAACGTCATCGAAAGAGCCCACATGAAATCCATGACTCGAGCCCTCGCCTTTTCCTTCCTCCTGATGGCAGTCGCCGCCGCCTCGGCTTCCGCCCAGAGTTTAACCGCCTCCCAAGTCGCAAAGCAGCTTCAGAAAGACTTCGGCCTGCAAACAACATATTCCGTCGACATGGTGGTCCAGACCGGCAAAACAAACGTGAATTCCCGCATGATCTGCAAAGACGACAAGTGCCGCACCGAAATGGACAATTTCATGTTCAACCATAAACTGGTCACCCTGCAAATCAGCGAGGGCGGCAAAATCCTGTTCTACCACCTGTTTCCAGACCAGAAAAAATATACCGTCGAAGAAACGTCAGAAGCCTTGCAAGTCGCTACCATGCCCCAAATCGAGGAACTCGGCACAGAAACCTACGAAGGCGTCGTTTGCATCAAGCGACGAATCACCGATGTCCGAGAAAACTACCGTAATGAAACAACCACCCTGTTTTCGCCCGAACAAAAGAACATGCCCGTCAAATCGACCACGGTCGTTACTCACTCTTCCCCGCCCAGTTCACTCGCTCATGAGGTTCAGAACGTCATGGTGTACCAGAACTATGACTTCTCCACTCCCGACGACAGCCTATTCACCATCCCCGCCGATTACGTCAAAGCTTCCAGCATGCAGGAGTGCATGCCCGCCAACTTTCAGAAACCGACGGCCCCGACACCTTAGCACACCCTCGTCTTTCAGGCCTGCGCCTAGTAGATTTCGGGAACGAATTTCTGGTTTGTGATGGGCGGCCGCACATACCCCTTCCGCTTTTGGCGTGGGGGCAGCTCGATGGGCGGAGGCGTCAAATCTTCGTACGAAATCTGGCTCAGCAAGTGGTGAATACAATTCAGGCGCGCTTTCTTTTTGCTGTCCGCATTGACCACATACCAAGGCGCCTGTGGAATGTCGCACACTTGGAACATGGCATCTTTGGCCTTGGAATAATCCACCCATTTTGCGCGCGATTCCAAGTCCATGGGGCTCAATTTCCACCGTTTGGTGGGATCCTCAATCCGCGCCTTGAACCGCTTCTCCTGTTCCTCGTCGGAAACCGAAAACCAGTACTTGATGAGAATGATTCCCGACCGAACCAGCATTCGTTCAAATTCCGGACAGGCCAGCAGAAAATCCTGATATTGCTCATCCGTGCAGAACCCCATCACATGCTCCACGCCCGCCCGGTTGTACCAACTGCGATCAAACAACACCATCTCGCCCGCCGCCGGCAATTGCGCCACATAGCGCTGAAAATACCAGTTTGTTTTTTCCTTGTCCGTTGCTGTGCCCAACGCCACCACCCGGCAAATTCGAGGATTCAGCGGCTCTGTAATCCGCTTGATCACACCCCCCTTGCCCGCCGCATCACGTCCCTCAAAAATCACGATCACCCGAAGCCCTTTGGCTTTGATCCACTCCTGTAGCTTCACCAGCTCGAGTTGCAACCGGGCCAATTCCTTCTCATACTTTTTCTTTTTGAGCTTTGGAACTTCTACCCCTTCCACCTTCGTCTCGCTTGTCTTTTTCTCTGCCGCATCTTTTTTGCTCACAGGAACTCCTCCTCTTGCGAATCGTTTCATACACCTGCCTACCCCTCCGATAATACGACCCGCCCTCGACAAGGGAAAGCGCGAAAATTCGGACATTGCGATCGCATCGCGAATCGTTATTCGTCCGCGCAAATCCAGTCACAAGGCGATTTGAGAGGGTGCAACTATTTGCAGATGCGTCTGGATATTGCTCAAGAAACCTTTTCCCTCCCCCCCATTTTGGCTCTTGTTTTATAAAACAGTATCCCTTCCGTTCCGTCCATCGAACGAACCCCAAAAAGGGCTCGTGTTTTATAAAACAGTATCCCTTTTTTAACCGTGTGGAGAAAATGCTGAAAACGGCTTGAATCGACCGTTCAAGTACTCCTTCTCACTCCACAACAATCTTCACCCGGTCGCTCGGCCCCCGCACACTGCTGCAAACAATCTGGTGTTCTCCCCGTTCCAAGGGCCAGAACAACGACTCGCCAGTGCGAGATTTTCCCACAGGTCGATCATCGACAAACCAATGAAGCGTCTCACCGGACCGATCACTTCCCGCTTCCAGCGCCAACTGTTGAGCGTTCACATCTAATTCGGGCATCCATCGGTAAACACTTCCTCGAGCGGGCGTTCGAATGCGTACGGATTCGATGGGAGTGGATTCCTCTTTCGATGGCTTGCCGAGATTCAAAACCGAGGCCACCGCCACTGGCCATGTGGCCTCCACACCCTTCCTGTGCAGAGAACAGGTTTCATATCTCGACACCTTGGAAATGCACCAATCCTCGATCTGGTGAGCGCAGTTTGGCCCCGGCGTGCGGCCACTCGCCGCGCACACGATTCGACGCTCCACCCCCGCAGGCCGCGCATACCATGGGCCTTGGTTGTCCGGATACAGGCGCCGAAACAAATCCCACGCAATCGGCGTTGCCGTCTTTCGTCCCACCAATTCATCCGAAGACGAACCATCCGGATTCCCTACCCACACGCCAATCACATAGTCCGGATTCCACGCCACCGTCCACGCATCGCGCAGTCCGGCAGAAGTGCCCGTCTTCCAAGCCATAGGCGGCAACCGCACATCGGCGGCATGCCCGGTGGTATCCATCGCGCGTTCCTCCCCACTCAACAGGTCGCTGATCATCCAACAGGCTTCCGGAGAAAAAATTGGCTTCGTTGCAATGGCCGGAGCGGTCTCCAGAAAACGAACCGGCGCCCAGCCCCCCCCCCGAGCCACACACGCATAGGCATTGGCCAAATCCAAAAGCCGCACCTCCGCATTCCCCAACACAAGCCCCAAGCCATAATGATCGGCCGGCTTAGAAATTGTACTCAACCCCAGTTCCCGCAACGTGGAGTGGAAGCGCTCCTGACCCACAAGCCGCTCCACCTCAATGGCAGGCAAATTCAACGAGAGGACCAAGGCATCGCGCACACTGACCCAGCCGCGAAAATCCAAGGAAAAATTGCGCGGATCAAAATCGCGAAATCGTGTCGGCACATCCATCAACAGGGTGGCAGGTGTGACAAAACCACGATCCATGGCCATCGCATACGCAAACGGCTTGAGAGTCGACCCCGCAGCGCGTGCGGACATCGCACCATTCACCTGCCCCGTGTGACGATCCACATAGTTGGGCGACCCCACGAGGGCCCGCACCGCGCCCGTCTTTACATCCAACACGACAAGCGCACCACCTGTGGCCGCATTGTCTAGCAATCGCCGCCGTAGAATGCCTTCGGCCGCCTGTTGCATTTCCCAATCCAGCGTCGTACGAACAGTCGATTCTTTCGTAACGCGAGCGGGAACGCCGAGCCAATCACAAAAGTGGGGCGCACGAAACGGATAGGTTCCAGGGCGAGCCTCCAGCGGTTGCGCCCAGGCCTCTTCTCTCTCTTGCGCCGTAATATATCCGCAGGCTTCCATTCGCTCCAACACATAGGCTTGCCGACGCTTGGCTCGCTCCGGATGCCGATCGGGCCGGCCGCGCGAGGGCGATTGCGGAACCCCCGCCAATAGGGCTGCCTCCGCCAAACTGAGCTGCGCGGCACCCTTGCCAAAATAACGGCGCGCGGCCGCCTCGATTCCCACCCTATTTCCGCCAAACGGCGCACGGTTCAAATAGTGTGCCAAAATCTCGCGCTTGCTGTACCGCACCTCCAGTTGCAAGGCTCGAAAAGCCTCGATGAGTTTGGTGTGGACGGTGCGCTCACGCGGCTCCATCATCCGGATCACCTGCGTCGACAGCGTGGAAGCGCCTGAAATGCGGCGGCCCAAAATCACATTTTGCCCCACCGCACGCGCCATCGCCACCACGTCCACACCGGGATGCGTCCAAAAGCGTTGATCCTCCGCAGCCACCATCGCCTTCGCAATCCAATGCTCCGGCATGGGCTCATAGCTAGGGCGGCAATCCATTCCGCCCACTCCCAACTTCACACGAAGCGGCTCGCCATGCCGATCAGCCAACACCACCGACACAGGAAGGCGCAATACCGTTTCTTCTGGAAACGGAACCCAACACACCGCCGCCACCAGACCCGCCGCGAGGACAGCCCCCGAAAGGGCTGTCCATTTCATGCAAGCTAGAAACCGATTCCTCACGGAATCACGCTCACCTGTCCCCCATCGAACACACCCCGAATTTCCGGCTCATACATTCCCGATACCACGACCGGTGGCAAAGTGTAACGCCCCTGCGTCACGGCCCGCACCGCATAGTGGAACTGGCATTCTCCAGAGATCGGCTTGGTGAAAATCAGCATTCGGTCGTCCCGCGCCTCGCGATTTCGATCGGCTTCTTCTCGTTGCCGTAGCCAAGACAGTTGCTGGGAAGTGGCCAAGTTCGCGTTTTCAATTTCCCATCCGGCCGGCAACAAGTCTTCGATCACAAGCTGATCCAGAAGCCGCCCGTGCGTATCCAATGTTAAGCGAACCACGATCAACTCGCCTTGGGACAACTCGAAGGGATCGATGGCTTTCCCGGTCATATCGAGACACTCACGCCGAATAGAAATGCCTTGATCCGAGGCCGCCTCGGGCGTGCTGGAAACGCCTTCCGTCCGCGCGGCAAGATAGAGTTTTCCGGGTCCTTCATTTTTCACGGTGACAACGCCGCTCTCGCCCGGCTTCAGCGCCCATTCCACGTCGTTGGTTCCCGAGAAGGAACGGGTTGTTCCGTCCGGCATCGTCAGCGTTCCCGCAAACGGTTTTTCCTCCGCAGGCAACTGGCGCGCCAACTTACCGAACGCCAGCAAGGCCATGGCATCATCTTGCGTGTTGCCCCAATGCCCATCCCGTTGACGATCCCTCAAGTATTGCGCCAACCGCACCACCGCCTCGTTTTCGGGCTCTATCTCAAGCCATGCGCAAAGCAAGAGCGCCGCATCGCGCACATCGCTATCCAACAGCCGACCCGGCACACGCGACCGCGTGACCGGCAACACCATCGACTCCATCAACGGAACGGCTTGGCGTGGTTCACCCGCCAGCAATAGTGCTGCCGCCGCATTCGCCCGCGCCGCAAAATTCAACTTGCCGGATTGTTCGCGCAAACGAGCATTCCATCCCGCATCCGGACGCCCCGCCAATGCCAGCACATAACACAGATACGCCCGTTCCTGCATCTCCAGAATCCATTCGTCCGGAGTCGCCTGAGCCGAGATCGCGCGATCGAGCCGACTACGAACCCATTCCAGCGCGTCATTCAGCAGATCGGCGGGCACATCAAAGCCAGCCGCTTTCGCTTCGATCAAGAAATGGATGGCATAGATGGATGCATCCGTTTCCGTACTGCGCGAGAAGGGCCACATGGAAAAACCACCATTCTCCTGCTGCATCGACAGCACGCGCGAAATGGCAGCGGGCACCCAAGCCTCTACATCCCCCAAGGCTTGGCTCGAAGGGAGCATGCGTGTCGCCCACTCCTCCGCAACCAACAAAGGAAAAGCTCCCGACACCGTTTGCTCGAGACATCCGTAGGGATAGTGAACCACATAATCCAGCGCACGCCCCATTTGCAACGAGGGCAAGGCCGACAACATTCCCGACATGGACACCGAAACCGGCAACCAGTCTTTCGGTGGCTCAATCGTGGCGCTCTCCCCCACCGCCAACACACGGCTCACGACACTCACGCGAGTACCCGCCGCCGGACGCACCGCCAGTTCAATGGTTTCGCGGTACTGCTCTTCTCCACCCTCGGCTTCAATCGTGCACAAGGCTTTCCCCGGCCCCGGCCCCGCCACCAGCGGCAGTGCCACTTGTGCCGAACCACCCGCCTGAATTTGAATCACTTGTTCTGCAACGTTCGCCTGCAACGGCCCACCACACAGCACGCGCAAGGTCACCGCCATCGCCGCTCCGCTTTCGTTGTGCAACGCCACCGACGCCTCGCAAGAATCTCCAATGGCTAAAAATCGCGGCAAGGCCGGTTGGACAATTAAATCCCGCTTCACTTTCACCGGCGTCGAAGTCGATCCCGTCTGCGTGGCGGTATAGGCCACCGCCATCAGCCGCAATTCCCCGCTAAACTCAGGCAACTCCATCTGGATTTGCGCCTGACCATTCGTGTTCAACTCCACCGCCGCTTGCCACAACGCCACCGGCTTGAAGCGGTTGGCCTTGATGGGATTCAGTCGCCGCCGCAGCCCATCATCACCATCGCCCCCCGGCGCAGGTGCCGCTTCCATCTGGTCTTCCGTCAAGGGCATCAAATCCCCATACAGATCAGCCGCATTCACCCCCAAATACCGTTGCGCCTTGAATACGGTCGCCGGATCGGGCGTTTCAAACTCCGTCAGCATGCAAATCGCCTCGTCCACCGCCATCACCGTCACACGGCCAACCGCCGGATTACCCTCTTCATCGTGAACCGCCACCGTACCCTTCAAGACAGTCTTGGGACGCGCCACGGCAGGCGCATCCATCTTCACTCGCAACTCATGCCCCGGACGATCCACCATCAGCGGAATAGCCCCCACCGCACGGTGGGCACTCCAAACGGCTTCGGCCGTGGCCGGACGAATCAGCGTCAGCGTGCAATAGGCATTCGGCGCATAGCTCGCCTCCACCGGCACCTCCAGCTCTGCCGTATTCTTTTCCAGCGTCACCACACGCGTCTCCCTCACGCGGTCCGTCTCCACCGTCAGAAGGGCAGGCCCGGCAAAGGGCGCTCGCACCTGCAGGAGGGCCGTTTCGCCGGGGCGATAGCGCTCTTTGTTCCACGTCAGCTCCACACGCCCCGGCTTCTCGCGGCTCCACGCAAGCCATTCGGAATCCGCCGAACCCGCGCTAAAGGAAAGGCTCGACGAGGCTCCCGAAGCGGGATCCTGCGCCACCAGCAGATATTCACCCGAGCTATCCACCGCAAAGGTCCAATCCCGCACGTTGCCATCCGCCGTCAACGTGTCTTTGCGGATTTCGACCACCTGCCGCTCCGATTTCCACTCGTAGCGCCCACGAGAATTGCGCCGCAACACCGAGTTCCACGTCACGCGCGACAACACCATGACGAGCGCTTTTCCATTTTCCACCCCCGAGCCATCCGGCAACACTTCCACCACTGCCACGCGCTGCGTAGTGCCCACGCGAATAGCCCCCTCCCACGCCGGTTTCAAACCCACATAAAACGGATAGGCATCCAGCATCGAACTTCCATACGCCGTCACGGCCCGCCCGCTGGCTTCCATCACCGTCGCTTGTTGCACACATTGCAACGCCGCCGGCGGACGCCACGCCTTTCGACTCTCCGCCTCAAAAGAAGCAAATCCCTCTTCATCCAACGTGGCCGTTCCCAAATTGCGATATTCGGACGTGAACTCTTTTTCATCATCTCCAAAAAGCCACCCGCCCCAGTTCGTCGGCGCAAACGGAACCGGCTTGAACGTCACCGCCCCGCTCACTTTGAGTCCGCTGGCCGCCCGCCCGAACAAGTGGGCGCTTCGCACACCAAACACGAGGACATCACCCGCGCTTCCCCGTTCCGAAGGAGGTTCCACGTCCACACGAATCTGCGGCGGCACAAAATCTTCCAGAGCCACCGTCGTTTCGCCCAGCACCGTAAAAGTACCCGGCATGGCCAACTCAAAGGTATAGCGACCCGTTGGCAAAAATTCCGGCAGCGTCACCTCCGCTTGGGCCGAGCCCATGTTGTCCAGCTCAACCGGAATGTCTTGAAAAATACGTCCATCCGGACGACGCACCCGCCACACCACGGGGAACGATTCCGGCGCCACCTGTTGTCCATCTCTCACGATCGCTTGCACAAAAGCCGTCTCGCCGGGGCGATAGACCCCCCGCTCGGTAAAGACCGCCGCCTCCACCTTGCCCGCTTCCACATACTCCGCCCCTCCAAGCCCCTCGCCTTGCTCCACGCTTCCTCGGCCTACATCCACATACGACAGATCGCCATCCCACTCTGCGGTGATCAAAAAGGGATCCGCATCCTCCCCTGTTGGCCACTCCACCCGCACCAATCCACGTTCATCCGTTGTCCCGTGACCCAGCACCTGGTTATTGCGAGCCATCACCGTCACCGCCGCACCCGCCACCGGTTGCGCCGTGCGCAAGGAATTCACCCACACCAGCGCTCCCCCCGCGAACACCCGCGAGGCAATCCCTAAATCGGTCACGACCAGCAAGCGCCCCTCGCCCCGCGCTTTTTTGCCCCACACATCCAACCAATACGCCCCACGTGGCTCCCCCCCCGCCAACGTGCGCAAATTCACCGCACCGCGAACAGATTCTCCTTCTTTCGCTATCGGCAAGAGATTCGTCACAGAACGCCCCGACCCCGCCAAATCCTGCGTCAGTTCGCTTTCGGAATAATACCAAGTCGATTCTCTCCGAGCCATCTCCACCAAATTGTTGGCAAACACCGGACGTAAACTCGCCTCGAACTCCCGCAAATTCGACGCCGACACCTGGACCGAAAGCGTCCCTTTCGGCGATAGATATCGCCCCGGCGACTCCAGCCGCACCGCGGGCGAAGGCAGCGGAAACTGAAGGGTCCGGCTCACCGTTTTGGCCAAACTCGATCCATTAGCTGCCGGCAAGCCCTCCTTGAACGTCACGTCATAAATTCCCCCCGGCTTGAAATCCCCATGCAACAGCAACCCGCGCCCCTCCCAATCATCCACCGCCTCCACCGTATACGAAACCGCCGGGGACACCGAAACATACTCTTTCAGCCCATTCACCTCTGGAAACGCATTAAAATTCGCCCGCAACGTAGGCGGTTCAAACGGAGGACTGTCCGCCTCGATCTTCTTCAACGCCATATTCATTTCCATCGTCAGCGAACCCCGGACCCCTCGATCCATCGGCTTCACGTCTTCTGCCACCGATGGCATTCCCTCTTCCATGCCATATTCCAGTTTTTCCGCCAACACAGGCGCCGTTTCCACCATCACCGTGTTCGACCCCATGGAACCCGTCAAACGATAATCCACCTCGCCCTGACCCTCCGCCTCCAAGTGGAAAAATCGCGTCAACTGGTGACGGTCTGGCGTCTCGCTGAACGCCAACACCAGCATCACTTCTCGATCCGGCGACACATCCACCTGCTCCACGCGCCGCAACCGCAAAATCTTCTCCACCGGTATTTCTGGCACCGATTCGGCAACCACCGGAACGGACGTCACCGGCGGCGGCACATCCGGCCTCGTGCTCCACTTCCACACCCCATAGGTGTTCACCAGCAAAAACGCCAAGGCCAGCCAAAACCAACGCCCGCCGCCCTTCTGTAGCGTCGCAGGGGCCACCGACGACGCCACGCCAGCCACCGCCTCCATCGCCGCCTCTTCGAATGTTTCGGGCGGGTCCATTTCCGCCAACAAGCGTTCCACCACATCGAGACCCACGTCTCCCCCCTCCAGCTCCAATCGCCGCAAGGACTCCCCGATATGGTCTCTCAAACCCTCCACCACTTCTTTGCGCACCGCTACCGGCTTGTGCGCCAACCGTTGATCCACTGCGGATAAATATGCCTCAATCCGCCGCTCTACCGCTTCATTCCATTTCATGATCCAGCTTCTTTCCCCTTGTCAGACTTCAATTGTTCCAAAGACTTCGTCAACATCGGCCAATACGCATTCATCTCCGCCAAGCGAATTTTGCCTGACGGCGTCAGCGAAAAATAGCGGCGCGGCGGCCCCGAATCGGAAGGCTTGTCGCGCGATTTCAGAAACCCCTCTTCTCTCAGCCGCCCCAAAATGGGATAGACCGTACTTTCCGAAACGGATAAATCCTCGATGCGCTTCAACGCCTGAACGATCTCATAGCCATAGCTTTCCCCCCGCCGCAAAACAAGAAGGACGCAATACTCCAACAGCCCCTTGCGCAACTGGGTAATCCATCCCTCGATCATGATTGACTACTCCGCATCATGTACTACGCAATACATTATACCGGATCGCCTGTCAAGCCCGCAAAACAATTTCCTCTCACGGAGGTCACAAAGATTCCCCACTTGAATATTGGATATTGATGATTGGATATTGGATATTGAGTTCCCAAAATCCCTCTCGCCAAGAACGCCAAGCTCGCCAAGCAGTTCTTCCCCAACTCTCCCTCTCCGTGAACCTCTGTGAACTCTGTGAGAAAATAATCCCCTCTCACAGAGGCCACAGAGGAACACAGAGATTCAAATGGAATTTTGATGCGCGAAGGCGCTCTTACTTCGATTCTGCGGCGGCAATATTTTGCAGCAACAGCGGCTCGTTTGGAGCGAATTCCAACGCTTGGCGCCAGTAGCGGACGGCCGCGTCACGCTGGCCTTCCTGCATCGCCACGGCCCCCAAATTGTTCAGCACTTCCGGTTGTGCCGGATTGATTTTCAAGCTCGTTCCCCATTGTTCCAGCGCGGGTCCCACATGGCCCCGTTTGACCAAAATCATCGCCGCTCGATTCCGCGCATTCACGTTTTCCGGATAAAGCTGAATGATCGCCGCATAGGCATCCAACGCCCCCGAATCATCGCCCGCCAATTCTTGCGCATGCCCCAAATTCGACAGCGCATCCGGATGCCCCGGTGCCAATTCCAGCGCCTTCTGGAAATAGCGAACCGCACGCGGATAATCCTGCTTTTCTGCCGCACGAATTCCCGACTGAATCGCCGCCGTCAGCGCCCCCATCGGATCCGTCTTCACCACCGGCGCCAACAGATTTTCAACCGGTGCCCAGTCGTCCGTCAACACGCATTCCCCATTCCGCGCCCGCAAATCCGAAAAATGGGCGGCCGTCAGCACCAATCCATCCAATGTGTTGGGGCGCGTGGTCCAATCCGCGATATCCGACAACTCCAAGGGTTGATTGGCACCCACAAACACCGTGGTATTGCGCGACCCCAGCTCGGGAATCGCCGAAATGGCACCTCGAAAGGGAAAGGCGGATGCAAAGGTCTGGGCAATGGCATTCATGAAGCCGCCCACATCGTAGGCATCGATCAGGTTCATGATGTACAGGCCATCGGGCTTGAGCAATTGGCGCACATCGCTCATGAATTCTTGCGTGGTGAGTTGATAGGGCACCGAGTAATCACTGACCGAATCGCAAACAATGAAATCAAAGGACGGAACAGAACCGGGGACCTCGCGATTGCGCCGCAGAGCATCCGCGACATAGTTGCGAGCATCCGAGTGGTGAATCTCAATCGGGGCATTTTTGGGCAATCCAAACGCCTCTTGCGCGGCACGGGTCACACCGGGATCGATCTCCACCACAACCAATTCACTACCCGGACGCGCACGGTACAGATAATTGGGAAACACATAGCCGCCGCCGCCAAGCAACAGCAAACGCACGGGATCGTTGTTCTTTCCTCTCAGACGATTGATCAACGCATCATAGATGCGCATGTACGGATATTTCAGGTCTCCCAGATCGGACAAGTCCACCTCGCTATGACGCAATTTATCCTGATAAAACGTGCGGTGCGCCGGATTCCCGGGCTCTGCGGTCACCGTCAAAATCTGATACTGCGTCTCCGCAAAATAGATGGCGTTGGCCTCGTTGGAGGCATCGCGCAACTTGAGAACGCCCGCCACGCTGGCCACGCCCTCCCCCGGCAAGACAGCCAGCAGAAAAAAGCCGCCAAAAAGGGCGAGTCCCAACGCCGCCCCCGCCACAGAGGAGGGGCTGTCTTTCGCGTTCTCACGCCGCACAGCCCATGCATAGAGAAAACCGAGGATCGCCAGCAGAAGCGCCATACACACCACGATGCGCACGCTGCCCATCCAGGCCGTCAGATAAAACCCCGTCAGGAAGGTGCCCAGAATGCTTCCCACCGCATTCCACGCATAAAGCGTACCAATGGCCCGCCCCGTCTGTGCCGATCGTTCAATCGCCAATTTCGCCACCATGGGGCTAATGGTACCCAATACTGTCGCCGGCAACAAAAACGCCCACGCCATGTGCAGCAAAATGCGCATCGGCCACGAGAGCCCCATCAGAAAGGCCGACGAACCCGCCCACGCATTCAGCCACAAAATCGCGATGCAAGCCGCCGCGCTGGCAAAAAACATCGTCGAAATTCGTTTCGGCAAATGGAGCGCCGAATCCGCCATCCGCCCACCCAAATAGTTGCCCAGACTCATGCCCGCCAAAATGACGCCCAATACGCCCGTCCATGTATACAGCGACGAGCCCAAAAAGCGGGCAATCAATCGACTCGCCACCAGCTCGATCGTCATGATACCTGCGCCTGTCAGAAACACCGTGGCGTTCAACCAAAAAGTTCGTTGGGATTTGCTCATGGCGGGGAAGGTAGCAAAACCGGAAAGGAAATGTCTCTCACAGAGTGCGCGTGAAACGAACAGCCGATTTAACTACGAATTATTCGAATATCGCGAATGGATTTTGGGGGAATCCTTTGAAATCCGAAGGTAGGGACATTTCTACGAAATGTCCGTTTTGAAAATATTGACGGACGGTACATAGAACCGTCCCTACCTTTCAAATCCATAATTCCTTCCCTTTTGAACTGGCCACTACACACTTAAATCTTTATCTTTTGCCCATGAATGAGCTCTTCCCAGAGCGTAAAAATCTACCGCACGAAGTTCCGTCGTGGGTTCCAAATGGCGCCATCTTTTTCATCACGCTCAATGCACGGGAACGCGGTGGTACGCCTCTCCTTAATCAAGATCGCCCAGCCCGCCTGTGGGAGAACGCGTGCCACCAAATGACTTGGGGCCATTGGTGGCCGCACCTTTTTCTTGTCATGCCCGACCATTTGCATCTACTCGCCAGTTTTGCCCCAGCCCCCGGAATGAAAATGGTGATTCGAGAGTGGAAGCGATGGACTGCCTGCACTCTCCACATCCCATGGCAACGTGATTTCTTCGATCACCGCATCCGCAATACTCAGGAATATGATGAAAAAGCCTTTTATATTCGGCAAAATCCTGTTCGTAAACAATTGGTTGCGGTCGCGCAGGATTGGCCTTTTGTGTGGGAAGCTCCAAGGTAGGGAGATCTCTTAAGGTAGGGACATTTCTACGAAATGTCCGAGAAGAAAAGAAAGACGGACGGTTCATAGAACCGTCCCTACCCTTTCCGATCGTTCGAATTTCTATCCGATCCGAAGGTAGGGACATTTCTACGAAATGTCCGTTTTGAAAAGAAAGACGGACGGTTCATAGAACCGTCCCTACCCTTTTC
Organism: uncultured Verrucomicrobiota bacterium; assembly: GCA_964647595.1. Taxonomy (GTDB): domain Bacteria; phylum Verrucomicrobiota; class Kiritimatiellia; order CAIQIC01; family Lenti-01; genus Lenti-01. The sequence goes on from CAZYGH010000006.1 coordinate 146,911, forward strand.
GATCGTTCGGATTCCGATCCGATCCAAAGTAGGGATATTTCTACGAAATGTCCGTTTTGAAACGGAAGTTCCTTAACCGCCCTACAGAGGAATATGGCATAACCTAATGCCTAATATTTACTTACGATTTCTTTTCAGCTTTACTTTCGTGTGCACATTGGCCTTGGGGGCCTTGATTCTCCTGGGGATTTCGACCTTGGCGAGCTTG
>CAZYGH010000007.1:0-49799 GCA_964647595.1 uncultured Verrucomicrobiota bacterium
CTTGGTTGGCATGGAGAACCACCGCGCCGTAGCCGCTGAAACTCAAGTTTGTGCCGCCCGCGATTGAGGCGGGGCCGGATGCAACCGAGAAGGAAACGCCTAAACCGCTCGACGCCGTAGCCGTCAGAACCAGTTGGTTCGTCCAGAATTGGTTGCTGATCACCGCAAAGCTGATCGTCTGGTCAGCCTTCGCGTAGGCCACCGTCGATGTCGCGGCCGTGGAGAGATACATCGCGTCCGTGGCCTTTGTCGCCACCACCGTCACGCTTCCCGTGCCCGTCGTCGCGTGCAGGCCGTTCGTGCCGACGATCGCGCCCATGCCTGCGCTCACTGCGTAGGAAACCACGCCCGTGCCCGAGCCGCCGCTAATGGACAGTACGTTCGTCGTCCCAAACGTCTGCGGCGTGGTCGGCGCAAAGGTCAGCACCGCTTGCGGCGTCTTGGCCACCGCGAAACTTTGCGTCACGCTCGCCGCCGCCAGCCAGTTGCTGTTGCCGGTCTGCGAGGCCACAACCGCCACGGTCCCATCCGTCGAATAGGTCAGATTCGTCAAATCCGACAGAGTGGCTGGGCCGCTCAGCACCGCGAACGTCACGGCCAAGCCGCCCGTTGAAGTCGCCGACAGCGCCGTCACGTTGGTTGTCAGCTGCGCACCGGGATTCGGGAACGTAATACCTTGCGGAGTCTGGGCCACCACGATTCGCACCGCGTAAGACTGCGGTGCGTTCGTTGCGTCTGCTGCATAAATGGTGTTGGTTGCCCAATAGGTGCCCGCGTTGAGCCACGCCACGCTAGCGGAATTCGTGAACGCCGTTGCACCAGCCAATGCCACGGTGCCGCCCGTCGGCAATACTGTCAGCCAGCCCGCCGCGCCCGCCCCATACGTGACGCGATTCGTCCACGTGAATCCGCTCACGCCCACGTTGGTCATCGCCACGGTTTGGTTGACGGGATTCGCATCAACATAGGTCGCCGCGAAGTTAAGCTGGTTGGAAGCCAGCGAGATTCCGCCGCCAAGGCCGAATCCAGTCACGTTGAGGAGGAAGGGCGAGTTCGTGGCATCGTGTGTGAAGGTGAACGAGACATCTTGGCGGCCGCCTTGCGGGGTGAAGACGACGGAGAAGGTTGCCACAGAGGACGCCGAGATCGATGAGGGAGAATTCAGAATCGTGAAGGCGGTGGAGCCGTTGGTGACAATGCCACCGATGGTCAGCGCCATGTTGCCCGAATTCGTGATCGAGAAGGTGTTGGTCAGGGTGCCGGAGAAAACGATAATTTCGCCCATGTCGGTGCCGTCCGCAAGAGACGTGGCGTTGCTATGCGCCACGACGACGCCATTGGTGCCCAGTAGAATGAACTGAGGACCCATCGAGTCAAAACCGTTTGTGGCGGAAGAGGCCGGATTCCAGTTGGTATTTCCTGTTTGGCTCGCCACCACTCTCACCTCGCCATAGCCGCTGAAGCTAAGATTGGTTCCACCCGAAAGGATTGCCGGACCACTCTCTACGGAGAATGCGACGTCCAGGCCACTGGAGGCCGTCGCGGCCAGACCCAGCACGTTGGTCCAAAACTGATTCGTAATGGCACCAAAGGAGATCGTTTGATTCGCCTTCGCCAACATGAGTGTGCCCGTGGAGATCCCCTGCCAGTTCACCTCGTTCACCGAGCCCGTCACCGAATAATTTCCTGCGTTCATCGGCAGATTCGTTGCTCCGTCATACGAGACATCCACGTTCAATCCAACGGGAACGGTTGTCGCCGTTGCGTTCTTTGCCGTTCCGTCATAGGTGTGAACCAAGTCAGCCAACGTCACGGTTGCCACCGCCTTGGCAATCAGCAGCGTACCCGTAGAAGAACCCTGCCAGTTGACCTCGTTCACGGTTCCGGTCACCGCATAACTCCCCGCAGTTGCCGGCGCATTTGTTGAGCCGTCATACGTGAAATCAATCGTGAGTCCCGCGGGATCCGAGGTCGCCGTCACACTCTTCACCCCTCCATCATAGACCTGCGACAAATCGCTCAACGTCACGGTTGCCGCCGCCTTGGCAATCACAAGAGTGCCCGTCGACAGCCCCTGCCAATTGGCTTCATTCACCGTTCCTGTCACCGCGTAGCTGCCCGCAACTGTCGGCGCATTCGTCGATCCGTCGTAGGTAATCTCAACCACCAATCCCGTCGGCGCCGTCGTTGCCGTGGCATTCTTCGCCGCCCCGTCGTAGGATCGCGCCATGTCGCCCAACGTCACCGTCGCCGACGCCTTGGCAATCACCAGCGTGCCCGTGGTAGAACCCTGCCAGTTGGCTTCGTTCACCGTTCCCGTCACCGCGTAGCTTCCCACCACTACGGGTTCGTTCGTTGCGCCGTCGTAGGTAAGTTCCACCACCAACCCCGTGGGCACCGTGGTGGCCGTCGCACGCTGCGCCGCTCCATCGTAGGTGTGCGTCAGATCGCCCAGCGTCACCGTCGCCGAACCTTTGGAAATTGTCAGCGTTCCGGTAGAAGCACCTGCCCAGTCTGGATCGTTCACCGTTCCCTCAACCGCGTAGCTTCCCACCGCCACGGGTTCATTCGTCGCGCCATCATAGGTCATGTCCACAACCAGCCCCGTCGGCGTCGTCGTTGCCGCAGCCTGCTTAGGCATCCCGTCATAGATCTGCATCAAATTCGTCAGTGTCACCGTAGCCGCACCCATGTCGATCAGCAACAGCCCCGTGGCCGAACCCTGCCAATTCACGTCGTTCACCGTTCCTGTCACGGCGTAGCTACCCCGCACGATCGGCGCATTGGTGGATCCATCGTACGTAAAATCCACCGTCAGCCCAGCCGGAACCGTTACCGCCGCCGCATTCCTCGGCGTTCCGTCATAGGTGTACACCAAATTGGTCAGCATCACCGTAACGGTTCCCTTCCCGATCACGAGCGTATCCACATTCGTGCCCTGATAGATCGCATCATTCACCGTGCCCGTCACCACATAGGAACCCACACCAACGGGGGCTGCGTTGGAACCGTCATACGTGAAATCCACCGTGAGCCCCGCAGGAACCGTTGTCGCCGTGGCACTTTTTCCGGCCCCATCGTACGTCTGGCTCAAGCTCTCGATCGTCACCGTCGCCACCGCCTTGGTGACATCCATCGAATTGGTCGCAGATGCCGGTAACCAATCCGCATCTCCCACCTGCGAGGCCACCACACTCACCGTTCCTGCGGCCGAGAAGGTCAAATTCGTCCCGCCGCTGATCGTCCCCGGCCCCGACGCCACGGAAAACGTCACCGGGAGGCTCGAGCTCGCCGTTGCCGCAAGCCCGACCCCATTGGTTGTCCATTGCGCCCCGGGATCCGGGAACGTGATGGTTTGAGGCATCCGCGTGATCGCAAACTCCACCGTGCCCGTCCCCGAATATATCGCTGTGTTGACGATGCTCGTGACCGCGTAGCTGCCGATGGCCACGGGCAGTGAGGTGCTTCCGTTGTACGTCGTTTCAACCGTCAGCCCTTCCGGAACCGTCGACACCGTCACGCCATGCGGAGACCCATCATAGATGGTGCTCAGGTTGGTAAAAACAAATCCGGGAACCGCCTTGGTCACCGTGATCGAATTGGTGATGCACGGCGCAACGTCGTAGTAGACATTCCCCAATTGCCACCCCACCACCCGAACGGTTCCCGCCCCCGTAAACGAAAGATTCGTCGCGCCCACCACGCTCCCCGGCCCTGAAAACACGCTGAACGTCACCGGCAACCCCGACGAAGCCGTCCCTCTCAATCCCACCTGGTTCGTGGTCGTTTGCGACCCGGGATTGGGAAACGATATCGTCTGCGGCCGCCGAATCACATTGAACGTGATGGGCATCCGGATCGGGCTGTTGGTCGCCCCCGGAACCGTGATGACGTTGGTCGCGTAATACGTTCCCAAATCAAGCCCCGCCACCGAAACCGATGCCGTAAAGGCCTGACTCTGCTGCAACGGCAACGTCCCCGACATCGCCCCCCCCATCGCGAGCCAATTCGTGGAACCGGCGCCAAAAAGCAGGGCGCTGGAATAGCTCATCCCGCTGCTGCCCACGCTCTGGAGCGTAAAGGTCTGGGCCCCCGGATTGCTCCCCTCGTAATAGGCCGTGAAGGTCAGCGACGTCTGGCTCGTTCTCGGTTGTGGTGGCGCCGTCAGATCGCTCTTGATCACGTCCAACTGAACCGCCGCCCCGTTCCATGTGTTGTCCCACACATACTCCTGAATCGCCACCCAGATCGGAGTCCCCGCCGGAATGCCCAGCGCACCGACGTTCACGACATAGTTGTTCCACGGAGGAAATTGATTGGTATACGATGCCTTCGCAAAAATGTTGGTAAGGGGGACGTACGTGAAATTCGCCGGCGCAGGCCCCGTTGTGGAAACGCGGAAACGAACCTCGTCCGGGTAGTTGGTGAAATTAAACCGTAGCCAATAACTCACGGTCGAAGTTGCCGTCAGCCCCGTCATCTGCGGCGAAATCAACCACTGGTCGTTGTGATATCCCTGGCTCGCCGAACCGCCCGTGTCCCACGAGCAATACGCGTTGTGGTACCCCGCGCCCACCGTCACCGGCACCGAACTGGTACCGTTGCCCCAGCCCGGAAGCGGCGCCCACCCGATGGGCAACTGGCGCCAGCCGCTTCCCCCTTGCAGATTCGTCTTGATCCACCCCGCCGGCGGCACGCCATATTCAAACGATTCCAGCATCTGGCCAAAGGCCACACTCGACCCCAACGCAAAAAACGCCAAGCCACCCCAGCAAGCCAAAATCATCGCAGTATTTTTCCAGCTATACATTCTGACCGCCTTGTCTGCTTTTTACCAAATGGGTATCCTACTCAAACTCCCCACCCCACAGCAAGAAAAGGGCCACCCCCTTTTGTTAATTTTCGGTTTGACTGGGAAACGCATATTTTCCACGCAATGGAAAAATGTTTCGCGATTTTTCCACACAATGGAAAAAATGTTTCCACACTGTGGAAAACTATTTTTGCCCGACTCCAACCCTCATGACTTTCGACAACAGAGTCACCATTTAGCAGTTTCTTTTCTCGGCCGTTTCGTCCAGAATCGGGACTATGGAAACTGTGAATCGTTCACCCGTTCCGCCCGCCCTGCCCGGCTACGAGATTCAGAAACGTCTCGGCGCCGGCGGCACGTCCACCGTATGGCTGGCCCGTCAGCTTTCGCTCGATCGCGTGGTGGCCATCAAAATCCTCTCGCCCAAGTTGCTGGCCGATCCCGCCGCCCGCGAACAATTTCAAAAAGAAGCCCGCGCGGCCGCTCATCTCTCCCATCCAGCCATTGTGGGTATTCTGGATTTCGGCGAACACGAAGGCACACTGTTCTATGTGATGGAATATGTCGATGGCACCAATCTCGCCGACTGGCTGGCCGAAAACCAGCGCATGGCACATGGGCAAGCCCTCAAGCTGGTAGAAATTATTGGCAGTGCGCTCGATGCCGTCTGGCGCGAGTCCTCGCTCATTCACTGCGACATCAAACCGGGCAACATCTTGCTCGGGGGCGATGGCGCGGTGAAACTGACCGATCTGGGGCTGGCGCGAATTGCCGGTTCGGCGGCCACGCGCGAACCCTCCGAATGTATCGAAGGCACGCCCACCTATATCGCCCCGGAACAAATCGAAGGACGCGAGCCGGATTGCCGCAGCGACATTTATTCCCTCGGCCTCACCTTGTATCACCTGCTCACGGGCACGCCTCCCTTCGAGGGGCGGTCGCTCGACGAAATTCTCGATGCCCAGCAAGCCGACTATCTCCCCGATCCCTGCGACATTCTCCCGCGCCTGCCCGTTTCCTTTGGCTGGCTGTTGGCGAAAATGACGGCCAAGGATCCGGCCAAACGTCCGTCCTCGTGGGCCGATGTGCTCAAAGATCTACACCAAATCAAGGAAGGCAAATCGCCCTTGCCGCCCTACCCCGGCGACGACGAAAGCACCATTTTGCTGAATCCCCGCCACCGCCCCAAGGCGCGCGCCAACACCTTGAATCTGTCGGCCGCCACCAAAAAGGCCATCACGCTGACAGCCGCCCACGATGCGCTCATTAGCAAACAAAAGCGCTCTTCCGCCTCCCGCTCGGCGTCCTCCGGTGGCGGCGGATTTCTGCGCTTTTTGTTTTTCCTGATCTTTCTGGGTGGGGTTTTGGGAACCATTTATTACTTCGTCAAGGATACGCCCGAGTTCGCGGCCATGCGCCAAGGCAAAACGTACAAGCCTCCTCTTCCTCAGGCCGATGTGCCATCCACGAACGAAACCACAAGCTCCGAAACGGCCCCCCCTGCGGCTACCCCCAACAGCGACCCATCACCCGTGACCGCCAAGGTCGAGCAGCCTCCGCCCGATCCTCAAGCCGTGCCCGTCGGCACCGGCACGGTGACCCCCGGCGCATGGAATCACCCCGGCTTCATCCAAGCGGCGATTTTGTTCAACAAAACATTGGCCGCCTATCAAACTTATCTTAACAAGCCCGATCCGCAAGACCCCGTGCTGACCACGCTGATTGCGGACGCACAATATGCCGCCGTCCTTTTTGAAACCATCAAGACCAACGCGCCCGCCGATGTTCCCATCACGCTCTATGCCAACCAATGCTATCAACTGGTCAACGATGCCCGCCGCGCCCGCATGACTCTTGCCGCCAAGAAAAACCAGTTTTATCTCGCACCGAAAGAGCGCCACGACCTGCTGGCCCCCTATCCCACTCCCACCTCCGACTCCACCGACACCTTCGCTGCCCGCTTCATGCAATTTGGATATGCCTGGGACACCCTTCCGGCGCCCTTGGATCGCCCCGAGACAACGGAATTCGTTTTTCTCCTCTCCACCGTTGCCGAGCCCATGCCGGACACCCGCGCCCAGGCGGGCCTCTACATCCACGGCCCGCTTCAGTGGCTCATGTCCATCACCAATGCCTACCGCGCACTGTCCGTGAAACCTTCTCAACGCATTCCGATCGAAGGCGCCCCGTTCCCCTATGGCGGGTTCTTCATGCAGACGTTCCCCGCCGGTCGCCTCGGCACCATCGGCCCCGGCCAACCGCCCTATCCCACCTTGCGACTCATCACCGATGCCGAAGACCATCTGGTCGCCGTCCAACTGGTCGACGAAAAACCCGCCCCGCCGCTCCAAAGCTCGCCGCTGTCATTCTCGCCCGTTTCCAAGGTCATGGATTTCGTCACGGGGCAATCCATTCCGGACAAGGGCGATGTCCGCGTGGCACACCGAACCATGAAGGGCGAAGGCACCTTGCGCATCGACACCGAAGCGGGCGACTTCACCGAAGGCCCCGATGGTACCCCCCTCTTCCGCTCCATTCTGCTGCTGCCCCAAGCCGTCGCCAACAACTTGCTCTATCACCTTTTAGGCTCCACCGACTAACCCCCCCTCGGGCAAAACCTTCAATGGAAAATCTTCCACATCCGCCGCAGGAAAGGTTTTCCATGAGCGCAAAGCCCGAGCCTAAACTGGATGCCATTCTGGATCTTCCCGCCCTTCAAGCCATGGCGGATCAATTCCATGCCTTAACTGGCTTTGGCATGAGCATCCGCGACCTACAAGGGAAAGTCCTGTTGTCGGCTGGCGGACAGGAGATCTGCACGAAATTCCACCGCATCCATCCCGAATCGTGCAAACACTGCGAGGAGAGCGAAAAGACTCTCTGTTCCGACGTGCCTCCGGGAACATTCAAGCGATACCGTTGCAAAAACAATCTCTGGGACATGGCCACCCCCATCATCGTTGGGAGCCACAAGATGGGTCATTTGTTCATGGGTCAGTTTCTTCTGGAAGAGGAGCCCCTGAATCTGGATATCTTCCGAAGCCAAGCCAAACGCTATGGGTTTGACGAGGAAGCCTATTTGAAAGCCCTCGATCGCGTGCCACACTGGAATCGGCTCAAGGTCGATCAGGCCATGACATTTTATGTTCAGTTTGCCCAACAAATCGCCGAACAGGGATTCCGCAACCTCCAATTGGCCCGTGCCCTCGACGAACAAAAAAATATCGAAGAGGCGCTACAGGAAAGCGAACAACTGTACCACTCCATTCTGAACGCCTCTCCCGACGACATCACCATCACGGACTTGGAAGGACGTATCCTCATCGTATCCCCTTCCTCCGTGCAGATGTTCGGCTACGAAACAGAAAATCAGATAGTGGGCCGCAGGGTGCTCGAATTCATCATCCCCGAGGAGCGAGATCGGGCTGCCAGCGACATCGCCCACCTATTTCAAAGGATCACCTCCGGCCCCATTGGATACCGAGGCGAATACCAAGGGATGCGGGCCGATGGCCACACGTTCGACATCGAAGTCAATGGAGAGTTCATCCGGGATGCAAAAGGTCAACCCTCCCGCATCATTCTGGTTGTGCGCGATGTCAGCGCTCGCAAACAGGCGGAGAATCATCTTCGTCTTCAGGCCCGCCTGCTGGATGCCGTGCAGGAATCCGTCGTTGCCACCAACCTGCACGGCCTCATCCAATACTGGGGACAAGGAGCCAAACGACTTTTCGGATACTCCGCCGAAGAAGTCATCGGACAGCCCTACCGGGCGTTTGCCGGCTCGATCGCCCCCCCCAATGAAGAGGAATTTCGAAACCTAATCCTCACCCAAGGTTTCTGGCACGGTGAACATGTTCAAAAAAATAGACAGGGGGATCATTTCTGGACTTCTTCGTTCATCTCGCTGGTGAAAGAAGAAAACGGCCAACCGGCCGGATTCATCGGAATTGATCAGGATATCACCGAGCGAAAACGCTCCGAAGAGCAAGTGCGCCAATTGCTGGAAGAGAGCAACCAGTCCCGCCAAGCCCTGCTGGGCATTCTGGAGGATCAGGTGCGGGCCGATGCCGATCGCAAGCGGCTCAGCGCCGCCATCGAACAATCCGCCGAATCCATCCTCGTCACCGATGCCAACGCCCAAATTCAATACGTCAATCCTGCCTTCGAAAAGGTCTCGGGCTACACCCGCGAAGAAGCCATCGGCCAAAACCCCCGCATGCTGGGAAGCGGCCAGCAGACGGCGGAATTCTACCGCGAGCTATGGGCCACCCTCTCCAGCGGCAAAACCTGGCACGGCCGCTTCATCAACCGCCGCAAAGATGGGGCACTTTATACCGAAGACGCCCTCATTTCGCCCGTCTGCGATGACGCCGGAAAAATTGTCAGCTTTGTGGCCGTCAAACGCGACATCACCGAACAATTGCGCGTGACCGAACAACTGCAACAAGCCCAGAAAATGGACTCCATCGGCCGCTTGGCCGGCGGCATCGCCCACGATTTTAACAATATGCTGGGCGTGATTCTCGGCCATACCGAACTGGCGATGGAGCTTGTTTCTCCCGACAATCCACTCCATGGGGATTTGGTCGAAATTCAAAAAGCCGCCGAACGCTCTGCCGCCCTCACCCGACAACTGCTGGCCTTCGCCCGCAAACAAGCCGCCACGCCCAAGATGCTGAACCTCAACGAAACCATCGAAGGCATGATCAACATGTTGCGGCGGCTGATGGGTGAAAACATCGAACTAAGCTGGAAACCACAACCAGACCTCTGGCCGATTCAGATGGACCCTTCACAAATCGACCAAATCCTCGCCAATCTGTGTGTGAATGCGCGGGATGCCATTGCCGACGTTGGCCAAATCACCATCGAAACTCATAACATTGTGTTTCGCCCCTCCGTAGCAGACCCCCTTCCGGATGCCACCCCTGGGGACTTTGTCCGTATCGACTTCCGCGATACCGGCTGCGGCATGACCCCGGAAACCCTTGGCCACATCTTCGAGCCCTTCTTCTCGACCAAAAAGAAAGGCCTGGGTAGCGGCCTCGGCCTCGCCACCGTCTATGGCGTGGTCAAACAATACAACGGCTTCATTCAGGTTCACAGCCAACCCGCCCAAGGAACCACGTTCCATATTTATCTGCCGCGCCATCGGGGCACCCTCGAAACCCAAGCTCGCTCCGCGCCGCCTCCCCCGCCCACCGGTGGCCATGAATCCATTCTGCTGGTGGAAGATGAACCCTCTATTCTGAAAATCACCGGACAAATCATCGAAGGGTTGGGCTATACCGTCCGAAAAGCCAATTCTCCCGCCGAGGCCATTCGCCTAGCCACCGAACACGGCCACGAAATCGATTTGCTCCTCACCGATGTGGTCATGCCCGAAATGAACGGGCGCGATCTGGCGCAAAAACTCCTACTCACTCATCCCAAGCTCAAGTGCCTGTTCATGTCCGGCTATACCGCCGATGTCATCGCCCGAAACGGCGTACTGGACAAAGGAGTCCACTTCATCGAAAAACCCTTCACCAAGCCAACCCTCGCGGCCCAAATCCGAAAAGCCCTCGATTCCGCCCTCCCATCGCCCCAAACATAGTGGAAGGGGCAAGTTCCGTTAGCTGACGAAAAACAGGTAAATAAATAGGCCGACCACCGACAACACCACCAGAATCAACTGATTCTGAAACTTGTAGTCATATCGCCGCCGGGTCCTCTTGCGGCTCAAAAAGAGCCCCGTCACCCCGATCACCAAGCCCCCCGCCATGATGGGCAAAAATGCATAGATTTTGACCCACGTGCTGACCTGCTCCGCCGCCGATGGCCCTATCTTGCCCATCATCAACGCCTTCTGCTGCTCCCCTGAAACCGACATAAAAATGAACAGGTTCAAAATCACAACGGGATACACCAGTAGGGCCAAATAGCGAAGAACCCGGGACCAGACATCCGGCTTGCGTTTTCGCCGCTCCACCCCCGGCGTGTAGCCCCCTGTTGATTTGGTTGCGACATTCGACTCACTCATTCCATCCCCTCCTTCCAGTTAAAACGGTAGCTCATATCGGATTCGGGGATCCAGATCAACTGTTTTTGAACATCCCGTTCAGCCTAAAACTCCAGCTCCAATCAACTCCATTGTCCCACTTTTTCTATTTCTCCTTGGCATCTCTCCAACGCCTCTACCACAACCGGATCGAACTGACTGCCTTTGTGCTTCACAATTTCCCGAAGCGTTTCCTCCGCCGTTCGCCCCTTGGCATAGGGCCGATCCGCACGAATGGCATCATAGGCATCGATCACCGCAAATATCCTGGCGCCAAGGCAAATATCATCTCCCTTAAGACCACGCGGATACCCCGTCCCATCAAAATGCTCATGGTGCGCCAGCACAATCTCCGACGCCTCCTCCATTCCGGGGCCCGCCTTAATGAAGTTGTACCCCAAATGGGGATGTCGGTTCATAACGGAATGTTCTTCGTCCGTCAATCGACTCGGCTTCAGCAAAATAGAGTCTGGAATGCCAATCTTCCCGATGTCATGCAGAAGCGCCCCCGTTTCGATCGTCTGAATTTCATCCGGCCTCACCCCCATCGCCCGAGCCAACACCATCGACGTGCGAGCCACGCGGCGGCTATGCTCTCCCGTCATTTTCTCTCGCGCATCCAACACATCCGCCATCGCCTCCAGTGTGAACTGATACGACTCGCTTGCCTGATCCAAGGCCCTCGACAACGCTGCATTCTTCTCTCGGACCATGTCCTCCAAGTGAAGCTGATAGCGTTTGTTTTCCAGCACCAAGCGGCGATATTTGACTGCCCGTTCCAACACGGCACCCAATTGTTGCAACGAAACCGGCTTCTGAACAAAATCATACGCGCCATGTCGCAACGCCTCAGTGGCATTATCCACCGTCGCCTGCCCCGTCACAATCACACCGATCATCGATTCATCCAAACTTCGAAGCTCTTTCAGTAACTCCAAGCCATTCCGATCTCCAAGGCGCAGATCCACCAGCGCCACATCAATCATCCCCCGCTCTTTTTCCACGATGGCAACGGCTTGTTCATACGAAGAGGCGACATGCACATCGAACTTGGAAAACTTCAACATTTCCTGAAACAGTTCGCAAATCAGCCGATCATCATCCACAACCAAGACCACCTGCTTGGGCGACACCGTTCCAGCAGGAGCAGGCTCCACAGGCCCCATGCCCTCCTCCTCCCCCGACGCCTCCAAATCAATCGGCTCATCCGCAAAACAAATTTTGTTCCGCCCGGTCTGCTTCGCCCGGTACAGCGCTCGATCCGCCTGAATGAGAAAGCGGTCCGCCGTCTGGTTGGGTGCGGCCGTCATCTGGCAGGCACCCACCGAAATCGTGACCCGCAGGTCATAGGTCCCCCGGCAAATCACCTCGCACTTGAATTTTTCCAGCATCCGCTCCGCCACTCGCCTTGTTTCCATCAGTTTGGAATCCGGCAAAATCACCACCAACTCATCACCCCCATAATAGCGACACACAATATCGCTTTCCCGAACGCTCGCCTGCACCAGCCGAACGCATTCCTTCAACACCTGATCACCAACAAAATGCCCATACGAATCGTTGATGGACTTGAAGTGGTCAATGTCGATGATCAACAAGCCTATGGGAAACGAATGAATTTGGCTCAGCCCCCAAATCCGAAGCAATTCCTCATCAAATCCACGCCGATTCAACAGCCCCGTCAACGGGTCGCGAAGCGCCAGTTGCCTCAACTGCTCAATCAAAGCGGCATGTTCTGGCCCGCTCAGGTCCACGTTGCGATGTCTTCTTTCCGTATCCGCCATTGTACTCCCTACCGCCTGAATATTGTCAGGATCGACCCCATACCTCAAGACCGAATTCTCTGATTGTCCCGATCCGGGCTTCCGAGTATAGTTTTCGGACGTTCATGCAAGCCCCACGTGACAATTTTGACGCCTTTTGCAGCCTCTTGGCCGGCTTTTCCGATGCCTTGGCGGCCTTTTTGGGCTTCATGCTGGCCGTTTGGATTCGCTTTGACTCGAACCTCATTCCCCTCCAGCACAATGAGATATTCCCTCCCAGAGGCATGTATGTCGCCGCCGCCATCGCTTTGGCCCCCCTGTTGGTTCTCATTTTCCGTCAGATCGGACTCTATGTCCGCCCTCAACTCGGCCCCTTCGGCGACAAGTTGCCGCGTATCGTCCGTGGTGTTTCCATCACCTTGGCCACCGCCCTTGCCCTCTCTTTCATCGTCCGCCCCGCCGATTGGCCGCCCTACTCGCGCGCCGTCGCGCTGGTCGCCTTCTTCACCGTCCTCTTTCTCGTTCTCCTCGAGCGTTTCATCCTATTCCGCATTGAGTTGCATTGGGCCCGCCGAACCGCCCCCATCCGCCGAATCCTCATCATTGGCGTGGGCGACCTCGCCGCCCGCATCCGCCGCGCCCTCGAACGCGAACCCCGTCTGCGCTCCCGCCTTGCCGGCTATCTCCTACCCTCCGCCCCCGGTGGTCGCGAAACTCCCATTTCCTCCGCCATCACTCCCAAGCTCATCAAAGGCCACATCGGTGAATTGGAAAAAGTTGTGGCAGACGAACAGGTGGACGAAATTATTCTGGCCGATACCACCATTTCGCATGCCCGCCTCACGCAAATCCTGTTCCATTGCGAGCAAAACCTGATTCCGTTTCGCATGGTGCCCGACCTCTATGGCGTGCTGACCTCCCGCGTCCACGTCAACCATATCGCCGATATCCCCCTCATTGGCATGGCCGCTTGGCCCCTCGATGCCTTCTGGAATCGCGTCCTTAAGCGCACCGAGGACATTGCCGGCGCCCTCATGGGCCTGCTGATCTCCGCACCCGTCGTCCTCATCGCCGCCCCGCTCGTCAAACGCAGTTCGCCCGGCCCCGTCTTCTACCGCCAAGAACGCTGTGGCATCGCCGGCAAAGCCTTCACCATCTACAAACTCCGCACCATGCCCGTCGATGCCGAGCACTCCACCGGCCCCGTCTGGGCCACCCCGGACGATCCCCGCCGCACCCGCATCGGCGAATTCCTGCGCAAATGGAACCTCGACGAGCTTCCCCAATTCTGGAACGTCCTCAAGGGTGACATGTCCCTCGTCGGCCCCCGCCCCGAACGCCCCCATTTTGTCGAGCAATTCAAGGAAGACATCGGCCACTACATGACCCGCCACATCTCCCGCCCCGGCATGACCGGCTGGGCCCAAGTCAACGGACTACGAGGCGACACCTCCATCGAAGACCGCGTCCAGCACGACCTCTACTACCTCGAAAATTGGTCCCTCTCCTTCGACCTCAAAATCCTCATCCAGACCTTTTTCAACCATCAGAACGCCTACTAAATCTTCGCCTCCATGAGCAAGCCCCCTCACAAAATCTGCATCCTGATTCCTGCATTTAAGGAAGAAAAGCATATCGGCACCGTCGTTCGCGAAGTGTTGGAATATTGCCCCCACGTCATCGTCATCGACGACGGATCCCCCGATGACACCGCCAAGCTCGCCGCCGAAGCCGGGGCCATCGTGCTCGAACATGTGCGGAACCAAGGCAAAGGCGCCGCCTTGCAAACCGGTTTCGACTTCGCCCGCGAAAATGGCTTTGACCTCGCCATCACCCTCGATGCCGATGGCCAGCATGCCCCCACCGACATCCCCGCCTTTCTGCAAGCCTATGAGCGCACCCACAGCCCCATCCTCATCGGCAACCGCATGGGCAACATCGCCAGCATGCCTCCCTTGCGTCGATTCGTTAATCGCTTCATGTCCGACCTTCTCTCCCGCGTGATGGGCCAGCACGTCCCCGACAGCCAATGCGGCTTCCGCCTCTATCACCGCTCCGCCTTCCCCGAAGGCAACTGCGATGCCGCCTCCCGCCGCTACGCCGCCGAATCCGAAATCCTTCTCCGCCTCTCCCTCCAAGGCCGCAAAATCGGCACCGTCACCATCCAAACCATTTACGGCGACGAAAAAAGCAAAGTCAATCCCTTCACCGACACGTTCCGGTTCTTCCGCATGCTCCGCCGCTTCAAAAAAATCAAAAAGGAATTCCTTGCCCAATGAAATCCCTCCTCGCCATTTGCCTTTGTCTCATCCCCAGCCTGATTTTCGCTGTTCCCGAAGCTGTAAACCCTGAACCCCTGAACCTTGAACCCCAAATCATCGAACGCGCCAGCACCGAACACGCCATCCAAGTTCACCACATCAGCACGGGGCAAAAGATTGCCGATTTTCTCCAAGAAAAAGGCCTCTCTAAAGATGCCGTCATTGTCGCTATTTCCACCCTCCCCATCGTCGAACTCCGTGGCGCAGTTCCCGTTGGACACGTCCTTTTCGCCGATACCGATCAAACCACCCGCCTCGGCAAAGACGACTGGATTCGCTCGGCTCGCATCTTCCTTTTCGCCATCATCGGCAATATGCTTCCTGTTCCCTTCATTCTCCTGCTCCTCGGCCCCGTTTCCTCCCTCTGTATGAAAGTCCCTATCGGTAAAAGATTCTTCGACTGGCTCTTTGCCCGCACTCGCCACAAAACCGCCGATATTGAAAAATATGAAACCCTCGGCCTCACTATTTTCGTCGCCATCCCCCTCCCCGCCACCGGCGCATGGACCGGCGCCATGGCCGGTTGGCTCCTCGGCATGAGCTTCGCCCATTCCATGCTCTCCATTTTCCTCGGCGTCCTCATCGCCGGCGTCATCATGACCGCCCTCTCTCTCCTCGGCTGGATCGGTGCCGTCATCGCCGGTGTCGTCCTCCTCGCCTTCTTCCTCGGCATCCTCGCCAAGGCCCTCAAGAAGTAGCCCCCCCCCGTTCTCCCCCCAAAAAGGGCTCGTGTTTTATAAAACAGTATCCCTTTCCCCTCTTGGCCACCTCAAAACGGCTCGTGTTTTATAAAACAGTATCCCAAAAACAGGAATGCAAGGCGGCCTGAAGCGTCCCCCCCAAAAAAAACGGGTTATTTGGAAGATCATGAAACCAGCGGTTTTGGCTTCAGATAGAGCTTGTCGAAATAAAACACCTGATACAGCACCACCGAAAACAGGGTGGTCGTCGGCAATGGATCCGAAAAGAAATTCTGAATCCACTCCGGAAAGCGCGCATACAGGTCCGGCATAAATCCCGTGCTGAGACCGAAAAACAGCGAAATGCCCACCGTGAAAATGGCGCGCGAGTCGAATTTTTCTTTCATCATTTCCTGTAGCCCGGTGCAAATCATGAAGCAGCCCGCAAAAATGAGCGAGGCCCCCAACACCGGACGCGGCAGCGTAGCAATGGCCGCCGTCACTTTGGGCATGAAGGCCATCGCCGTAAAGATCACGCCTGCCACCGTCGAAATCCAGCGGCTACAGGCCCGCGTAGCTGCCGCCAACCCCACGTTGCTCGACGACGTATCCACAGCCAAGGCGCCCATCAAGCCTGCCACCGCTGTGGTCAGCCCATCCGCCAACAATCCCCCCGCAATCGGCTGCATGTTAGGCTCCTTCAGCCCCGGCTCCGAAATCTGCTGCGCCGCCAGCAAATTGCCAAACGACTTCAACGAGCCGCAAATCGACACAATCACAAAAGGCAACGCCAGTCCCCAATTAAATCGGATGTCCCACAAGCCAAACGGCATGGATGGCAACGCGAAAAAGGGCTGCGATTCCACCACAGAAAAAGCCACGCGCGAGTCCGGCGTAATCGCCAACGCCAATCCCCATCCCACCAGCGTACCCACCAACAGGCAATACATCCGCACCCAC
Organism: uncultured Verrucomicrobiota bacterium; assembly: GCA_964647595.1. Lineage (GTDB taxonomy): Bacteria > Verrucomicrobiota > Kiritimatiellia > CAIQIC01 > Lenti-01 > Lenti-01. The sequence goes on from CAZYGH010000007.1 coordinate 16,581, forward strand.
CCCTTGCCCCAGATGTTGGATCCCACCATCACCAACAGCGACACCACCCCCACCAGCAAATCCTCCCAGCGTGTGCTGTCGCCTGAAAACGCCACGCCAAAAAAATTCCCTGTCGCCACCGAAACAATGCTCACGCCCACCATCGCTACCACAAGCCCCACAATGATCGGCGGAAACATGAACCGCAGCTTTTTCACCACCGGCGCCAGCCCCATTTCGATCAACCCGGAGAACAGAATCATTCCGCGCATGAGCGGAATTCCCCCCACCCACGCGGCGTGCAATGAGGCCGACAAATACGATGGGCCGCACAAGTTGGGACACAGATAGCCCGACCCCATGTATTTCCACCGCATCGGCTGGATAATGGAGCCAATGCCCGCAATGATCATCGTCAAACTGACCAGCGCGGTGGCCATTTCCACGCTCCCGCCGATTTCGCGCACCAGCATGGCCGGAAACGAAGAGGCCGCAAACATGAAAAGCATGTGTTGAATACTCAACACCACCAGCGCTCCTGCCGGAGGCACATCGTTGACTTTGTAAATCATCTCATCGCTCATGGCCCATCCACCCTTCTACTTTGACCAAATCGGCCGAGGCAATATCGTCGCCGCCCCCACGATCACATTCGTTTCGTCCATCACGCCTCGACGAGCATAAATCACGCGCTTATTCATCACCCGCTCATACCGATTTTTGGTGAGCAGCACTTCCCAGCAACGGTCAGATGTCTTCAGTTTTTCAACGATTTGCCCAAACGGTGCATGCCCCGCCGCATCCGTGAACGCAGATAAGTTCCGAGTTCCAATCGCATCCAGCGCCGGATCGACCAACGCATTTCCCTCCTCATCCATCACAAAAACCTTCACGTCGCGAAACCGAAACTTGGTGGCCGGTCGAGAAACGTCCACCATTCCAGCCGTTCCCTTTTCCTCTAGCAGACGAACGGCCGCATCCACCGCATATTGCGCAAACACACGCTCTTCCGGCGGCGACTCCATGCCGCCTCCCACCAGCACGGCACGACCATCGGGCATGGAAACTCGGAAGTGACACGATGATTTTGGAACCGGATTGAATCCGCCCGCCGGGTGCCAAAGATAATGAAGCCAGCCATGCGGATTGTCCGGATCCTGCACGGCATGAATGGCCATTTGGAGAGCCCGCCGCCCATCCGCATCCGCCACCTCCATCAAATTCTTACCCTCGAAAGCCGGCGCCATCGGGTGATAGAGGCAAAGGCCATCCATCCCATACACATACACGTAAAAGAGATCATTTTTCCATGTTTTTGGATCAGCCTTGAATTCCAAAAAAGCGTTGGTCCCCAACTGTTCCACCTGATCCGCCGCAGCTCGAACCGTGCGGACCAGCTTGCGAGTGTCGCGATAGTCATAGCGCGTCAGCTCCTGCTCAAAGGCCGGGCTCACCTCAACAGCCCATGCAAAAGGAACGAGGCTTCCCAACATCCACAAGGCCAGACACGCCCTTCTACCCATGCTCATCCCTAACCTCCTGAGTCATCGCCGAACGGCGGAGAGACGGTGCATTCGCTCACGCTTCGCTGGGCGGGGCCGATTCTCCATCCTTGCGGAACTTCACGGACACGATCTTCGAAATGCCCTGCTTCTCCATCGTCACGCCATAGAGCGCCGCTGCCGAACTGATCGTCTGGCGATTGTGCGTGATGATGATGAACTGCGTCCCCTGGACAAATGCCTTCAACATCTCCAAATACCGGGCAATGTTGTTATCATCGAGCGCCGCATCCAACTCGTCCGTCAAGCAAAACGCGCTCGGTTTGACCTTAAACAGCGAGAACAACAGCGCCACCGCCGTCAACGTGCGCTCGCCACCTGAGAGCAACGAAACGGTCTGCAGTTTCTTCCCCGGTGGCCGCGCAATGATTTCAATGCCCGATTCGAGCACGTTTTCTTCGTCCACCAGCACCAGCTTCGCGTTCCCACCACCAAACAACTGCTTGAACAGTTCTTGGAAGTTCTCGTTCACAATGTTGAACGTTTCCGTGAACAGCGAAGTCGTCGTCTCGTTGATCTTGCGAATCAAATCCATCAACTGCTGCTTCGCGTTCACCAAGTCATCATTCTGCTGGCTCAAAAATGCAAACCGCTCTTCCAACTCTTGATGCTCTTCAATCGCCACCAAATTCACCGGACCCATGCTCTGGATTTTGGTGCGAATTTCCGCCACCATCGTTTCGAGCGCCTCGCGATCGGGAACCTCGACGCCCTCTTCCCACACCGGCTCCGTCGCCTTGAGAACATCGGCCGGCTGCAAGTTGTATTCCGCGCTCATGCGGTCCACCAGATTCTGCCGATGCAGGCGCTGGCGGGCCAACTGAATATCCACCCCGTTGCGTTGCTCGCGCACGGAATCTAATTCCGTCCGGCTTGCATGGAGAGCCGCATCGCTCTTCGCCAACTCTGCATTACGCCCTTCTCGCAACGCACGCGCCTCCTGCAACTCGGTCTGCCGTCGGGCCACTTCCGCCTCAAGCGGAGCAATTTGACCTTCCGCCTCCTTCGTGGCCTGCGCCAACGAGTTCAACCGTTCTTGATACGAATTGATCCCCGCCGCGCGTTCCCGAATCAGCGTCTCCAACTCGCGAATGCGAGCCTCCAAGGGCTCCCCACGCGCCCGCAAACCGTCCAGTTGCTGTTTATAGCCCGAAAGCGCAACGCGACATTCCGTGGTTTCTTCCAAAAGGACATTTCGCTTCTCTTCCAACTGGTGAACCTTTTCGGAATCCGCCGCATTTTGAGTACGAACGTCGGTCTGGCGAGTCCGAATGGTCTCCATCTCGCCCGCCATCTGCGTTCGCCGCTGGCTTCCCGCACCCGTTTTCTTGATCAACGCCTCAAGCTCCCAACCAATCGTCTCCGCGCGCTCTTTGGCCTGCTTGGCCTCGCGCTCCACCATGCGGATTTCGCCCTCCGCCAAGGCCATTTCGCGCCGATGGCTCTCGAGCAAAGTCTGGGCGGCATGAAGAGCCTCGCGCCCGGATGTCTCATCCTTTTGCAGGGCTTCCGAACGGGCGCGCCGCTCGGCGATTTCCTTGCGCAAGCGATCCAAATCTTCCTGCCATTCGGCAAGCTGATGCTCTCGGGCCAGCGGATTGCTCTCGTTCTCGCCCGGTGCCCAAAATTCCACAATGCCATCGCCCCGCACCACAATGCCATCGCGCGTCACCAACGTCAGGTTCGCCGGAATCTCGGCCGGCACATCGGCGGCCGTCGGAACCACGCGCACCGAGCCCCACAAACGCCGCAACATTGGCTCCAACTCCGCCGCCGCCTTCACATGATCCAAGAGCAACTCGCCCGGCCCTTCCGGCGCAGGCGCGGATTCGCCACCCGCCGCCGATAGCAATCGAACGGCCCCGCCCTTGGCGGCCTGCAAATTCCGCGCAATATCCAACGCACTCGTCGCATCCGTCACCAGCACCGCATCCAGCCACGAGCGCAACACCGCTTCCAACGCCAGCTTGTGGGCCTTGTCCGCACGCACTTTTCCGGCCAACGAGCCCAAAATACGCTTCGGGTCCACGCCCGGCACCGGCTTGTTTTCCAATAACTTTTTGGCACCCGCCGGAAAGCCTTGGGCCTCCGCCCGACTACGGGTCAGCAAATTCACCTGCGCCTCACGGGCCGCAGCCTCCGAGGAGAGCGAGGAGGTCTCGCGCTGCAAGGTCGACAGTTGTGTGGCCCGCTCGGTCTGCGTCTGCCGCAAATCTTCCACCTGCCGCTGGGCCTGTTCGGCTCCCGCCTGCTTCTGCGCGCGTTGCGTCGCCATGAGCCCCAACCGCTCCTGATACGACTCCACCGCGCGTTCCGCTTCCGCTTTTTCGGCAGCAAAACGCTCACGACGAATCAAATCGGTACGCTCGCGGGCTTCAATTTCATTCCACTCGTTCTGGAGCCGCGCCAAACGACTTTCCAAATTCAACGCCTCGGTACGAAGATCCTGCAGGCGCTTACGCGCGGCAATCGTCTCCTGGTCATGCGCGGCCAGCGTGGCTTGACGCTGCTCCAGCTCCACCCGCGCCAACTCATGCGCATCTGTCGCCGCAATCAAATCCTTTTTGAGCGCGTCCAACTCGGCCTGATGGCCTTCCAATCCCGTGCGGGCGCTTTCCGTCTCGCGCGAATCTCGCTGCGAAAGTGATTGCAATTCTTGCGCCCGTTCCTGATTTACACGAATCAGCTCCCTCGCACGAGCCAACGCCCCTGATGCCTCGGACGAAGCATCCATCGCAACGGCAATCTGCCCTTCCACCTCGGCCATATGTTGGCGCAATTCGTTGGCATGAGCCTCCGCCGCTTCCACCCCCGTGCGCAATTCCTCTTCACGCGCCGTAAAATTCTTTAAGTCGGCTTCCAGCGTCGCCAACGAGGCATCCAGCTCAGCCAAGCGATTCTTCCCCAGCCACACATCGCTGGAACGCAGTTGGTCCTGCAAACTCTTGTAGCGCTTTGCCTTTCCCACCTGCCGCTGCAACGAAATGATCTGCCGCTTCACTTCCTTGATGATGTCGCTCAAGCGCAGCAAATTCGCTTCCGTGTGCTCCAGCTTGCGCAACGCCTCCTTCTTGTCGGCCTTGTACTTGCTGATGCCGCTGGCCTCTTCAAACACTTCGCGCCGATCGTCTGGCCGCGAGCTCAAAATCTGGTCAATACGCCCCTGCTCCATCACGCTATATGAATTCGTCCCCAACCCCGTATCCATGAACAAGCGCTGAATGTCTTTGAGACGGCACGGCGCCTTGTTGATGAAATATTGTCCCTCGCCCGACCGGAACACGCGGCGCGTCACCGTCACTTCGTTGTATTCCGTCCCCAGCACCGCCTCGCAATCCGTCAACGTCAGGCTCACCTCCGCCATCGCCAACGGTTTCGCATGATCCGTCCCGTTGAAAATCACATCCGTCATCGCCCCGCCGCGCAACGCCTTCGGGCTCTGCTCCCCCAAAACCCAGCGAATGGCATCCGACACGTTGCTTTTGCCGCATCCGTTCGGACCCACGATCGCCATCATTCCAGGCTCAAACACCAGCTTTGTCCGCTCGGCAAAGCTTTTGAACCCAACCATTTCGAGTGCTTTTAAATACACAACTTCTCCTCGCGCAACCGAGCTGTTCATCAGCCGCGCATTCAGCCCCTTATTGGCTCAAAAAACGCCTCCGGAATCAATCCCGTTTATTGCCACCCTCGGGCGACATTTCCAAAGCGGCTGTTTTTCTGAAACAAACCCCGTTTTCCACACAATGGAAAACATTTTCGTCATTTTTCCACACAATGGAAAAAATGTTTCCACACTGTGGAAAACTTTTTTTGATTACGTCGCCCGCGTCATCAACCACGGCAAAAGCCCCGGATGAATGGACGTATTGCGGTCCACATTGTTGCGCGGCAAACTCCACCGGGCCTTGGAAAGAGTGGACACGGCACCCCGCCCCGTCCCCACCGCCGCACAAAGCCCCAAGCTTTCAAACTCCGCTCCCAAATCGAACCGCGCATTTCCGTTCGGCCACGCCAGAACCGGCACCAGCGATTTGGGCACATTCTGAATCAATAATTCCCAACACCGCTTCACATCGTCCAACGCCTCTTTGCGCGGCAGCTTGTCCATCAACGCGTGCTCATGCCCGTGCGGCCCAAACGTAATCAAGCCGCTTTCTCCCATCTGAATGACCTGATCCCACGTCAGAAAATCCTTGTTGTGTCCCTTGCGCAATTCCAGATAGCCCGCCTGTACCGATGTCATGTAAGGCACTTGCTGGAGCTTCTGCTGCTCGATCTCCGCATCGGAAAGACCGGCCACCTGCCACCAAAAAGGCGTGCGGTCTTCCACCGCACCCGTCGCCAGAAAAATGGTCGCGGGAATTCCCAGTTCATAGAGAACCGGAAATGCATATTCAAAATTGTCGGCCCACCCATCATCAAATGTGACAATGAACGAAGGACGCTCGGGTGGCTTCTCGCACCGCACCCAATCCAGCAACGCCATCGGCTCATAGCGCTCGCGCAACCAAGTCAGCATGCGGCGGAAATCCGGCACCGCCACATCCAAAACCCTCATGGCACGATAGCGCGGGTCCTCCCCTCCAGGGCGAACGCGGTGAAAGGTCAGAATGACCGCCTTTCCTTCGTGGAGACGCTCCAACCCACCCGTGGCCGCTATGTAATGGCCATAGGCCGATTTTAGAAAAGTGCGCATGCGGCGATTACCCAACCCCTTCTTGGTCCGTAAACGTCACCTTGGCAATGTGCGGCAACTCGCGGTGGCGCCCGTCATAGTCGAGGCCATAGCCCACCACAAACGCATCCTCGATCTTGAATCCCACGAAATCGGCCTCGAAGGGAACACTGCGGCGCGACGGCTTGTCCAACAACGCGCACACGCGCACCGTCTTTGCCCCCTTGGCCAACAGATGACCCGCCGCCTTTTGAAGCGTGCGCCCCGTGTCGAGAATGTCGTCCACCACCACCACATCCGCCCCCGCCAAATCAATGCTGCAATCCCGGCTCACCACCGGCTCCTTCTGCGCCGTGGTCCCGCTGCCGTAACTCTCCATGATCATAAAATCAATCCGTGGATGCAGATCGTTCATGGAAAACCACCTCACCAAATCCGCCAGGAAAATGAAGCTGCCCCGCAAAATGCCAATCACCACCAAATTGTCGCTACGCCCCCCCGCCGCAATCTCTCTTGCCAACTCGTCCACCCTCCGCGCCAACTGGCGGGGGGTGATCATGACATCGCGAATATGATAGGGCTTCATTCGTATAATTCTCCTATGGACCGTCACAAATGGATTCTCTTGCCTTGAACAGTCTTGCAAAAACAAACTGGATGGGGGAAGCTAAAAAAAGTATTTAATGAGGAACGCACCCATGAACAACGTCCCAAAACCTCTTTTTCAATCCCTCGCCGCCACCCTCGCCCTCCCCCTGCTGGCCCTCTGCCTGACCGCCTGCGACATGGGCTCGGTGGACAGCACTTCTGCCGTCGTGTCCGATAATTCAGGCACCATCTACAACTTTTCCGGGCTCTATATGCACCCCGACATCGACCGCAACAGCACCAACGATCCACCCGGCTTGGTGTACCCGAACTCGGAAGGCCGACGCCCCAGCGGAGAAATCATCACCTTCCTACGCCTCCTCCAATACGGCAGCGTTCTGGAAGCCTACGACAGCGCCGGCCTGACTTGGTATGGAAACATCTCCGCCATGCAAGGCGGAACCGCCTCCTTTACCCTCTCCGGTCGCACCACCGTCGGACAGTCCGTCGAAGTTGCCGGTACCATGTCCTATGCCAGCCAGCAGTCCACCATGGATGCCACCTGGATCGAACCCTCCTATTACGGAAACCTCTCCGCAAAAGCCACTGTCACACCGGCCAATACGAATAGCCCGGTCACAGGACTCAGCATCAGCCCATCTTCTGTAACTCTCTCCAGCAACAAAACAACCCAAGCATTCACCGCCAGCGGCGGTTCTGGCTCTTATACGTGGAGTGTATCAAACTCATCACTCGGCTCCGTCAATCCCACAACAGGAATATCGACCACCTATACCAGTACCAAAGTTTCTGGGGCCAACATTGTCACAGTGACAGACTCGCTCGGAACCTCGAAGACGGCAACCGCAACCTACTAATGAAAAAGAAAACCCGCCCCCCCCCGCACCTCTGCCAGATGGGTGCGCCTGAATCCAAAATCTGCATGACCGCCCGTGCCTTGGGCGAACTCTTCAACCATGTAGAAGTGGATGCCCCCGATGCCCTGCTGACCCACGCCCCCACGTCCCGCAACACCGTGGAGTCCCTGCGCATCCTGCTCGACATCCTCTTTCCCGGCCGCATCAGTGCCACAAGCGTAGACAGCTCCGAACTCGGCGTTTTTCTCGTCCGGCGCCTGAGCGAAGCCTGGCGATTGCTTCACCACGAAATTGGCCGCGCCCTGCCCTACCGCTGGATCGGCGAAGCCGCCCGCGCCGAAGGTGCCCGCCTGCCCAAGGTCGAGGATCTCGACGCCGAAACCAACCGCATTTTGCGCGCCTTTCTCGACACCCTGCCCGCCGTGCGCCAGCTCCTGATCGCCGACGTGCAAGCCGCCTACGATGGCGACCCCGCCGCCCTCACCTTCGCCGAGGTCTTGCTCGCCTATCCCGGCCTGATGGCCATTGCCGGCCACCGCCTCGCCCACGAACTCTATCTTCTCAATGTACCCATCATCCCCCGCATCATGAGCGAGTGGACCCATACCAAAACCGGCGCCGACATTCACCCCGGCGCCCGCATTGGTCGCGCCTTCTTCATTGACCACGCCACCGGCGTCGTCATCGGGGAAACCGCCGAAATCGGCGACCACGTCAAACTGTACCAAGGTGTCACGCTCGGCGCCCGCTCCTTCGCCCTCGGCCTCACCGGACTTCCCGTCAAACACATCAAGCGCCACCCCACCGTTCGCGACCACGTCATCATCTACGCCCACGCCACCGTGCTGGGCGGCGAAACCGTCATTGGCGAACGCTCCATCATCGGCTCCAACGTCTTCCTCATGGATAGCGTCCCCCCGGATAGCGTAGTTTCCTCCAACCACCCCGAAGTCTCCATCCGCGAAAAAAAGAACGCAAAAAAAGCCCGCGCAAAAAAAACTTGAATCCTTCGCACACTCCGGTAGGATGCGCGCTCAATTGGATGGAGGCATAGCTCAGTTGGTAGAGCAACTGACTCTTAATCAGTGGGTCGTGGGTTCGAATCCCTCTGCCTCTACCATCCTAAAAAGCCCCGAAAATATGGCATATCGCCTGTTTTCGGGTTTTTGATTTTTCCAACAAAACCCTCTAGAAAAGATATATTCTCTCTCACAGAGTTCACAGAGGTTCACGGAGTTTTTCGGAGTTTTGATTTTTCTACAAATCCTCTGAGCCCTCTGTGAGAGACGGTTTTCCCTCTTTCCTGCACAAAAAAAGAGGCGGCCGAAGCCGCCCCTTGGGGTTTAACGAATTGGAAACTCGTCCCTTATTCGCTGTCCACCGTAATGCGATACATGCCCATGCTGCCCGCGTCGTTGTCGATGTAGGTGTTCTCGGGGGGCGTGGCGGATATGCCGCCTTTAAGCGTCTTGAAGCCTTCGAGGCCCTGCGTCAAGTCCGTTGAGCGCCAGATGCTGTAGTTCTCGCCTTGACGGCTGAGCCAACGAATCGATGCCGTTCCATTGGCATTGAACTCCACAGGCTGACGGAAGGCAAAGCCGGTCGACAAATCGTAGGGGCCATACACTTCCTCGCTCCCGCTCGTCTCCACTTCCACCAAGCGGTAAGAATAGACCTCATTCACCTGAGCGCCCGCATCCACCAAGGAATACGACGCGCCCATTCCATCCTGCCCGCTCGCATACACAATCTGGTCGTTCACCCGCGCCCACGCCGCACCATCCCAACGCTCCACGAAGAACCCGACCGTGTTGTCCTCGGAAGACGTCTCCCAACGAATCACAACCTGACCGTTTTCGTCTTGAGCCGTAAGCAAGGAAAGAACCACGAGAGTCGTCTTGGCGGGAGGAAGAGAGAAATCATCTCCATTCCAAGTGATAATTGTCGTTGCATCAATCCAAATGTGGCCGCTGGCCGTCGTGTACGATTCATCGCCAGAAGGCGGAGTTGACCCGCTCGCCTTCTGGTATTTCCAGCCGGCCCCTTGGGCGAAACGCAACTGATAGGTAATGGGCGCACTGGCATCTGCCACCGGAATTGTTACAGTCCACCATGTTCCAGTCGTCATGCTAAATCCAACCCATCCGGGTCCTGGGAAAGGCCCCCAAATGGCGGGAACACCAGGACCGTATTCAGTCCAATCCGGCACCTTCGCGTGGAAGGTAATGGATTCTTCGACTTTCAAATACAGTTCGCCTCCTGTAATTTCCAGTGAAGCAATTCCCGAAACGCCATCCCCATCGACTGTGACGGAGGAGGGAACCCCTGCCACCGTTCCAGATGCACCCTTAGCTATCAGCTTATAAGTGGCCCCAGCGGCGAGGGGAGTGCCGCCATTGGCAACCGTGACAGTGACCGGGTTTCCGGTCTGCAACGTCAATGTCCCTGCCCCCGAAAGGGTCAAGGGTGCCACTGAACCATTGAACGCGGTGAAGTTGATAGGCGAATTGGCCGCCGTGGTCAGTCCTTTGCCTGACGCCGTGGCAATCGTACCGGCGCTGGCAGTCCCTGTAGCCTTGAGTCCTTGGCCGCTCGCCAACGTCAAAGCCGTCGTCAAAGCCGAAACATCGAATGTGGCACCGCCTCCGATGCTGATGTTGGGCACGGAGGCAATCGCGCCGTTGGTGGCCAGCATAACGCTCCCCCCATTGATGGTGAGGTCTCCGCTGAAGGTGTTAGCGCCCGTGAGCAAAAATGTTCCCCCACTACCCTCAAAGGTAAGTCCGGAACCAGAATCTCCACTGACGATACCAGCCCATACAATTTGCGCCGAGCAGTTGTTGGTAATGATGCGAGTGCTGGCACCCAACGCCACATTGTTGTTGAATTGAAGCACTCCAGAGCCCCCAAAGCCAAAATTGCCACCGACAACGATTCCTCCCGCAAATTTTCCGACCAAAAGGCGCGCCGAGGTGCTACTTGCTTGGAGAACACCCCCGTTGATCGTCAAAGCCCCGCCACTTCCCATGGCATTGACGCCGCCGATGGTCATTGTGCCTGCACTGATTGTGAAACCACCTGGATAGGTATTCCCATTTGACGATCTAAGTTCTCCATCACCCGACTTATTCACGCCGGTTCCAGCGGCAGTGGAAATGCCTTGTCCCGCAAGATCCAAAACCTTTCCGGCCGCCACAAAAACGGGCATTTGCAGCCCACCCGTGGTCAGTGTACCCGCGGGACTGAATGTCAAATTTTCATTGGCCGTAATGCTTTTGACGGTGGCGCTTGCAAACGTCACGGTGGCCGCGGCCACATCGTTCACCGCATCATCGCTGGCTGCCCATGTCAGGGTATACGGGCCACCCGAAGCAGATCCCCACTGGTTTGCAGACGTCCAAGTACCTGAACCCTTCCAATAACGGGTTGCACCCTGTGCCCCCTGCGGCACCGCCAAACCCAACCCCATCGCCAGCGCAACGCCCAAGCCCCAGTTCCACATCGTTGATTTCCGCATTAATTTCATCGTCTCGCCTTTCCTTCTTTCTGCTCAGCACAGAAACCTGTCAACCTTATCCAAGTGTTCTTTCCAGAATACACGGCTGAATGGGGCTTGACAACCCATAAATCTCCGTATTTCTCGTTTTGATTTTTCCACCGGAGCCGTCTCGATATTTTCTCAATAAGATCTTTGGTTGGCGCACAGCCATTGAGACATTCGGCTTTTCGGCAGATCAGCCTAAAGGGCTCAGCAGAACGTCCCTACGTTGAAGAGATTGCGGCGAGAAAGGCGTCCATCTGGGCGTCGGTTCCGATGGTGACGCGCAGGTGGTTACCGGTGCGGCCGCCGGGGAAATAGCGCACGAGAATCTTCTTCGTGCGCAAATCCGCAAATAGAGTGGCGGCGGAGAGGCCCGACGGGGGCTCGACAAACAGGAAATTGGCGGCGGAGGGAACAACACGGAATCCCCGCTTTTCCAGCTCGGACGCCACCCGTTGACGGGTGGCGATGATGCGGCGAGCATTGGCCTCCATCCAAGGCAAATCCCCCATGGCGGCCAAGGCGACCATCTGGGCCAAACGGTCCACGTTGTAGGAGTCTTTCAGCTTGTAGAGGGCATCGATCAGCTTGACAGGACCAACCGCATAACCGAGACGCAACCCAGCCAAGGAGAACGATTTCGACATGGTTCTGCAGGCCAGCACATTGGGAAGGCTCTTGGCCAACGCCATGCCATCGCGACCTTCGGAAAAGTCCGCGTAGGCTTCGTCCAGCAGAACCACGCCAGGAAAGCGCTGGCAAAACGAGCGGAGGATCTCCAAGGGGTAGACGACGCCGGTGGGCGCGTTGGGGTTGGCAATGATGAACAGAGAGGCATCTACATCCGCCGGGGGTTCGGCCCACGCAAAACCATCGGATAGCGGGATCCCTCGAAAGGCAATCTCTTCTGCGGCGGCCAAAACAGGATAGAGGGAGTACGAGGGTTCAAAGGCGGCGGCCGCCCCACCCGCTTGCGTGAAGGCGCGCATACACACGCGCAAGACCTCGTCGGAACCATTTCCAACAAACACATTTTCGACCGCGCAACCATGGCAGTTGGCAATCCGCTCCCGGAGGGCCAGGCAAATGGGATCGGGATAGAGGCGCAAGGCATCCACGGCACACTCGGCCAAGACGCGAGCCACGGCGGGACTGGGAGGATACGGGTTTTCGTTGGTGTTGAGCTTAATCAGCCCGTCCACCTTCGGCTGCTCGCCGGGGGTGTAGGCTTCGAGGTCTTGAACGGATTTTCGGATGAGCGAGGTCATGGGTGGTTCAGGGTTCAGGGTTCAGGGTTCAGGGTTCGGGGAGGTTCTTGCAAAACGAACACGGACGACACGGAGGTCGTCCCTCCAATGGTGAAAATATGGTGTTTGGGCTGATTGCTGGAGGGTCGGGCTCCGTCCCGACCGTTTTGGCCGGAGTTTTGCAAGGGGCTCACTGAATTGCTTCTTGTTCACGGTTCACGGTTGAGAAGTCGGAGGTTTCATTCTGAATACTTTCTTTCTTCCATCCTTCCATTCTTCCAACATTCCATCCTTCCCTCGTCCTCAAGGATTGACGGTGGTGTCGAAGCGGATGGAGGCGGCGCGGACGTGGCCGTCGAGACCTTCGACCCGGCCCATGGTTTCGATGAGGGGCAGGGTTTCGACGAGATCAGCGCGCGTGAAGGCGACAATGCTGGTGCGCTTGCGGAAGGATTCGACCGTCAGTCCCGAAAAGAAGGCGGCCGTGCCTCCGGTGGGGAGCACATGGCTGGGACCGGCAACAAAATCGCCTGCACTTTCGGGAGTCCAAGCGCCAATAAAAACGGCGCCGGCATTCTTCACCTTCTGTAGCCAGCGGCGGGGCTCTTTGGTCATGATTTCAAAGTGTTCGGGAGCAAATCGGTTGACGAGATCCATGCCGGTATCGAGATGATCGGTCACCACGAACAGGGCCCCGGCGGCAGCGGCACGTTCGATGGCTTCGCGGCGAGAGAGAGAGACGATTTGCCGTTCCATCTCGGCCAATACTTTGGTCGCGGTGGACATATATGGGGTCACGAGCAGGGCTTTTTCGTGGCCGGTTCCGTGCTCGAGCTGCGAAATCAAGTCGGCGGCGACATGCGCGGGAACGGCGGTTTCGTCGGCCAGTACGGCAATCTCGCTGGGACCGGCGACCATATCGAGATCCACATCGCCGTAGACGAGTTTTTTGGCAGCGGTCACATAGGGTCCACCGGGGCCAACGATTTTCTGCACTTTGCGGATGGTGTCGGTTCCGTAGGCCATGGCGCCGATGGCCTGAATGCCGCCGATGCGGTAGACCTCTGTGGCGCCGGCCACTTCGAGGGCGTGCAGAAGAAAGGAGTCCACCCTCCCCTTCTTGTCGCAGGGCGTGCAAGCCACGATTTCTTGAACGCCAGCCACTTTGGCCAGCGAAAGACTCATGAGCGCCGTCGATGCCAAGGGGGCGGCCCCTCCGGGAATATAGGCCCCCACGCGGGTGAGTGGCGTGAATTTCTCGCCCAGTACGCCGCCCTTGGGCGTGGCCATGCTCCAATCCTTGCGCATGCCAGCCTTGCCAAAATGCACGATGCGCGAAAAAATCTCGGAGGCGCAACGCTTGAAGACCAGATCGACTTCTCCAGAGGCGGCCATCCGTTCTTCGCGTGGCACCATAAACTTGGCGGGTGCAAGGGAAATGCCGTTGAATTCTTTTGTGTACTTCTGCACGGCGGCATCGCCACTGGCTCGAATGTCGGCCAAGACGCGGCGGGCGGTTTCCTCGGCGGCGGGATCAAAGGCCGGCCGCGTCAGAAAGCGCTCCAACTCGGGAGATTCTTTGTGGGGAGAGAATTTCAGGATGGGGATGGATAGGGGCATGGGGGGGGCTGGGGTTCAGGGTTCACGGTTAAGAATGAAACGGTTCACGGTTCAGGGTTCACGGTTAAGAAGAAGAGGTTCACGGTTGGGAAGGGGTTTCATTCTGACTACTGAATTCTGAATCCTGACTCCTGTTTCCCGACTCCTGAATGCTGACTCCTTCCTCAAAAACTCTTCACATTCTCGTTCATATTTCCGCATTTTTCGCATTCGGCCATGGGCACATTCCGATGGTCTAAATAGACATGGCCACAGACGGAGCAACGGAAAATGAAGGGTGCGGCACGTTTCCGGGGCATCCGCCGATACCACCGGACAGAATAATAAAGCGTGACGGCGAATACCATCGAAAGATTCACCATCAGAAAAAGAACAAGCCAATCGGGCCAGGAAAGGGCAATCATGAGGCCCCCTTTGCGGCGGTCACGGGAGGGGGTACACTGGGACTGCTCCACGACACCACACCCATTCGGGGGGCGGTCGGTTCGAGCAAACGCCAACCGTTGGCAGAACGCGTCAACCGACGATCCACCTCCGGCAGTCCACTGGATTGCGTCAGCAGGATGGACCGGGGTACGCCCGTGGCATCAAACTGCATTTCAACCCGGGCGGACCAGATTCGATTGGTCCAGTCGCTGAAGTTGAGCTCGATTCCGGAAAACAGGCGCGACTCCCAGCCCTCTGGGAAAATCATACGAGGAGCCTCTTTTTCGGGGGTTCGGGGTGGGAACACGCTGTCGGAAGCCCTCAGCAATTCAATGCGGGGATCCGAATGCGTGTTGAAGCGATTCCCCATCGGGGCCAAATCCAACGCACCGGAGAACGCGGGCCGCGCCAAAAAGGCCACGGCTGGACGGGTGGACTGAACGGGCGGAAGGAGTCGAGAGCGTTCATCGCGTAGGGCATGGCTAAACCCGGCCGGGGTGGCCAAGGCAAATATGGAGGGCGTCCACAGGGTTCGGATGTCGGCAACATCCTGTCGATGTTCCGCCGGCCACCACGACATCGGCGCGGAAGAGATCCGGTTGTCTGGCTCCGGAGCGGGTGCGACGCGAAACAGGAGCGAAAAACCGCCGATCCACAGGATGGAAATCAGCACGGCCAGCCGGGTGCCTTTGCGACAAAAGCGACGCCAACGCCGATCGGTCTCCTCCATGGAACGGGAACGGTACATCCAATTCCTCTCCGCTACGGCACCATAGGCGGCGGCCGCGTGGCGAGGACCACTTCCCGAATGCCCGCTTTCGTGGCAAGGACATAGATTTCCATCAGCGTGCCATAGCCGGTTTTCTCGTCGGCCTCAACGAGGAGAGGCTCCTCACCGGTTGTCCGCGCTAACGCCGCCTGCAACCGGTCCAAGGTCATGTGCTCGTCGTTAAAAAAGATCATGCCCTCCTGCGTCAACGTCAGCACGCGAGATCCATACGGAACCCCGTCCGTGAAAGGCGCGGGCGGCAACCGAACGCGCACACCGGGCTGCAATACAAAGCGCGAAGACGAAAAGAAAAACATCAGCACTAACGCAATGACGTTCAAGAGCGCCGTCACTTCGATGGGCCCCACGGCGCGGCGATACCGCCCCTTGAAGCGCCGTCGAACGCTTCGAAACTGCATTTGAATGGGCTGGTCGGGAATCCTCATGTCCGGGGCGACTCCCGATTCTGACGCCACTGCCGCATGAAGTTCATCAGGGCCGAGGCCGAACGCTCCATGTCGAGCAAGATGGATTCCACACGCGAGACCAGCAGGTTGTAGGCGGCGTAGGCCAGTATGGAAATGATCAGGCTGACGGCCGTGATCGACAGGGCATACTGCAGACCACCGGTCAAATCGGCCGACTGGACCAAGGGGGCATTCAGCTTGGCCGCAGCCAGCATCTTCATCATGCCCTGCACGGTGCCCAGAAAGCCAATCAGCGGAGTAATGCGCGCCAAGGTCGCCAGCCAGCCCAGTCCGCGTTCCATGCGCGGAATTTCCTCCAACCCCGCGTCTTCGATGGCGCGGCTGATGTTCTCCAGCGTGTCATCATGGTGAAGAACCGTGGCCAGCGCCAACCGCGCCACGGGGCCGGGTGTTTCCTCACAAATCGTGGCCGCCTCCACCGTGTTGTCGCGGTTCAAAATGTTGTAGACGCCCTTCAGGAAATCATCGGCAGCAATCTGGGCGCGGTGAAGATTCAGAATGCGGTCTAAAAACACGCCGAACGCCATCAAGCCGCAAGCGCTCAAGAGCCATATCAGCCCATCACCATTTAAGATCCATGTCCACATAGTTTTGCTCTCCGTTGGTCAATGTAGAGGTTCAGGGGGCAGAGTTCAAGGGGCAGGGTTCAGGGTTGAGAACAAGAGTTCGAGGTTCACGGTTCAGGGTTCACGGTTGAGAACTTTGAACCCTTGAACCTTGAACCGTGAACTTTGAACCTTGAACCATTGAACTTTGAACCGTGAACTTTGAACCATTGAACCCACCTCTTTCTTCTCTCAAAACAGCACCCAATGCTCCTTGCGTATCCGTTCCATTCGGTCGCGCGCCTCGGAAGCGGCCGGGATGCCGGAATCGGCCACGCGCCCATAGATGCCAACCGCCTGCTTCCAATTTCCAGATCGCTCTTGAAGGGCAGCAGCCCCAAAAGCGGCACGGGTGAACCACACGGTGGCCTCCACCGGTGGCTGGGCTTCCTGCAGGAAGGAATACACCACCTCCATGTAGCGGTCGAGAGCCGCCGTGGACCGGCCCATTTTTTCGAGGCACCGTCCGATCTTGTAGCCCGCCTGCAAGCGCAAATCCACCGGAGCGCCCGAAAAATCCAATAGTGTGCGATAAGACAACAGCGCCTCCTCGTAGCGCGCGGGATTCTCCTGCCCCAGGGTGTATTGGCAATCGCCCTTGCGCCCCCAGGCGGCCATCGCCTCGGGTCGCTGCGGATACTTCACAATCACCTCGTTGAACGCCAGAATCGCGGCAGAAAACTGGCCCAGCTCGCTCAACACGTCCCCTTGGGCCAACAGGGTCTCTGCCACCCTCGAACTGTCCGGAAAGCGGGACATCAGCTCGTTATAATGCTCGTTGGCGGCCAAATGAGCCCGCCGAACCGTTGCGGCACGGCCAGCCCAGAAGAGCGCATCGGGGGCGCGGGGGCTGGCGGGATAATCGGTTGCCACGCTGGCAAAAAATCGCTCCGCCGATTCCGCATCGCCCGAATTGAAGGCATGTTCGCCCAGCCAAAAACGGACATCCGGAGCAAAGTCCGACTGGGGATAATCGACAAGGAACTGTCCACAAATCTGGAGGGCTTCCGCATCCTTGCCCAGCAAATACAGACACCAACCGCGCATGAACATGGCTTGATCGGCCGGCTTGGTTTCGGGCAACTGGTCGCGAATTCGCACAAAATCGTCCAGCGCCAACTGGAAGGAACCCATGCGGTAGCGAATCAGTCCGCGCGATAACAGCGCGGCAGCGCAAGGCTCCGGCTCCGGGCAAGACTCGATCAGCCGACTATACTGCTCAATGGCGGTTTCGAGGGCGCCCCGCTCCTCATAGAGCGCCCCGAGACGCAAGGTGGCCGTGCGCGAAAACTCCGACTCCTTTTTGGCGCGGCTCAAATCCAACAGACGAATCTCGCCCGCCTCGATTTCGCCCACCATGATCTCGGTCTCGGCCAGTTGAAGTTGCGCACGGCCCGCCAGTTCCTCGCCGACGGGGGCGGCCGCCAGCACGGAGGCATAAGACGATTTGGCTTTTGTGAATTGGCCACTGGCAAACTGCGCATCGGCCAACTTGTGCAACAATGGCAGGCGGCGACCGGGATCCGGCTCCGCCTCGACCGCCCCCGCAAACAACTTGGCCGCCTCTTCAAAGCGGCCTGCCGACCACAGCGCCCAGCCGCAACCGGCAAGCGCCGATGCCGTCCCCACCCCGCCATCGAAGGCATCCAGCCACGTCTGATATTCTGCGGCGGCCTCATTCCACGCGCCCAATTGCGACAAGCTATCGGCCAGACCCAGTTGCAACTCCGACGCTCGAGTCTCGTCGGGAACCTGCGCCGCCATGGATCGCATCAACGCAACGCCCTCGTCCACCCGGCCCGCCAAGAGAAGCAACCGGGCCTTGATCACCTGACTCTCCAGTTGCAACGCCGGATCCGTGCTGACCGAAATCCCCCGGTCGATCATCTCCAGCGCCGCCGTAAAATTCGTCTCCGCGCCTAACGCCTGAGCCAAAATCTGAAAAGCCTTCGCTCGAGTTTCGGGCATCCCATTCGTACTCGCCGTCACGCCCTGCAATTGCTTCATGGCCTGCGGACGATTGCCCTTCTCCAGTTGCCACTGAATGGACTTCAACCGGGCGCGCTCGCTCCAGACTTGTCCCGCATAGGTCGTCTCGACATGCGTCCATGCGGCTCGCCCCTCCTCCAACCGCCCCGCAACCGACAACGCCTCGCCCACCTCCAGCCACGCCGCCGGAGCTTCGGCGGTGCCCGGATGTTGCGCCTCGATCCGGCCACACACCTCCTGCGCCGCATCCCAGGACTCTTGCGAGGCATAGATTCGGGCCAGCAAATGCAACGCGCGAGGGGCCGTGGGTTGATCTGCAAATTGTTCCTTAAACCCCTCCAGTTGCGCGGTGGCCTCCGCCGGTTTCCCCAGTTCGAACAACGCCTGAGCGCGCGCCAAGGCATAATCGGCCGCCAACGCCGATGAGCGAATCGGATCGCCATGGGCATTCAGTACTTTCCATGCGTCATCCGGTTTCTGCTCGGCCAACAGGACGCGGGCTAACCAGAGCGCGCCTTCCGTTTGGCGGCGGCGGTCCGGAGCCCCGGCCACCAATTCTTCCAGCCGTCGCCGCGCCAGTCGGTACAGTCCATCCTCATAGGCCGCCCGTCCCGTGGTCAGCAAGCGACTCGATTCCTCCATCGTCAGCCGCCCCGTCGGCAAACGCTCTTCCTCGTCCACCTCCTGCGCCAAGCCCGGAACAGCCAGCAGAGCCGACCACACGAAAAACATCCAGATGATCCAACGATTTTTCATTCCTTTTTCGCCGCCGTACGACTTTTTTTCTTGGGCGGTTTCTCTGCCACCGCACCGCCCAGCATCGGGCGCAAATAGGCACCCGTATGCGAGGCCGGATTCGCCGCAATTTCTTCGGGCGTTCCGCAGGCCACCACACGGCCGCCCGCATCGCCACCTTCCGGACCCAGATCCACAATGTAGTCGGCCGTCTTGATCACGTCGAGGTTATGTTCAATGATAATGAGGGAATTGCCCGCATCCCGCAGGCGCAAGAGCACTTTCAACAAACGATCCACGTCGGCAAAATGAAGCCCCGTGGTTGGCTCGTCGAGCAAATACAGCGTTTTGCCCGTGTCGCGCCGCGAGAGCTCCGCGCTCAGCTTCATGCGTTGCGCCTCGCCACCGGAGAGCGTCGTGGCGGGCTGCCCCACTTTCAAGTAGCCCAGGCCCACTTCGCTCATCGTCTTAAACTTGCGCGCAATCTGCGGCACCGGAGCAAACACCTCCAACGCCTCTTCAATGTTCAGATCCAAGACGTCGGCAATGCTCTTGCCGTGCCACTTCACTTCCAGCGTTTCTTGGTTATAGCGCCGCCCGCGACATTGCTCGCACGTCACATACACGTCCGGCAAAAAGTTCATTTCGATCTTCAAGATGCCGTCGCCCTTGCACTTCTCGCAGCGACCGCCCTTGACGTTGAAACTGAAGCGCCCCGGCTTGTAGCCGCGCATCTTCGAGCCCGGCAACTGCGCGAACAAATCGCGAATACCGTTGAAGGCGCCCGTGTATGTCGCCGGATTCGATCGCGGCGTACGCCCAATGGGCGATTGGTCGATCACGATCACTTTGTCCAAATGTTGCATGCCCGTAATCTTGCGGTGCTTGCCGGGTTTTTCCTTCGAAGTATAAAACTTCCGAAACAGCGCGCGCCGCAAAATGTCGTCCACCAGCGTGCTTTTGCCGCTGCCCGACACGCCCGTCACGCACGTGATCCGGCCCAACGGAAACCGCGCATCCACACCCTTCAAATTATTTTCCGCCGCGCCAAACACCTCCAGCCACGCCTCCCCCGGCACCAGCCGTTCGTGGGGAACATCGATCTTCTTGACGCCGTTCAAAAATTGCGCCGTGAGCGACGTCTCCGACTTCAGCAGCTCCGGCACCGTCCCCGCAAACACAATTTCCCCTCCGTGTACCCCCGCGCCCGGCCCCAGATCGATCACATAATCCGCCTCGCGAATCGTCTGCTCATCGTGCTCCACCACCACCACCGTGTTACCCAAATCGCGCAGGCCTTTCAGCGTCCGCAGCAGCTTCTCGTTGTCGCGCTGGTGCAAGCCAATGCTCGGTTCGTCCAGCACATACAGCACACCCACCAGCCCCGCGCCCACCTGCGTCGCCAGCCGAATCCGCTGCGCCTCACCGCCCGATAGCGTGCCGCTCTCGCGGTCCAAGTTCAGATAGCCCAGCCCCACGTCGCACAAGAAATGCAACCGCTGACGCGTCTCCTTCAAAATCTCGTGGCAAATCTTTGACTCCTGCTCCGACAGCGGCAGGCTCCCGAAAAAGGCTTCCGCATCCTGCGCCGACAACGCCATCACCTCCATGATGTTCTTGTCCGCCACCGTGCAAGCGAGACTCTCCGGTCGCAGTCGCTTCCCCCCGCACCCCGTGCAAGGCAGGCGACTCATAAAATCCGTCAATTTCTGGCGAATGTAATCGCTCTCCGTCTCCGCATAGCGCCGCTGCAAATTCGGCAACACGCCCTCGAACGGCTTGCTATATTTTCGCCACGCCCCGCCCCGCCAAAAGCCCAGATCGATTTCATCCTCGCCCGAGCCATTCAGAATGACGGAACGCACCTTCTCGGGCAGCTCGCTCCACGGCGTGCCCATGTCGAATTCAAAATGCTTCGCAAGCGCCCGCAGCAGCCCCTTGCGATACATCGCCTCGCGCCGCCCGCTTGGACGCCACGCCGCGATCGCGCCGCCATCGAGCGACTTCGTTCCATCCGGCACCACCAGCTCCGGATCGAACACCTGCATCTGGCCCAGACCCGCGCACGTCGGGCACGCGCCATACGGACTGTTGAACGAAAAATTACGCGCCAGCAAGGCCTCAAAACTAATCCCGCAATGTGCACACGCATTTTTCTCGGAAAATAATTGCGGCGTCCACGCCTCGCTGCCCTTTTCCTGAAACAGCGCATTCAGAATCCCCTCGCCCTGCTTCAGCGCCAGTTCCACGGAATCCGTCAACCGCCCGCGCACTTTCTCGGCCAGAACCAAACGATCCACGACCGCCGCGATGGAATGTTTTTTCTGCTTGTCCAGTTTGGGCGGCTTCTCCAATTCGACCATCTCGCCATCCACCTGCACCCGCGTAAAGCCCAGCCGACGCGCCGAATCGAACACCTCCACATGCTCGCCCTTACGCCCCTCGACCAACGGCGCCAAGAGTTGCACCTTCGTGCCCTCGGGCTTCTTCAAAATTTGGTTGACGATTTCCTCCGCGCTCTGCCGCGCAATGGGGCGTCCACACTGATGACAATGCTGATGCCCCACACTCGCGTACAGCAAACGCAAGTAATCGTGAATTTCCGTTGTCGTCGCCACGATGGAACGCGGA
The DNA here is from genome assembly GCA_964647595.1 of uncultured Verrucomicrobiota bacterium. Classification (GTDB taxonomy): domain Bacteria; phylum Verrucomicrobiota; class Kiritimatiellia; order CAIQIC01; family Lenti-01; genus Lenti-01. Next base: position 38,317 of record CAZYGH010000007.1, read on the forward strand.
TTCGACCCCGCCGACCGCTGCTCAATCGCGATGGCCGGAGACAGTCCCTCGATGCGGTCCACATCCGGCTTCTGCATCTGCTCCAAAAACTGCCGCGCATAGGTCGACAAGCTCTCGACATATTTCCGCTGGCCCTCGGCATACAGCGTGTCGAACGCCAGCGATGACTTTCCACTGCCGCTGAGGCCCGTCACCACGCACAAGCTGCCGCGCGGAATCCGCACCGTCACGTTCTTGAGGTTGTGCTCGCGCGCCCCCTCCACCAAAATATGATTGCCCAACATATCCAACCGCCTTCCAAAATTGATGGCTCAACCTACCACGCTTTCTCCCCTTCTGGAAATCCGGATTTTGATTTCGCCGCCGCCCGAAAAGTTTTCCACAGTATGGAAAAGGTTTTCCCGATTTTTCCACACAATGGAAAGAATGTTTCCACACTGTGGAAAACTCCAAATGTCTCGATAAGCCGCCGCTTCCGTCAAAGAGCGGCGAGGCGCTACGGGAGGCCAGGCTTGAAGCCGGGCGCGCGATAGCAGGCCGCGCAACTCGCATTCCAGCGCGGCCGCGCTGGCGCACCGTTCATACGAATCGCCCCCACTGGACACGTTTGGTGCTTCCGGGTTTCCAAGGGGAATTTCCCGGATGGAGCCGGGACGCCCTCGTCCCGAATGGGAAGACGGGATCGGAATCCACCCGCCCGACGGGGGCGTCGGGGCTCCAAAGATCCATTCGCATTCCAAGCGGATTTCAAAGGGCTGGGTGGGTATGTGCGCATTTCCGCCAATGAAAAATCGCCACACAAAGCCCGAAGCGCCAACGACATTGCAATCGGCCACGACCAAACCTTATACCCAAATGCACAATGAAAACGGGCCGGAGGCAACAACCTCCAGCCCGCTGCATCGTCGAATCCAGTTTATCTTACGGGGTCAGGCAAGAGCCATCGCGCTTGCGAAGACGATCGCCGGCGCCCGTTCCCGTGGCCGTACCCGTGCCGGTGCAGGATCCATCACGCAACCGAAGGCCGGTGCCCGCGCCCTGTCCGCCCGTTCCATCCCGCAGAGGCTGTGCCACCGTTCCCGTCACCGGGCAAATACCCGTGCCGCCACCCTGCTGTTTTCCTTTTCCATTGCCCGCCGCCAAACTGGTACTGGCCAGACAGACCATCGCCAACACCACGCCACTTCCAATGCTCATTTGTTGCCACAGTTTCATTTTGTTGCTCCTGTTATTCTGTTCTGCACCGTTTCCTCAAACACACGCTTGAATCCACGATCTCTTCATTAAGCTGTACACCGCACCCCGCAAAAAAGTCACTGAAACCGCCCGAGTGACTTTTGAGACCCCTTCGGTGTATATAGAGTTGAAAGGAAACATGGAACACAGCGATACAGAGTTGGTGACCCTTTGCCTGAGCGGACAGCGAGAAGCGTTCTCCACGCTGGTCGATCGCCATCGCGATGCCGTGTTTAATCTGGCCTATCACATGACCGGTCATTATCAGGATTCCGCCGATCTGGCCCAGGAAGCCTTCATTCGCGCTTTCCAAAAACTGCACAGCTACAAGCCCGAATACTCCTTCAAGAATTGGGTCATGGGCATCTGCGCTAACTTGACCCGCAACCGATTTCGTGGAGAGGCCCGCCGCCGCGCCTTGGAAACCCGGCACTGGATGGAACAGGATTCTGCCCCGGCGCCCGAGCCCCACAACCCTCGACACCTATTGCTGGAGAAAGCTCTCTCGCATCTGCCCGAACAGGCACGCGCGCCGCTGGTGCTCAAGTATATGGAGGGCCTCTCTCTAGAGGAAATTGCCCAGTCACTGCGACTCGGCTTGAGCGCCGTCAAAATGCGGATCGTGCGAGCGCGGGAAGAACTCCTGCAACACATCCGCCGCTTGGAGTTGGAGGAAGGAAGGGAAATATGAAACCGACACACCCCGAACATGACCCGCTGGAACACTTGCAAGACCTTCGCAGGAAGGCCCCCGCCGACTTCACCCAACGCGTCATGGCCGCCCTGCCCCAAGCGCCCGAGCTCCCCCTGCATCGCCGCCTGCTCCACCTGTGGCCGGAAGGGCGAGGCCGTTGGATTTTGCCCGCGTTGGCCGGAGCCGCGGCCATGCTACTCATTTCCAGCGCGTTGCTTCCAACACCGGTGCCATCGGCCCCCACTCGCGTCAGCGTTCACTTTGAAATCCATGCGCCCGATGCCGATCGCGTTGAACTCGTCGGCACGTTCACCGACTGGCAGATCGGCCAAATCCAGCTCACCGGTCCCGATGCCTCCGGCCACTGGACGGCCGATGTGGAACTGCCCTCGGGCCGCTATGAATACAGCTTTCTTGTGAATGGACAGCAGTGGGTCACCGATCCTAGCGCCGAAATCCGGCGCGATGATGGGTTTGGCCGCAAAAATGCCGTGATCGAACTGTAAGGAGATACCTCAATGAAAACGATATGGAAAAACCGACTGAGCTCCCTCGTGATGGGGGCTCTCCTGTGGACCGCCGGAACAACGGTTGCGCAAACCATCGACCCGTGGGCCGCCTTGCAAACAGACTATCCAGATGCCACCAGCGCCCGCTTTGTCCCGCGCCTGCGCCAGCGCAACTTCACCCCGGAGCAGGCCCGTCAAACGCTGGACGGCCTCGCCGAAGCCCAACGCCAAGGACTGCCCGTCTCTGCCCTCTCGCTTCGCATGGAAGAAGGCTTGGCCAAAAATATTGAACCCGCCCTTCTTCTGACGGCCCTGCAAGATCGCTTGCACGTCATGACCCAAGCGCGCGATCTGTTGCAGGCCTCCCACTACGACGTGTCGACGGATTCGCCCTGTGGAGAGTTGCTCCTGGCCACCGGTCTGGCAATCGAAAGTGGTGTTCCCGCCGAAGCCCTCTCCACCGTGTTGCAGCGGGGCAATGGACAATCCTCCCTTCGCATCCAGAGCATCGTAGAAGCCGGAGAAAGCCTGCATCTGGCCGGCATGGATCCCGAAACCACCCAAGCCCTTATGAACGACTGCCTCGACCGGGATCTGCGCCGCATGGAAGTCCTGAGGGCCGTCCGCTATAGCATCCAGCAACATCGCGGCGGCATGAATGGAGACCACATTCGTCGATCCCTCTGGGGCGAAACCAGCCCCACCGGGAAGGCTCGCGGCTGGCAGGGCGGAAAAGGAAATGGCTCTCCCGCCAACGCAGGAAACGCTAGCGGCATGGGCATCGGAAGTAGCGGAGTCAACGCCTCGCCCTCCAGTGGCGGAGGTGTCGGACAACCCTCCTCTCCCGGTAGCGGAAATGCCAACGGCGGACGTCCATGAAGTTGCAGCTTGGCTTTCTTTCCATTGGATGGCGGGTGGCGTGTGTTCTCCTCACGCCGCAGATGGGATATGCCGCCGATGTCTTCCTTTCTCCGCGCCTGAGCCTCCACATGGGCTACGAGAATAATCGCTATTCCACATCCTCCTCGCTGACCAATACCGAGGGCGCGGCCTTCTTCAGTGCCACACCAGCTCTCGGTTTGCATGTGCTGTCGGACAAGGGGTCTGAACTCACTCTGGGCGGCTCCATCACTCGCATCGACTATCTGGACAGCGATTTTGAATATCGGGAAGGTGGCGAAGTCCATGCGGAATGGTTTCAATCCGCCGCTCCGTTCGAGGGTAGCTTGCGAGTGGCGGGCGGATACTCCAGCGATGCCGCGGTGCCGGAGGATGATCTTCGCTGGTTGGCCGTCCTTCCGACCCTGACTTATGCCCTGCCCGCTCCCCACTGGGAATGGTCCGCCCAAGCCTATTTGGGCTGGACCGACTACGACACGCGCCTCACGTACGACGGCGATGCACAAAGCGATATCGCCGGAGAGTTTTCAACCGGCTTGCATTGGTTGCCAACGGTTCAACTCACTCTGTGGAGCACCCTCTATGTCGAAGGCAACCACTCCAACGAGGAATCATCCCGCTACCAAGGTGCCGGCGTGGGCCTCGGCGCCAGCTATTGGACGTCTCCGCGCGGTCAACTCTCCGCCCTCATCCGGGGCGGAATCCGAACCTACCCAGAGGTGCAAGACGAGTCCGGGCTCTGGCTGGAACGGAACGATACTCCCCTGAATGCGGAAATCAGCTACACCCACCGCCTCGCACCTTGGCTCGACTTCTTCTGTTCCGGTTCTTGGCAGGCATCCGGAAGCGATCAACCCGAAAACGATGTCGACTCATGGTCGCTTCGCGTCGGCGTTCTGTTCGCCCAAGATTACGAAATCGGCTCGACCGAACCCTGATAGCAGGTGCGACCCCTCTTATTTGTCGGCAATGTCGTTGTAGAGCTTGAGCGCACAATCCGGGCAAAGCCCATGCGAGAAACGGGCCCCGGTGTGGGCCGACACAAAATTCTCCACTTGGTTCCAATAGCCTTGATCGTCGCGGATTTTCTTGCACGAGCAGCAAATCGGCAACAGGCCGCGAAGCACATCCATCTTTTCGACCGTTTCTTTCAGTTCACGCGTCCGTTCGACCACTCGATCTTCCAATCCCTGTTGCGAAGCCTTCAGTTCGGAAACCACCTTTTCCAAGTCGGCCCGCGTGCCGCACAGCGATTCACTCATGGAGTTGAAGTCGTCCGCCAAGTCGTCGAATTCGTCAAAGGTTCGCCCCTTCACGCGAACATCACGCTTTCCCATCGCCAAATCGCGGCAATGGGTAGAGAGCTTTTCAATGGTTTGGGTCAGCCCCCGCGAGAGATACAACGAAAATAGCAGGGCCAACAGGATGGAAGCAAACAGCGAGGACAACCCGGTCAGACGAAGTTCGCGCAAATTGTTTCGAACCTGATCGGCGCGCATATCGATGCCCACCAAATAGCGCCCCTCACCGTTTCGCAACGGCGCATAGCCCGAGAGAAAAACGCCCCACTCATCTTCATACAATTCTTTGTCCACAACGGATTGCTGAAAGCCTTCCAACATTTCCGGAACCACGTCCGAATACGGTTTCCCCGGCACGGCTTGCCCATCGGTTTCATCAGAATCCACAACAAAGTGAATTGTGCCATCGTTTGCACGCCGCATAATATACAGAAAGGCAATGTCCGGATTGGTCCGACGCACTCTCCGCGCTTTTTCTAGCGCATCGCGATAGGCTTCCCGGTGCATATCATCCACCGAACGAATATCTTCAAGATCGCGGGCATCAATCATCTGGCTCAACAAGGCGGCACTGTTTTGCAGACGAGATTGAAGACTGCGCATCAGGTTTTCCATGGCCCGCACATAAAAGAACGTGCCCACGCTTCCCGAGACCATAAAAACGGCAAGAAGGTGGGTCAAAAACAGTTTTGTTGAATAGCGAAATTGAATTCTCTTCATATCACCCTCTCCACCATCGGACGATAAGTAATTATTAAAATCATGTTATCTAACTTATTCTCTATTGGACCGAATGCAAGCACGAGGAAAAGACACCTGATTCACATTCCGCCCATTTTACCACCGATTCCAGCGCGGCGTGGCAAATCCGGCGGGGGTGTCGTGCTGTAGCAAAGCGGGATTGATCTCGCCGATAAAGCGCGAAGAGGAACACATCAGCAACTCTCCATCGCGCGATTTTCTCATGCGGGGAACGCAGAGCCACAGATAATCCTTGGCGCGCGTGACGGCCACATAGAACAGGCGACGCTCTTCCGCCTCGTCGGCGGCTTCTTCCAGCGAGCGCGTTGGCGGGAACAGGCCGTCCACCAGCCACAGCACAAACACGGCTTTCCATTCCAGCCCCTTGGCCTGATGAATCGTCGTCAACCGAATCGCATCGGAAGGCTGCCCCTTGTTCTTGTTTTGCTCGGCGTCCATATTGGTCAGCAAGGCCATCTCGCTCAAAAATTCTGCCGTGTTTTTGTATCGCGACGAAAAGGACTGCAATTCTTCCACGTCCTCCATGCGCTGCCTGGCGTTGTCAAAGGTGTCCTCGGCATAACCCGCATAGAAGGCTTCTGCAAACCGAAACACCAACTCGTCCGGACGATCCAACACCCGCCCGTCTTCTTCGCCCGCCGGAAACATGGTTTCGGCCAGCGTTTGCCACAACGGTTGCGCCTCTTTGGGCAACAGCGAGGCCAAGGTGGCCCGCTTTTCCGGATCGCGTAAATTCAAATGCCCGCCCAGTGCCGTCCACACGGTCTGCGCTTTTTTCGGGCCGACTTTGGGAAACAGTTCCATCAGCCGCGTGAAGGCCAGGCTGTCGGCGGGGTTGACCGCCAGTCGCGGCAAGGTGCAAACATCCTTGATGTGCGCCTGCTCGAAAAACCGAACACCGCTCATCAACACATAGTTCAAGTGCGAGCGCGACAATTCCATCTGCAATTCCATGGCGTGATAATGCGAGCGATATAGCACTGCAATCTGGCTGGGGAGAACATCGCCGGATGCCAGCAACTGCTGGATGCGCTCGACCACGTAGCGCGCCTGATGACCGCCATCGGACAGTTTCACAAGAACAGGTTTCACATCCACCGCGCGCGTGGCTCGCAACACTTTCTGATATTGCTCCGGATTGCCTGCGATGACGGCGTTGGCCACCTCCAAAATGCCCGGCGTGCTACGATAGTTTTCTTCCAGCTTGTAAATCTGCGCACCCGGAAACCGCTTCTCGAAGGACAGGATATTCTTCACCTCCGCCCCGCGCCACGAATAGATGCTTTGAAAATCGTCGCCCACCGCCAACAAGTTGTGGTGCTGGCCCGCGATCACATCCACAAAGTCCGATTGCAATTTGTTGGTGTCCTGATACTCATCCACCAGCACATGCCTCATGCGCTCCTGATACATTTCGGCAACGGCGGGCTGCTCCTGTAGCAACTTCAGTCCGTTGACCAGCAAATCGTCAAAATCCATCGCGTTCAGTCCGCGCTTTTTCTGCTCGTACAGCGCGTGGACCTTCAGAACTCCTTCGATGTTCACCTCGTGGTCCCCAAAATGCGCACGCACGGTTTCCTCGACCGAAGCCGCCCGGTTCGCCGCCAAACCGAACACACTCCCCAAAACCTGCGCCTTGGGAAATTTTTTATCCTTTAGCCCTAGTTCTAGGATGCAGGCTTTGAGCAGACGGGAGGAATCGTCTTCATCCAAAATCGTATAGTCCGGCCCGTAGCCCAGCAGAGGCGCATGACGGCGCAACATCCGGTTGGCCGAATGATGAAACGTGCCACCCCACAGCCCTCCCACATCGCCGCCAATCAGTTGGGCGGCGCGATCCAGCATCTCGCGCGCGGCGCGGTTCGTGAAGGTCAGAAGCAGAATGTGGCGAGGATCGATCCCGCGCTCCAGCACCAGCCACGCCACCCGGTGCGTCAGGGTGCGTGTCTTGCCCGTCCCGGCGGCCGCAATGACCAGCACAGGACCATCGGGGGCGGTCACGGCGCGCAACTGCTCGCCATTGAGATGCTGAGAGGGATCAAAAGCCATCGCCTACGCCTATGCCATCTTCTCGGCGGGTGCCGCCGCCACCATGTCCGCTAACGTCATGCCTCCGAATCCACCACGAAGACCTTCTTCGATCTTTCCGAGCGTCTCCGTCAGCGGCGCATCCATCGTCAAGCTGGACTCCAATTCTTCATGCCCCCCGCCTTCGTGCAACAGCTCCGCCACCAGCTCGCTCAGCCGGATGGTCTCGGGCAAACGCTTGAGCACATAGCCCCCGTCCGGAGCGTCCACCTTTGCCAAATAGTGTTTTCGCACCAACGCCGCCACCACCACATTAATCAACCGAATGGGGGCCTTGTGATTCCTCGCAAAGGCGGCCGGATCTAGCGATTTCCCCGTCTTCATGCCCATTCCGGCCCGCCGGAGCAACATCAACGCCACTAAAATGCGTGCGCGCGCACTGGCGGAGTCGGCAGCACTTTCGAGTTGATATGTGTCCGAGTTCTGGAGGGCAAACGTGAATTCCGCACCCAGCAGAAGGATCACCCACGTCACATACATCCAGAACAAGAAGACCGGCACCGCCGCAAACGCACCATAGATGCGGTCGTAGTTCACCACCCCGGTTTGCATCACCGTGAACATGCGCATCCACCCGATGAACACCAGCGTTGTGAACAGGCTGCTAAAAAACGCCGAACGCAATCTCACCCGCGTGTTCGGCACGAACACATACAAAAAACCAATCGCCAACCACATGATGACGAATGCCGCCAAATCCTGCGCCCACACATTGGCGTCGATGCCAAAGAATTTGCGATTAATGGCAATTTGCGCCTTCATCCATCCCACCAACCCGATCAACAGCGGCATCAGCACCAACACGCTGGTGTAGTTCGTGATTTGCTGAATCAGACTTCGGCTTTTGTCCACACCCCACACGCGGTTAAAACTCTTTTCCACGTTCGCCAACACCAGCACCGCCGTCAGCACAAAAAACACCAGACCAATCCATCCCAACGCAGAAAAATTCGTCGTTTGAACAATCGCAAGAATTTGCTGAGCAAACTGCTGCCACTGCATCGGCATATCCAAAAACCAATCCATCTGCGTAATGGACTCCATCTGTTCCGGCCCCATTCCAAACCCCTTGATCAACGCAAAACCCACCGCCAAAATCGGCACGAGCGAGGTCAGCGTCACGAAGGTCAGCGACGACGCATGAATGGTTAAATCATCATCCACATACCCGCGAAACAGCAAGTGCCCCACCCTCACCAATCGGGCCGGAATGCCCCCCCGATCTCCCGCCCCGCCCGGAAGCGCCCCCACCGCGCGCATCACAAAGTTCTGAATTTTCCCGAGCTTTTCAAACAGTTTCATGGCACGAGCCTTTCCTGATTCAACCCCTGTCTACCAAATTCCGCCTCGGCCCGCACCCACAATCCTTGACAATCAATCGACCGCCCCCGTCGTCTTCTCAATGGTGCCCGATCCCAGAACCCGGTCGCCGTCATACAACACCGCAATCTGGCCAGGCGTCACCGAAACTTGCGGTTCATCAAACACCGCCCTCAGCCGCCCCGATTCGACCATCGATACAGTGGCCATGGCCGCGCGATGACGCTGTCGAATTTGGACACGACACCGCAAGAAAGTTTCCGGCGGACCCTCCATCGAAATCCAGTTCAGATCGCCCGCAACCAACTCCGGCGACCCCAATTCCTCGCGCAACCCCACCACCACACGATTGCGCACCGCATCGATCTCCACCACATACCACGGCGTTCCGCCGCCGCCCAACTCCAGCCCCTTCCGCTGTCCAATCGTATAGTGGATGATCCCCCGGTGCCGCCCCAGCACGGTTCCATCGCGCGTCACAAAATCACCCGGCTTGGAATCACCCTTCTGAAAAAGGACGGAATAATCGTCGCATTCAATAAAATCTTGGCTTTCCTCTTTTTCCGCCAAATCGCCCCAGCCCAATTCGCGTGCAAGATCCTTCACTTCGCCCTTCGTCAGCTCGCCCAGCGGAAAAATCAATTCTGAGAGCTGCTCTTGCCGAAGCCTCGAAAGAAAATAGGATTGATCCTTGCTCACATCCTTGCCTCGCAACAACTGCCAACGGCCGCCGCCATCCTCGCGGCAAACTCTCGCATAATGTCCCGTGGCAAACTTCTCGAATTCCACTCCTTGTGCACGCGCCTGTTCCAGCAAAAACCCGAATTTCATCCGCTGATTGCACCGCACACATGGATTCGGTGTCCGGCCGGCCAGATATTCGGAACGAAAATAATCCAACACGGTTTCCCGATATTTCTCTGCCAATGAAATCACGCGATGCTCAATCCCGACGCGGTTTGCCACTTCCTTCGCCGCAACCAAATCCCGCACCTCCCCAGGCCCGAAACAACCCGAAATCCCCACGTCGGGCATGGCAATAGACCCATCCCAAATGCTCATCGTCAAGCCAACCACCTGCCACCCATCCCGCTTCAAGATCCAAGCGGCGACGCACGAATCCACGCCGCCGCTCAACCCCACCGCCACTTTTTTCTTCACTAGACTCATGCGGGGCATCCTACACGGGTCCCACCCCGCATCGCCACCTTCTTCTTGAACCACTTCACCGAAGAATACGGCCGGGATGGAACCCGGCCCTCCATAAAACCTCCAAAAGGCCCATCTTTGGCCCTTGGAGGGACGACCTCTGCGTCGTCCGGTTTCGTTTTACAAGCTCCTCGTTGAATATCAGAAAATAGGGATGGGCCCTCACCGAACCAAGTCGCACGCCTCCGGCGGCATCCAATGCTTGTCTTTCCCCTCCCACTTCACATTGCAACCAATGGGGTTCGTCTTCGGCACGCTCACCACCCCCCCACCCGTCAACTCACCAAGCGCGAGATCCAAATCGTTCACCGTCATCTTGGCTGTCTCTCGCGGATTATCCACGCCCCGCCCCGTGTACACCAGCCGCCGTACCCGATCGAACACAAAGAAATGCGGCGTACGAAGCGCACCGTACGCCATTGCCACCTCTTGCGTGGCATCGTACACATAGACCCACGGAAAACGAAATTCTTCCATGCGCGAAACCATATGCGGAAAATCATCCTCCTCATACGTGCGGGGACTATTGGAGTTGATGGCCACAAACCTCACCCCTTTATCTATAAACTTTTCCGCCGTCGCACGCGTGACCTCGTCAGACCCGATCACATACGGGCAGTGGTTACAGGTGAAAAATACCACCAAAACCTCCGCCGCCTCAAAATCCTTCAGCGAATAGGTCTTTCCATCCGTTGCCGGCAATCGAAATTCCGGTGCCCGCTCTCCAATCTCTACCGTAAAGCTCATCTATTCTCCTTAATTTTGTATTTTTCCAAAGATACCCCTCATTCCCCCATCCGCAACCGAATTGGATATTGAAGAATTTGGATATTGAAGATTCTCCCCTTCTCTCCCCCCCCCCCCCCCCCCCCCTTTTCCCCCCCTCCAGGGCTCTTCACCCCCCACCCCCCCTCACATGCCCGCTTCCGCCGCCCCCCCGCCCATTTTCCTTCCCCGCGCTTGACCTCTGCACCCCCCTCCCTCCATAGTGCCACCCATGGCTCGCACCTCCAGAGAAAAATATGAGTTCATCATCCTCGCCGTCATTTCCGATCGGCTGCATGGCGTGGGGCCCAGTTTTCTCCGCTTTGTTCTCAAAAGCCTCTCCCGCCTCTACAGTTTCATCATGAATGTTCGCCTCGCCCTCTACGAACACCTCCTTCTCCGCTCCAAAACGCTCGGTTGCCAAGTCATCAGCATCGGCAACCTCACCGTCGGCGGCACCGGCAAAACCCCCGTCGTGGAAGTCTTTGCCCGCGCCCTCCAAAAAAATAGCCGCAAGGTCGCCATTCTCAGCCGCGGCTACAAGAAGGTGGAAACTCCTTTTTCTGAAAAGTTCAAAAACTTAGTCACCTTCAAAACCCCCGAACAACAACCCCCGCGCGTGGTTTCCGATGGCGAACGCCTCCTCCTCGACTCCGACATGGGTGGCGATGAACCCTACATGCTGGCCTCCAACCTCCC
>CAZYGH010000007.1:49809-139723 GCA_964647595.1 uncultured Verrucomicrobiota bacterium
TGCGTCATTGTCGACAAAGACCGCGTCAAATCCGGCCGCTACGCCATCCAAAAACTCGGTTGCGACACGCTCATCCTCGATGATGGCTTTCAATATCTGCGCCTCAAGCACCGCGTCGACATCGTCCTCGTCGACCGCACCAACCCCTTCGACAACGGGTACGTCCTACCCCGCGGCCTGCTCCGCGAATCCGTCCGCCACCTCAGCCGCGCCACCTTCATCTTCATCACCAAATCCACCGGCGACGGATCCCCCGAGCTACGCCAACAGATCCGCGCCCTGAACGACAAAGCCGAAATTGCCGAATGCCGCCACACACCCCGCCACTTTCAGGACGTCTTCACCGGCGAACGAAAACCGCTCGATTTCCTCCAAGGCCAAAAAGTGGCCGCCATCTCGGGCATTGCCGCCCCCCGCGGATTCGAGGAATCCATTGAACGCCTCGGCGGCAATCTGGTTCACCGCAAGCGGTTCGCCGACCACCATCGCTATACCCAGCAGGAAATTCTCGACATGATCAATACCAGCCGCGACAGCGGTGCCACCGCCATTGTCACCACCGAAAAAGATGCCGTCCGCTTCCCTTGGATCGAACGTCGCGACATTCCCCTCTATTTTCTCCGCGTCGAAATCGAGTTGCTTAGCGGAGAAGAGGACTTCAACGCCCTCATCTCCCGCATTTGCTTCAAATAGACTATCCTCCGAGAGAAGCGACCGCCCGAAATTTGGCCTTGCATGCCCTTTCTTCCACCCGTATAGTCCGCGCTTCAAACAACCGTAAGAAATCAGAAGCCGTAAAGTTGGATTAAGCAATTATGATGGATAGCTCAGTCAAAGCCGCGATCAAACAAGAATATCAGCAGCACGAGAAGGACACCGGTTCCGTGGAGGTCCAGGTTGCCCTGTTGACCAAACGGATTTCGGACCTGACCGGGCATCTCCAATCCCACAAGGGCGACCACAACTCGCGCCGTGGTCTGATCGTGATGGTCAGCCAGCGTCGTCGCCTGCTGGATTATCTCCGAAGCGAAGACCTCGCTCGCTACCAAAAACTCATCGAGCGCCTCGGCCTGCGCCGCTAGTCCCCAGGGGGCCCTCCCCCCACCCGGGGGAAGGCATCGCCCCCTTTTGCTGGCGGCCCTTTGCGGCCGTGGACGGACGAGTTTTTCTCTTTCCTTACATCGTGCCGCGTCGGATATCCGCCGCGACGCGCCTTTGTGCGTACCGAATTCATAAGCCAAAAGAAGAAGCGAAGAAGCAAGCAAAGAAGAAGGAAAGAAAATGAAAAATACTACATCCGTCAGCGTCGTATTGGGCGACAAGACGATGACATTCGAAACGGGCCTGCTGGCCCGCCAAGCGGCCGGACAGGCCACCTGTCAACTCGGAGAGACCATGGTCTTCTCCGCCGTCACCACCACTGCCAAACCCCGCGAAGGCATCGATTTCTTCCCTCTCCAAGTGGAATACCGCGAGCGTTTCTATGCGGCCGGCCGTTTCCCCGGCGGCTACTTCAAGCGCGAAGGTCGCCCCACCGAGAAGGAAATCCTCACCGCCCGCGTCACCGATCGCCCCATTCGACCCCTCTTCGCCGAAGGGTTCTTCAATGACGTTCAGATCAACAACGCTCTCATGACCGTCGATGGTGAAAACGAGAGCGATGTGCTTAGTATCAATGCCGCCTCCGCCGCGCTCATGCTCAGCGAATTGCCCTTCCTCGGCCCCTTGGGCGCTGTCCGCGTCGGTCGCGTCGAAGGCAAACTGGTCCTTAACCCCACCCACACGCAGCTCAAGGTCTCCGACCTCGATCTCGTATATGTCGGCCGCCGTGACCTGCCCATGATGATCGAAGGCTCCGCCCTCGAAATCAACAATGCCGACATGGTCGCCGCCATGAAGTTTGGTCACGAAGCCGTCGTCAAAATCTGCGACGCCCAAACCGAATTGCGCGCCAAAATGGGTCTGGCTCCCAAGACCTTCTCTGAAAAGGGTCAAGATCCCGGCCAACTCGCCAAGTTGCGCGAAATAGTCGGCACCGACCTCGAAGACGCTCTCTTCACTGTCAAAAAACTCGAACGCCAGACCAAGATGCGCGCCGTCTTTGATGCCTCCTTCGCCAAGATGAAGGAAGCCTTCGGTGAAGAACTCATGACCGAGAACCGCTTCAAACAACTTTTCGACGCCGTCGAAATTGACCTCGTCCGCAAAGGCGTCCTCGTCAAGGGCAAGCGCATGGACGGTCGCGCCATGGATCAGCTCCGCCCCCTCATTGCCGATGTGGGACTCCTCCCCCGCGTACACGGTTCCTCCCTGTTCTCCCGTGGCGAAACCCAAGCCATGGCCATCGCCACCCTCGGCACAGGCCAGGATGAGCAGGAAATGGACGGGCTCACCGGTGGTGACACATCCAAGCGATTCACCCTCCACTACAACTTCCCGCCCTACTCCACCGGCGAAGTCAAACGCCTCGGCGGCCTCAACCGCCGCGAAATCGGCCACGGCGCCCTCGCCGAGCGCTCCATCGAACCGATGGTGCCCAAAGAGTATCCCTACACCGTGCGCGTCGTCTCCGAGATCATGGGCTCCAATGGCTCCTCCTCGATGGCGTCCGTCTGTGCAGGCACCCTCGCCCTCATGGATGCCGGTGTGCCCATGAAGAAGCCCGTCGCAGGCATCTCCATCGGCCTCGTCACCGGCGAAGGCCACAAGCCCGTCCTGTTGACCGACATCCTCGGTGCCGAAGATCATTGCGGCGACATGGACTTCAAGGTCGCCGGCACTCGCGATGGCATCACCGGCTTCCAAGTCGACCTGAAGATTCGCGGCCTCGACTGGGATCTCGTCGCGGGCGCTTTTGATCGCGCCCACATCGCACGTCAGAAGATTCTCGACACCATGCTGGCCACCCTGCCCGCTCCGCGCGCCGATCTTTCTCCTTACGCCCCGCGCATCGTGGTCGTCCAAATCAACCCCGAAAAGATTGGCGCCCTCATCGGCCCCGGCGGCAAGAACATTCGCCGCATCGTCGATACCACGGGTGCCCAGATCGACATCGACGACGACAACTCCGGCAAGGTCTCCATCTTCTCCAACAACAAGGAGAGTCTGGATGCCGCCCTGCGCGAAGTGCAAGCCCTCACCGCCGAAGCCGAGGTGGGCAAGATCTATCGCGCCACCGTCACCGGCATCAAGGACTTCGGCTGCTTCGCCGAATTCCTCCCCGGCCAGGAAGGACTTGTCCACATCAGCGAACTCGCCGACTTCCGCGTCAACCGCACGGAAGACGTCGTCAAGATGGGCGAGGAAATCTGGGTTAAAGTGCTCAGCGTGGAAGACAACGGCAAAGTCCGCCTCTCCCGCAAGGCCGCCATGGCCGAAAAGGGCGAAAAGAAGTAGCCCGTCTTTCTCCCAACGGCCGCCGGGTTTCCCCGGCGGCCTTTTTATTCCCCTTTTTCGTCCCCCTCATCACATCCCCACTACAAAAAGTCAGGGATACTGTTTTATAAAACAATATCCCTTTTCCATCCGCCACCTGCTCACAAAAAACGGCTCGTGTTTTATAAAACAATATCCATTTTGCCGCCTGCGTTTTATTGCCTCCTGTTGCCCCTCCGTCGCAGTTTCCATCCCCATGTTGACGCACCGTTTTGCTCTTGGCGAGAGACCTCCATCTCTTCTCCTTCCTCCCCTGCGTCCTCTGTGGCAAAAACTCTTTTCCCTTTCACTTCTTCTCCTCTTCGCCCCTTTCAAAAATCCCCTTTCCTTTCCCTTGCGGGGGAATCCGCTTCTGATATGATTCCCCCCCTTTACCATTGCCCCTCGGAATGGCCCAACCCGTGGCGGAGATTTCCCATCCGCCCCGGCCGTATACAAAACCCAATGAACCTGGGCGTTCGCGCCCCTGATGGAGACCGAACATGACATTAAAAGAAACGCTTGACCATTCGGCGCAAAAATATGGTGCCAACGTCTTGATGAAATTCAAAAAAGACGGTGAATGGACCACGCTCACCTATCGCCAATTCCTCGCTCGCGTCCGCAATGTCGCAGAATCCCTCGCTCGCGTGGGCCATGTTCGCCCCGGCGACCGCGTCGCACTTTTAGGTGCCAATTCTCCCGACTGGTGCGCCATCCACTACGCCATCACCGGCCTCGCCGCCACCGCCGTCCCCATCGATGTCAAGCTTCAGGAACAAGAAGTCATCCACATTCTCTCCGACTCCGCCGCCTCCGTCCTGCTGATGGATTCCGCCTCCGAAGTCCGCATCCTCGACCTGACCAGTCGCTGCCCCAACCTGCGCCATGTCATTCTGTTCGGCTCACGCAAGCCCGAACTGAACGCGGACAAAACCCGCGGCATTCAATTGCACGACTTCGACCAAATTCTAGCCAACTCGAAAACTCAGGCCGAAGGCCATGGTGCCGCCTATGACCGCTATCATCCCAAGGAGTCCGACATCGCCTCCTTCATCTACACCTCCGGCACCACCGGCCGCCAGAAGGGGGCCATGCTCACCCACGGCAACTTCACCGCCAACTTCAAATCCATCGATGCGGCCATTGAAATCCGCCCCGATGACAACTTCATGGTCATCCTCCCCCTTCACCACTCCTTTGCCTTCACCGCCTGCCTCGTCACCCCCATTGCCTCGGGCGTTCAGATGAGCTTTGTCGAAAGCCTTCGCACCGTCGGCGACAACATCCGCGAAACCTCTCCCAGCATCATCCCGGCGGTTCCTCTGCTCCTCGAAAAGGTCTACAACAAACTCGTCGCCGGCATCAAATCCAACCGCCTCGCCAATACCCTCTGGACTCTTGGCATCCGCAGCCCCGTCCGCAAAGGAATCATGGAAAAGCTCGGTGGCCGCGTCCGTCTCATGATTTCCGGCGGAGCTCCCGCCGATCCCAAGATGCTCGCTGGCCTTGAAGAACTCGGCCTTGTGGCCCGCGAAGGCTATGGCATCACCGAATGCTCCCCCGTCCTCTCCCTCACCCCCATCGACGCCCCCATCCGCCCCGGCTCCTGCGGCAAAGTCCTACCCTTCGTTGAAATGTGCGTATTCAACGCCAACTCCGAAGGCGTCGGCGAGCTCGCCGCCAAAGGCGACAACATCATGAAAGGCTACTACAACAATCCCGCCGCCACCGAAGACGTCTTCCGCGAGGGATGGTTCCTCACCGGCGACCTCGGCTACATCGACGCCGACAACTACGTCTTCATCACCGGCCGCAAAAAAGCCCTCATCGTCAACCGCGAAGGCAAAAACATTTATCCCGAAGAGGTTGAGCAACAAATCAACCAATCCCCCCTCATCCTCGAATCCGTCGTCCTTGGCTACCGCCCCCCCGGAGAAGCCGTCGGCGAACAAGTCGGCGTGATCGTCGTCCCCGATGAAGAAGGATTGGCCTCCCTTGAAGCCTCCGAAAAACGAAAATTAAGCGAAAAAGAAATCGAAGCCCGTCTCCGCGCCGAAGTCAAAAAGCAGGTCGCCGCCCTCGCCGACTACAAACACCCTCGCCGCATTCAAATCCGCTGGGAAGAGTTCAACAAAACCTCCACCGGCAAAATCAAACGTTACCTCTACGCCATGAATGACGCCACCACCGAATAGGCCACCGTCTCCTCCTCACTTGCCCATAACCCCAAAATCCAGTAGGTTTTCACCCATGAAAAATAACCCCCGCATCTTGATCACCGGCGGCGCCGGCTACATCGGCTCCATCCTCGCTCCCACCCTCCTTGCCCGCGGCTGCTCCGTCACCGTCGTCGACAGCTTCCTCTACGGCCAAACCTCGCTCCTCGACTGTTGCGCCAACGAAAACTTCACCGTCATTCGTGGCGACGTGCGCGATGAACGCCTCATGCTGCCGCTCCTCAAAAAAGCCGACGTCATCATGCCCCTCGCCTGTCTTGTCGGCGCCCCCCTCTGCGCCCAAAAGCCCCTCGAAGCGCGTTCCATCAACCTCGACGCCATTGTCTGGCTTCTCAAGAACGCCTCCAAGGACCAGCGCTTCATCTCCCCCACCACCAACAGCGGCTACGGCATCGGACAAGCCGGCGTCTTCTGCACAGAAGAAACGCCCATGAATCCCGTCTCCCTCTACGGCGTTCTCAAAGTCGAACTCGAACAAGCCCTTCTCGAAGCCGGCGCCATCTCGCTCCGTCTCGCCACCGTCTGCGGCGTCAGCCCCCGCATGCGCCTCGACCTTCTCGTCAACGACTTCACCTATCGCGCCGTCACCGACCGCTTCGTCGTCCTCTTCGAAGCCCACTTCAAACGCAACTACATCCACGTCCGCGACGTCGCCCGCGCCTTCTGCCACGCCTTGGATCACTTCGACGTCATGAAAGGCCAACCCTACAACGTCGGCCTCTCCGACGCCAATCTTTCCAAGATGGAACTCTGCCTGGAAATCCAAAAACAAATTCCTGACTTCACCATCATGGAAGCCGCCGTCGGCAAAGACCCCGACCAGCGCAACTACATCGTCAGCAACGACAAGCTCGAAGCCACCGGCTACAAGCCCCAAGTGAGCATCCAGCGCGCCATCGCCGAGCTCATCCAAGGCTACCAAATCATCCGCCGCAACCAGCACGCGAACATCTGACCCCTCTGCGGGAACTCGCCGCATGAGCCTCGCACCAGCGTTTTCCACACTGTGGAAACATTTTTTCCATTGTGTGGAAAAATCGCGAAAAAGTTTTCCATACTGTGGAAAACTTTTTCTCGCGCTCTGGCTTGCCCTTCCCGCCGCCGCCCCCGCCGCGCGGGTGGTGGAATCATTTATTCCCACGAGCGCCGCGGCGTGGAAGGCGTTTCTTCAATCGCCTGCTGTGGCCACTGCGCCCGATGGCCTCGCCTTCCCCGCACCCTTCTCCACGGGGCGCGACCGATTCGCATGGGATAAGGCCGTTGCGTTCGATCTCTCGGCGGCCGTTGCCTTCGAGCTGAACCTTTCCTGCCCCATGCCCGATGCAATGCGCGCGCTGGGCCTCTACTTCAAGAGCGGCAACGGCTGGTATGTCTGCAACAAGCCTCTCACCCGCTCGGGCGCGCAGACCGTCGTTTTTTCCAAAAGCGATTTCACCCCCGAAGACAACCCCGCCGGCTGGAATAAGATCAGCAGCATCCGCATCTCGCCATGGAAAGGCGGTAACCCGCGCGACATCGCGCTCGTTTTGCACCGCCTCTCCACCGTCGAAGGCTCGCTAGTCGTCGTCCGCGCCACCACCTCCTGCCCCGATGCCGCTTCCCGCGCCGTCGCCAGTAAAACCACCGATCGCGTCAGTCAACTCCTCATCGAGGCCGGCATCGGACACTCCATCCTCACCGATGACGATGTCGCCAAAGGCGCGCTCTCCAAAGCCACCGCCGCTCTGTTGCCGTATAATCCCAACCCAACGCCCGCCGAACTCAAAGCGCTGACCTCATTTCTCGCGCGCGGTGGCAAGCTCGGCGTCTTCTACGGTGCGTCCCCCGCGCTCGCCACCGCCATGGGCTTCAAGCTCGGCCCCTATGTCAAAGCCGAGCGCCCCGACCGCTGGCGATCCATCGTGTTCGAGGACCCCGGCACGTGGCTCGTCTCGCCGCGCATCTGGCAGAATTCGCCCAACTTGATGCCTGCGCTTCCGGCAGGCGCGGGCTCGCGCATCGTCGCATTCTGGGAAAATGCCCGCGGTGGCCGCCAACCGGAGCCCGCCATCGTGGTTTCCCCGCGCGGCTTTTGGATGTCGCACATTCTGCTCAGCGACGACGTTCAGCCCAAAAAAGAAATGCTCGTTTCCCTCTGCGCGCATCTCGACACCTCCCTCTGGACACCCGCCGCTCTTCGCGCCATTCAAGAAGCGGGTCGAATCAATGCCTATAGCGGATTGGCCAACGCCGTCGGCGAACTCTATCGGCAATTGCCCGCCGCCGCCCGCCCGCTCGAAACCCGCGCCATGATCGACGAAGCATCCTCCCTTTCCGCGAGAATCAGCGCCGCCATGGCCGGCGGACGCCCGAAGGAGGCCCTTCTGCTCGCCCGCCGCCAACGTCAGCTTCTGCTCCGCGCCGATGCCTCCGTGCAGGTGCCGCGCCCCGGCGAATTCATTGGCGTGTGGGACCACGATGGCACCGGACTTGTTCCCGGCGATTGGAAATCCACCGCCGCCACGCTCGCCTCCAGCGGCGTCACCGCCATTTTTCCCAACATGGTCTGGGGCGGTTGCGCCCACTATCCTTCCCAATTTTTGCCCTCCTCCACCACGCTGCGTCTCTACGGCGACCAAATCACGTCCGCCCTCGCCGCCGCCAAAGCCAACCGGCTTGAAACACACATTTGGATGGTTCTCTGGAAGCTCGATGGCGCCCCCGATGACTTTGTTGCGCGCATGAAAAAAGAAGGCCGCCTGCAAATTTCCGACACCGGAGCCACGCGCCCTTGGCTCAGCCCTCACCATCCCGCCAACCGCGCACTCGTGCTGGCCGTGGTGGACGAAATCGCCAAAAAATATCCCGGCATCGATGGCATCCACTTGGACTACATTCGCCTGCCCGACTCCCAAAGTTGCTATTCCTCCACCACTCGTTCCCGCTTCGAATCCGACACCAAAAAGAAATGTAAATCGTGGCCCGCCGAAGTTCTCGTTGGCGGTGCTCGCAACAGCGAATTCCGCCGCTGGCGCACCGCCGATATCACCGCTCTTGTCCGCGACATTCGCGCCACGCTCCGCAAGGCAAATCCAAGCGTCAAACTCTCTGCCGCCGTCTATGGCTCCGCTGCGCCCGATGGCGGCAACATCGCCCAATATTGGCCCGATTGGCTAAAGGCGGGCACTGTCGATTTTCTCACCCCCATGAACTACACCGAATCGCCCGCCGAATTCGCCAACCTCGTCCGCACGCAAGTCTCCTTGCCAGGAGCCACCGGACGCATCTTCCCCGGCATCGGCGTCACCGCCGATGAATCGCGCCTCGACCCCGCGCAAGTGATTCACCAAATTGCAATCCTGCGACAAGCTGGTTGCCCCGGCTTCATGCTCTTTGATCTCACCGGCACCCTCCGCGACGAAACCCTACCCGCCCTTCGCCAAGGCATCTCCCGCCCCCTAAATCTCAATATCCAATAACCAATATTCAATATCCAATTTCCAAGTGAACAGCCCCCCATACCCCTCTGGGGCCTTGCGCCACGGATGAATCCGGTTGGGAAAAGGGCTTTCACCCATCACCCTTTCGGGCTAGGATCGCCCCATGAGAATCCCTGCCATTGCCGTCCTTTTCGCACTCGCCCTCCCCGGCGGCGCCCAGACGAATGATGCGCCCACAACACTTCTCCAAAGGATGGAACGCATCATCATTCCCGCGGTCGAGTTCCGCGAGGCCAATGCCATGGATGTCCTGAATTTCTTGTTCGAAGCAGCCACGGTGGCCGATCCCGATGACCGATCCCCCCTCGGCCTGATTCATCCCCACGCGGTGGAACCCCCACGCACGATCCATGTCTTCGAGACCGCGGACGGAACGTCTCTGGAAATTCCGCCGTTCAGCTTCAACGGCCAGCACTTGAACATGTTGCAGGCCTTTGATCTGATTTGCGCACGTGCCGGGTTGCGCTTTACCATGGAGCATTCGGGTCCGGTGTTGTTCCTGCCGGATGGCCGCCGCCTGCTCCGCAAAGAAATACCCGCGCCGCCATCGCCGCCCCTTCTCAACACCTCCGAGTACGACGAATGGGGCTTCGGTGAATTCGACAACCCGATTCCGGTAAAGGCCACCGCCGTGGATTGGAAACCCCTGCTCCAACTTGCATCCTACCGTGAAACCATGCCGGACGCCTTGGTATCCGCCTTGGAACAAATGGGGTTCACCTGCATGCGCCACAAGGGCGGATACACATCGCTCATCGATGAATCTGGCACTTTGTCTTCAGGCCTGCAACCGCTGGACTTCATCCAGGGGGATCGCCAGGACGAAGCTGGCCGCTGGATCGTACAGGGCTACATCTCAAAGGACAGTACCCTGCGCGGCATGGCCGTCTTCCCAAGTTCCAAGTTCGCAGTCCTGGATATTGAATATTGATTATTGATTATTGAATATTGGATAGTCCCCCCCATGAGTATCGAAGCCAAAATCATCGCCGACAGCCTTTCGCCACAGGGCATCCGCCTGACCACGCTGGCCCTGAAATATCCACGCTGGATTCACGCCGAATTCATGACGCACCGCCTATTTTCTCGAAACGCCAGCAGTTCACGCGCCGTTCCCTCTCGCCGTCTGGGTGCGTTGGAACGGGAATACCCGCTTTGGTGGGGCACCAATATACCCGGCATGCAGTCAGGTGGGCATCTCTCCGATGAGCAGGCCACCAAGGCGAAAACCATCTGGGACCGCATGGCCGACGCCTGCGCCGAAGGCGTGGCCCAGCTCGCAGAAATTGGCCTACATAAACAGTGGGCCAATCGGCCCCTCGAATGGTTCACCTCCATCTCCGTTCTGGTTTCGGCCACCTCGTTCGACAACTTCTTTGGCGTGCGCTGGCATCCCGACGCACAGCCCGAAATACAAGAACTCGGCAAACAAATGTTTATGGCCCTCATGGGCAGCCAACCCAGTCCCCTCGAACCCGACCAGTGGCATCTGCCCTTTGTGACTCGTGGTGAAACGGAATTCCTCGGAATTGAAACAGCCCGCCAATGCTCTGCCGCCCGTTGTGCGCGCGTATCCTATCTCAATCACGATGGAACCACCCCCAACGTGACCAAGGACCTCGAAACCTTTGCCAAACTCGCAGGCGATCCCAACGGTCCACCCCACCCTCTGCACGCCTCGCCCATGGAACATCAAGCCACACCAGACCGTTTGAGCAACTCTGAAAACCACGATTCTTGGATATTTCCAACCCAACACGGAAACTTCCGAGGCTGGCGACAATTTCGCAAAATGCTCTCTGGCGAACAGATCGCAAAATTTACTCCCCCCTCATAAACTTCGTCTGGCACCCCCCCCATTTTTGTCCTAGGATTCACTCAGTTTTCAACCCCTTTTTTGGAGAGTCCCATGTCCACCTATCAGCCATCCCTACGCGCCCAGATTCTCACCCGCCGCACCTATAACCGTGTGCTGAACGAAGAAGGCACCGCCTTCGAAAGTTGGGCGCAAACCATTGATCGCGTCATCGAACACCAGCGCTGGTTGTGGAAACGACAAATGCGTCGTGCACTGAACAAGACGCAAGAGGCCGAGCTGGATGAATTGCGAAGTCTCCTCCTCGCCCGCAAAGTGGGTGTTGCCGGTCGCACCCTCTGGCTGGGTGGAACCGAGATCTCCCGGGAGAAAGAAGCCTGCCAATTCAATTGCGCTCACCTCGAAATTCAAACCGTCGACGACATGGTCGATGCCCTTTGGCTTCTTCTCCAAGGGTGCGGCGTCGGTGTCACACCCAAGTCCGGCGGCATCAGCGGCTTCACCCAGCCCATCCTCGACATCCAGCTCATCCGCTCCACCCGCACCGCCAAAGGCGGACGTGACCACAATCTCGAAACGTGGGACCCCGAGACCAAAATCTGGACCATCAGCGTGGGCGACTCCGCTGAAGGTTGGGCCAAGTCCGTCGGCAAATTGCTCTCTGGAAAATATGCCGCCAGCAAGCTCATCCTCGACTTCTCGGAAATCCGCCCCGCCGGCGAACGCCTCACCGGCTACGGCTGGATCAGCCAAGGTGACGAAACCATTTCGGTGGCCTATCGCGCCATTGCCGAAATCATGAACCGACGCGCCGGTCAGCTCCTGCGCAAGATGGACATTCACGACATCTGCAATTGGCTCGGCACCATTCTGAGTACACGCCGCTCCGCCGAAATCAGCCTCTTCGAATATGGCTCCCCCGAGTGGCAGGAATTCGCCGTCTGCAAAAAAGATTATTGGAGCAAAGGTCAGCCCCAGCGCGGCCAATCCAACAACTCCCTCGTCTTCTACGACAAGCCCACGCGCGCCGAATTGCGCGGCATCTTCGACCTTATGCTGGCCGCTGGCGGCTCGGAGCCCGGCTTCATCAACGGTGCCGCCGCCCTCAACCGTGCGCCGTGGTTCTCCGGCGTGAATCCCTGCGCCGAAATCCTCCTCGGCAACCGCGCCTTCTGCAATCTCACCACCGTCGACCTCGCCAAGTTCAAAGACAACCCCAGCGGCATGCACCGGGCCATCACCGTCATCGCGCGGGCCAACTATCGCCAAACGTGCGTCCAACTCAAGGACGGCATCCTTCAACACTCGTGGCACGAGAACAACGACTTCCTGCATCTGTGCGGCGTCTCCCTCACCGGCGTTGTTCGCCGCCCCGACCTCGGCCCCTACGAACTGCGTCTCCTCCGCAATGCCGCCATCATGGGAGCCTACAGCATGGCCGATGAGCTCGGCCTTCCCCGCCCCAAGAACGTCACCACACTCAAACCTGAAGGCACGATTTCCAAGTGCTACGATACCACCGAGGGCGCCCACAAGCCCCTCGCTCGCTACATTTTCAACAACGTCACCTTCGTCAAGCACGACCCGCTCGTCAACGTCCTGCGCGAATGCGGATACAAGATGATCCCCCACCCCAACGGCACCGGCGACTGGGTCATCACTCTCCCCGTCTCGTGGGACGACGTAGATTTCGACAAAGTCGGCGAGCTCGAAGTGAATCTGGAAACCGCCATCGATCAGCTCGAACGCTACAAGCTTCTCATGGATAATTATGTCGAGCAAAACTGCTCCATTACCGTCAGCTACGACCCCTCTGAAGTGGACGCCATCATCGAATGGCTTCTGCAATATTGGGATCACTATGTCGGCGTTTCCTTCCTCCTTCGCGCCGATCCCCTCAAGACCGCCGCCGACCTCGGCTTCCCCTATCTGCCCCAACAGCCCGTCTCGAAAGCGGTGTTCGATGCCTATCTGGCTCAACTCAAACCCTTCGACCTCGAAAAAGTTCACGCCCAATCCGAAGACGCCGTCGACATGGGCAACGATTGCGCTGGCGGCGCCTGCCCCATTCGTTAATCGCATGAAACGCCTCATCGTCGCAGGAGTTTCCCTTCTCGCTCTCGCCGCCGCGCCAAGCTCCCGCGGCGATGCCAGCTTGCTCGTGGCCTCAACCGCCTCCACCATCGGAACCAAAGCTGCGGCGGATCTGGTCAGCACCCCCTACGCGGGGATCGGCGTCTTTGCCTCCCGCTGGGACAGCAAGGACTTTGGCACATTGACCGGCTACGGCGTTCGACTCGGATGGAACCTGTTCAGCAACCTGGGTCTGGAAGGCCGCGCCTCTTTTGTGGAATCCAAAAAGGATGAAGTGATTTCCACCACCCTCATCCCACTGGAAGCCGCCCTCACGTGGCGCTTTCCCCTTGGTCAACATCTTGCCCCCTACCTCGGCGGCGGCATCGGCTACTATATGAAGGATGCCGAATACGACGACACCGACACATGGGACAGCTCCGAAAAAGTCGCCGGCTACTTCGGCCTTGCCGGTCTCAATCTCTATCTTGGCCCCCTCTCGCTTTTCGCCGAAGCCAAATACAATCTGGTCGGCACCGACGAAGACCTCCACTGGCGCGGCTCCGACGTCGAAGCCCAAAACTCCCTCGACGGTCTCTCCCTCAACGCCGGCATTAAGTTAGGATTTTGATGGATTCCCCAGGTGGGGTTTCACCCTATAGAGAAAGCACTCCTGTTCGTCTATTTTCCTTGCATGGATTTATGCGATACTCGTATAAATCCCTCCGTGGTCTGTGCAATTAAACAAGGAGTGCTGACAATGAAAAAGTGGATGGTTCTTGTGGCTCTGTTTCTCTTGATTCTCCCCGCCGCTCAAGCTGGCATTGGTGTTTTTGGAACCTGGTGGGATAGCAAAGACTATGACGCCCTCTATGGCGGCGGCATCAAGCTCGGTGCCGAAATTGGAGCGGGATTTGGAATCGAAGCGCGCGCCTCCTATCTCAGCACCGATCTCTTCAGCGACAATGACGTCCAGATGGATGTCATCCCGCTCGAAGCTGTCGCCTCGTGGACCCTCGAAGTCAGCGAAATGCTCAAGCCCTACATCGGCGCAGGAGTCGGCTATTACGTCAAGAATCTCGACTGGGATTCCAACGACGTCTGGGACGACGCCACCTCCAAGGACAGCGTGGGATACTTCGCCCTCGCCGGCCTGAACCTCGTTTTCGGCAATGCCACCGTTTTCGGCGAAGCCAAATATAACCTCGTCAGCGAAGAAGACGAATTCGAATGGCGCGGCTCCGACGTCCAAGAAAAATATTCCCTCGACGGACTTTCCGTCAACGCCGGCGTCAAATTCGGCTTCTAATTGTCAGATCCTTCCTGACCATCCTGCCGCCCCTGCGGCAGGATTTTTTATACCCCAGAATTCACCAATCATCCTGAATTCTGTCGTCGGGAGCAGGCCATCGACGATTTTCCATAGTGTGGAAAATTATTTTCCACAGTGTGGAAAAATGCGGGGTCCACCGTTTAGGCGTACACGAGTTCTTCTTCGTGTGCCTCAATCGCCACAGGGGCATGTGCAAGAGCTGGCGTGGCCCGGAACGAACCATGCTGTGCGCGCTCTTTGGAAGAACCCACGCCCAGCTCCACGCGGTACTTGGCCACGGTGCGGCGGGCCACCGGAACGCCGTCTTTCTTCAGGACTTCGGCAATGTCCTCATCCTTGATCGGCTCCGCCGGATTTTCGGCCTGAATGATGCTATGGATGCGTTGACGAACCATGTCGGGGGTCAGGGCAGATCCGTCTTCGCATTGATATCCCGCTTGGAAAAAGTGGCGCATGGGGAACACACCCACTGGAGTTTCGATATACTTGTCGGCCAAGGCGCGGCTGACGGTGGTGTCGTGCACCCCAATGATCGCAGCCACTTTGGCCATGGTCAACGGGCGAATCTCCTGTTTTTCATCGCGCAAGAAATTGTGCTGAATGCGAATGATTTCTTCGGTGATGCGACGCATCGTGGCCTCGCGCTTGCGTAGACCTTCGATCACAAACAGAGCCGAGCGAATCCGGTTGCGCACATAGGCGAGATCGGCGCGGGACAGGTTCCCTTTCTCAATCATGGCCCGGCAGGAGTGGCTGATGCGCAGGCGAGGGACATTGCGTTCCACGACTTCAATTTCAAATTCGCCTTCTTCATTTTGACGAATGATGACGTCGGGAGTTACGGTGCAAACGGGTTCATCCGACTCGATCGCTTGGCCGGGATAGGGATTCAAGGTCCGGATGAGCCGAACGGCTTCTTGAACATCTTCCAGTTCCGCATCGATGTGGTCAGCAATCGCTTCCAGGCGGTTCTGCGCCACGGATTCAATCTGCTGCTCGACAATGAGACGAGCCAACAGGGTTTCCGAATCAGTTCCGGACAATTGAAGCAATAGGCATTCTTGCAGATCGCGCGCACCGACTCCGGCCGGCTCGCAATTCTGCACCCATCCCAACGCCGCAGTCAGAGACTCCAAGGCCATTCCACTTTCTTCGGCGAGCGTCTCCAGCGGAATATCCAGATATCCCCGCTTGTCGAGCGTACCTACGATGAGTTCGGCAGCCGCCTTGACTTCGTCGGAGAGGCCCATAACGGCAATCTGCTTGCTGAGGCGATCTCGCATGGAAGAGGCCTCGGTCAGCATACTCATGCGGTAATCCATCCGCTCTTGACTGGCCACGATGTCATCCGAAGAGGTGGACGCCTCATCGCTGTCCCACTCGCGACCAATTTCGGCCAACGCCTCCATCCGCTCGTCAATCGCCTCGACATCCCCCGCTTCTTCCCCGCCCTCTTCCTCGAAATCGTCCTCGGCCTCGCTCTTTTCTTCGACTTCAATCTCTTCCAACGCCGGATTCATCTCCAGCTCATGACGTACCATCTGCTCCAAGTGCTGGGCAGGAGCCTGTAACAGGCGCAACCATTGCAACAGTTGCGGCGCCAAATTCAGTTGTTGCTGTTGGCCGAGCCCCTGTCCCATGTTCAAGTTGAGTTTCATAGTTTTCCACTTTCACTCTGTTGAGCCGTTTCCGTGGAAATTATAATGCAAGGAGCATGCCAACTATTTCTACTCTTGAATTGATTACTTCCTTATTTATTACCCCACAATTAGTTATGAATGTGATATTAAAATATTCATCCTAGATTCCGGAGCCCCTTTTCCGCCCATGTCGTTAAATGCGACAGAGAATCCAGGCGCAATGTTGATCGTTGCGGCAGAGCTTCTGTCTACTCCGGCCAGGCCACAAGCCCCAGCGCCTCCGGCAAGTCGTATAGATTCACCATGGGAATGACGTTGGAGAGCGTCAGGTTGGCCGACTGTCGGTGTCCGGTGGGAGAATTGCGGAAGATGCGATAGACCTGCCCCACTCGTCCGGTGGCCATTTTGGCTTGCCCTCCCCGCGCACACACCAACGCCATGCAACAGAGAGGACAATCCAAGAGGAGCTCCAGAATCCCCAAGGCATCCAGCCACGGTTGCTCCCCGCGCAGTTCGCCGGAATACACAATTTGTTTAAACGTGCGCTCCAGCTTAAGGTGGCGAACCAGTTGCCGCTGAGAACGGGGCGGGCCATCGACAATCAGGCCCAGTGGAATCCCCATTCCCTGCAGAATGGAAAAGACCTCCTCCGCATCCGCATAGGGGGCGATTCTCACGGCGTGCGCCGCCATCACCGCCGCTGTTTTTTCAACGAGCCGCAGATCAATTTCATGAAACTGTTCTTCGAGAGCGGCCCGAACGGCCAACTCTTCTGCACCGGGCACATAATAGGCGCGCAACGCATCGTGCACGTCGATCCCGAATAGCGTGCGAAGCAATTCGGCGCCCGCGCGACACGCTTTCTCACCATACTGTCCTTTGGGATATACCACATCCTCAAGGAGGGCAACCACCGCTTGAACCGGCATGTCCATAACCATCCGTCCTGGGTTGGTCCTGCGCAAAGGCGCAGGAAGACGTTAACGTGAGGTGGGAGATTGACGCATATCCCGGAGAATCCGTGCATACATTTCAAGCCATTCGGCGGTCTGCTGCACGCAGTTCAACACCGACGTCTTCTTCTTGGCTTCCAAATCTGCGCGAGATTCGGGCTTGCGGTCTTTGCTCATGATCTTCATGGGAACTCCATTTCCTCTAGGTTGGAACTATAATTGCAAAAGGGTCTGCATCAATTCGTCGATCGTTTTCATCACGCGCCCGGCAGCTTCGAACGCCCGCTGGGCCTGCAGCATGTTCATCAGCTCCTCGTCCATGTTGACGCCCACCTCGGATTGAAGAGCGTCTTCCAGTGTATTAGCAATCGCGGTGCCATCCTCCGCCATCGCCTGTTCCGACTGCACCAGACTGCCGAGCAAGGTGAGGCCCGTCGTAAAGTAGTTGCCAAAGGTCTCCTGATTGAGAGCCGCCCGCCCCGCCGTGGCCAAATCCGATATTTGCAGCGCGATGGACCCGTCGCCCGTGTTGGGAACCGGCGGCGGCCCCGCGTCGTGGCGACTGGAGGCGGCTGCAACAAGTCCGCCATTCATGTCCAACGGATTTTCGGGATCATAAATCAGGGCATTCACGGCGATGTCGCTCGCGCTGGTTCCTGTAAAGAAATCCAAGTTGCAGCGTTCACCGCTCAGGTCGTAGGTATCGCCTGCCGGGTTGCGGTCACTGTTGTGAATCCCATTCACCGCACTCATGAAATCCACGGCCAAGGCGTCGAGCCGGTCGCGCATACCCGCCGAAATATCGAGCACATCCGACCACGCGCCCAAATCGCCCGACGTGATACTCACCGCCACGCCGCCCAACTCAAATGTCGCCGGCGGTCCGCCGCCGGTCACCACAAGCTCAGACCGGGTCGCGCCATTCCCCGACACCACCGTTTGCCCGTCTAGCGTCACCGTATAGTCCGCGCCAACCTGAACGTTCGCCAGCTTGCCCAAGTCCGAGAGAAGCGTTTCCCGCTGATCTTTCAAGCCGTTGGGATCAAAGCTGGAGATCGAATAGCTGATGCGGGCGTTGAGATCCTGCAGTTGTGAAGTCAATTGATTGAACTGGTCCACATCGGTCGGAAGCTGTCCCGTAAAGCTACCCGGAACTCCGCTAATCACCTGCTCCTCGAACATCGAGACGCGGCTGTCTAACCCCTGAAACGATGCCGCCAAATCCACGCCGCGCTGAATCACCACATTACGAAGCGCCATGTTATCGGCTTGATTGGCAAGGTCCGACCACGCATTCCAGAAGGCGCTCAGCCTACTATCCAACGAGTTGCCACTGTCGGCATTCAACAAGCTTTCCAGATTGGCAAGCGCATCGGCCCGCGTCTGATGCCCGTTGGCATCGCCCGTTTGCTGGCGAAGAAGATTCTGAAGAACCGTATTTTGGGCCCGCACCACATCGGCCACGCGCACCCCCACCCCGTTGGAATAGGTGCGAACTTCCTGCATACTGGACGGCGTTTCCTGCACCGTGGCCAAGAGGACATCGCGACGGGAATAGCCGGGCGTGTTGATATTGGCGATGTTGTTCGCCGCCACCGTCAGCCGATTTTGGTGCGTCAGCAAGGCGCTGCGGGCAATCGTCCAACCGTTATGAATGGAGTCGAACATGGCCGGTCATCCAATCTGCCGGATGAGGAGGGGACTAGCGACCGATGTTTGCAGAAGGCCTGAGCGCCCATACAATCCCGGATCGTCATTCCCGTCGGCATGAACCGGCCGCAGAATTTGTCGATACAGTTTCTGAAAGGCAGAAGCCAACAACCGGTTGGACTCCTGCAAACGGCGCAAGCGGCGCGCCATCGTTCCAATTTCTTCGTCTTGCATCACGTCGGCGGGGGCGGTCAGCAAGGCGGGAGACATCCCCACGTTTTCGCTCCGGGCAGCCACTTCCATAATCTTCTCCGGGTCGCGAGACAGCATGGCCTGACGCAAGTCGGACGAGATGTCCACCAATCGGCTCAATTCTTGCACCACTTCCTGGCGGAGGGTTTCGTCTGGGTTCATCGCGCAATCCTCCCCTGTTGGCTCATCTGTTCATACAACTGATCGGCAATGCCCGTCGAAGACGACTTGGCAACCGATGTGGCCACCTGCTCCACACAAAATTCGCGGAATTGATCGAACCCGGCCGCGGCATCCCCTGCGGTATCAGTAGCCTCCTGGCTCAGCGCTTCCTTGAGCATGATGCCCAGCAACATGCCTTCAAACTGTTCACACGCATCGCGCATCCGAAGCTCTTCCTTCTTCTGCTGCGGATTCGGCTTTTCGGTCTTCTCGGTCTCCCGCCACGAGCGGCCCCGATCGATGAGATCCCGCGTCTGAATGCTGTCCATGTCCATGATGGCGGTTCCTTATAGGGTTTCGATCTCGACTTGAATGGCGCCCAACCGACGCAAGGCTTGCAGGATGGAAATCAAATCCTGCGGAGTGCCACCCATCTCGTTCAGCACATCCGCCAAGGATTGAATGGTGGTCACCTCCGGCAACAACATCACGCGGGCATCTTCCAACTGGTTCTGCGCGGTCACATCCTCGGTCACGACCGTTTGCCCCTGGCTGAAAGCGCCGTACGGCTGCGACACGCCCAGCGTGGATTTGATCGACACCGTTAGATTGCCGTGCGCCACCACCGCCGGATGAATGTGAATGTCGCCACCCATCACAATCGTTCCGGTTCGCTCGCTCAACAAAATCTTGGATTGCATATCCGTGATGACTTTGGCCATTTCGATCTCGGCCACAAAATTGGCGATGCGACCCCGCTGAATGTCGCTCTCGGAAATGCGCACCTGCACCGTGGCCGCATCGCGAGTGCCCGCCACACCGGGCCACCTTGTATTCAAACTTTCCGCAATACGCGTGGCTGTTGTGAAATCCGGATTGTTCAACGAAAGCGTCAGCAGACCATTCTGAGTCCAGACACGCGTATCATTCACACGGAGAGTTCCCCCCTCCGGCACACGGCCGGATGTCGGCGTATTGCGAGTGACTTGCTGCCCACCCGGCTGCCCTTGACCAATGCTGAAACCGCCAACGGCCAAAGCCCCTTGCGCCAAAGCACACACCTGTCCATCCGGATCCAACAGAGGCGTCATCAGCAACGTGCCGCCGGCCAAGGATTCAGCATCCCCGATGGACATCACATTCACGTCAATCCGGTCGCCCGTATGATAAAAGGGGTTCAAGCGCGCGGTCACCATGACAGCGGCCACGTTCTTGCCATCAATCTCTTTTTCCGGAACGGTAATCTGAAACTGATTCAGCAAATTGGCCACGGTTTGCCGCTTCATGGTCAAGTCGCCATCTCCGCTATCGTTGAGTCCAACCACCAGTCCATACCCGATGAGTTCCACATCATCCAACCCCACGATTCGGGCGATGTCCTTGATCCGCGATTCTTTTTTTCCTGTTTCTTGCGCATGGGCCATCGGTTCCGTCCATCCACAACCCACTCCAGCCAGAAGAAGCCATGTCATGGCGGTTTTTTTCAGTTTTGCGTTCATGGCGCTCATTTCCTTTGCCATTCCAATCAGAACAAGTTCAACCAGTTGACCATCTTGGTAAACAAGCCGCGCTGCTGGTCGCGAACCAGCGGCCCTTGGGTGTCATAGCGGATACTGGCATCGGCCAGCCGCGACGAAGACACCGTGTTGTCGCTACTGATATCTTTCGGCCGCACGGTTCCCGTCAGCGTGACCTGAACTTTTTCCTGCTGAAGCTGGACCGTGCGATGGCCTTCCAGCAACAAATTCCCGTTGGGCAACACATCCAAGACTCGCGCGCTCATGGTGGACGTGAAATCTTCTTTGCTGCTCAGTTCTCCCCCACCCGTGAAGTCATGCTTGAAGTTCCAACTGAACTCCGGAACATTGATCTTGCTCCAAGGACCGCCAATCACCTCATCCTCCGTCGTCACGGTGGGATGCCCGAAATTTGCGCTTCCCCCGCCCGTCGTGCTCTTGCCCGACTGCTGTGCAGCCTCGCGATTCACAGCCGAACTTTCTTCGATGATCACCGTGACAATGTCGCCAATTTCACGGGCTTTCACGTCAGAATAGAGAGATGTCGCCATGCGCCACTCCGTTCCGGCCATGGAAAAGGCAGGAAGAAAGGCGACGCTCAACAGCACAATGCGCAAGGTGGTATTCATGTTTTGGAGTCTCCCGGATTATCTTCCAGTAGGGCACTGCGCGGCTGGACCAACCGAACCTGCATCTTCCGCCCGGATTGTTCGTTCACGCACATAATATGTTCATCTCGTCGCCCATCCGATAGGGCACGAGCACGAAGGCTGACCGTCAAACCGCCGCGACGGGACAGGACTTGCACCATTTCCCCCCGGCGTGCGCAAACGGGCTGCGCCAGCATACCGGCCGCCAACAACTGTCCCGCCTGCAAGCTCCGCCGCAATTCCATTCCCACCACGACCACATCGGCCGGATAATACCGATTGGCCTCTTGCTCGGAAATCCAGCGCTGCTCCACCGAATCGGAAGTCAACGTTTCGCCGCGCGCCAATGGACGTGTCGCACTCCAATACGGCCGCATCTCCGTCAGCCCCACCTGCACTCCCTTGCCAAAGGTTTGCCCGTCCACCACCACGCGCACATCCGCCAACGTCTTGCCGGACGCCGACACCGGTTCGATGTTAATGACAACAAGGTCTTGCCGCCCCTCGGGCACCTGCGGCATATCCACGTCGCCCGGAACCACTTCAAATCGGCGGCCTTTCCATTCGGCATGCCGCTGCACATAATCATCCACCGACTGCTGAATCCGGTCCAGATTCACGGTCTGGTGCTTTACGCTCACCTGAATGATCGGCCGACCGCGCAACACCACATTCTTCATGTCGTCATAGGCATTCATGGTCTGAGCCACTTCGACCAAGGAAAGAGCCTTGGTCTCCCGAGGGGCCGGTGCATCTGCAATGCTTCGCGTTCCCCATCCATCCGGCAGGCTGGTGCCGGCGCGCACCAAGTCCTGGAGCAGAATGCGAGCGCCCGACACGATGGCACGGGGCTCGAGCTCCAACACCTGCGCCGGAGCCATCGACACCGCCGCCCACAGACACATCGCCGCCAGCGCAAAGCGACAACGCGGTCGCCACGTCCTGCGCGAAACTTGAAGAATGCCCTGTCCCGTTTCCATGGCTTACCTCGCCAATTGATTCGCCGTGTTCAGCATTTCGTCACTGGCGCGAATGGCCTTCGAGGTGGCCTCATACGCGCGTTGCGTCGTGATCATGTTCACCAGTTCTGTGGCGGTGTTCACGTTCGACCGCTCCAAATAGCGGTGGGCAATGCCGCCCATGCCGTTTTCGCCAGGATTCAATCCGGTTTCGGCAGGGCCGCTCGCCTCCGTTTCTTGAAACAAATTACGCCCCAACGATCGCAATCCTTCCGGATTCAAAAACCGCGCCAAGGTCACCCGTCCCTTGGTCACCGACACGCCATTCACAACAGCCGTGAAGGAGCCATCATGCGCAATCGTAACTTCCGTGGTTCCCGGATCGATGGTGTCGAATCCAGAAACGCGATAACCGTCGGACGTGATCACCTCACCCGCGCCATTGATGGTGTAGGCCCCATCGCGCGTGTAGGCGGTCTTTCCATCCGGCAGCGTCACTTCAAAAAATCCATCGCCTTCAATCGCGAAGTCCATCGTGTTGCCCGTTTCCATCAGCGCCCCCTGCTCTTGCGTACGGGTGGTGCCAGCCACACGCGTACCATGTCCCACTTGGACGCCACCCACTTCCCCGTTGGCGCTGGCCGCACCGGGCGTGACCAAAGAGGCGTACAAGAGATCCTGAAAACGAATGCGGCTACTCTTAAACCCACCCGTATTCACGTTGGCTAGATTGTTGGAGATCACGTCCAGGGACATTTCCTGGGCGCGCATTCCGGTGACGGCAGACCATAGGGCTCTTTGCATAGCGGATTTCCTTCCTTTGCGCTTAGGCCAGCGCATCCATCATTTTCTTCTGGGCTTCCGATTCGTCGTTTTGCGCCCGCTGGGCAGCCTCCACAGAGCGAGAGAGAACCATCATATCGGCCAGTTCCTGATACACCGTGCTGTTGCTGGTTTCGAGTGCCCGCCCCACCACCCGAGCTTCTTCGGCAGGCAGGCGGTTTTCGTCCGGCGTGGTGAACAACGTCGTCCCGATCCGGCGCAACTGCTCTTCGTTCGCAATGCGGTCTAACCGCAGTTGACCCACTTCTTGACCGTCGGCAAAAATGATCCCGTCCTCGCCCACTTCAATCTTTTCGCTTCCAGCCTGTTCCGGAATCTTGATCGGCTGGCCGTTGTCGCCGAGCACCTCATGACCGCTGGCGGTCGTGAGCGTTCCGTCCGGCCCCACCTCAAACGAGCCATTGCGGGTGAGAAATTCGCCATGGGGGGAGCGAACGACGAAAAATCCATCACCCTGCAACGCAAAATCCAGCGCCCGATCCGTCAGGCGAATCGCCCCCGGTGTCATGTCGGTCCCCACCCGCCACTGGTGCCCCACCAAGCGACCCTTGAGCTCGCCCACAAAATTCTTCGGCAGAACGCACGCCGAGCGATAGCCCGGTGTGCTGGCATTGGCGAGATTTTCAGCAATCGCGTCCATTCGATCGGTCGATCGGCTAAAAACAGCCCGCAGACCATCGGCCATTTCGTTCTGGGACGCCTGCTGATTGGAGTGCCAGAAACGGGTATTCCACCATTTCCCCTGCCCCCACAATCCTACATCCATATCACTCATTGCATTCTCCGTTTCGATTACGCAATAAGATAAGCAGATCCGATGCCACAGCATTCAGAAGGGAACGGGCTCCCCCGTTCACATGCATTTGAGCGACTGAGAAGCCCCTCCCCGCAACCGGGATCTCCCGGAAAAATTGGAACCCGTATTCACGAAGGCAAAAAATGCCGCCGGACTTTCATCCGGCGGCTAGCGAGCACGAGTCAGACTGGGGCGGAAGAAACGCCCAAAAGCATTTACATCGCAAACATCCTAGAAAAAATGGCGTCAATGGCGCCATCCGAGAATTTGGAATCATCGTCGGCCAGGAACTTGAACTGAGAAACCTTCTCCTCGCGGATCGGTTCCTCCTGCAACTGACGAACCGCTTCCGAAGCAAGCCTCGCCAGTGCAGACGTTTGCGCCGTATCTTTCACGCCACCACGCTCCCGGGAAACTCCCGCTTGCGCATCAGATTGGGAAGCCTTGATTCGTGAAAGATTGCGCTCATGTTGTAATCGGACGGAAACATCATTTATATTCATATTCTACCAACCTTCCGACACATCTGTTATTCGTCCATTTCCGTCAATAGCTTAAATGTGGAACAAACACTTCACTCGAGGGTCTCACCCACGACTTCAACGCATCCGCTGATTCCGCTGCCGCAAATCTGCTATATTCTCTGGGAGAACGCAAGAGGACTTCAATATTCCCCGCCGAAGCCGGGTCGGAACGCCGATTTCTCACATAGCGGTTGGCCGCCTCCAGCACCTTCTGCTCGGAAGCATCCAACCCGCCCGCCAGAATCAATACCGGCCGCCGCTCTTTCACATCCAACAGGGTCCATTCCATAATGATGCTCTGCGGAGGATACGGCCGATAGTTGATGACGCGCATCAGCAACAGGTGCGAGGCCCCCGCCATTCGCCCGATTCGCTCCAATTCGTTGCCGTCAATTCGCCCGTCTTCCATCACGAGATTGTCCGCGCGGATGTACGGCGCATACGGTCCATCACTTCTCGGCGCCCGAACAATGCCCGGCAAGTTCTGCTGCAGCTCCTGCCAAATCGACAACATCCACTGTTGCGACTGCTCCTCGGTTTGGAACCCAATGGGGGGCAGCAACAACAAGCTTTCGACCGGCACCGGGCGCTCCACCATGCCATCCGGCAACAGAAATTGAACCCGAAAATGCTCGTTCGGCCGATACGAATCATGGTTAAAGACTCGCTTCACCCCCGTCGTGCAACTGGCCCCCTGCACCACCAGCATTCCAAGCAGTCCCGCCGCCGCAAACCGACGACAAAGAAGCCCCAAACAGATCGTGCGATGGTTCAACGGACGCCTCCAGGCGGCTTAGGTGCCGCTTCGGTCGCCGGATAATCCAAATCCACTTCCGCATGGCGCCCGCAAGGACATGTGATGCGAATGCCGCAGATGGCCCCCCCCTTGCGGAGGATTTTTACGGCAATCTGAGCATCGTGGGCCGGTGCCGGCTTGTTCATGGGAACTCGAATCTCCCCTAAACGCCCCTCGTCCCGACGAATAATGGCGGAGGAACCAGACCTTCCGGGCCCCGTGGGCGCAGGTCGGTATCGCAAAACGCGATCGGCTTCGACAAAGTATTTCTGTCGATACAGTTTGTTTGTTTCTTTTTGTGTTGCAGCCATACCCCACTAGTTAGCAGGGCTTGTGCCACGGGACTCCATCAGACCCAAAAGGATCGACCGCCCGTTCGCCCCATCGCGGCAATCGGTGCCCCCACCAAGCGCCGCTGAATGTCCACCCCTGAAATTTGTGCCCCGATCACCCGCTGGGCCTCTTGGGCTCTCACCACCAACTCCGCCAGACGATCCGCAGCCTCGCGAATCCAAACGCCCCCGTCATTCGGGAAGTGCTTCATCGCTTTTCGCAGCTCCAGCGACTGCCGTTTCGCCGCCCGACTCGCCGCCACCCCATCGCGACGATCAATCGCCTCCCGAAGCTCTTGATCCAGCTCCAAAAGCCGTTCGGCCGTCTCCGATCGCTGAAATACAGTAGGATTCACAGTCCCCTCTCCATCCATCAGCCCGAAAACCGAAAACTGCTCGTCCGCTCCACCGGCACGGGGTCCGGTTGCTGCTCCCGCGGTACCGATTCCATCGCCGTCACCCAGCTATTACGGAGCTCGCCCAGCATCATTTTGACTTCTTCAATCGGCTTTTTTCGCTTTTCGTTGTTCGCCATGGCCAAGTGGTGCAACATGAACTCATAGAGGCGGTTCAGCTCCACCGCTAACTCCCCGCCCCGCTCCACATCCAACGAACACGCCAACTCCGTGATGAAATCCTGAGATTTCAGCAGGTGCTCATGAATACTGTTCATCCGCTCGATTTCATCTGCGAGATCGAAAGCGCCAAGGGCATTTGAAAGGGCGCGTAGCCCCCCATCGTAGAGCATGAGAATCAGCTCCATGGGAGAAGCGGACAATATTTTTTGCGTTTCATATTGCTGGGTGTTCATGCTGGCATCTCCAGAGGTTCAGGTTTGGTTTCCAAGTTCGTTTGTGATGGGGAAGAAAGCGCCGTCTGTTCAATCGTACGAATCACATCCGTCAGCGCGGCATCCGACTGGCGACAGGCATCCGCGACACTCTTATAAAACTCGCGCCAGCGCCAAAAACTACGCACCGCCGGCGGCACCGCAATCTCTTCAGCCGTCATCATTCGCTCCGCAAGCAATCTCGACGCACTTTCCAATCGCGATTCAAGCAGGTTCATGATCGGGTCCACCTTCAAGCGCTGATCCAACGGCTCGAGCTGCTTCAGACACGCATGCCCCGTCTCCTCCGCATGCGCAAAGCTGCTGGGGCGCCGCATCAACATGATCATTTGGTTGCAGGTCATCGCCGCATCCATACACTGGGTTCGCAACGAACGCAACTGGGGCAAATCCTCTTTCAACGCCTGCAGGAATGCTCCCCGATCCCGGAGGCGGACATCCTCCTCATAGATCCGGGCAATATCCGCCGCAGCGTTGATCGGCTCTCCAGCATACGCCTCGATCTCCTCCGGCCGAATGAGCTGGGCACCCGTGATGCGCGCGCCGGCAGTGTTGACGTTGATGAATTTCTTGTCGGAATAATAGGCAATCAGCTCGTTGGTGAAATCGACATAGTGCATCATCTGCCGATTGGTCTTCACCGTTGGCTGATAATTCCCCGGCACGTCGTAATACTTTTCCTGCTTGTTCAGCCCAGGCCCCGCCGTTTCGCCCAACTTTCCAGAAGCATGGGTTTTTCCACTGTCCGGATAGCTCAAATCCAGCCCCACGGTCAAAATCGGGTCGCATCCCAATGCCACCGCCACCGACATCGCCGCCGTGGCCACATTCCCCCCCGCATGAATCTCTCCCAGCCCGCCCAGCTTGCTCTTCAGCCACTCGGGCAACCCCATCGATTCCATCTCCATGAAGAATACGCGCTTCAAGTCCTGCGTCACACTCGCATGCGTAAAACAACTCGCCGCCACCGGCATGTCCGCCGGCACATACTTGAACTGCTGCTTCACGATTTCCTGGCCATCGCCCGTCACCACCAAATCTGGCCGAATCTTGCCCAGCCGCGCCAGTCGCCCCACCGGACGCGCAATCGAAATCACCACAAATTGCTTACGAAACTTCTTTATATAAGGAAGCGCCTCATCCAACGAAGGCCCCGCCGCAACCACAATGGCCGGATGTCCTGCAAATTTTCCAAACAACGACTGAATGCCCGCATGCTGAATCATGTGGGGAATGTTGCGCAACGTCTGACTCTGCCATTCTTTGCCAAACCGCATCCGCGTCGACATGTCGCAAGCCTGAAAACGAAGTAGATCCCGCGCCGGACGCGTCAACTCGTCCGCCATCTGGTTCTCTTCCTCCGAAAGAGGCCGCGCCGTCAGCAGGCGAATCACCGGCACACGGGTATAATCCGCCGCACGCAAAAAACGTTCTGTACTGGCGTCTTCGGTTTCGCCCACATCCAAAATCAACCGTCCCTCGCGAATGGCTTGCCCCAGCACTGGGCTATCCACCCTCGTCAACGCATCCGCCAACCGCTCGAGATTCCGATCCATCAGCAACAGGCGAATCGACGAAATTTTGGCCAACAACGGCTCCATCAAGTCGACCTGCGAGGCCCCCGACACCAGAACCATGTTCGGACAAGGATACTGGTTCGCCAGCCAAGCCATCACGCACGCCTCGGCCTCATCTGGCCGGGTTG
The DNA here is from genome assembly GCA_964647595.1 of uncultured Verrucomicrobiota bacterium. Taxonomy (GTDB): domain Bacteria; phylum Verrucomicrobiota; class Kiritimatiellia; order CAIQIC01; family Lenti-01; genus Lenti-01. The sequence continues at coordinate 77,794 of CAZYGH010000007.1, forward strand.
CCGATGCCGCCGGGGAAACAGGCAAATGGGGTGCTAGCGCTTCGGCCACACCCTTGTCTGCTTCCTCCAAGGCTTGGAACCAGTGGAGTAACATCAATCCTCTCCTCCGCCCATCGCAGGCGTCGTCGTCGTAAACTCCGTCACATACGAACCACGCACATGCTGGCTCACTTTCGGAATCAAATCCACAAATTGATTCAGCGCCTCGGGCAACTCAACGGAAAATAGCCGCTTGACGGGCCCAGACTCGTTCAGAGTCAATACGTCTTCCAACGTATCCATCACGAATTGGATGCGCTCGCGCATCGCCTTCCACTCTTGACCAATCGTGTCGGTCATATCGCCAAATTGAAAAACCCCTTCTAGCGTCATCTGGAAAGAAGCCATGGCCGCCACTTCCTGGCACAACCCTGCGGCCTCCACCATCGCCCCCACCTCGGGCCAATACGTAGCCACGCGCTTGCTGCGCTCCATCATGTTCAATAACGCGGGAGTGGTCCGCTCCAGCGAGAACAGGGTGTACTCTTCGAACGTATTGACTTCCCGCGAAGCACACGTGGTTTGCGAACTCATGACGCCATCCTTTCGATTGAGCTTCAGGCCGACCCCCGCCTTGCGAGCGAAGGCCGGCCTTCAGACTGCTGGGGGTTACCCGATCAACTGCATCACGTTCTGCGGCAGGGCATTCGCCTGGGCCAACATGGCCGTACCCACCTGAGTCAGGATCTGGAATTTCGCGAAGTTTGTCGACTCCAAAGCCATGTCGACGTCGCGAATCTGGCTTTCGGCACTCCGAATGTTTTCTTCGTAGGTCCGCAAGCCTTCCAGCGTATGAGCCAGGCGGCTGGACTCCGCACCAATCACCGCGCGCTGACGGCTTAGATAGTCCACGGCCAGAGCGATGAACGCTCCTGCCTTGGCTGCACTTGCCGCCGTCGAGATGTCGATACCGGTGATCCGACCATTCTGACCACCAATGGCAAGCACCATCGACCAGTTCACCCGCGTGAGCCCCTGCACGTTCGGATCCGTCGAGTCGGAAATGGGGTTTCCATTTGCGTCCAACTTGAACTGACCGCACGAGAAGGCTGTGGCTGCGGAGCCAATGTTCACATCGGAGAACCGATCCAACCGCAATTCCGACCCGCAGAACCACTGCCCGGGGTCCGCACCGATTTGAATCGTGTGCGAGCCACCCTGGAAGAGATTCTTTGTGTTGAACTTGCCACGAGCCAAGCTGCCGGAGGTGATTCGGATAATCTCCTCTTGCATCTGCGAAAATTCCGCCTGCAGGTTGGATCGGTCAACGGCGGTCTTGGTCCCGTCGTTCGAAGCCACAGCCAATTCGGACATGCGATGCAGCAGGTCATGGATCTTTTGCATCCACGAATCTGCGGTGCGAACGTACGCCTGTTGGTTCTGGATATTCTGGGCCGCCATGGACGAGTTGCGGATCTGAGACCGCATGCGCTCGCTCATCGCTAACCCGGCCGGATCGTCTCCCGCGGACATGATTCGCAATCCGCTGGACATCTTGGTCATGGACTGGCGCATGTTGGCTACGCTGTTCGTGTAGTTTACCCAAACGCCAAATGCCGGAACGTTGTTATATACTTGCATGATACTATTCCTCCGTGAATTTTTTGTTGATTAGAAGAGCGTCCCTGCTCTCCTGGTTTTCTTCTTCTACTCGTTACTCTGCTGTCTTCTTCTTCTCTTCGTCGGCTTCCTGGTTGCGGAGGGAGAGCCCTCCCCGTCCGTTCCCCCGACGTCGACGCTTAAGGCCCGTCGCCGGCTTTACATCTGTTTTTCGAGCTAGCTCATAGGACAAGTGCTCCTTCCACTTGGGCGCATGATCCCGACTGCCTTATTTCACATCCTCGTTCTTCCGCAGCGAATCGGCGATTTCGCCTAAACCCGCCCGGTTGGAGTGAGCCGCCTGCCGGTTCTCCTCCTGAATCGCCTCGAAAACTTCTTTGCGAAAGACCGCCACATTTCGGGGTGCGGAAAACCCCAGCCGAACTTGATCGCCATGGATGCCTAGCACCCTCACCTCGATCTCGTCCCCAATCATCACGCTCTCTTCCAACTTCCTTGTCAGAACTAACATAGTGGCCCTCCTTGGCCTTTTCTTGAACCGTTTGATGTGGAATTTCGATTTTCATCGCCTTGCTGAACCTGTCTGGATTCTAAGCACACTCCATGCCACGGCTCGCCGATGGAAGATTACCGATACGCCGCCGCCTGCTGCCGCCGAGTCTCCCGGGGGGCTTCATTCGTACGCATATTCTCAATGGCATCCCAAATCCGGTGACGCACCGGATACGACTGCCCTTCGCAAATGATCTGCTTGCCGATCGACGACCGGATGTTGATCGCCAGCGGCCCCTGCAAATTCGCCGTCGTCTCTTGCACTTCCGGACGCACCGTCACGATGCTCAACAGCAAAATGTCTTCCGTGTGCGATGCCCGCAGAAACTCCTGATCCGCCAGGCCAATGCGAGGCGCATAGTTCGGATGCACCAAAAACGGGTCCACGCACACGAAGGAAAGCCCAGCCGGCTCCACCGCATTCATGAACATGAACGGCCGCGTGTCGGGCTTAATCGTGAACACGTAGTTCTTGAAATCTTCAAATGCAGGCAAGCCCAGCGGGAAATGAAAGATGTGTTCCGGCCGAATCGGCAGGGACACCAATCTCGAATAGGGCTTGATGGTGAGAGCCGAATCTTCGCCGGCTTTTTGTTCATTCTTGTTCATCTCGTCTTACTCCTGATGGTGGGTCTTCTGCCGCTTGCTTTCTTTTTCTCTATTTTTTTGCGGCGTCCCTTACAGCAAACCTCATGCCACAGACTTCATGCCGCCTTTTACGCCAAAAAATGGAACCTTCTGCCTCTCTTCCTCCCTTCCTCACCTCCCCACGCGGGGCAACTTCTGCCGAATCCTGCGAAAATCGACTCTTTTTTTAGCATTTTGGCCGCATTCCCCGGAATCACCCCCATCCTCCTCCTCCCCTCCTCACCCGATTTAAGCATTTGAAGGCCCTCTCCGATTACTACAGACATGAAGAAGAAGTCTCAAAAAAAATGGGCTCAAGGATGGACCCAGAGACAAACAAGGAGGTACGCCGCATCATAAAAACGCCGCCGGGTCTGGCGAGAAGATCGCAACCCTTCGGATCTGGCGACTGAAACCATACGGGTAGCGATCACAAACAGTAAGATGCAGGGATGCGTCTTAATGAAAAGAAAACGAAATAAGAAATCACGGAGGAAGATCATGCAAGTATACAATAACGTTCCCGCGTTCGGCGTGTGGGTGAATTACACCAACAGCGTTTCGAACATGCGCAGCTCGATGAGCAAGTTGTCCAGCGGACTGCGCGTTACCTTCGCCGGTGATGATCCGGCCGGTTTGGCCATGAGTGAGCGCATGCGGTCCCAGATCCGCAACTCGTCCATGGCTGCCCAGAATATCCAAAATCAGCAAGCCTATCTTCGCACCGCGGATTCGTGGATGCAGAAGATTCATGACATGCTGCATCGGATGGGCGAACTGGCTGTGTCTTCCAACGACGGCACCAAGACGCAAACCGACCGCTCGAACCTGCAGGCAGAATTCGAGCAGATGCAGGCGGAAATCGTCCGCATCACATCGGGCAGCTTGGCTCGTGGTAAGTTCAACACCAAAAACCTGTTTGACGGACAGGCCCACCACGTCCAGATCGGCCCCGATCCCGGACAGTGGTTCTGCGGAGAAGCGCTGGACCTCGATCGGTTCAGCTCAGTTAACCTTGGCGCAACCAAGATTGACTTCTCTTGCGGGCAGTTCCGCTTGGGCAGTGATGTTTCGGTGAACTGGTCGATGATCATGGCCAAGGGCGGAGCCGGAGTCGGCGAAACCATCAACGGCATTGAGATCTCGACGATTGCCGGCGCAGCGAAGGCGGGTGCGTTCCTTGCATTGGCCGTCGACCATCTGAGCCGTCAGCGCGCGATCGTCGGTGCTCAAGCCAGCCGCTTGAACCACACCTTGGACGGGTTGCGTACCTATGAAGAAAATATCCGTGGCGCCGAAAGCCAGATCCGCGATGCGGACATGGCCCTCGAATCCACGAACTTCATGAAGTACCAAATCCTGTCACAGGTCGGTACCGCCATGCTGGCTCAGGCCAACGCTCTTCCCCAGAGCGTGATGCAGTTGATCGGGTAACAACGAACCGTAGATCCGCCACGCGCCACGCGGCGGATCACTCTTCGTCACGAACCGGGGCGTCGCGTAAGCGGCGCCCCGTTTCCGTTATCCCCCCCATCTCCTCTTCTCTTCCCCTGCTTTCCTGTGTTTCCTGCTTTCCGGCTTCCTCCTCTCTTCACTAGATGCAGTTGCGTCATTTTTCCGCTGTGTTATCTTCGCCATGTGAAGTTTCTCCATCAGACATTTATTCCCCCCTCTTCTCATGGCATCCCACCTGCTATCCAATAAGACACTATGAGCGACACACTACGAATTGGCGGCATGGGTTCCGGCATGGATATCAGCGGAACCATCCAAAAACTCCTTCAAGCCGATGGCAGCAAAATCACTGCGGCCCAGGAAACACAGACCACTCGTAACGAAAAGATATCCGCCTGGCTCGACATCAAAGCCAAAATGGCTGATGTCACGGATGCCTCGGATACCTTGCGCTGGTTGGACGTCTGGCGCAAAATGGCCCCCACCTCCAGTAGTGAAGGCGTGGCAACCGCCACGGCCGCATCCGGCGCACCCCAAGGCACCTATTCCATCAACGTCACCCAACTGGCTCGCGCACAAACCATCGGCTCCGCCGTGGGTCTCACCACAGGCGGCGCCTCTCCCGTCGCCGTCACCGCCAATACAAAACTTGTCGACATTTCAGGCATCAGCGCGGGCAATCAGTTCTCCATCGCCGGCCAAACCTTCACCATCTCCGCCGACGACACCCTCGCCACTCTTCGCACCAAGATCAATACCGCATCCTCCAATATGCCCGAAGACCAGCGCGTCTCCGCCTCCATCCTCGACAATCGCCTCGTCCTTCGTCGCGACAAAACCGGCGAAAATGGCATGGTCCTCTCTGATACCATCGGATCTCCCCTCCAAGCGCTCGGCGTTTTAGACGGCACCGGCGCTCCCGCCAATCCCCTCCTATCGGCACAAAATGCCATTTTTACGGTAAATGGTGCCACCGTGGAAAGAACCTCCAACAGCCTCACCGATGTGATCGACGGCGTGACCCTGAACTTATCCGGCGTCGGCACCACCGAGCTCGTCATTGATAATGACAAAGAGGGCATCAAGACCGCCATTAACACCTTCATCACCGCCTACAACACCTACGCCGAAACCATCGAAAAGTACGGCAACTACGATACAACCGACATCACCAATCCCGTTCCCGGCCTTCTCCAAGGCGATTTCATGATCCGCGAAATCATCACAGGCGTCCGGAGCAAAGCCACCCAGCTCATGGGCGCTCCCTACACGGCGGCCAACTCCTCCTACGAGTACAATAATCAAACCGGCGTCATGAATGCGCTGCAAAGCGTGGGCATCTGGACCACCGACGCCAGCAACCGCCTTTCGCTCGTAGACGAAGACCGCCTCGATACCATGCTCGATCAGTATCCCGACAAAGTCGAAAACCTATTCCGTGGCATTCAGAATTCCTCCGGCACCCGCGAGGGCGGTATCGCCCAAAGCATGTACACGACGACCCGAAACTATTCCGATGACCTAACCGGCTGGATCGATGTCCGCATCGAAGGCATCGACGAAGAAATCAAGCAACAGGACGATCGAATCGACCGAATGATCAGCGCCATGGAAGTGAAGGAAAATATGCTCTGGAAACAGTTCAACGCCATGGATGAAGCCATCGGCTCCATGAATAGCGATCTGGACTACCTGAAGAGCAACCTCGGCACCGATTAAGGCGAGCCTTCCCCCATGTGCGGCATCGTCGGCTATATCTCCCCCACTCCGCCCTCACCCATCGAATGGCGTCCGCGCCTCCAACGCGCACTCGATTCCATGGCCCTTCGCGGCCCGGACGATGACGGGCTTTTTTTTGCGCCCCGCGTCGGCCTCGCCCATCGCCGCCTCGCCATCATCGATCTCACCGGCGGCCGCCAACCGCTCACCGATCCCGCCACCGGCGCCACCATCGTCTTCAATGGCGAAATATATAATTACCGCGATCTTCGCACCGAGCTGCAAGCTGCCGGCCGCGTCTTTCAAACCCATTCCGACACCGAAGTTCTCCTGCACGCCTATCTCGAATGGGGCCCCAAGTGCCTCGATCGCTTCATCGGCATGTTCGCCTTTGCCATCTATACCCCGCAAGATGGCGCACTCTTCCTCGCCCGCGACCGCCTCGGCATCAAACCCCTCTTCTGGGGCGAACAACAAAACACCTTCTGCTTTGCCTCCACCGTGCGCGCGCTACTCGACCTCTTGCCCAATCGCCCCGCCCTCAGCGCCGTCGGTCTTTCCCATTATCTCTCCACCATTCGCGTCAACATGGGCGGCACCACCCTGCTCCACGACGTGAATCTCCTCGAACCCGGCCACTGCCTCCACGTGTCCGCCTCCGGCGAAAAGAAAATCTCCCGCTACTGGGCCCCCGTCGCCCTCGCCCCCGGCGACAAACCCCAACGCTCCATGGAAGAAGCCGCTGAAACCTTGCGGGGCTTGATGGAAGATTCCGTCCGCCTGCGTCTCATCAGCGATGTTCCCCTCGGCGGTTTCCTCAGCGGCGGCCTCGACTCCACCATCATCGCCTCGCTCGCCACCCACCAGACGAATCACCAGTACCACGCCTACAACGTCGGTTATCCCCAACAAGGCTACAACGAATTCCCCTTCGTCAAAGAAGCCGCCGATGCCTATGGCATGAAGTGCCAACAAATCGAGCTCGAGCCCAAAGACTATCCCGATCTCTGGAAATTCCTCATCCGCCAAAACGGACTGCCCCTCTCCACGCCCAACGAAGTCCCCATCTACATGCTTTCCAAAGCGCTCCGCCAAGATTACACCGTCGCCCTCAGCGGCGAAGGCGCCGATGAAGTCTTTGGCGGCTACACCATTTCCTACTTTTCCGGATTCGACTTCAACCGCGCCTCTCGACTCCCCGTCCCCAACGAATCCATGACCGACGTGGACCGCACCATCCTCCGCGGCTACGGCCAAAATCATCTTCCCGATCTCGCCACCCAACACATTTTGCTCAACGCTTGGCTCACCCCCGCCGACAAAAAATCATGGCTCAACCCCGACATCCTGCGCATTCTGGATGACGACTCCGCCTTTCGCGCCTACTACACCGACCTCCACGCCCGCCATCCCACCTGTTCCGCCATGGATCGCATTATGCACACGCATCTGCGCACCAATCTCGAAGGCCTCCTCCTGCGCGTCGACTCCAGCTCCATGGCCGCCTCCGTCGAAGTCCGCGTCCCCTTCACCGATCATCGCCTCGTCGATTTCGCCTTCTCGCTTCCCGATGAATACCGCCTCGATTGGCGCGACCCCGCCGCACAAGCCGCCGGCCAATCCCTCAACGTTCTCGAAATCGTGCAGCGCGATTTGCTCGAATCCAAGCGCGTCCTCCGCCGCGCCTATGCCGACGTCGTCCCCCCTTCCATTTTGAACCGCCCCAAGATGAGCTTCCCCGTCCCCGTCTTCGACTGGATGAAAGATTGGATGAAGCCCATGGCCAAAGAAATCGTCGCCTCCTCCCCCCTCCGCAAAGGCCTATTCAATTCCGACGTGGTCGACGCCTGGCTCGACGGCCGCCGCCCCCTCCACCCCCTCAAACTCTGGCCCATCCTCAACCTCTGCCTCTGGCAAAGCACCCTCTAAATATAAGTTTTCCACAGTGTGGAAACATTCTTTCCATTGTGTGGAAAAATCGAAAAATAGTTTTCCATACTGTGGAAAACTGTTGAAACGGCCCGACTCACACCGCTTGCTTCTGCGTCAACGGCCCCGATAAAACCGTGGGCTGTTCCACCACCGCACACCGCGCCCGATCCGGACAAATGTGCGCGCAGTAAATATTCCGCATAATCCCTCCATATCCTTCAATGAACACTCGAACCGCCTCCCGCCGATCCGTCAACTGCCCCGCCGCCACTTGAGAATCCAGATGAAAGCGGATCGCAGCCCGCTCCGTAGAAAGCAATCCATGCAAATTCGAACAAGTGACTTGCGGATTCATGTTCTGCCTCTTTTCCAGTTCTCCAAGTGATATGAAGCACGTTGGATGCCGCTGAATTTCGGCAGGACTTGCCGATGCCTCCACGAGTTGACATTTCCCTTTCATGTCGTATGTTCACCATGGAGCTGGACGGAATGAGTGGATAGACCAGTGGCCCGAGGAGTGAGAGCGCGGTGCGTGATGGACTGGCCTCCGTTCAGCTCCCAATTTTTTTGCCCGCCTCCCCCCTCCCTGTTTTTTTCGAGCCGAAAGGAATGATTGGAATGCGAATGGGAATCGATCTAGGTGGCACCAAAACAGAAATCATGGCCCTCGACGGCAATGGCAACGAAATCTATCGAAAGCGTATCGACACCGACCCCACCCACTACGACCGAATCGTAACCTCTCTTGCCGATTTGGTCACCGAAACCGAGGCCACCTTGGGCCAAACCGGAACCGTCGGAATCGGCATCCCCGGAACCATTTCCGCTCGTACGGGTTGCGTAAAGAATGCCAACACCAACGTCCTCAATGGCCACCCCCTCGATCAAGATCTCGGCCGTTGCCTCGGCCGCGAAGTCCGTTGCATGAACGATGCCAACTGCCTCGCCCTCTCGGAAGCGGTCGATGGCGCCGGGGCCGGACATCGCGTCGTCTTCGCCGCCATCCTCGGAACCGGATGCGGTGCCGGAATCGCAATGGATGGCCGCCCGCTCGACGGCATCAACCGCGTCACCGGCGAGTGGGGACACAACCCCCTCCCCTGGATGACCCCAGAAGAATACCCCGGTCCCGCCTGCTGGTGCGGCCAATCCTCATGCATCGAAAAATGGATTTCAGGAACGGGCTTCGCCGACGACTACACACGATCCACCGGAGCGAACCGATTGACGGGACCTCAAATCGTCGCCGCTGCCCGCAGTGGAAACCCCACCGCTCGCGCCGCCCTTGAACGCTATGCCAACCGCCTAGCCCGCGCCCTCGCCCACGCCATCAATCTGCTCGACCCCGATGTGGTGGTCCTCGGCGGCGGCATGAGCAATGTGGATGAACTCTATGAACTCGTTCCTCCACAGTTGCCCTCCTACGTCTTCGGCGGCGAAGTCACCACCCCCATCGTCCGCAACAAGCACGGCGACTCCAGTGGCGTCCGTGGCGCCGCTTGGCTGTGGCCGAGGTGATGCCACCCCGGCCCCTTTCATGCCAGCAACTATTTTTGCAGACTAAACGTTCCTTCCACACCCGACGGATTGGAACGATAGTTGCCGAGATATTGAGAGGCACTCGAGTTCACATGCCCATCGCAAGTCATGTAGAAATCAGGCGAGAGCGCAATCGTCGGCGTCATTTTCACCACGAGATGATCTCCATCAATTGTACCCGCCGTCTTCCCGCTGGCCCCCCCCGCCAATACATACGTCCCTCCCACCACATTTCCCGTCTGGGTAAGGGTCATCTCCACATGGGCATTTGTCCCCCCGTGGGTCATGATTCCCGTCCACTTGCCGACCACATTCACAACGGCAGGAACCTCAACAACTGGATCGGCGGCGGGCACCTCATTGGTCACGACCGTTGTCGCTCCATTCACTTGATTGGTCACCACCACCACCACGACTTGGGGTTCCTCGTCATCATCGCCGCCACATCCTACCAGTCCTAAGGACAGCATAGAAACCAGCAGCACCACCAACCACATCGTCCAAGAATCGTTCCAATGCCTTTTCACCGCCAACCTCCTTTGCCCGGCAACACATTCCAACGGTGAAACGAGAACGACCCGTTCAATTCACCCGAGGTAAAGCATCGCCTTGACAGACTGCAGGATAACAAACTCCCCACCATCACAGCAACTATCTTTGAAATTCCATTGCCTGCGCCTTCGCATCGCTCAGCCATTGCAACGCAGTCCATCTCCTGTATGATTCGGGCATCCAAATCAGTGGAGAAACAACATGGCATCGGATCAAGAATTTGTGGATTTTCTAGTCGACCAACTGCAGGGCGTGGGCGACATCACGTTCAGGAAAATGTTTGGCGAATATGCCATTTATTGCAACGGCAAGGTGGTGGCGCTGATCTGCGATAACCAGTTATTTGTGAAGCCCACCGCAGGCGGACGTGCCCACATCGGCGCCGTCGTCGAAGCTCCGCCCTATCCCGGGGCCAAGCCTTCTTTTCTGATCGAAGACGCTTTTGAGGATCGCGAATGGCTCTCCACGTTGATTCGGATCACCGAGAAGGAATTGCCCGCCCCCAAGCCCAAAGTGCCTCGAAAGAAAAAGGCGAAGTGAAACACCTTCTGATCGCTGCGGCATGTCTGGCAACCCTTGTGGCCGGATGTGCCCACGCTCCAACGGTGCTGTGTTCTGCCAAGATCCATAATGACACCACACGGGAACTGCAAAATTTCCGAATTGTTCACCATCCCACCCAACGAATCATCGCCGGCAATCAATTGCTTCCCGGAAGCGATTTTGCCTTGGGGCTGGACCATTACACCCTCAAAGCCACCTCCTCCACTCTTTCGTGGGTGGATCCCGTCCTCGGGCCATGCGAGGCGACTCTCTCCATCCCCCCACACACGGATTCGGCAACCCCACAGCAACTGATCTACGACCTGCAATCGTCCGGACAGGCGTCCGTCCGATTTGCGCCGTGCCGATAAACCCGTTCGGCTCACAAAAAAGAAGGCGCTACATCACTGTAGCGCCTAGCTCAGAATCTCTGACAAACAACCGTTACTTCGACACCGCCTTGATGAGCGCCGCCGCCTTGTCGGTCTGCTCCCACGTGAAGTACTTGAAGTTCTTATCGCCCACCTTGCGGCCAAAATGGCCATACTGGTTGGTCATGGAATAGATCGGACGAAGCAGGTCGAGCTGCTTGACGATCTCGGCCGGCTTCAAGCCAAAGACATCACGAACAGCCTTTGAAATCTGGTCGTCGGAAACCGTGCCCGTGCCAAACGTTTCCACATGCACCGACACCGGATCGGGATAACCAATGGCATACGCCAACTGCACTTCGCAACGCTTCGCCAATTTGGCCGCCACAATGTTCTTGGCCACATAGCGGGCCATGTAGGCCGCGCTACGATCCACCTTCGAGGGATCTTTGCCCGAAAAAGCGCCGCCACCGTGACGCCCCATTCCACCGTAGGAATCCACAATGATCTTGCGTCCCGTCACACCGCAATCGCCTTGCGGGCCGCCGGTCACAAAGCGCCCGGTGGGATTCACGTGGTAAATGGTCTTCTTATCGAGCAACTTCGCGGGAACAGCCTTTTGAATGACCTTCTCGATGATTTCCTTGCGAATCTGCTTGTTCGAAACATGCGGCGCATGCTGCGTCGAAACCACGATGGTGTCGATGCGTACCGGCTTGCCCGTCTGATCGTATTCCACGGAAACTTGGCTCTTGGAGTCGGGGCGCACCCACGGCATCTTGCCAGCCTTGCGCAGATCCGTCAGCGTGCGCATGATGCGATGCGCCAAAATGATCGGCATGGGCATCAGCTCGGGGGTCTCGTCGCAAGCATATCCAAACATCATGCCCTGATCGCCCGCACCCTGCTCGGCCGTATCTTTTCCTTCGGCCTTCTTGGCATCCACGCCCTGAGCAATGTCGGGAGACTGATTTTCAATGGCCACCAGCACCGCGCAAATGTTGCCGTTGAAGCCGGAATCTTGATGATCATAGCCAATCTTGCAAACCGCCTGACGGGCCACATCGGCATAGTTCACAATGGCCTTCGTGGTGATTTCACCCGCCACCACCACCATGCCGGTCTTGGCGAGCGTCTCGCACGCCACGCGGCTCTTGGGATCTTGCTCCAAGCACGCATCCAACACCGCATCCGACACGGCATCGCACAATTTATCAGGATGTCCTTCGGAAACGGACTCGGACGTGAACACAGTATTTTTCGACATATGGATTCTCCTTGGAGGTTTCAACTCATCATCCCGAAAAGGATAACGTATTATTCTGCTAATTCAAGAATTTCTGGTGCGGCGCGACGGACCAAGGCCCGGCACTGATTGAGTATTTCTTCGCCCGTCGACATTCCCGAGGCGGCTTCGGCCAAATCCAACGCCTCCGAATAGCGAATGCGTCGGATGACATCCTTCACCAGCGGAATGGCACCGGGACTGGCACTGAGCTCGTCCACGCCCAGCCCCAACAAGAGCGGCGTCAAAATCGGATTGCCCGCCATTTCACCGCACACTCCGGTCCAAATACCGTGCCGATGGCTGGCCTCCACCGTGTGGCGAATGAGCTTCAAGACGGCCGGATGCGTCGGCTCGTACAGATGTGCCACGCGCTCGTTCACCCGATCCACCGCCAGCGTGTATTGCACCAAGTCATTCGTTCCAATGCTGAAAAATTTTACCTTGGGCGCAATCAAGTCCGCCGTCAGCGCGGCCGATGGAATCTCGATCATCACACCCACTTCCACGTTGGGATTGAATGCGATACCCGCCGCGGTCAATTCATCCTTGCACTCCTGCAAGAGCACGTCGGCCTGTTCCACCTCGCAGGCGCTACTGATCATCGGGTACATGATTCGTAAGTTTGGATTGAGCGCAGAGGCCCTCAAAATCGCACGCAATTGCGTTTTGAAAATCTCCGGTCGGGCCAAGCACAGCCGTATCGCCCGCCAACCGAGAAATGGATTGGACTCTTCCGGCATCTTGACCGAGGCCGGCAACTTGTCGCCACCCAAATCCAACGTGCGAATAATAACGGATTCCGGAAGAATCCGGCGCGCCACTTCGGCGTATGCTTTATATTGCCGCTCTTCGCTCGGCTCGCCCGAACTGGCCAAATATAAGTACTCGCTTCGGAACAATCCGACGCCCTGCCCGCCACGCGCCCAAACCGCCTCCACATCCCCCGGCATTTCGATGTTGGCCGACAACGCTACATCGTGTCCATCCAGCGTGACCGCTCGCTCGTCCTTCAGCGTGGACAACCGCTTCTGAATGATGGATCGGCTGCGTACGATCCGCCCGTAATCCTCTTCCCTCGCCGACGAGGGATTCATCACCACAATGCCGCGCACCCCATCCAGAATCACACGGTCGCCATCCACCAACCTGGCCCGCAAATCCCGCATCCCCACAATCGCGGGCAAATCCATCGCGCGCGCCATGATCGCCGTGTGCGAGGTGGGGCTCCCCAGCTCCGTCACCACCCCCAGAATCTTGCGCCGATCAAAGGCCGCCATGTCCGACGGCGCAATATCGCGAGCCACCAGCACACGAGGGTTTTCCAACCCGGCTAGCAAATCCGCTCCACCGCCCATCAGATTCCGCAACACGCGCCGAGTCACATCCCGAATGTCCGTCGCCCGCTCGCGCAAATAGTCATCATCCATCTGAAGCAACGTCTGCGCGTAGCGCTCCGAAACCTCGAACAAAGATTTTTCTATATTCTTTCGCTTCTCACGGACATCGCGATAGATCTCATCCACAAAACTGGGATCGTCCACCACATGCAGATGGGCATCAAAAATGCCCGCGCTCTCTCCCCCCATCGCCTCGCCCACGCGCTGCTGAATGTCATGAAGCTGGCGGCGCGTCTCAATCATCGCCATCTCGAGGCGGATCATTTCACGTGGGACGTCCTCCGTTGGAATTCCATATTCGGGAAGCGGATGATCATCCGCCTTCAGCAAGAGAACATTCCCCACCGCAATGCCCGGCGATACCCCAATGCCCCTGAACTCGCGTTCTCGTTGGGCATCCATGGGCATATAAGTCCTCAATCCTCGAAAAATTTCCGCTCGAACAGCTCCGTCAAAACCGCAATCGCTTCATCCGCATTGGCACCCGAAGCGTGAATTCGCATCTTCGCCCCGTGGTTGCCTTCCAACGTCAGCAAACCCATGATGCTTTTGGCATTCACCTTGACGCCGTTCTTCTCAATCAAAATTTCGCACGAAAATCGGGTTGCCGCCTTCACCAGCAAGGCAGCCGGACGCGCGTGAATTCCGTACCGGTTCAAGACCGTCACTTCACGCGTGAGGACATTGCCCTCGGCACTTTTGTTTGCGAAATCAGGACTCACTCTTCAATCTTTCCGGGCCAACACCACTTTGAGCCGTTCATCCAGCTCCTTGGCAGAATCGTGGCCCATCTGCTTGAGGCGTTGGTTCAGCGCCGCCACCTCCACGATATTCGTCAAATCACGCCCGGCCGCCACCGGAACCGTAATCAACGGTATTTCCACACCTAACACATTCCGGCTGGTAGTGTCCAGCCCGGTTCGGTCGATGTCATCTTCGTCGGCCGTGGGCTTTTTCATCCGGATGATCAAGTCAAGGCGCATCGTCCCCCGCAACGAAGCCACCCCGAACAGTCGCGGAACGTGAATGATGCCCAGCCCGCGAATTTCCATGTGTTCTCGAGTGATCTCCACGGCCGATCCTTGGATGTTGCCTGTGCTGTCGTGAGTCAAAATCGTCGTGTCATCGGCCACCAAACTATGCCCGCGCTTGATCAACGCCAATGCAATTTCGCTTTTTCCGACCCCCGGCTCCCCTTCCAGCAATACGCCCACTCCATCAATTTCCACCATGGTCCCCGCCACGCGTACGCGGGGGCTGACCATGTTCTGCAACAGCACCGTGGCCGCATTCATGAACAGACCCGTCACCAAATGCGTCCGCATCACCGGAATCTTGAGCTGGGCCATCGCCGACCGCGCATAGCCCGGCAAGCGTCGTCCGCGCGACATCACCAAGGCCGGAATCTTCCCCATGGCCAGAAACCGCTGAACGCGCTCCTCAACCGGCAGGCTCCCCAGATACGTCATCTCAGCCAAGCCCAGCACCTGAATGCGCCGGTTGGCAAAATAGCGAAGGAACCCCGCCAGCGCCAAACCGGGACGGTTCAAGGCCACCTCGGTAATATCGCGTCCAACCGCGCAATCCGGATTGGCCTCCCAATCCATTGAAAGAATTTCACGGCCAGCGCTAAAAAAATCGCTGACCGTAATCTTCGGGCTTTCGGCAACCCTCCACATCGGGATCGTTCCTTTCCAAAGCGGGAGTCGGCAATAACCGACCCCCGCAGGGCGAATAGCCGACTACTCTTCGGACTTCTGCTCCACGTCCGTCAGCTTCTGGCGTTCGTGATGGCGCTCAATCATTTTGTCTCGCGATTTACGCAATTGCTTTTCAATCTTGAGCGTGGCGGCATCAATCGACGCATACATATCATCCGTCGTTTCTTCCGCCTCGGCACGCAGTTTGTCGCGCCCTTGAATGACCACTTCCGCCGTGTTGCGATATTTCTCGTGCGCCAAGATCACATGGCAACTCTCGATGCGAGGATCATCATCCAGCACCGGATCCAATCGGCTCTTCACGTATTCCTTCAATCCCTCGTTCACCGTCACATTCCGTCCCGTTATTTGAATGTCCATCACGGCTCCTTCTGTTGGTTGTTGTTGTTATCGAAAATTCCTCGGCTCACATACTGAACTCTTTGCCCAGATATTTCTCGCGTGCCTGCGGATCGTTCACCAAAAAATCGCGCGTGCCCTCGCAGAGAACTTCTCCCGAATAAATCACATACGCCCGGTCCACCACCGACAACGTCTCACGCACGTTGTGGTCCGTGATCAAAATGCCCAACCCTCGCTGCTTCAAGTCGCGAATGATCTGTTGCACGTCGTAAACGGCCAGAGGGTCCACCCCGCTAAATGGCTCGTCGAGCAAAATCAGCGAAGGGTCCGTCACCAAAGCACGCGTGATTTCCAGTCGACGCCGCTCCCCACCGCTGAGCGTGTACGCTTTTTGCTTCGCCAAATAGCCGATCTTCAATTCCTCAAGCAAATATTCCAACCGACGCCGACGCTCGCGCGACCCAATCGGCAATGTCTCCAGAATCGCCAGCACATTTTCCTCAACCGTTAAATTGCGGAAAATGCTCGGCTCTTGCGATAGATAGCCCAGCCCCATCCGGGCGCGCCGAAACATCGGCAGCCCCGTCACGTTCTTTCCCTTGAAATACACGTTCCCCTTGGTGGGCTTGATCAGGCCCGTGATCATATAGAAGCTCGTCGTCTTGCCCGCCCCGTTTGGCCCCAGCAAGCCCACAATCTCCCCCTCGCGCACATTCATGTCCACGCCGTTGACCACTCGACGCCGCCGGTACTCTTTCACCAGCCCACGCGTTTCAACTAATAAGTTTTCTCGAACAGGTTCCGCCACTATGGGTTCCTCATCGCTCTCAATTTACTTCGGAAACTTCGGCCCGGCAAGAAACAAATGATTCTACGGCTTGAAAAAGGCGTCCGCATCGCCGAAATCTTCCGAATACACCACCAAACGCGCTCGCGGCTTGCATTCCAACTTCTGCTGATCTCGCCAAAACGTGATGACCTCGCCCTCCAGAATGTTGCGCCCCTGCATCATTTGCGGCGGCCCTCCAGCTAGGACAATGCGGCCCGATGCCACATCATACGTGGCCACATCCGCACGCGCCTTCTTGTCCCCCTGCGTCAACAGCACCTTGCCTTCGGCTTTGATGGTTTGTGCGCCGCCATCTTCGCTGAAAATAATCGTCAGCCGGTTCGCACTCAGTTGCAGACGAGGATCGTTCACCAACACGTTGTTTTCAAACAGCGCAAACTTTTTGATGTAATCAAACGTCAACTTGTCCGCCGTCACCACCGTGGCCGTGGGCGAAGCCTCCAGCGAACGACCATCGTCTCCCAAGGCCGCGCTCGCCACCGGAGCCGTTGCCCACAGCCCCACCACCATCGCCATCCATCCAAGCCATTTTCCAACTGTTGTCATGCTCATTCCTTTGTTGCCGCTGGCTTAGGTGCCACCAGACTCATGTCCATCTGACCGTCCAGCGTCACCCGTGCATTTTTGAAGATTTGAAATTGTTCGTTCTCGCCATTCCACGCAAACCCGTCGCCCGTCAGTACGGCCTTTTCCGTCACAATCCGAATGTGGTCCTTCGACGCCGCTCGCTTGCGGTTCGGATCATACGCGCACAGCGGCGAAAAAATGCGAGCCGTCACCTCTCCCTCACGAAACACTTCGATTTTGAGGCCCGTCAACTGAATGAGGCCATCTTGCAAAAAGGTTGCTGTATCCCCATATAGTTGCTGTTTCAGCTTTCCGTTCTCATCATACTCGGGCAACCGAAAACCTTTCACGCTTTGGCCTTCCAGTTGCGCCGTGGCCGTCCCGGCCCAACCCAAAACAACCAACGCCACCACACGTCCCAAAAATGAGTTATGCCAATTCATCGATCCCTCTACATTGCTTCCACAGCGGACCAATCGCCTCCAACGGAAGCGCATTATCCTTGTCCGATTTCGCTTCCAGCGGATTCCGATGCGTCTCCCAGAACAACCCATCGCACCCCGCCGCCACCGCCGCGCGCGACAGATAGGGCGCCCATTTGCCATCGCCTCCCGTGCCATCGCCGCGCCCACCCGGCAGTTGCACGCTATGCGTCGCATCAAACACCACTGGATAGCCAAACTGCCGCATGATCAGCAGGCTTCGCATGTCCGCCACCAAATTGTTATAGCCAAAGCTCACGCCCCGTTCCGTCAGCAGGATGTTGCGATTCCCCGTGCTCTCGACTTTTTCGATTACGTGCCGAATATCCCACGGCGCCAGAAATTGACCCTTCTTGATGTTCACCACGCGCCCGCTCTCGCCCAGCGCCACCACCAGATCCGTCTGGCGACACAAAAACGCCGGCAACTGCAAGATGTCGGCCACCTCCGCCGCGGGCCCCACTTCCGACACCTGATGCACATCCACCAAAATCGGCACGCCGAACTTCTCTTTGATGCCCGCCAATATGTCCAACCCCTTCACCAGCCCCGGCCCACGAAACGCCTTCACGCTCGTTCGATTCGCCTTGTCATACGACGCCTTGAAGACAAATGGAATTTTTTCCTTCTTCGCCAGCGCCGCCAAGCGTGCCGCCAAATCGAACGCCATCTCGCGGCTCTCGATCACACACGGTCCTGCGATTAACGCCAGCGGCCCGCCACCTCCAAACCGGACGCGACCCGCCTTCACCGCCTTCACCTTCGCCTTAGGAAATGGATTCTTGCTCATGTTGTCCAACAACCCTTCAGTTCTGGCTCAAATAACCCTGCACATACTCGCGGATGCCGTCTTCCAGCGACGTAAACGCCTTGGAATAGCCCGCCGCGCGAATCTTGCCCATCTCCGCCTGCGTAAAATACTGATACTTGCTCCGCAGCGAAATGGGCATCTCGATGAATTCAATATTCGGTTCCAGCTTCATCGCCGCAAAAACCGCTTTGGCCAAATCCACCCAGGACCGCGCCTGACCCGTCCCGCAATTGAACAGACCCGACGCCTTTTCGTTTTCGCCGCAAAAGAGCGTCACATCCACCGCATCCTTCACATACACAAAATCGCGCACCTGCTCACCGTGCGGATAATCCGGCCGATACGACTTGAACAACTTCACCACGCCCCCCTCGCGGATTTGCCCAAACGCCTTGTGAATCACCGAGCGCATATCGCCCTTGTGATCCTCCCCCGGCCCGTACACGTTGAAATACTTCAGCCCCGCAATTCGCCCCATCACACCATTGCGCAACGCCCACAAATCAAAGAGATGCTTGCTCATCCCATACATATTCAGCGGCAGCAACGAAGGCGTCCCCGCATCCGCATCCGAATATCCCTGCGCCCCATCGCCATACGTCGCCGCGCTCGACGCATAAACAAACCGCGCCCCTCGCTTCAAACTCCACTCGCACAGCTCGCGCGTATAGTGGTAGTTATTGTCCAACAAGTAGTTAGCATCTGTCTCGGTTGTGCTACTGCACGCCCCCAAATGATACACCGCCTTCACTACTGGCAACTGATCCGCCCGAAAGGCTTCACGAAATTTTCCGCTCAGCCAGATATCCTCGAACCTCAAGCCACACAAGTTCTTCCAGCGATCGTCCGAGCCCAGCTCATCCACAATCAAGATGCGATCCTCGCCGCGACGGTTCAACTCCGCCACCACGTTGCGCCCGATGAATCCGGCACCGCCGGTCACCACAATCCAAGCCTTTGGGTCCATCTCTACTCGCCTTTCAAGTCGCCAACCCTACCACCCCCCGCCACTCCCCATCAAGCCACAATCCTCCCATTTCTCTCACAGAGCTCACAGAGTCTCACGGAGGTGTTAAAACCCAGTTCCCGTCCTGTTTTCCTGTGTTCCCTGTTTTCCTGCTTACCCATCTTCGGCTGTTTTCATGAGTTCATGAGTTCCGATTCACAATCCCCATAATCTCTATCGCCATCTTCCTCTCCTCCCGCTATCCTCCCCCAAAATCAAAACCAAGGATATTCCATGAACTCTTTCAAAATCGCCTGCCTATCCATCGCCCTTGCCGCCAGCCTTTGCGCCTGTGAAAACGATGACGACCGCACCATCGACACCTCCAACATCGTCGGCGTCTGGGTGAACACCCACAAGGACGGCCAAGAAGTTCCGACCGATGCCCGTTTCGTATCCGTCTATAACGCCAACCTAACCGAGATGTATGCCATCCGTGGAAGCGACAATCACTGGAAAGAAACCTCCGGCTACACCTATACCATCGGCGGCGACACCATCGCTATCGCCGGCAACGGAACTCAATTGCAATACGACCTGCAAGAGCTCTCCGACTCCACCCTCGAATATCGCGTTTCCCGCCTCGTCATCGGCGGCCAAGATTTGCAAGATTCCAGCGTCTACACGATGCGCAAAGCTTCAGTCAATTATTCCACCCAACTGATTGGCACCTGGGAAGGCCACGAGACAACCGATGGCATCCAAGGTGACACCCACCGCTGGAAATACAACGTCGACGGCACCTACCAGTACTCTCACGCGCAAGTCAACGGTCAATGGCCGAACAAAACCGACAACGCCGGCCTCTACTTCCTCTACGGCGACTACTTCATTTCGAACTACCGCAACGATGCTGAAACCGGCATCGCGGGCAACGCCTGCGAAGCGTGGGTACTTTCCATCGATGGCGACACCATGAATTTGACCGCCCTTCGAAACAACAAAACCCACTCCTTCACCATGACCCGCGTGGCCCCATAGGCCATCCCCGGTTTTTCCACACTGTGGAGCCTCTTGGAGAACTCAGGATCAAACGGTCGGGACGGAGCCCGACCCTCCAGAAAACCAGCGAAACCGCGTGTTCTTGGAAATGGAGGGACGACCTCCGTGTCGTCCGGGTTCGTTTTGCAAGAGGCTCTGTGGAAAAAAGTTTTCCACAGTGTGGAAAACTATCCAACGCGCGCCGAAAGAACACGGTCCGCCATCAAACGCGTGGCTCCCGCCTTACGCGCAACCAGTTCCGACGCGGCTCGTCCTAAGCGGGCGCGCTCCGCTGGATGGGCAAGCAAGTTCATAATCAACGACTTCAATTCGTCGGCGTCCTTGGCTTGGGCATAGGCATGAGCCTCCAAAAAATCCTGTGAGATGGCAGGGAAGTTTTCCATGTGCGGTCCCACAACAACAGGCTTGCCGTCTTTGGCGGGTTCGATGGGGTTCTGCCCACCCGTCTGCGTGAGGCTTTTCCCAACAAACACCACATCGGCCGCCGCATAAAATCCGCGCAACTCGCCCGTCGTGTCGACCAGCAACACATCGGGACGCTGCGCGGGCGTCGCGGCGCCATCGGCAAATTGACTGCGCTGAACCACCGTCATGCCGCGCTGCTGAATCTCTGCCAGCACCTCTTCACGACGCTCCGCATGGCGCGGCACCAGCACCAGCATCAAGTTCGGGTGTACCGCCTTCGCCGCTTGGGCAATATCCAACAACACCGCTTCCTCGCCCGCCCACGTGGAGCCTCCCACCAGCACCGGATGCCCCGGCTTCACTCCCAGCTTGGCCAGCACATCCCACGCACGGGCTTCCGCCGTTGGCGCCGTAAATCCAATGTCGTACTTGGCGCTACCCGTAATTTCCAGCCGATCGACCGGCGCCCCCAGAGCCACCAACCGATCCCGGTCGGCCGCGCTTTGCACACAAAACCAGTGAATGCGCGGAAGCAAATCCCGCGTGATGAATCGAATCTTCTGATATCCCCGAAACGAGTGTTCCGAAATGCGCCCGTTGATCATCACCGTCGGAATGCCCTGCTTGCGCGCATAGCGAATCAAATTCGGCCACATCTCGTTTTCAATCAGCACCACCGCAGACGGACGCATCCGCCGCAACACGCGCGGCATCACCCACGGCACATCCATCGGAAAGTACAGCGTGACATCCGGCGCCTGAATTTTCTTCAGCGCCAGCAGGTGTCCCGTGGACGTGTTGGTTGTCAGCACAAAGCGCGCCGAAGCATCCCGGCGGCGAATTTCTTCCATGAAGGAAAAAGCCACCGCCAATTCCCCCACGCTGACGGCCTGAATCCAAATCGGACGCCCCGGAGCATCTAGAAGGGCCGCCTCAGCCGACTGATATCGCCCAAACCGTTGGCCAAAATCGCGTCCATACCCACCCCGCCGCAGCATGCGCAAAACGAAATGCGGCAACAGAAACGCAAACGCAATCGGAAACACCAAATTATAGATCCACCAAATCACGGCATAATTCCTTTGTTCATTTGCAAGACAGGTAGCAGAACCGCCAGCGCAATCAAGGTCACAAACAAGCCGACCACCAGCGTCATTCCGATTTCCAACAGCATCATGCCACGCGAGGCCAACCGATCCCAGCTCTGCTGAAATCGCTGCGCCGCATTGTCCAGAAGCCCTGTCAAATTGCCGCCCGCCTCACCCGCCTGCACCCAAGCCGCCAACGAGGGATGCAGCGGGCGAATGCCGCGAATCACCTCGACCAGCGGCTTGCCCTGCCCCAACGCCGCCGTCTCCCGAAGCGCACAATCGGCCAACCACGCGCTACCCGAGGCCCGCCCGGCCATCGGCACGCTTTCGATCAGCCCCACGCCGCGCTCGAGCAACAGGCCCAACACCCGCACAAATCGCAAGCTCGTTAAATCGCGCCAGCCCCCACCGATGAACGGAATCGAGAAGAGCCGCCGATCCACCCGAATTCGCAACGCCTCATCCGCCCGAATCCGCCGACGAAACCACGACACGCCCCCCACCGTGCCCGCCGCCAACAGCAGCAGAAAACCGCCAAACGCGCGTCCTCCCGTCAGCATGAGTTGCGTCAGCAAGGGCAGTTTGAGGTTCGTCTCGCTAAACAGCCGCTGCACCATCGGCAGCATAAACACCAGTACAAGCCCGCCAATCACCACGGCCAGCGATACCACCACGCACGGATAGAGCAACGCCGTCATCAACTTCTCACGCAATTTTTCCTGCTCTTCGAGAAAGGCAGCCAAGCGATTCAAGGCCTCGCCCATTCCCCCTGTTCGCTCACCCACTTCCATCACGGCCTGTTCAAACGGCGTCACCTGCGCCGATGCTCCGGTCATCGCCGCGCTGAGCGGTCGCCCTTCTCGTACATGGTCGCGCACCGCCGCCAACAAGGTTCGGGCCTGATCCAATTCCGGCGCCTTCAAAATCACATCCAGTGCGGGGACGAGCGCAACACCCGAACCCAGCAAGGCGGCCAGCTCACGATAAAACATCGTGCGGATATCGATGGAAAATGCCGCCGCCTTGGCCGCACGCCGCGAAGCCTGCCCGCCGGCCGCCTGAAGCGTTTCTGGCAAAACACCCCTCGCCGCCAACCGTTTGCGAGCATCCTTGAGATCCTCCGCCTCGATCAATCCGCCCTGCACACGCCCGGCAGAATCGTAGCCCTTGTATTCAAAGGTCGTCATGCCCGGCCCGCCCTATTCCCGGCGTGCGCCCGCAGAGCGCAACACTTCCGCAACCGACGTGGCCCCTGCCAAAATTTTCTCCACGCCATCATCGAGCATATCGCGAAATCCGGCCGCAACGGCGAGCCTCAACAGTTCCGCAGGCGGTACCGCCGTGCGAATGGCTTCCGAAATCGTGGACGTCACCGCCAACAGCTCGTGAATGCCCGTGCGGCCTTTGTATCCACCCAAACATTCTTTGCAACCCGTCGCCGTCGCCTCCCATACGGTGGCACCCGCCAACTTCGGTTGCCCCAACATTCGGGCATCCGCAGGAGTCAACGCCGTTGGACGCCGACAATGCGGGCAGAGGCGCCGCACCAAGCGTTGAGCCAGCACCGCACGAGTGGCCGAAGCCAACAAGTAGGGCGGAATGCCCATATCCACCATGCGCGTGACCGCCCCAACCGCATCGTTCGTATGCAACGTGGTGAATACCAAATGGCCCGTCAGCGAGGCCCTCACCACAATTTCGGCCGTCTCCAAATCGCGCGTCTCCCCCACCAGCACCACATCGGGATCTTGGCGCAACACATGGCGCAACCCACGCGCAAACGTCAGGCCAATTTTCGGATGCACCTGCATTTGCCCGATGTTCGGCAACTGATATTCAATGGGGTCTTCGATCGTCAGTACATTCAGGTGCGCCGTGTCCAGCTCGCGCAGGGCCGCATAGAGCGTCGTTGTCTTGCCGCTTCCCGTGGGTCCCGTCACCAGCACAATTCCGTGCGGCTCGCGCAGGATGCCCCGAAACAAATCCAGCATGGCCGAGGACATGCCCAGCTCGTTCAGCGAATATCGCGTCGATTCGCGGTGCAACAAACGCAACACGATGCGCTCGCCTTCCGCCACGGGCACACTCGACACACGCACATCAATCTCGCGCGAGCCCACGCGAACACGCGCCACGCCATCTTGCGGCAATCGTTTTTCCGCCAGATCCAGCCGCGCCATCACTTTCAGGCGCGCAGTTAAGGCATTTTCCAAATTTCGCGGAGGACTGGGTTGCTCGTACAGCAATCCATCAATGCGGTAGCGAACCGTCAACGCATGGGCATACGGCTCAATATGAATGTCCGATGCCCCGCGCTTCACCGCCTCCAACAAAATGACATTCACATATTGAGCCACCGGCGCATCGGCACTGCCCGCCAGCAAATCGTCGGCCTCGCGGCGCACCGGGGCCTCGGTCCCCTCGTCCGTCGCCGCTTGCCCCGCCTGCGCGGCGGCCGCATCGGCCTGCCCCAATCGTCGGAAATAGCACTTATCAATCGCGCGCTGAATTTCCGGTGCAGGCACCGTCACCCAAACCGCTTCTTCCCCCAGCAACAAGGAAAGATCCTCATAACTTTGAAGGGTGGCCCCTTCCGCGCCCGCAATGGCCACCTGCCCATTCCAGCGAAAGGGAAGCAACACATGGCGGCGTACCCAGTCCACCGGAACCGTTTCAATCAACGCGGGATCGAGCCATTCCTCCTCGATGCGTTCCAGCGAGGGAAGGCCGTTGGAGGCGTCGCTCATGGCTTGCCACCCACCCTCGGCTTCTTCTTTGCGGCCCTCTTCTTTTCTTCGTCGGCGGCTTTCTGTTCAGCCTTTTCCGCATCGGGATAGGGCTCATCCAAGGCCGTCGTCGCCTTCTCCATGCTGGTGGATTTCTCCAACCGCGCCTTCTCCTGCTCGGCCACGCTCATGTCCGTCACAATGCGCGGCGTCACAAAAATCAACAGGTTGGTGCGCTTCTTAACATCGCTGGTCGACCGGAACAACGCGCCCAAGAACGGAATATCCCCCAGCAGCGGCACCTTCGTGGCAATCTTGGACGTATCTTCACGAATCAGCCCGCTCAACACAACGGTGGTTCGGTCGGGAATCGTCACCGTCGTCTTCACTTCACGCTTGGCAATGGTGGGCGTGTATTTCAGCGATTCGCTACTCTCCTCCACCACCGACTCGATACTGGGATTGAGGTCCAGTTGGATTTCACGATCCGGATTCACATGCGGCGTCAGCTTGAGCTTGATGCCCACATCCAACCGCTCGATGTTCTGAATGTAGTCGCGGTCCGAGCCCGAGCCTTCGACCGACGATTTCAAAATGGGAATGTTCTCCACCACGCTGACAGACGCTTCGAGATTGTTCTGCGCCCATAGCGGAATGTTGGACAGAATTTTCAAGTCCCGGTTGCCCGCCATGGCCTTCAGATACATCGGAATCTGGTTGTACTCCTTGCCATCCGGCCCCGTAAATGTTCCGCTGATGACTCCCAGCGCCAGCCCCTGAGGAAAGGTGCCTTCCGTCAGGAGCGACATCATCGAATCGCTATCGCCGTACCGCGTCCGCCCGAACCCGCCCGTGCCCCCCCCATCTGGGCTGTCGATGCCAAACCATTCCACGCCCAGATCAAGCCCCTGCTCCATGTTGACTTCGGCAATGAGCACCTCCACCAACACCTGCTGCGGCACCACATCCAGCCGATCCACCAGCCGCTTCACATATTCAAAATCTTGCGGCGAGGCATCCACCAGCAACGCATTATTCGCCACGCTCGGCTCAATGGCAATGTCCCGCTGAACCGCCACCCCATCGGCCGCCGGTGCCTTGCCCAACAGCGCATTGAGGCTCTTGGATGCCTCCTCGGCCGACAAATACTTCAGGAAAATCGCATTCAATCGGCCAAATCCGTTTGGATTTTCCACATCCATTTTTTCGATGATGAGTTTGGTTTCGGCAATCTGCAACGGCATCCCCACCAGAATCAAACTGTTCGCTTGCGGCGCTGCCACCACGGTGAAATCGGTCGGCAACGAACCCGTCCCACCCGCCACCTGTTCAAAATGCCGATTGATCTTGTTCGCCGCCGTATCCGTCGCCCCAAAGGTGGCCCGCAACTGCTCCGCCACATCCTTGGCACTCGCAAACTTCAGCGCCACCACTTCAACCGTACTTCCCGAGCCGGGTTTGTCCAACTCCTCCACCAGAGCCTTCAGCCTCGCCACATTGGCCGCCGTGTCTGTCACAATCAAATGATTGCCCGGCAAAAATACTTCCAACGCCCCCTCTTTGCCGCCCCGCACCAACGGTTCCAAACTCTTCTTAACCTCCGCCGCATTCACATTCTTCAACGGAATCAATTGGGTCACCATGCCGCCATCCACACCCGAACCCGACGCCAACGCAGGCCCACCCGCCATCGCCACCACTTGATACACCCCCCCCCGCTCCGCCACCGTGTACCCGCTAGCCTCCAGCATGCTCAAATACAGGGGATACACTTCCTCCACTGGAATGCGCCCCTGCGTCAGAATCGTCACCTTGCCCGTCACACCTTCGGGCACCACAAACTTCTTGCCCGTATATTTGCCCACAATCTGCGTCACCAGCCGAATATCCGCCTGCTCGAAATTGAACTGCACATCGCCGCCTGACTGTTGCGGCGCAGACATCTGCACAGAAGTCACCCGCGATGGATCTACCCCAACAGACGCGTCCTCTGCGCGCCCCGCCGATGCCAAGCCCATCCCAAGACAACAGGCCACCCATCCCAGCAACGGCATACGCATCTTCATTTGGATATTCCTCGTTCGCTCTTGCGGATAAACTCCACAAAGTTCCGAATCTCCGGCACGGGCGCCAGCTCCGCCTCGATCCGCTCCAACGCCTTGGCCGTTGTGAGATCCATGCGGAAAACAATCTTATACGCCTGTTTTAACAGCACCTGCGTTTCCGGCGAAACACCATGCCGCTCCAAGCCCACTTTGTTCGGACCATACACCTTCAGCGGATCGCCATCCGCGATCATGTAGGGCGGCACATCCTTCACCGCTTTGGTCACGCCCCCCAAAATGCTCATGCGCCCAATTCTCACGAATTGATGAATGCCCGCCATTCCGCCCAAGATCGCATCATCCTCAATGATCACATGCCCCGCCAGCGTCGCATTGTTCGCCATGATGACCCGGTCACCCACGAGGCAATCGTGCGCCACATGGCAATACGCCATGATCAGGCACTTTGAACCCACGCGCGTCTCGCCGCCATCAAAGGTTGCACAATTCAGCGTGGCGCATTCGCGAATCACGGTTTGATCTCCCACCACCAAACGCGGCGCCCCACCCTTGTACTTCAAGTCCTGCGTCTTGCCGCCCACGCTCGCAAACGGCCAGACCTCGCAGCCCGCCCCCAACGTCGCATGCCCATCCACACTCACATGCGAACGCAAGACCACCCCGTCGCCCAGCCGGACATTCGGCCCCACCGTGCAAAATGGGCCAATCGTCACGTCGACGCCCAGCTCGGCACCCGGCGCCACCACCGCCAACGAATGAATCGAAACGGCCATGCCTACTTGCCCCCGCCGCCAAACATCATTTCCGCCTCACACGCCAGCTCGCCATCCACCAGCGCACGCCCCGCCACCTTGGCCATGCCCAAGCGCAAGCGCAGCAATTTGATTTCCATGCGAACTTGATCCCCCGGCACCACCATGCGCCGGAACTTTGCCTTATCCACTCCCAGATAATACGACACCTTGCCCTCGCTCTTCAGCACCTTGTTCAGCAAAATGCCAGCCGTTTGCGCCATCGCCTCCAACTGCAACACGCCCGGAAAAATCGGCATGCCCGGAAAATGCCCCTGAAAACAAGGCTCATTCGCCGCCACATTCTTGATGCCCACAATCCAATCGGTATCGTTACACTCCACAATCCGGTCCACCAAAATAAACGGGAACCGATGCGGCAAAATTTCTAAAATATCCTTCGAACTGTAAACTGTTTCCATACCTGTCTCCTTCTGTTAAACCTCCAACACTACCATCCCCTACCCGTGTCCGACAAACCCCAAAAAACGCCCAAAAAAACCGTGCCCAGAAAAGTGGCTTGAAATTCCCCCCTCTTCTCTCTCTAATGCCCCCCGCTCACCATCGGACGGGTGGCGAAATTGGCAGACGCGCCAGCCTTAGGAGCTGGTGGAGCAATCCATAGGGGTTCGAGTCCCCTCCCGTCCATTCTTTTCATAGAGCTCCTCCAAATCCTATCGAATCAGTCGGGTCTGGACGCATCCCCGTTTGACTGACCGAACAGAATATCCAATATCCACTGTACAATGTCCAATATCCAAGTACCGATTGGATTCCGAGCGGGTCGTGACCGATAGGCGCGCTGTTTCTTTCCATCCCATCGCAAGAGCCGTATTCAGCAGGCTCATTCGTCACCAGGATTTGGCATTTGCGTTCCTTTCGCGTCTCTTGCGCCCTTTTCGTTGAATGGATCGAAGGAAAATCTCGATTCAGCGCCCATTTTCGTTATGCTCTCCCCAACCTGTAGGGAGAAACCATTGAACGCCGCTGAATTCATCGCCAAGTGGAGAAAAGTCGAACTCAAGGAACGCTCGGCCGCGCAGGAGCATTTTCTGGACCTGTGTCACCTGCTGAGCCATCCCACCCCTGCCGAGGCCGACCCCACGGGCGAAATCTTCTGCTTTGAAAAGGGCGCAGAAAAGCATGGCGGCGGCGATGGCTTCGCCGATGTCTGGAAAAAAGATTTCTTCGGCTGGGAATACAAGGGCAAGCACAAGGATCTGGACAACGCCTATAACCAACTCCTCCTCTACCGCGACGCCCTCGCCAGTCCGCCCCTCCTCGTCGTCTGCGACTTGGACCGCATCGTCGTCCGCACGAATTTCACCAAGACCGTTTCCATCGCGCATGAAATCCCCCTTGAACGCCTCGGCGAGCCGCGCAGCCTCGAAATTCTACGCGCCGTCTTCTTCGACCCCGAAAAATTGCGCCCCGGCAAAACCAGCGTCGCCATCACTCAGGAAGCCGCCCAGCACTTTGCCGACATGGCCGAATCCATGCGCAAGCGCGGCCTCGACTCCGCCGAAGTGGCCCATTTCCTCGACCGCGTCGTGTTCTGCCTCTTCGCCGAAGATATCGGTCTGCTCCCCAACCAGATTTTCACGCGCATCACGGAAAAGTCCTGCGGCGATCCCGCCAAGTTCGCCCGCTTCATCGCCCAGCTATTCGAGGCGATGGCGAAAGGCGGCGAGTTCGGTCTCGAAACCATCCTCCACTTCAACGGCAGCCTGTTCGACGGCGCCACCGTCCCGAGCCTTTCAGCGGAAGAAGTCACCCGCATCACCGCCTCCGCCCGACTGGATTGGAGCTCGGTCGAGCCCTCCATCTTCGGTACCCTGTTCGAGCGCGGATTGGACCCCGCCAAGCGCTCCCAGCTCGGCGCGCACTTCACGGGCAAGGAAGATATCGATGTCCTTGTCGATGCCGTCGTCATGCAACCCCTCCGCCGCGAGTGGGACGAAACCAAGCAGATCGTCGAAGCCCTGCTAACCACGGGCAAGAAGAAGCCCGGCGCGGCTCCCGTCCAACTCTCCAACCCCGCCAAGAAAAAGGCCATGGGCGAGGCCGAGGTCCTCATCCAGCGCTTTCTGACGCGCCTGCAATCGGTCAAGGTGCTCGATCCCGCCTGCGGCTCGGGCAACTTCCTCTATGTCACCTTGCAGAAACTGAAAGACCTCGAAAAATCCGTCATCCTGCACTCGATGGATTCGGGCCTCGCCTCGTTCTTCCCGATGATCGGCCCGTGGCAGCTCTACGGCATCGAGCTCAACCCCTACGCCCATGATCTCGCGCAAATGACCGTCTGGATCGGCTGGCTCCAATGGCTCAAATTCAACGGTTTCGGCTCCCCCGAGGAACCCATCCTCCGCGCCATGTCTTCCAACTTTCAATGCAAGGATTCCATCCTCGACCTCTCCGACCCCGCCAACCCCACCGAACCCGACTGGCCCAAAGTCGATTTCATCGTCGGAAATCCGCCGTTCCTCGGCGATAAGATGATGCGGCGCGAATTGGGCGACGACTATGTAGAAAAACTGCGCGCCCTTTTTGATGGGCGCATTCCGGGCCAATCCGATCTTTGTTGCTATTGGTTTGAAAAAGCCCGCGCCCACATTGAAAAGGGCAACTGCAAACGCGCGGGACTCCTCGCCACGCAAGGCATTCGCGGCGGAGCCAATCGCGAAGTCCTTAAGAGAATTAATGAATCAGGCGGCATCTTTTGGGCCGTATCAGATAAGAATTGGATTCTCGACGGGGCAACGGTTCACATCAGCATAGCTGCTTTCGATAACGGTGCAGACGAGTCCCGTACGCTCGATGGTAAAGCTGTTATAAAGATAAACGCGAATCTAACCTCGGCCGCCAATATTGTTGATGCGCACCAAATTCAAGCGAACATCGATATATCTTATCAAGGGCCGGTTAAAGTTGGAAAATTCGACATTGACCTTGAAACCGCCGTTAAGCTTTTCAGTGAGCCAAATCCACACGGAAAACCCAACTCGGATGTTATTTGCCCGTTGCGAAACGGCCAAGATATCACGGGACGCTCTCGGGAAATGTTTGCCTTGGACTTTTTCAAGCGATCCATTGAGGATGCTTCGCCTTATCAGAAACCCTTTGCCCATGTATTTGAGTTTGTGAAGCCCCTCAGGGACGCCAGTAAACGGGAAGGGCGTCGTCTGCGCTGGTGGCAACACGGCGAAACGGGTGATGCCATGCGAGTGGGCATCGCCGGACTAACGCGATATGTGGCGACAACTCGCGTAGCCAAACATCGACTCTTTGCTTGGCTGCCGGGCAATGTGCTTCCAGATAGTGCATTAATAATCTTCGCTCGTTCTGACGATTTATTCATGGGCATTATTCATTCGCGCATTCATGAAGTATGGGCTCTTGCACAAGGCACACAACTCCGCGAAAAGGAATCAGGTTTTCGGTACACACCTTCAACCTGTTTTGAAACCTTCCCTATGCCGAAGCCAACGGCCGAGCAGGAGCAGGCAATCGCCGATGCCGCCCGCGAACTAAACGACTTGCGCGAGCGCTGGCTAAATCCGCCCGAGTGGACGCGCGAAGAGGTGTTGGAATTTCCCGGCACGCCCGGTGGTCCGTGGTCTCGCTACATCGCACCCGGCACGAACACCGTCCGTTATCCGCGCCTCGTGCCCAAGGACGATGCCTGCGCGGCCTTGCTAAAAAAGCGCACGCTGACGAATCTCTACAACGAGCGCCCGACTTGGCTGGACCTCGCGCACCAGAAGCTGGACGCCGCCGTCTTCGCAGCCTACGGCTGGAAGCCCGACCTGACCGATGCCGACCTCCTCGCCGCCCTGCTCGCACTCAACCAAGAACGCGCCGCCTCTCCCGCAAGCCCCAACGCCACTTCGTAAGCGATTCTAGGAGTTTGCCCCGCCAAGTTTTCCACAGGATGAAAAATATTTCGAGAAGAGGTCTGCCCTTGCATTGTAGCCTTTTGCTCCGGCTTGGCTTTTTTAAGGCCTCTTGCCCAGTGCGATGAACCGCGAGAAGTTCAGCGCCTTGTGCCCGCCGGAATTGGCGCCGTGGATAAGGTCGGCGCGAAAGAAGATCCGCTACATCCCTGCCGCTGATTCCTTCGCCTTGGCCATCGCGGCGGCTGTACTCGCGGCGGCCTTCTCACCACCTGCACCTTGCCCGCCTGCGGTCAGCACCGTTTGGTCCGTGATTCCCAAGAAACCAAACTGTGTGCGCAACATCGGCGTCAGCGTGTCATACGATGCCAACGCACCCTCGTAGACGCCACCGGTGGCCAAACACAACACCAGCTTTTTCCCCGTCACCAAGCCCACGGGGCCTGTCGCCGTGTACTTGAAGGTCTTGCCCGCCACCAACACGCAGTCCACGTACGCCTTCAACATCGGCGGCGCATTAAAATTCCACATCGGTGAAGCGATCACAATCACATCCGCCGCCATAAACTGCTCCAAGAGTTGGCTCCTTCGGGCCATCTTCCGCTCCGTCTCCGCATCACCGGGCGGCGCACCAAAAAAGGCGGGAAACGTCTTCTCATCCAGTAACGGAATTTCGTCGCGAATCACATCCACGGTTTCGAACGACGCGTCAGGATGCTTTTGTTTCAGCGCCGTAATGAAAGCCTGTTCGACCTGCAGACTGGCTGACTTCTCAACGGGTTTCGGATTCGCCAATACTCTCAATACCTTCATGATTAGCTCCTCGGTTATCGTTGGATCATACCCTATTCAGGATCCTTTCGCAAAGTTCCGGAAAACTCCACCCATGCGCACGCGCGGCATCCGGCAGCAGGCTCAGCTCCGTCATACCCGGAATGTTATTCAGTTCCAGCACGAAAAATTTTCCATCTGGCCGCAACCGAATATCCACACGCCCCATGCCCGAGCAGCCCAGCGCGTGAAAGGTCGCCAGCGCCGCCTCTTGGCACGCCTTCGCCGTCGCCGCCGGAATCGGTGCAGGAATGACATGCTGCGAAACGCCCGCCGTATATTTCGCGTGGTAATCAAAGAAATCGTCCGGCGCCACAATTTCCACCACCGGCAACACCACATCGCCCACCACGCCCACCGTCAGCTCGCGCCCCGGAATAAACTCCTCCACCAGCGCGATGTCGTCATACGCCAACGCCGCCGCCAAGGCATCCGCCCACTCCTCCTCATGCTTCACGCGCGACACGCCCACGCTGGATCCCTGCCGCACCGGTTTCACCACCACCGGCAACGGCAACGTCCGCTTCTGCCCCTTGCGCAAAAATTCAAACGTCGGCGTCGGAATCTTCGCCTTCGCCATCACCGGCTTGCTCTGGTGCTTGTCGAAGGCTCGCGCGCTCGCCTCCGGACTCGACCCCGTGTGTGGGATGCCCTGCTTGCGCAAGAGCGCCTGAATGGTCCCATCCTCTCCGAAATGCCCGTGCATGGCCACGAACGCAACGTCGGTCCCCGGCGGCACCGCGAACGAGCGGTCCTCACCCACCAGCACCTCCTCCACCTCGTAGCCCCGCTCCCGCAGCGCCTTTGCCACCGCTGCCCCCGACCGGAGCGACACCGCCCGCTCCGACGATGGCCCGCCCAGCAACACCGCCACTTTTTTGAATTTCTTCTGTTCTCTCATCTCACCACGCCTATCAACATTTTTCCACACAATGGAAAACTTTTTCGCGATTTTTCCACACAATGGAAAAAAGTTTTCCACAGTGTGGAAAACTTTTTTCCGGGTGTCCGTCCGCGGCTAAACCGCGTCTTCGATTTTCAAATACACCAAGGTTTGGTTGAGGAGTTGGTACGCCACTTCGCCAAAGGTGATCGGCCCGACAAACGCACCGGTTTTCTTGCCTTCCAACTCGCAATACAGATAGTTCAAGATGCAGTTACAGGAGAACGCCACACCGTCGAGCCCGTGCGGAATGTGCTGCTCAAAATCATGAACATAATTGCCCACAGGCGCGGCCAGCTTATATTCCACGCCGGCAAACACGGGCGCATAAAAGGCCACTTCTTTCTTTTCTTTATCCACGTTCTGGAAGCTGACATTGATCATCGCGCCCAGATAATCCGCCACCAGCGGCAGTTGGGTGTCGGCATGCACCCGATCCAAATAGTCCGCCAGATTTTCGCGTTTGCCATTGACGATGGCGTCCTTCGCACTGAATCCGCTCTTGGCAAAGCGAATGGAGTCTCCCGCGCCTTGATGAAACAAATTCACGATGCCCAGATCGGCCAACTTGCCGGACTGGAGCTTCACGTGCATCGCCACACAGCCGTCCTCCACCACCTCGCCCGTCGCACCCACAAATACCTTGGGCGACACTTTTCCCAGCTCTGCCAAGTTCACCCCGGTGATCCATCCCAGCAAGGGGCGCATGGCGAATTGGTCGTAGCCCGGGGCCTCTAAAGCAAATCCTAAATGCGTTTGGCTCATTCCCGGGATCATCACAAAGGCAAATCCCCGATCGGGAATGTCGGCGTACACCCGCGAAACCGTTTGCGCCGTGTAGACCTTGACTTCGGCGCTCGCCACCGAGGCAGGCCATTCGGTGATCAATACCCGATCCTGAGAGAACAGGCCGCCGGCTTCCCCCACAAAATACGGAATGGTTCCGCCAATCCACGATCCTCGTGGCAGTTGGCGCAAGGCTTTTTCATCGCCAGAAATGAGCAAGTTTTTTCCGTTCTGAATTTTTTGAACGGCTTCTGAAAGAGTAAAAATATTTTGGGTCATGAACATTCCTCGATTAAATTAAACGCCGAGCGTGGTGAGATCTTTTTGAACAGACGACAGTTGGGAATTGTTGGCATAGATGGCCCACAACTCTGCCGAACCGGCCGTCAGAGAAGCCGGATTGGCCTGATATCCCAACCGAAGTCGCGCAATCATGATCTTGGCGGCGAGAAAGGATAGAATGGCATTCTTTTGACCTGTGATCAGATCCCCCCATACGGGATGTTCTTTGCCTGGTACTTGCATTCTCGATTCCTTTGGTTGTACGGTCCGGTTCATCCGAAGCCGTATCAGTATGGGGTCAGCCTAGCCCGATCCCTATTCACCGTCAACCGCAATACAACGCCATTCCCTGGCACTTGACGGAACACCCATTTTAAGGGAAAAGCATGCCATGAATGTGGACGGAAAACACTATCGAACGATCTGGCTGGAAGCCCCCGGTTGCGTGCGCATCATCGACCAAGCTCTCCTTCCCCACACCTTCGCCTTCATGGATCTGCACACCCCGCAAGAGATGTGTCGGGCGATTTCCCACATGCACCTGCGCGGTGCCGGCCTCATCGGTGCCGCCGCCGCCTGGGGCATCTATCTGGCCGTTCTCCAGCATGCCGACAAACCCGACGTTGACAGTCACATGCAATCCGAGGCCGCCGCACTCATCGCCACCCGCCCCACGGCCAAGAATCTGGAGTGGGCCGTTGTTCGTATGCAACAGGCGTTATCCGCGTGTACCACGCCCGAATCTCGCCTCGCCTGCGCCCTACAAACCGCAACCGATATTTCGGATGAAGACGCTGATTTTGGCCGCCGTATCGGCCTTCATGGATGCAAGCTCATCCGCGACATTTCCAAGCGCAAGAACGGCCAGCCCGTGAATATCCTCACCCATTGCAATGCCGGATGGCTCGCGTTCGTCGACTACGGCTCGGCGCTCTCCCCCGTATATGCCGCCTTCAATGAAGGGATTCCCGTGCACGTCTGGGTGGATGAAACCCGTCCGCGCAATCAAGGCGCCTCGCTCACCGCATGGGAACTGGGCCACCACGGCGTGCCCCACACGCTCATTCCCGACAATGCCGGCGGCCATCTCATGCAACATGGCTTGGTGGACATCGTCTTCGTCGGCTCCGACCGCACCACGTCCACCGGCGATGTGGCCAACAAGATCGGCACCTACCTAAAGGCTCTCGCCGCTCACGACAATGGCGTTCCTTTTTATGCCGCGTTGCCCTCCTCTACCATCGATTGGGAGATCGCCGATGGCGTGCGCGACATCGTGATCGAAGAACGCGGACAGGAAGAAGTGCGCCACATGACGGGCTGGAATGAAGCAACAAATCAACCCGCCACCATCCGTATTTGCCCCGAGGCGACGAAGGCCGCCAACTTTGGGTTTGATGTCACGCCGTCACGCCTTGTCACCGGCATCCTCACCGAGCGCGGTATCGCGAAAGCCTCCCTCGAGGGACTCCGCGCCCTCCACCATGCCTAGGGACGAAGGCTATATCAAGTTTTCCTACGCGCAGGAGGCGGGCCCACCTCCTACGCATTCCCAGTTGCACAACTTGATGCGCATCCGCGACGACCTGCACGAGTGGCAACTAATCGGCGTCCTCCCCGACGGCATCGGCTACGGCAACATCAGCACCCGCATTTCCGGCTCGAACCGATTCCTCATCACCGGCAGCGGCACCGGCTTGCAGTACCCCATCGAACCCATCCATTTTTGTGAAGTTCTCTCATTCGACATCGCTCAAAACAGCGTCGTTTGCCGAGGCCCCTTGCCCGCCTCCTCAGAATCCATGAGCCACGGCTCCATCTATGCCGCACGCCCCGATGCCAACGCCGTCATTCACATTCACGACCGAATCCTGTTCCACATGCTCATCCGCGAAGGCGCACCCCAAACCCCCGCTACTGCCGCATTCGGAACCCCCGAAATGGCCCTTGCCGTTGGACGATTCGCCGCCACCCTCCCCCCCGTGGCCTGCATGGTCATGGCCGGCCACGAAGATGGGATCATCGCCTTTGCCCCCGATCCCCAGTCTGCCCGCGATGCTCTTTGGGATGCCTATTCCCGCTCGCGCCGAGAGTGAGTAAAGCAAACGGCTTGTGGAGAATCTCCCGACCTTCGATTCAAGGCGACATTTCGACTCGGAAGAATCGGCGAGATTCATCCAAAGGCAACGAGAAAGCTTTCTCACCGCCGTCTCCAGTCACCCACGGTACGCCGAACGGATCCCACGGTCCCGTGGCGCACGAAGCCGAACCAACCGAATATTGCTTGCCGGGCAGCGTGCAAAACACCACCGACAAACGGTTCGACACCGCCTCGATCTCCCGCGACTCCGGCCACAGCACACGGTCTTGCCGAACACTCATTCGCTGGATTCGCTCATCTTCCGAAGCGGGAACATCCGGATCCTGCCATGTCGCGGCGGCCACCAAATAGTCGGCCAACACTTTTTGTTCAGCACCTTCCGTACCAAACACAATGGGCGCTTGGGTATCGGCCAGAATTGTGGCTTGGGTTCCTTGCGTCAGAGCAAAATAGCGATCGCCCCCTGCCACCATGAAGGCCAGGGTCACCATGCGAAACGTGCGATTCGGATCGCCCACCAATTGTCCATTTTCAACCACCAAATCTTGCCGCCCATCCGCGCGAAGAGCCACCAAAGAGCGTAGACGCTCACCGGGATAAAGAATGTTGGTGGGGGTGCCGTTGCTGGCCGATTGATAGGTCATGGGAGCGTTGGTGGGATTGAAACTAAACTTCATCCCGGACACCTGTGGAAACTGCCCCGGTGTTCCATCACCGCCCACGCCCCACTCCATGGTATCGCGCAGTTGCTGAGCCGTCAGCGTCACCAAAGCCAACGTGTTGTTGAACCGAAGCGCGTTTTCGATGTCCAGTTGCGACACGTCGCCATCCAGTTTTCCAACTCGTGGATTGGCCAACGGCGGAACCCGAAGAATTCCACCCGTACTCGACACGACGGCGCCAATGGAATCCCGAATACCCCCGGCATTCTTGAGCGAAATGGAAGTGTCCGAATCTCGCAAGCGACCATACCACAAGTTGGCATCCGCCGTCAGATCGCCCAAATTGGTTTCTTCTGTCCGTACACTTTCGCGAATGCCATTCAGATAGACCGCCGTCCGCCCGAACAAGTTCCCATCTTTGGAATCAATGATGTTCGCCAAAAGGGCCGTCACATTCGTCACCGCCGCAACAGGCGCATGATTTCCGGTGTCCATCACGCCTTGCGCGTCCGTCGCAAAGGCCCCACTGAGAGCCGACACACTCGTGATCGTTCCGCCCTCGTCGAAATCGGCAACCAATCGCCCCACATAGCGATAATTGGCCGCCGTGTTGATCACATAAACGGTTTTTCCGTCGAGATCCGTTGTCGCCACCGGATAGTCGCCATAGCGAACGTCCCCCACTCGTAATCGGTCGGTGGGCTTGGCCATCAACGCATGAGAACCTCCCGCCAGAATGACATCCACCCCGCGCAACTGCCCCGCCAGCGACACTTCGGTTTCAACCTGCTGAAGGTGTGCCAACAACAGGATCTTGTTGATTCCCGCGTGGGTCAGCGCGTCGACCGCCGCCTGCACCTCGACAACCACATTCGTCAGAACCGTAATGCCCTTGCCCGGACTGCTCAAACTCATCAATTCCGGAGTCGTCACACCCACAAGGCCCAGCGTCTCGCCCGCTACGGTGATCGTGCAACTTCGAGCGATGCGGTTGGAAATCACGGTGGCATCTTGCCCATCCGCGACCACCTGCGCGTTCAAAAAGTTGTCGTTGCTGAACACCACATTCGCGCTCAAATAGGGGAAAGCAGCACCGGGATAGGAATAATCAACCGTATTTGTAGCTTGCAGCAGGTTCCGGATCAGTGCCGTCCCATCGTCGAACTCGTGATTTCCAAAAACCGCCGCCTGAACGCCAATCGCATTGAGAATCAATAGGTCACCGCGTCCCTTGATGCCGCCAAAGGGTGCGGACGGGTCCGCGCTGGCATTCATAAACGGCCCCAAAATATAGTTGTCGCCCGACGACAGGATCACCGTGTTCAATGGATACTGCGCCTTCAGCCCTTCCACCACAGCAGAGAATCGCGGCGCATCCTCCAGCGCCGGAAGGCCAGCCTCCCAATCACTGGCATGCAAAATCTGAAGCGTGAAACTTTGCCCGCACAGGGGAAAAGCCAAGGCAACAAGAAGAAAAGAAATGATAATTCGTCGTGACATAGGGAATGAAGTGCGAACCTATCAGCCAACACCAAAACCCACAAGCGACAAGTCGTTCTCTCAAAAATCGAACGCACATTGTTTTTGCATTTCACCCATTCTGAAGTAACTTACTGGGAAATGAAAAACAGAGTCATCATTATCGGCGGAGGGTTTGCCGGAAGACAAGCCTGCAAAGCACTACGTCACACAACTGCAGACCTGTTGCTCATCGATCCAAGTCCGGTCACGACCATGCTCCCCGCCCTGCCTGATTTGGCAGGTGATTGGCTTCCCGACTCCCTTGTGAAACGTCCTCTATCGGAATGCCTTCCACCACCTGTACGCCATTTGCAACAAGCCGTTTCCTCCATCGATCTGGATGCATCCACCGTGATGGCGGGCAGCCGCCTCCTTCCCTACGACCACTTGCTCATTGCCGCAGGATCCGTTCCCAACTACTTCAACGTGCCCTTCCCCCGCGATCAAATGCATCCCCTAGCGACCCTCGAGGACGCTCGGCGTATTCAGCAAGATTTTGCCGCCTACTTGCAAAACGAAACACACCCTCATCTGCTCGTGGCCGGCAGCGGCTACACGGGCCTTGAATTAGCCATGAGCCTCTTCTTTCGCGCAAAGGCCAACGGAAAATCCTGTGCCGTCACCATTGTCGACCCGACACCGATTCTGCTTCCCTCTTTGCCGGAGAAACAACGCCAGTACGTGCTGGACTTTCTGACGGCCCACGGTGTGCAAGTCCGCCTCGACGTCGCCGTCGAATCCTTCAATGGCCGAGACGCCCTTGCCGGCGGAATCACCTATCAAAATATTTTCTTCTGCTGGGCAG
Source organism: uncultured Verrucomicrobiota bacterium (assembly GCA_964647595.1). Taxonomy (GTDB): domain Bacteria; phylum Verrucomicrobiota; class Kiritimatiellia; order CAIQIC01; family Lenti-01; genus Lenti-01. Next base: position 117,052 of record CAZYGH010000007.1, read on the forward strand.
CAGGATCCACATTTGCCGTACCAGAAATCAAAGGAACGGTGGATCGTCTTCGGGACGGACGCCTCAACGTGTCCGCTGACCTTTCGTTGCCAAACTACCCCAACGTGTTTGCCGCTGGCGATGCCGCCGCCATCGAATCCCACGGAGAGCCCCTTCGCAAGGCTGTGAATTTTGCTTATTACGGCGGGCAGCACATGGGAAACAACGTGGCCCGCCGCCTGCACGGAAAAACCACCCTCCCGTTTCATCCGCTTGATTTAGGCTGGGTGGTACCCTTCCACGAAACCAGCATCGGCCGCCTCCCCTTCGGCCTATGGATTCATGGGCACCTCGGCGTTCGCCTCCACCACCTGATGTGCGGCATCCGTAACTATTCCCTGAACAACTTCGCCGGTTGTTTGAAACTGGCACTGAAAGGAAAAACACCATGAACCTCAAAAAACTACCGTTCACCGCTGACTCCGATTCCAACGTGGGTCTTCTCCTCTTGCGTGTCTTCATCGGCGCCGCCATGCTCACCCACGGCTGGGGAAAAATGTTCGGCGGCTTGGAAAAATTCACAGGCTTCGTCGCCAGCCTCGGCGTCCCCTTCCCGACCGTGTCCGCCTTTCTCGCCGCCTTTGCCGAAAGCTTCGGAGCCATCCTGTTGGCAGTGGGCTTGCTCACCCGCCCCTCCGCATTCTTGCTCGTCGTCACCATGGCCGTCGCCATCTTCGGCGCACATCAGGGAGGTGGATTTTCACAGCAAGAAACCGCTTGGCTTTATCTGGTCCCCTCGCTGTTCTTCCTCCTCAAAGGCGCCGGAAAATGGTCCCTCGATTGGCTGATCTCGAAAAAACTCACCTGATCTTTCCCCGTCCCCGAGCTATCACTTATAATTATAAGTGATAGCTCGCGTTTTCCACGCAATGGAAAATGTTTTTGCGATTTTTCCACACAATGGAAAGAATGTTTCCACACTGTGGAAAACTTATGGGGCGCGCTTCAGAACGTGTAGTTCACCGCACCAAAGAAGCGGAAGATTTGCGACTGATCCACAATCGGGCTGTCGCGTAAGTCGCTGGAAAGAAATTCTACGCTTCCGTTCACAATCAGCCGCCACGAACCAAACCATTCCGCCGACAGCCCCAAACCGGGCTCGATGTTGATCGTATCTCCAGGCGCATATTCTTCGCGCCCGTCCCGCGCCTCTTCGGCCGTCACGCCGTACTCATGCCCGGCCAATTCCGTGGTCAGCCAGTTCACACCCACACTGGGCACCACCGAATAACGCCCATATTGAAATCCGCGACGCAACCCAAGGCGCCCATACCCACCACCGACCCGATCCAACACGTCGTGCTCATAGCCGGCCGAGATGCGTACACCCGCCGGCAACGCTCCTTGAAGCGCCAAACCGCAAAAGAGCGAGTCCTTCCGATCGCCCATCCCTTCCAGAAAATCACTATCCTCTTCGTCGTACGCTCCGAGTCGATAGCGCGCAGTGGCCGCCAGCCGCACACCTTTCCAAGTGGTCAATCCCACCTGTCCGCCAGGGCCGAGAATCTGCACACGCTCGCCAATATACGTCACCGCTGGAATCGCCAAGAATTGCGCCGAGTCTGACCCGCGATACGGACTCGATTGCGCAATCGCCCCCACCCCCACGCCAATCAAGCCCTTGCGGCCAAAGATTTTTTTCAGCTCCACATCTACGGGAATGCTCGAGCCCTCGTCCACCGTGAAAGCCGCGCCCGAAAACTGCGGAGCCCCCTTCGCCCAATAGCGCTGCGAAAAACCCAGCGGCTCGCGCGGGATACCCATGAAATTTTGATCCAACTCGCTGTTGCCATTCTCGTCGTGAAACACCATCACCGCATAGGTTCCAGCCGCCAGCCCCTCGAAACGTACAGGCTCTTTTTCGCCCGCCGAAAACCGCTTGAGTTGCAAGGGTTCCCGCAAATCGCCAAAGGCATCGGCCGAGTTGTACAGCAACACCACAACCGTCCCTGTTCCCGGTGGATTCGCCACGGTCACATCAACTTCGGCGGCACGCGTTATCCCCGACAGGCTCAGCCCCACAACCACGACAAGAGTTCCCACAATTTTCATTATTTCACCTTATTCATCCGCTGGCATGAACCGCTTCCGTAACGAGGCCGCCATGCTTTCCGCCAAACTGTACATCGCAGGAACCAACACCAGCGTGAGCACGGTCGCCACGGTCAAACCGAACAATACCGCCACCGCCATGGGCGCCCACCACGCACTGGATTCTGCGCCTGCAATGATTTTGGGTGGCCATTGGTGAATTTCCAAACTGTACCCAATCGCCATCGGCAACAGCCCCAGCACCGTGGTCGAGGCGGTCAACAGCACCGGTCGCAAGCGCAAACGCCCCGCCGTCACAACGGATTCAATGACATCCATTCCTTCCTCGCGCCGTTGCCGAATGCAATCGATCAGCACAATCGCATTGTTCACCACAATGCCCGCCAAACTAATCACACCCACCCCCGTCATGATTACGCCAAAGCGCATCTGGCACAGCAACAAGCCCCACATCACGCCGATCATCGACAAGATCACCGAAAAGAAAATAATCAGGGGCAAGAGGATGGAATTAAACTGGATGACCAAAATGACGAGAATCAATCCTGACGCCACGCCAAATGCCTTCATCAGGAAAATTCCCGATTCGCGCATTTCTTCCGTATCGCCCGTATATTCCACCGTATAGCCCTGCGGCAACGGCACTGTGGCGATCCGCTTCTTCACATCTTTTAGAATCATGTCGACACCACGATCTTGATTGTTGCCCGTAAGGGTCACCACACGCTTCTGTTGCTTGCGCTGGATCGCCCCTCGCCCACCCGTATATTCCAAGCGCCCCAGCGACGACAACGGCACCGGCGCACCTCCCATCGGCACAGGAATAAAAATTTGATCCAACAAATTCATCGTGTTGCGTTGATTCTCTGGGAGTCGCAACGTGATATCAAACTCATCTTCATCCGACCGGAATTGGCTTCCTTCAATTCCATAAATCGCCATGCGCAGAAATTGGCCGATTTCTTCCGTGCCCAATCCCAACAGTGCGGCACGGTGACGGTCCACATGAAACTGAATCTCCGGCAGGGCCTTTTCCCAATCGCTCTGCAAGTCCACCAGTCCCGGCACCGTTTCAATCGCGCGCGTGATATCCGAACTCAGTTGTTCCAGCATTTCAAAGTCATCGCCCGAAATCTCAATGGCCACGGGAGCGCCCGTGGGAGGCCCTTCTTCTGCCTTCTCCACTTTCACCTCCGCGCCCGGAATAACGCCAACCTCGTCCCGAATCACATCAATTAATGCAAGGGAATTGGTTTTCCGATCCGCCGAATCCACAAACTCCACATGAATACTTCCCTGATGCGTGGCCGTTGAGCCTCCGCCCATGGACATCTGGCTCGCCCCTCCCACGGTCGTCAGGAAAAATTTTATGTCCGGATGATGCACCAGATCCTTTTCAATTCCTTTCAAAACCGTATCCGTTCGATCGATGCTGGTCCCCTGAGGAAATTTCACCGAGACCGTGGCATTACGCGGATCCACATCCGGAAATAGCTCCACGCCGTTTCCGAACCGGGCATATACCTGAACACTCAAAATCAAGAACGCAAAGCCCATCAAGATGACAGGCACACGGTGCTTCAACGCCGCGCGAAGCAATCGCTCATATCCAGCCACAAACCAATGGGTGGTCTCATGGGTTTCTTTCTGGCGCGCCTGAATTAAAAAGGAACAGATCGCCGGATTGATCACCATCGCCACAAATAGCGAGGCCAACAACACCACAATCAGCGTTCTCGGCAAAAAGCCCATGAACTGCCCCATGATATCCGGCCAGAACAACAACGGCCAAAACGCCACCAACGTGGTCAGCGTAGAGGTGATCACGGGCCAAGCCACCTCGCTAGCCCCACGGCGCGCGGCTTCCCGGCGAGACAATCCCAAGGTACGCAGTCGATACGTGTTTTCCACAATCACAATGGCATTGTCCACCAACATGCCCACGGCCAACACCAAGCTAAACAACACAATCATGTTCAGCGTGGTCCCTCTCATGCCCATGATCGTAAAGGCCACCAACATCGATAAGGGAATCGCCAACCCTACAAACAATGCGTTTCGCATCCCCATGAAAATGAGCAAAATCACCACCACCAGCAAGAACCCCGAAACCACGTTGTTCTCCAGCTCTTCGATCATGGATTTGATGTAATCCGACTCATCCATCACTTCGGTCAACTTCACATCCGGAGGCAGGCGATTCTCTGCCAAAATCTGCTTCACCTTCCGTATCAACGCCACGGAATTTTCTCCTGCACGCTTCTTCAGACTGACCGAGACACAGGTTTCACCATTCAGTCGTGAAATGGACGAAACATCCTTGAATGTGTCCATCACCGTAGCAATGTCCGTCAGATAAATTGGACGCCCCTCCCGCTCCGCCAACAAAATATCCCGCAGTTCCGACACCATCTGAAACTCGCCGGGAATACGCACCTGAAATTTGTCGCCCGCCATCTCGATGTTGCCCGCCGAAATCGTGACGTTTTCCTCGGAAATGCGCTTCATGACCTGTCCCAGCGGAATCCGATAGGCAATCATGCGTGGCAAATCAATTTCCACCCGTATTTCCCGCTCCCGCACACCGGTCAAATCCGCGCTATGAATTCCGGACAATTGCTCCAAGCGCTCTTGAAGGTCTTCGGCCAAATTTTTCAGCCGCTCCGGGTCCGTCGCCCCGGACAACGTGAAAATGTACACCGGAAAGTCCGAGCTGAAATTGAACGCATCCACCACCGGCTCATCCAAGTCCGGCGGCAGGTCGGGCTTGGCCAAATCCACCTTGTCTTTCACCCGCTGCTTGGCCTGCTCGATATCTTCGCCCGCCATGAATTCAATGACGATGCTGCTGACGTTTTCCGCAGAGGTCGATCGGATCTCCTTGATATCCTCCACATTGTTCAGTTGCTTCTCCAACTGAATCGTCACGAGCTTCTCCATTTCCTCTGGAGCCGTCCCCTCGTAATAGGCGGTCACAAACACATACGGAATGGTGATGTCCGGCGAACCCTCGCGCGGCAGGGTCACATAGCTCACCGCGCCGGAAATCACCAGCACGACGATAAACACCAGTACCGCCACGCGAAACTTAATAGCATAATTTGAAAGAATCATGGAAGATAATCCTCTGTCGCCTAGGGTGCCGGTTCCGCCGTTACCGTTTCAGGCGCCTCTTGAATCGGTTCCGTTCCTGCGACCGAAACCACCATTCCGTCTTGCAAACCCCGATGCCCTTCCACCACGATCTGATCCCCCGCCACCACGCCGGATTCCAGTACCGCTTCGTGCCCCATCAGCGAGGCAATCTGAACGCGTTTGCGAATGGCATGCCCATTCTCCACCGCAAAGAGATAGTGTTCCCCCTTGCGCGGCACGATCGCCGCCAACGGGACCACCACCGCTCCCTCACGTTCCCTTCGCACCAACGCCACTTGTGCAATCATGCCCGCCTTGAGCGCACCATCTGCATTATCAACCGTCAACTCCACCGGAAACGAATTGCTTTCCCGCTCGGCTTGACTCGAAACAAAGGTGATCTCCCCCGAGAATTCACGACCCGGCAACACCGCCAAGGTAAACTTCTTCTGTTGCCCCACCTGCAACGAACTGATGTCCTGTTCCGGAACATCAAAGGTCAGCTTGACTCGGTCCAAACGAATCACGCGCAGCACCGCCTGCCCTTCATTGGCATAGTCCCCCACTTCCACCAAACGGGCCACAATCACGCCCGCAAAGGGACTGCGCACCTCGCATTGAGAAAGCATAACTTCTGCTTCACCTAGCGCAATCTTGGCCGACTCCTGGCGCCGTTGAATACTTTCAAACTCGCTGCCCGACACCGCGCCCGTTTTTTCCAGTTCTTTCCAGCGCTTGAGATCTCGCGAGGCATCCCGTTCTTCGATCTCGGCACGCTGCCGCGCGGCTTCCCACAAGCGACCATCCAGCCGCAGAAGGACCTGACCCACCTCCACGGCTTGCCCTTTGTCCGCCACCAACTCAATCACCCGCCCAGGCCGCTCCGCCGCCAAATGCGCCTCCTGCAAAGGCTCGACTCGCGCTGGCAATTGGAGCGCATCCTCCACCGTTCGCAACTCAATTGCGACGGTTCGAACCGCCACCGGCTTCTCGGGCTCCACCACTTTCTTTTCTTCCGGCTTCTTCAGCATCGGCAACACAAACATCATCGCCACCACCAACGCCAAGGCTCCCCAAATAAGGAACGAGCCCTTCTTTTTCCCAATACCGTCCGCCATACTCATGGTTTTTCTCCTGTTTCAAATTTTTCGCCACAGGCCTGTTGCAAACGGGCCCATGCGTTCATGTGATCATGCAACGCCTGCAACCGGGTCAGCCGCGCCACACTCAGTGACAAATTGGCATCCGTGAAATCCAAATACGTAGCCAATCCGTTCTCGTATCGCGTTCGCGCAATCTCCAAGCTTTTTTCCGCCAAGGCCACGGTGTCGCGGCTAGCGGCCACCGTCTCCGCCGCCTGCTCCAACTCCAAGTGATATGCCTGAATTTCCAACGCCACCTGCCGCTCGGAGTCCGCCAGCGTTTCATGAGCCTTCTCGAGTTCCAGTTTCTTTTCACGTATCCGATTCCGACGAAGCGCGCCGTCAAAAATATCCCATTCTGCCGTTATGCCTGCGCTCCATCCCCATCCCCACGATTGATTCGCCGATCCACTCTCTGGATTCGTCCCGTCATATCCGGCAAACGCCCGAACTTGAGGAAGGAATCCGCCTTGTTCTGCACGAATATCCGCCTCCCACATGCCCAAGAAATGTCGCTGCTCAATCAGCTCCGGACGTTGCTCCAACGCCAACGCCTGCCATTCTTCCAGCGAGCGCTCCGATTTCTCAAACAGCAATTCTCCCGCCAAATCGAAGTCATCCACATCCAACTGCACCAAACTCCGAAACCTCGCCCTCGCCAAGTCCGCCTGCTTGCGCGCCCGAATCAGCACCGGTTGGATGTTGGCCAACCGAACCTTCGCCGACAGCACATCAAATTCGGACGCCGTCTTCTGGCGAAAACGACTCTCCGCCTGCGCCAGCAAATCTTGCAGTTGAGCTGCCGAGGCCTCTTGCACGATCACCTGCTCATCCTCAAGCAAAATGTCATTAAATCCGGTGCGAATATCTCGCACCAATTCATTTTCCACCTGCTGCACACGTGTCTGAGCCACGTTTCGGTATAACTTTGCCGCATCCAGCGCAGACCGAACCGATCCGCCCGAGTACAACAACTGACTCACCGAAATCCCCGCAGAATAGTTATCCTCCCGACCCATCAGGATCCACTCCCCATCGTCCTCCATCGCCGCCGCCTCATCCAACCGCGTGTAGCCTCCCTCTGCTTTCACCTGCGGCAAAATCTGTGCCCGTACTTGCCCAATACGCATGCCCGCAATTTGCTCGTCCCTCAATGCATTCCGCGCCGATGCCGCCTGCTTCAGCCCAAGCTCAATGCAATCCTGCAACGCGAATACCGGTTTCGTAGGCGCTTCGTTTGTCGCCAGAGCAAACCCCGCACAAGCCATCCACCCCGTCATCACACAGCCAATAATTAATTTTCTCATGATTCAAGTTGCATGCCAATCAGATGCAACCCTTTCAAATGGTTCACAATCTATTTTTTATAAATGGGGCCGGACTATACGCCAAACGCCTTTTCTCTGTCCAGCCATACGATTTCTCCATGGCGCACATCTTTTCACGCAGATGATCGTTAAGCTATTCCTCCCTTGCTCGCTTTGTTTCCACCCTTGCGCACCCCTCCCCCGTGCTTTATCCTTCTCTCCCAGACGGTTGACACCCCAAAACTCGTGTCCCCTCGTGGAGAGTCCCATGGAAGAGCTTCTGATCCCGTTAGCCTTTTTTGTTTTTCTCGCCTTCCCCATCTGGACATTGGTTCTGTTGCACAAGCTGCGGAATCGCCAAGATCATCAATCCCTCCTCCTCAACGGAATCCTCTCTCGCTTGGACCGCTTGGCCTCTCCTCAGAAAATCGAAAAAGCCCCCGATACCTCACCGGCCCCTCAGCCCGCGCCTGTCGTCGAAACCTACAAGCCAGCCCCGCCACCTCCCTGCCACGCACCCGCGCCCGTTCCGATCTCTCCCCCTCCCCCACCTCCCGCTCCGGCGTACATCCCACCGCCCCCACCTGCCCCCATTCCCACTCCAACCTTCGCCAAAGAAGAAATCCTCTCCGACGAACCCACTCTCCAAGAGAAAACTTCACGTGCCCTCCGCCGCATCTGGAATTGGATCATCATCAACGAGGAATTCCAGCCCGCTGGCGTCTCGTGGGAATTTGCCGTCGCCACCACATGGCTCCTACGCCTCGCCGTCATCATCTTTGTCATCGGCATTGGCTTCTTCCTGAAATACTCCATCGACCACGGCTTCATCGGCCCCCACGCCCGCGTCCTGCTCAGCACCTTCACCGGCATCGCCATGGTCGCGATCGGCACGCGCCTGCTCGGTAAAACCTACCACCTGCTCGGCCAGGGACTTCTCGGCGGCGGCTTTGCCGTCCTCTACTTCAGTTGCTTCGCATCGTACTCCTTCTACCACCTTGTCGGCCCCCTGCCCGCCTTTGCCCTCATGGCCCTCGTCACCGCCTGCGCCGGTCTCTTTGCCGTGCGCTTCAATTCGCTTCTCGTTGCCGTTCTCGGCATCCTCGGAGGCTACTCCACCCCCATCCTCCTCAGCACGGGCGAAAAAAACTTTGCCGGACTCTTTGGCTATCTGCTCCTGCTGGGCGTCGGCGTCCTTGGCATCTCCCGCCGCCGCAATTGGCCCCTCCTGAATGTTCTCGCCATGCTCCTCACCTACGGCCTCGCCACGATGGCCATGGCCTCCGACTATACCTCCGAAGACTTCCTCGTCGTCATGCCCTTCCTCGTCGGATTCTTCCTCCTTTTCACGGCCGCCATGTTTCTCTACAACCTCGTCAGCGGCGAAAAAGCCACCCTCCTCGAAATTCTGGGAACCATGGCCAACGGCGCCGCCTTCTTCGCCCTCGGCCACGGTGCCATCTCCACGTCCTACTCCTCCCGCGCCGTCGCCGTTCTTGCTCTCGCCCTCGCCGCGTTCTACATCGTCCTCGTCTATCGCTTCCTTTCTGCGCATCGCAAAGATCGCGGCCTGCTCATGGCGTTCTTTGCTCTCGCGGCCTTCTTCCTCGTCATGGTGCCCCCCCTCGCCATCTCCAAGGACTGGATCACCGTCAGTTGGTCCCTCCAAGGACTCGTGATGCTCTGGCTCGCCGGCAAACTCGACAGCCGATTCTTGCGCAGCCTTTCCCTAGGTGCCTATGCTCTCGCCCTCGGCCGCCTGCTCTTCTACGACCTCAACCGACAATATGCCGGCATCCTCCCCTCCGATTTGACCTGGGCCACCTATTGGCCCGTCCTCGGCGCCCGTCTCCTCGCCATCGGCACCCCCATCGCCTCCCTCGGCGGTGCATGGTTCCTGCTCAAGACGCCCCCCACCGCTGATTCCGCCATGAAAGTGGCCCCTGAAAACGACGTCTCCACCGACATAGGCCGCCCCTCCGTCCTCGCCGTCATCGCCACCCTCGCCATCGCCCTCCTCTTCCTCTGCGTGCACATCGAAATCCGCCGCACCTTCTCCTTCTTCTACGCCCCCCTCACGTATCCCGCCATGTCCATCGCATGGCTCTCTCTCGGCGCCTTCTTGCTCTTCCTCTTCCGTCGCAATCCCTCTGACTCCATCCTTTCCGTACTTGGAATCCTCGGAGGACTTTTTGTCGCCAAACTCCTTTTCATCGACGCCTCCGTCTGGAATCCCAATTTGGAGCGCCTCTATTATTCCACCGATTGGACACCCCTCCTTGCTGGCATCCGCACCCTCGACTTCGGCCTCTGCATCGGCCTGCTCTGCCTCTTTTTCTCGCGCCTGCGTGGCGAACAAGATTCCCGCCCCATCGCCCTTTCTTCCGGCATCGGCGCGCTGGTCTTGCTGTTTCTCTTCCTGACCTTCGAGCTCAACACCGCCCTGCATCGCTTCCTCCCCGACATGCGCGCCGGCGGCCTCACCCTCCTCTGGGCGGTCTACGCCCTCGCCCTCCTCCTCAGCGGACTCCACTGGACCGTGCGAGGCCTCCGCTTCGCCGGACTCGCCCTCTTCATCGTCGTCGTCGGCAAAGTATTTTTCGTCGACCTCGCCGGCCTCGAATCCATCTATCGCATCATCGCCTTCATCGTCCTGGGCATCGTCCTCTTCCTCGCCGCCCTCCTCTACCTCCGTCACCGCGCCCGCTTCCAGTCCGCCGACACTTCAGAAAAGAAGTAACTACGAAATACGCAAATCGCACGAAATGAAATCCATATAAAATGACCCGGAGCCCTCCCATGAAAAATATTCCCACCCCCTCCCCTTTCGCGTCTTTCGCGTTTTTCGTAGTTTCACTCTTCTCCCCGATATTTCTTTTCGCCGCCACCCCCACCGACTTCGCCGCCACACGCGACATCCTCCCCGACGCCCCCCTCACCTCTCCCCAGCTCGTGGAAGTCCGCCTCGACGCCCCCCTCTTCGCCTCCACCCGTCTCGGCTTCCCGGATCTACGCCTATTCAATGCCGCCGACACCGAGCTCCCCCGCGCCATCGAACCCCTCTATACCACCCAAGATCGCACCCTCCGCCACCCCGTCTCCGCCAAAGCCACTGAACTGCGCGAGCTCCCCGACAATCGCATCGTGACCCGCCTCGAACTCGCCGCCAACGAGCCCTCTCCCGACGGCCTCGACATCCGCACCCCCCTGCGAGATTTCATTCGCACCGTCCGCATCACCGGTAGCGAAAATGGCCAAGACTGGCAACCGCTCATCGACGCCGAAATCTTCGACTACTCCCGCTACATGGATATCCGACGCACGGAAATCCCCCTCCCAAAAAATACCTGCCGCATCTTCTCCATCGAAATCGGCAACGCCTCCGAAGAGCGCGCCCAACCCCTCATCCATCTCATCCAGCAAAACGGACAAGACCAAAGCCGCGCCTTCAACCTTCTCCAAACCCCCTTCCGCATCGATGGCATTTCCTTCTGGCACGAAACCACCACCCTCGACCAAGACAAACCTCTCCTCCAAGAATGGCCCCACGCCGGCTTCGTTGTCGCACAAGACCCCAAAGCTCAAACCACCGAGATCACGCTCCAAACCGCCTACACCCCCCTCACCCGAGTCGCACTCGAAACCCCCGCCCACAACTTCCAGCGCACCGCCTCCATCCAAGTTCCCTCCCTCGCCAACGGCTCCACCACATGGCGCGCCCTCGCGACCGGACGCTTCACCCGCCTCGACCTTCCCGGCCTCACCACCAACGCCCTCACCATCGAATTCCCCGAGCAACGCGTCGAACAACTTCGCATCGTCATCGAAAACAATGATAACCCGCCCCTCGACATCTCCCACATCCGCACCCACGGCCCCGTCTATCGCCTACTCTGGCTTGCCGAACCCAACACCGCCTATCGCCTCGCCTTCGGCAACGACACCCTCGCCGACCCCACCTACGACCTCTTCCCCATCCGCGCCGCCCTCGCCAAAAATCTTCCTGCCACCCTCTGGACTCTTGCCGATGCCGCCCCCCTTTCCCTCACCTCAAAACCGTTCTCCCTTGGCGAATTCGTCTCCCGCCCCGCCGTTTTCGGCACCCTCCTCGCCCTCGCCGCCCTCGCCCTCCTCGTCCTCCTCGCCAAAGCCCTAAAAAAAGCCGCCTAACCCCCCCTGTCTCGCCAAACAACCATCCCAAAAAAGTATCAAAGAAAATCAAGAATCGGATTGATTGAATCACATAAGGAGCCTACTCTCTCCACCGTCTTCGAAATGTGCCTCTGTATCAGGGAGAGTTCATGAAGAACGTGGTTGCTGTTTTGGGTTGGGTATGGTGGATCGTCTGGGCGCCATTGGCCTTCGGAGCTTGGCCTTCCCCACCGTTGCAAGAGCACTTTTCCACCGTGTCGTTGCCCACCAACGCCTACTGGTCGTTCACATCCTCTGTACCGGGGCGCATTCAAGTCGCCGGCAACTCCAACGTCAACGCCCGTACCTCGACCGTGCCCGCCGGTGTGACCAAGTTCGCTTCTGGCTGCGGCACCAACATGCTGGCGGGCAATGTCTTGGTTTGCACCAATTCAACCTTCCTCACCCGTCAGCAAATCTATCTGGAAGTCCAATCCGCTTCCAAGATTCCAATCTCCTTTTTCGTCTATGAATCTTCCTCCAGCAACGGAACCTATTCCCTGCTTCACACCAATGTGAATCTGTATTCATCGGCAGACACCAACATCCTGTCCGATTTCTTCAGCGTCGCGCTTTCCTCCGGCAAATACTATTTCGTCGGGGCCCAATGGACCGGCGAAAGTTGCGTTTCCTATACCAATGCGGCCGCCCAAAGTGTTGGCTTCGGCCGCTTTTTGAAAGGCTATGCCAAGGATAAGCATTCTTCTGCGCCCTCCACTCTCACCAATATCCTCTCGGGTGCCAATCTGGCCTTCGCCCAAAAATTGACCACCACCGATGAAGGCGTCTTGCGCATGGACGGCTCCTCCACCAATGCCGCCTATACCAATCAAGCCATTTTGCGCATGAATCTCACCAACGCCAATCCCCTCCTGCTTTCCTTCCGTTTTCGCTCTTCCGGCGACGAAACGGGCGCCGACGGCGTCTATCTCAGCGCCAACGGCGTCTCGTACCAGCGTATCGTCGATATCAACGTGGGTTCCACCACGCGGTGGGTTTCCGTTCAAACGGACCTCGTCGCGGCGGCCATGGCCCGCGGCATTGCCCTCACCACTCAGTCGTGGATCAAATTTCAGCAAGCCGACAATGAATCTTGGCCGAACGACGGACTCGAGTTCGACGACATTATCGTTGCCCCCCGCCTTGAACCCGATCTGGAGCTGAAATCCCTTTCTTGGACCTCCCCCCTTTATATTCGCGGCACCAACGACTCCATCGTCTTCAACATCGCTCCCGACGTCGCTGGCTACGGCGGGCTCACCAACATTTACGCAACCATCACCAACCGCTACGAATTTCACTCCGGCTTTGGAAGCAACCTCGTGCATTCCGTCGATTCGTGGTCCCTCTATAACTTACCCGCCGCCTCTTCGTTCACCCAAACCCTCTCCGATGTCATATCCCTGCCCTTTGGCACCCTGCTCACCAACATTGTGTATAGCCTAGCCGCCACTATCAATCGCGGCTTTTCCTTTGCAGAATCGAACCCATCCAACAATTCTGACACCAACTCACACATCATTCTTCACTATTCCGGAAACTTATATTTCGGCAACGTCCGCGCCGACTTCTACATGACGAATTGCTTCATCGGAGTTTTCCCATCCTACAGCGCCACCAACCATCTTGTGTTCGGCACCGGCACCGTTGCGGGCTACTCCTTCACCGTCACCAATTTAGTTGTCAATCGAAACTTATCCACCCTCGACTACCACGTCCACCCCTCAAACACCACCGTGGTCACCCTGCCCCTCTTGCAGACGCAGTGGGTCCAGAACGTGGCCTACAACTACATGAGCGGCGTTCACCTCTCTCAGGCCGGTGCCCGAGCCGACGTCCGCGTTCGCCTTCCCGCCGGCCTCGGCCATGCCGCCACCAGCAACGCCATGCTACTCAGCCCCCACCTCGTCTTCGCCAACGCGCCCCTCAGTCAAAGTTTCTTTCCCCTCTCCTACACCAATTCCCAATTTCTCTATTTTTGCGAGGAAACAAAACCCCTCATGATCCCCTCCGCCCAAACCGTCTGGAAATCCGCCAGCGGCTCATTCCATTTGTCTTCCGGCGGTTCCGCTCCCGTCTACGTACGCGCCCCCCATCTTCGCCATCTGGAATCCAACGCTGCCCTCCTCGTCAAGCCGGAGTGGGCCATCAAGAAATCCAACGAACGCTTCTACCACTCCATCTTCAAGGTCATTTCCAATGCCGTCGTCTATTCAACGGCACCCCTTCGCGATGCCCGTATGGATGCGCAATTCTCGTTCCAAGAAGGCACCAATATCACCCACTTCCCCTACGGTATCTCCATCCCCTTCCAGTTCGGCGGCGAAATGCGCATCGTGAAAGACCTCGCCGAAACCGTCACCGGCAAACCCTTCCTCGGCAAAGTCGGTTCCACCCTCCTCACCAAATATGCGCGCGACGTGAATACCGAATCCTGCGCCGGCTCGGCGGGCCTCGGCCAAGTCTCCATGCCCATCGGCAACCTGCCCTTCCGCCTCACTTCCGACGGCGGATTCCTCGTCGCAGGTCCGCTCACCGCCTCCAATCTCCAATGGGGCACCCGACACGATGGCGTCTTTGCCCACTCCACCGCCCCCTTCCCCGAAGGCTCCTTCTATATGCCCGGCCATTTCCTTCGCCAAGGTCGCGGTTTTCTTTCCGCTTTCTCCAATCTCGCTCCCGCCGAACTCTTGCTGAACGGACTGATGACCAACAACGCCTCCACCCTCGAACGCCAAGGCACCACCAATTATTTGAACGGCTTCGGCGATTATGCTGGACTCAACCTCCGCGTCGGCACCGACGAAGCCGTCTATGGTGAAAGCGCCCTCGGCGGCTCGCCCACCGGCCCCTATCCCCTCACTGGACGCTCCAAATACTACCTCCGCCGCTCGGGTGTGTCCGGCATCCACGAAGCCACCGAATTGCTCAACGAAAAGTTCACCATCTACGGCTATTCCGTCATCATCACCAACTTCGGCCTCTCCTTCCTCTCCCTCACCAACGTCGATTCGCGCACCTACGGCTCGATCGATCTTCCTCATCCTTCCGATTTCGATGTCGCCTTCGAGCGCATGCTGTTCACCCCGCTGGGCGACCTCGACAGCGCAGACATCCCTCCCAACGTCGGTCAAAAAGTGCTGTCCTATTGGCAGTCCCGCTTTGCCCCGCTGGACCTCGTGTTCGTCGAAAACGAATCCGCCCCCTGCGGCTCTTCCTCCAATCGCTTTCTGACCATGCCCGTCGAAACCGCCTGCGCCAATGTCGATGCCCGCCTCTTCGGCACTCTCGGCTTCCAACCCGACGGCAATCTGGTCACCGCTGCCCGCCAACTGGACAACATCGACTCACGCCTCTCCCTCCCCGGCTCAATCCACCTCGATGGCCCCGACGACGACTCGTATGTCTTCAAGCCCGTCGCTCTGGCCTACCTCAACAATTTCGACTCCGAAACCAACCCCGCCTCCGGCACGGGCTTCATCAATCTGGTCGGCTCCCTCGACGTTCCCTTCTTCGAGGACATGAAGGTCCACCTCCAAACCAGTGCCGACACCAATGCCGTGGGGGCCTCCCTCTTCGTCTTGGGCGGCTGGCCCACAAAGGGCTGGACCAATTCCGCCGGCCAAAGTTTCTTCGACCTGTCCACCTTCGATTCCAACAACGACGCCTATCCCACCAACCGCGTCACCGGGAACGGAGCCTACCGCTCCGGCTCCAACTACCGCCCGCGCGCCACCCGCCAATGGCTTGGACTCATCCCCTTTGATTATCCCCTCGACTGGTCCACCTCCACCAAATCCTTCAAGTCGCCCTCCGCCGAAACCATCGAGCTCCTCGTCCTCGAGGCCGAACACCAAGTCGATTATCTCGGAGCCACACGCGCCGAAATCAGCTTCGGTGCCCAATACGACGGCCTCCCGCAAATCAATCTCGCCAACATGGCTTTCAACGCCGTCAACGAGCAAACGGGCATCGCCTCTTGCTTCGTCAGCAACGGAATCTCCGCTGTCGCGGATGCCCTCGTCGATGGAACCGACGAACTCAACCGCCTCGTCGATTCTCAGCTCAACGACCTCGTGGACGATGTCATGTCCGACCTCATCGATCCCGTCGTCTCCAACCTCTACGGGCAGATCTATTCCGCCTACACCAACGATCCCGCCGGAAACTACTTCACCAACGCCGTCATGAAATACGTCGCCGGAATCGGCGCCGGTGGCACCGACACCGCCGCCAAGAAAATCGGCCAAATCGCCGCCGCCGGAACGAACCTCGTCACCCGCGTGGATCAGGCCCTCGCCCGGGTCGAAACCATGCTCGACGCCTTCATCGGCTCCGTCCCCTCCTCCGATGGCCGACGCGGCCCCAATGTGGATGGACTGTTGACCATGACCGACGACCAATACGAAGTGCTCGCCGGCCTCGGACAAGAACTCGTCCGCCAACTCGCGGCCGAAGCCGCCGAATCCCTCGGCGCCGATCTCGATCCGGGTCTGACCGATGCCCTCCAACAGGTCGCCTCCACCCTTGAACAAGTTCGCCTCACCATGACCGAACTGCGCGACGTCGTCTCGAACCTGCGCGCCCGCCTCGCCGCCGGACAAGATTTCGCCCTCGAACTCTCCTCCAAGGTCGATCCCCTCGTCGTCAGCAACCTGACCCTGCAAGCCGCCACCGAAATCAATGCGCGATTCGCCGAATGGCAAAGCGATAACCTCCAGTTCACCGCCCACACTCCCGACGAAGTGCGCGCCATGATCCGCACTGAAATCGAAAAGGCCTTCTACGCCTCCGTAATAGCCGAGCAGCTTCAAACCGCCATTCGCTCCCGTATCTACGAACTCAGCGGCTCCATCCAACAAGCCGCCGACAGCGTCTTCCAGCAACTCAACGACGCCATCCTCACCATGCTCTCCGATCTCATGCAGGAGCTCGACGAGGAAATCAACGGCGCGCTCGGAAGCCTCAGCGACTCCCTCGGCGCCGGCCAACTCAACGGATACGCCCACATCAGCGGCGACTCCCTCGAGGAATTGCGCATCGACGGCCACTTCCAATGGAAGGTCCCCGACGCCCTCGAATTCAATGGCTACATGATCATTCGCCAGCTCGACTCCGACGGTGCCGAAGGGTGCAGCTTCGAGGGCGGCACCGCCAACGAAGTCATCCTCGGCGCGGACGACGTTTCTCTCGAGTGGATCTCGGAAGGTCTCAAGGCGGATGTCTCCACCAAATTCACATTTGCCACCAGCCCCTTCGAAATCGTCGGCATGGCTGGTGCCTTCGAAATGACCGGCGGTACCCTCGGCTTCGAATCCTTCAAGGTCACCCAGCTCGCTGCAGCCGTCGCCTTCGGCTCACTCGAAAACTATATCAGTGCCGCTGTTGGTGCGCAGTTCGACAGTTTTGAAGTCATGGGCGGCATCTTCCTCGGCAAAACCTGCGACATCGCCCCCCTCGAGCTCTGGGACTCCGACGTCGGCGAAGTACTCGGCTCCCCGCCCTTCACCGGCATCTACTCCTACGGCGAAGGCTGGATGCCCATCTACGACTATGGCTGCGTCTTCAATATCAGCGCAGGTGCCGGTGCCGGCATCTTCTATTTCGTCGATGGCCCCATCGGCGGCAAAATTATGCTCGGCGCCAAAGGCGAAGCCCTCTGCGCCGTCACCATCCGCGGGGAAGTCCGCGTCGCGGGCAGCAAAAACGGCGGCAATTTCACCATGGTCGGCAAAGGCAAACTCTCCGGCAAGGCCGGTTGCTGTCCCTTCTGCGTCAAATTCAAAAAGCAGGTCAAGCTGACCTACAAAAACGGCTCCTGGGATGCCGACTATTGAGATGAACACCACAACCGGACGAATCCACATGAAAACCCCCGCAACGGCTCTCGCCCTCTTCCTACTCCTCTTGGGAGGCTTCTTCCGCCCCGCCCCCGCGTCGGAAGAATCGGAAAATCTGGTCTTCTGCTCCGGCACGGTCACCCGCTACGGCGCCGAAGAACTCGCCTATCTCGTCTGGCAAGCCACCGATGACGCCCTCCTCAATCAACGCGCCGTTGCCATCTACGCCAAACCCGGCGACTTCTCCTCTCCCAGCGAATATTCGTTGGTTGGCGTCGCCGAAGTTCAAACCGACGAGCGCACCCTCGAACTGCTCTGCGCCCGCGCCGAAAAGGTCGGCCAAGACCCCTCCTCGCTCGAAACCTCCCTCGACAGCTACTTCCAGGATCTCATCCTCACCAACACCCTGACCCTGCCCGCTAAATTGTCCTCCGTCGTTCGCGGTTCCCTCGGCAATCCCGACGAATTCGGCAATCTCGTCTTCATGGCCCGCGCCCATCCCGCCATCGGCCTCGCCATTGGTCGCGCCTTCGTCGTCTCCATTCCCACCAACGGAACCACCAGCTTTGAATTTCGCGACTACAATCCTTCCACCGCCCAATCCGGCTCCGTCTTTGGACGCGTTGCCGTCGTCGCCGGATCGCCTCTCGTCCTCCCCGCCCCCACCAATCTCGTCGAAGTCGCCGAAACCTCCGCCAAAGGCAGCCTCAATGCCCGCTTCCGCTGGGATTCCCCGCCCGAGCTCGACCGCGTTTCCCTGCTCGGCTTCGGCTACAACCTCTGGCGTGTCTCCCGCACCTACGCCCTCGCCAACAACTACAATCTCATCCCTCCCTCCCCCGCCGCCCTCTCCGCCAACTCCAACATCGTTCGCGTCAACCGTTCGCCCATCCTACCCGACGATGAAAACGTCACGCCCGAAACCGATTACTTCGTCGACGACAATGCCTATTCCGAAGGCGTCCCCCACGCCTTCACCAATGGCGCACGATTCTATTACTTCGTCTCCGCCCGCGACCTCCTCGGCCGCAACGGACTCGTCTCCCAAGGCGTCCCCGTCACCCTCTGCGACCGCATGCCTCCTCCCGCACCCGGCCAATTGCGAACCATGCCCTACCGCCGCTACCAAGGCGGCTCCACCATCCAAGGCTTCTCTCTGAAGTGGAATCCCGTTGTTGTCACCAATCCCGGCGAACGCATCTCCGGCTACTACGTCTATCGCCACACCAATTTCAACGCCCTCCTCTACGGTAGCCCTGCCCCCATCTCCGCCCTTCTTCCGCATACCAACAACGCCACTCCCCATTCCTTCACCGACACCAATTTCCTTTCCACCGACGCCACCCGCACCTTCTGGTACGTCGTCCGCGCCGTGGACAACGGGGCCTGCGCCGGAAACCTCTCTCCCAACAGCTCCCCCGCCTTCGGCGTCGTCCGCGATTGGCAACCGCCCAAGCCCCCCACCAACGTCGTCGTGACTCTCATCTGTGAAGACGTCGAAATCGATTGGACCCACCAAACCTTGCGGCCGCACAAGCCCGAAGACCGCACCACCAACTCCAATGTCCGCGTCACCATCACCCGCCTGCCCACCACCAACGGAATCTCCGGCATTGAATGGGTCGAAGTCTCCGCCAAATCTGATAAAGGGACCAACACCTTCACCGAACGCCGCTACTACCGCCCCGGCTCTTCCAACGTCGTCTATCACATTTCCCTCGAGCCCAACGACAGCACCCGAATCTGCGTCACCGCCGGCAGCGTCAACGGCCGCGTCAGCGTCACACTCTGCAAAACCCTTCAGCCCACCGACGATGGCTATTACTGGGACGTTGGTGCCGAAGCCCGCACCGTCTATAATCGCCGGTCCGCCGGCCAAGATTGCGTCCGCCACGTGTCGCAAGTTCCCGGCAGCGACGAAACCGAAGACCTCGATGTCGAGGCTGAAGTGCAAAGCGAGCCCGGCGACGAATGGGCTCAAGAATGGCGCGGCTACCTCAGCCTCAACGGCGGCGAACCCACCCTCGTCGCCCAAGGCATCATCACCAATCCCACCGAACACATCGCCTTCACCAACGAGGCCCCCGGCGGCATCCACGGCGGCGAAGTCTGCCTCTATCTTCAATACCTCGACCGCCACGGCAATCCCGGCACCATGCACTGGATCAAATGCATTGAAGTCACCCCCATCGTCCCCCCGCCCCAGCCCATCCTCGTCAGCCTCGAAGACGCCTTCGACGAAAAAAACGGCCTAGCCCAAATGAAAGCCACGTGGACTTGCCCCCCCTACGGCGTCGAACGCTTCATTCTCAGCCTCTTCAGTGACCCCCTCTCCGACGACCCCGACATCGGAACCAACGTCTACCTCGTCGAAAACATGGGCATGCCCGGCATCTACTACTATCGCACCGGCCGCCTTGGCGGAGATTTCTCCACCGCCACCGGCGCCACCCACGTCGCCTATTTCAACGTGCAAACCGGCACCGTCTACACCCTCTCCGTCGCCGCCGAAGGCCATGCCGACTCCATCGGCCTCTGGAGCGACCCTATGGACTTCCAGCTCGGCTATCTCGGCACCAACGACCCCGGCCAGCCACCGCAAGTTCCTTGGCCCCCCCGCCCCTTCCCCGTCGTTCAGCCCATTTCCTTCGAACGAACCAACGCCCCGTTCACCCCCGCCGAAGATGTCTATTTTCCCGGTCAATCCGATGACCCCGGCCAACACGGAACCCTTCCCGGCGGCGGCACCTTCGCCACCCCCGATGGCTCACCTCCCAAAGGAGAACCTTTCGAAGGACGCCTCATCGAGTCCGCCAACGAACCCCTCCTCGGCGGCAACGACGTCGTCGCCATCGGCGTCGGCGAAATCAGCGGCAAAGGCATCAGCGGCACACCCGGCAACTATATCGTCGAAGAAGCCGGCAAAGGCACCAACTCCGTGAACCCCATCACCTATCTCTACCGCGACGCCCAAACCATCGGCAACACCACCAACCAGCCCGAAACCATCCTCCCCTGCGTCCTCTACCGCATGCAAATCCCCGGCCCCTATCTTAGCGACGCCTCCGGCGATGTCGTGCAAGTCTCCCCCCTCATCGAGGAAATCGCCTACCAAGACTTAGGCCCCGTCCCCGCACCCGCCCGCATCCAAATCCTCGATCCCTTCGTCGTCCTCACCCGCCTCGGCGGCGAAACCGGAAACTATTCCCTCTCGCTCATCGACTCCCAACCCGTCATCCGCGGTGCCTCCTACCGCTACATGATCGTCCGCTTCACCCAAGACGGCGAACTCGACCGCATCTTCCCCGTCATCAACACCATCACCATCCCGGAGTAAAACGAACATGAAGCCCTCCCTTCCCTCCGTTCGTCTCCCTCTCTCCCCCCTCTCCCCTCCGCGCCTCTGCGCCTCTGCGCCTCTGCGCGAAAATCGGCTCTCCTCTTTTCTCCTTTTTCCCCTCCTCCTCGCCTGTCTCCTAGCCCCTCTTCCCGCCCTCGCCGGCTTCGTCTACGAAACCCCAACCGAATTCCACGCCACCGGCGACTTCGATGCTGACTCCCGTACCGACGTCCTCGTCGTAGACCGCGCCACCGGCATCTGTCGCTTCGGCTATCTCAACGCAAACCTCTCCCTTGAATGGCCCCTTCCACGCGCCAGCGGCATCGAAGAAGTCACCGGCATCGCCATCGGTCATCTGTTCTCCACCAACCTCGACGCCGTCGCCGTCGCCTCGCCCACCGCCAACCGCGTCAACGTGCTCTCCGATTTTTCCCGCGCCACCTTGGCCCCCCCCCTCACCGCCTACCCCTCCGGCATCGGCCCTCAAACGCCACTCATCCTCGACATCGGTGGCTCCGACAACAACGTCTTCGACGACCTCCTCGTCTCCTCCGTTCTCAATTCGCCCCATCCCTACGCCACGGCCTTCCTCCGCTCCCCCGCCCTCACCAATTTCTATGACTACTCCGCCCCCGCCGCCATGACCCGCGCCAATTCTGTCCGCATGGACCCCGCCCGCACCCCCTTCGCCGCCTATCTCGATCGCACTCCCCCCGGCACCGTCCTCAAGGTCCTCGACCTCACCAACGCCATACCTATGCGCGCCGTATATATTTCCAACCTGAATGCCTCCTGCGACTACACCGCCGCCGCCTTCGGAACCAACCTCTTCAACTACCTCGTCTATGTCCCCGGCTCCAACGTCCTCTCCTCCTACCGCATCGCCAAAACCGCCACCAACTACGTCGTCGCCTCCACCAATACCTTCGACCTCACCAACGCCATTGCCCAAGTCTTCGTCGCCCATTCCGCCGCCACCAACCGCATCCTCGTCGTCTTCCAAGGCGCCCTCGGTGCGCGCCTCTATGACCACGACGGAGCCTCCCTCCTTGCTCCCCGCCAAAATCTGCCCGCCTCCGGCGGCTCCTACCTCTCCATCGAATCTGCAACCTCCAACCTCCTCGTCCACCTCGCCGTCGATCCCGCTGCCGGCAAAACCACCAACGCCCTCACCCTCGCCTGGGACGGCAACCAATACGCCGCCACGGACGCCTACCTCGGCACCCTCGCCGGTAAAGCCAACGTCCTGCTTTATCGAGGCGAACCCTTCGTCTCACCCAATCCCGAACGCCTCGCCGCTTGGAACTTCGGCGATTGGTCTTCCTCCGCCGCCCTCACCAGCATATCCGTCCGCGTCACCTACGCCACCGATCGCGGCCCCGCCACCGGACTCGTCCCCCTCGCCACAAATCTCTTCGCCCGCCCGCCCGCCGCCACCCACGTCCTCGGCAACCAGCCCACCAACCCCTACTCCATTTTCTGCGCCGACCCCGCCACCGGAACCGACGTCCCCACCCTCGTCCTCTCCCCCCCCTCCGCCCGCTATGCCACCGCCATCCTCGTCACCCTGAGCAACGCCGCCGCCCTTCCCATCTCCTACCGCCTCGACGACGCCTCCGCCTGGCG
>CAZYGH010000008.1:0-70369 GCA_964647595.1 uncultured Verrucomicrobiota bacterium
TTCTCCGAGCGGCGGCAGGCCGACTTCCGCATTCACATCCGCCATGCGTTGCCAGAAAGCATGTGCCTCTGTGTAGGCGCGTTCATCTTCCGAAGCCAAGATGACGCCGGCTCCCGCATATGAGCCCGAAAAAATGAGCGACGCACCAAGCACGATCAACCAAACGGCAGGGTGGGACGGTCTTCTCATGGCCAGCCTCCTTCGATGCAACAGCTACAACGCCATCTTGTCATTTTGATTCTGCAAACCATTAGTCAGGGTTGCGCGTTTCTGTCGGTTTGGCGAGCGAATTTTCAGCCCGTTCGGGGCGCAGAAAAACAGGCAGTAAAATCGGCTCGCTATCGCGGCTCATTTATGCTTGCCTTGGTGCGTGGTGAAAAGCCATATGCGTTGCAGCGGGTGACTGCCGCATGAATGATTGACGGAGATCATACAGGGACAACGAAACAGCTGACATAAACAATTTTGCGTTATCGCAAGATTCGTTCCCTACGGAAAACCACGAATTTTTAGGGAAGGAACGAACTGGCGGGAGCGCGCCTATAAGGCGCGGCTTCTGTTTCATGTTCCTTCCTGGGGCTTCGTGGTCCCTCCGTAGGGCGTAAGCAGTTGCCCGCGCCCTTTTTATGGTCGCAGTTCATGAGCAACATTCCCAACAAGCGTGACGATCCAGCGCCTTGCTCCCAAGGGGCACGAGCCAAACTTGGGCATGCACTTCGATATTGGCGTAAAGCGAAGGCGCTACCGCTCAAGGCGCTGGCGCAGGAGCTGCAAGTCTCCCTCGAAACGGTTTCTGCATGGGAACGCGGGGACCGTTTCCCGACCCCCGAAAATCTCGATTGTCTTTCGCGATACACGGGCATACCTGTCTGCCGGTTATTTTGCCAACAGGCAGCAGGGTGTCCCCCTTCGTGCCAGGCGGAAAGAATTCAACTTTAAGCTGAATCTGCTGAGGTGACAGGAAAACCCCCAACAGCTATTTTCTGCCCATCTTGAGACTATATTTTGGAGGAAAGATGAACATTAGACATTTGATTTCTACGGCGCTGATTGTTCCGTTGTTATTCGCAGGCAGGGGGCTCGCGCAAAGCGTGACTTGGGGCAACCCTCAATTCGTTGCGACGGACGAATCGGGAACGCCATGGTCATTGCAAGCCTATGTCGGCCATCCCGCATATCACACCCACGACGATGCAAATGCAAATGGCCGGTGGGATGAGGGCGAATCGTTGTCAATGGACAGCAGGGGCGCTGGATTTGCAGCCACTGTCGGGACAGCCTATCTGATCGCGGCCGATACGCTGGCCGTTCCGTTTACAGTTAGTACATCCGGGGATTACGATGTCGGCTAT
Source organism: uncultured Verrucomicrobiota bacterium (assembly GCA_964647595.1). GTDB lineage: Bacteria > Verrucomicrobiota > Kiritimatiellia > CAIQIC01 > Lenti-01 > Lenti-01. The sequence goes on from CAZYGH010000008.1 coordinate 1,353, forward strand.
CAGGTCCATCTGTCGCGGATGGTATTCGGCGCGGGATATCAATATCTCGGCCTTGGAAAATCCGCATATCAGCTCAAGCAAACCATCGGCCTATATTCCGGGTCGGGCCAGCTTGTCAGTTCCCTCAATGGGAGCTTGCATGGAACGCTTTTCCCGACGGCCGAAAGCATCTACGACTACTGGGAGGTGGTTTTGGAGGGCATTGCAAGTGCCGGGTTGGATTTGCTAACGGGGCCTTTGAAAAATGCCGTGAAGGTCAACGATATGGTCGAAACGGTTCGCCTTCTTGAGGATCTAAAGGCCATTTACGATACTCTTGGATATGTGGGATATATTCCCGACCAACTCAGCAACGAACCCTATTCGGCCAACACGAGGGTTCGTCTTCAAGCGGGCGTGCCCTACGAGTTTCGGTTCAAAAACGATTCGTATATATGGGCACAGGTGTTTTCTTTCGGCGGGCAGTTTACCTGTTCCGATGTGCAAATGAATGTTGATTCGTTGAGCGTGACGCCCGCCGAAGAGTTGACCATTGGATATGCCAATCCGGGACCTGCCAATGCCGGCCAGGCTTGCACGCTGCAGGGCCAAGTGACGCGAAATGGCATCGGCGTTGCGGGTGCGACTGTTTTCCTTTCATCGGGGAGCAAAGGGATCGGAGCCGAGGTCGCTACGGATGCCAATGGGAACTACACACTCAATTTCTCTGCGCCCAATGTTACCGGTGGCTATCCCCTCACCATAAATGCGACGCATGGCGGCCGTTCGGCGACGGCGCAGTTTGTTTTGCAGATCAACTCGATCGCCTCCGGCTACGATTTAGGCATAAGCGCGATGACGGCTCGGCCAACGGCCAAGCCCAACACCACATTGCCGGTGTCCATCACGGTCCATAATTACGGGAGCCAAACGGCTTCTGGCGTACTTACGACTCGAATCCGTCGCGCCAATGGCACTTCGCAGGTGGTCGATACTGTCGATGTGGGCACAATGGCTCCTGCCGGGGATTACACCCGCGACATCAATGTCGCTGTCGGTTCTTCAACGGGATACCTTGCGGTTGTCTCTGATATCGATACCTCAGCGGGCGATATCAATAGTGGCAACAATGCCAAGTCGGTGCCGGTCTGGATCGGCGATACTTCTCAAATCGACTGCTACGATGTGGGAGACTGGATGCCGCCAATGGATCCAACCAATAAGACTTTTGGCTCCGTGACGGTCATCTGGAAAGGCGTCAACACCTCGACGGGACGCGCGAGCCTGAATGTGAATGGCAGCAATGTTAGCGTTGACCCCAATCAATACTACATTTTGGCAAACGGTCTGTTGGCGATTTTCTATGAATCGTACGGCAATATTCCCAATGCATTTTCGTTTTTCCGTGTAGGGTGGCCGCAAGCGACAAAATCAATAACGGTTACACCTGCTTACATGGAGGTCATGAGGGGGGGCGAAGCGGCTTTTCTCTTCACGCACAACACTGCGGGATCTCGCGTGTACCACAACATGACGACAACCATGGTTGGCGTTGCCGATGGCGGCACCATTGCCCCCGCAGTGAAAATCGTGCGTCAAACCAACGACGCCCTCTACAAAGTCAATTCTAGCAACCTTACGCCAAAAGAATACACATGGTGGGTGGATGTCAACCAAGCCAACCCGCCCGAGGTCTTCCAAAAAATGCGGCTAAAAGTCACGCAGGACCCAGACATTGGAATATCGGCAGTGGTCTCATCGAATGGCGCAGCCACCCGCTCGAGCGCCAAACAGGGGCGCAATGCGGCCAGTGCCCCCACGGATCCCATGCCTACATATATCGAAGGCGACCTAATCGACATTGGCGCAGATGTGACCCTGTCGGGAGCCTCGGCCATACCCGCGACCATTACAGGGAAACTTGAAAGCACTAATGGGTTTGCCTTGTCCATCCCCGTGCGCCTTACCAATGCGGCGAATGCCCAGCGTATCGAGGTGTATGGGTTGGACACGAGAGACATGATTCCCGGAGAATACTCGTTGAACTTGGCATCCGATGTTGCAGGCGATCTCAATATCTCCAACAATTCGGCAATCGCGTCGATTCGTATCGCAGAAAAACCGCCACTGTCGATTGTCTCCCAGGTTTTTAGCCCGGCCTCGAATATATATGCGGGTTCATCCGTCGAGGTCGGCGTTCAGGTGCTGACATCGGAGGGTGCTCCGGCCACATCAGCCAATGTCTCGGCGGTTGTGTCGCTCGGCGGCGTCGAAACCAAGTACAGCCTGATTCATGGCGGTGGCGGCCTGTATGTGTTTACGCTAGTGCCGACGGATTCAGGCGCGCATAATATGAGTTTCAGTGCATGGATGGATGGTTACTCTGCTGGTATTCTCGATGCCGGCAACCTGGCGGTCACCAACGACCCTCGCGCAGTCCTGAATGTTATTGCCAGTCCGCCCTCAAATGGGTGGGTGTCTGGCGAAAGCGCCTATTTTAGTTGGGCCGCAAAATGGCCAACCAACGAGGCAGAAAAGAATTTCGCATGGAAACTCGATGAAAATCCGTGGTCTGCATCCAGCGAAAATGAATTTCTGCTCTTGACCAACCTGTCGCACGGCTTCCGCTCGTGCTCCATCAAGATGGTCGGGCAGGAACAGTACACAGAAAGCGCGACGCAATTGTCTTTCCGCGTCGATGCCATTTTCCCGCAGTTGGACATCACGGGCTATAGTTCCAATGTGGTTTATGTGTTGTCCAACATCTATGAAATCGCCGGGACGGCTTCCGATTCGGACTCTGGCCTCCGCGATGTGTTCATTGGTGGAGGAGAAACAAATCAGGGCACTTTGGGCAATTGGCGCTTTGATTTACAACTGACTGAAGCAACCAATGATGTGGTTGTTTCCGCTCTGGATGCTGCGGGCAATGTGATTCAGAAAAACATGACCGTTGTTTATGTGCCGATAAATTCAACCTTTGATAGGGATGGCGATTGGATTCCTGACTGGTGGGAGCTTTCCAATTCCGGCGGCGTTACCAACACCGCGCCGGACTCCCTTGCGGCAAATGGTATAAATACAATGCGGGAAGCCTTTGTGTTGGGCCTTAACCCATCCGATCCATCGGCCCGTTTTCAGGTTGAAAATCTGTCTGCCGAATCTATTTGGGCTCGCGTTCGGTTCATTTCCTTGTCCAACCGACTATACAGTTTGCAGATGATCGACGACTTTGTACCCAACGCGATATGGTCAAATGTGCCTGGAGCAGGCCCGAGATTGGGTGTTGGCGGATTGGACGAACTCTCGGACCCAAACCCTCCAGTTGTGAAATCCTTCTACCGTGTCACTGTGGATGTGCCATGAGATGAGGCACAACAAACGGCCGACAACCAAAAGCAATTGAGCTATTAACAACAAAAAAGCGCGCGTCCCCACCCGAAGCCCGCAGGGCGGAAGAGCGCGGCAGAACGCCGCGAAGAACCCCGCCGATCTTCACGCGGGCCGCTTTGCCCGAAGGGCACAGGCCCGCGTGGCCGCCGAGTCCCGACATCGAAGAGAGTCGGAGCGAGGGTCAGCGTAGCGGCGCGGCAGCGCCGCGCGTAAGGGGGGAAGGCCGCGCAAAGGGGGGAAGCGGAGCGGCCTAGGGGGGCTTGAGGAAGGCCGCGCAGAAGGGGGAAAGGAAGGTCGGGCGCACGGGGGGAAGCGCGGCCAATGGGGGGCAAGGCCGCGCAAGGGGGGCTTGAGGAAGGCGGGCGCAAAGGGGGAAAGGGCGCGGCAGAGGGGGGAATTATTCGTCACCTACCAGGCGCTTTCGCGAGATATGTAGAAGACACCGACATTTTCCTATTCCGCCATTTTCCACGACATCAGCCCAAGCGGGCTGGTACTGGATGTGCAAGATGGGATCGGATTTCGAGCCCTGCGAGCGAAAGATATTTGCGGCGGGGGCTACGGCGCTCAACTCCTGCGGCAGGATCGGGACGAACGGGGCCTCGGGATCGGCGACGAACGAAAACGATCCATTTTTTGGGGGGGGATTTTCGGGATTCGGGCAGGCCGAGCGTGCGGCAGTGCCGCCGAGAGGCCCGAGGATCGAATCGCCCGCACCCCCTTCCGAACCGCCCACGGCTTTGCGACCCGCCTGCGGCGATCCACTTCCCGACCCCTCGGAGCCTGCCCGAAAATCTCTGGCGAGCCGTGATGGTGGTAGTTTTCGCGTTGGGGCAGACACCACGCGGACGGGCATACTCAGGGCGGTCTGTCCTCCGCGTGGGAACGAACCCCGGCGCGAAAAGAACCGCCACCCAAGGGGCGCGGGATCTTTTGACGATCCGCTGTGTTGCGCGGGCGGGGGATAGTCCGGTAGGAATACCCCGCCGCCCCCGCGCCTTGCGGACTCGCCAAAATCTTCCCGCGTCACGGCCGTCATAGATTTTCGGGCAGGCTCAAAGCCCGCAACTGGTTCTGGCGGCTTCCGCCTTCGTCCTGGCCCCTGTGGGGCCAACACTACGGTGGACAAGCGTAACCTCGCGCGTCTCGCACAAAATAAATACATAAAATGCGTTGCCACACCACGCATATGCGTGGTATATACACGCGACATGGACAGCCTTCATCAAATTCTTTCGTCAAAGGTGCGCGCAGAAATCTTCCGGCTCTTATTCACAGAGCGCGACACCGAGTTGCATGTTCGTGAACTCGCCAGGCGCAGCAAACTCAACGAGGCTACGCTACGGCAGGATCTTGCCAAATTGAAGGATCTCGATCTGGTTGCCGGTCGACGAGATGGAAACCGCGTTTACTATCGGGCAAATCAAGACCATCCGGTTTATGCAGATATCCGAGGACTTGTTTTGAAGACAAGCGGACTGGTTGAAGTCATCCGCAGCGCCTTGGAACTGAACGACATTTCGATTGCTTTTGTTTTTGGCTCTGTCGCGGCAGGCAAGGAATCGGCCCACAGCGATATCGATCTCATGGTGATCGGCAACATGGGGCTGCGTACTTTGACTTCTCGTTTGTCCGGGATTTCGTCCCAAGTGGGCCGGGAGATCAATCCTCACATCATGACGGAAGAAGAATACAGAAAGAGGAGAAAGTCGAAGGACCACTTTGTCACACATGTTTTGAGCGGTCCTAAGCTCTTTATCCGAGGTACTGCAAATGACTTTGCAGCAATGGCAATCTAATGGCTGGCTCAAGATCGAGCCGACGAGTCGCGATGAAATCGCCAACTTGCTGGCGATGGTTGACCGCGATCTCCAAGACGCGGGCGGTTCCATTTCTCCGGACTGGCGTTTTGGGATCGCTTATAACGCCGCGCTCAAGCTCTGCACGATACTCGTCCGGGCAGAAGGGTATCGTCCAAGTCACAGCCTGCAACATTACCGAGCGATCATGGCCATGCCGCTCGTTCTGGGGCAAAAGAAAAACGACGACGCAAACTATCTCGACTCGTGCCGAACAAAACGGAACACGGTCGAATACGATTATGTCGGCGGCTCATCCAATGCTGACGCTAACGAGCTTATCGAATTTGCTGCTGAGTTGAAAACCGAAGTGCTGAAATGGCTCAAGGATAACCACCCAGAATTGCTCTGAAGTTGAAATGAAATACTTCATCGCGGAAGAGCACGGACGACGAGGAGCGGCAAAGCCTCTCGATTCAGGCGCAGTTGGACGAGCTGCGGATGCTGGCGACGAAGGAGGGGCTTCAAGTCGTCCGCGAATACATCGAAGCGCAGACGGCGAAGGAGCCGGGGCGGCCCGCGACGGGCGCCTATACCTACGCGAGCCTGGCCAAGACGGTGACGGGTTGGGGTTTCCTCGGGGTGCGCAACAAGCCGATGGCGGCGGCGGCAACAGCCGCTACCTTCTGTGACGGGGAGTCACAGGATTGGAGGCCGTCGACGGGGGCACCGATGGCGAGGGGCTTTGACGCCAAGCGGAACCCCCTACAGTGGAGCGGTCGGTGGTCACGGCGGGGGCCGATCTTGAGTTCATGGTGGTCAAAACCGTCCACAGCCTACCCCAGAAGTGGAGGGATTCGCGCACAATCGCCAACGCTGGCGGGCCTTCCGTGGGCGTTTGGGGGTGCTGGGCGGGTCGCCGTTGACCGAGTGCGGCGAGGGCGGACTGTGGGAAGGCACTACGGGGAAGCGGAAAACGACTTCTTCATCATCAAAGACGGCTCGGGGGGCGATTCTTTTTCTGTCTGGCGGTGGTGGTGATTATTGAATAAACCGACACCGACAAACGCCGTGGACAATGGCCGATTCTGGTGGAACCGTTATAGGTTATCGTTATAGGGTAAGGGTTTTTTTTTCCTTCGAAACTCACGAAACCATTGATTCTATTGGTTGAAATGAAACTGGCGGAGAGGGAGGGATTCGAACCCTCGATACCCTTTTGAGGTATACACGCTTTCCAGGCGGGCCCGATCGGCCACTCCGGCACCTCTCCGAATTGAACAAGCGTTGCGCCCGAATCGTGGTACCGGAGAAGGGACTTGAACCCATACGCCTGTGAAGGCGCCAGATTTTGAGTCTGGTGCGTCTGCCATTCCGCCACTCCGGCTTTTTCGAATGCACGCGAACCCTATCCGTAGAGACGTCCGGGCGCAAGCCGAAAAATAGTTGTATTTGGGACGTGGCCTTCGGGAGGGGGTGGAGACCAGTTCGAGATTGAAGGGTGGGGGTGGAGAGCCTAGAGTGGAGACATGAAAAGATATCCGATGGTGAGCGAGAAGGTTGTGGTGGTGACGGGCGCCTCCACAGGCATTGGGCGGGCAACGGCGCGAATGCTGAAGAGTCGAGGGTGGAGGGTGTTCCCGACGGCTCGCAGTCGCACCGATTTGGATTTGTTGAGGGGGGAGGGATTTCAGCCGGTGGAGCTGGATTTGTCGGATCCGGATTCCGTGGATTATGCGGCGAAAGAGGTGCTGGAGTTGTCGCAGGGTGTGTTGGGTGCGGTGGTCAACAATGCGGGATATGGGCAACCGGGGGCATTGGAGGATTTGTCACGGTCGGCCATTCGAAAACAGTTTGAGGCGAATGTGTTTGGCACACTTGATTTTACGAATCGATTTATTCCTGTATTTCGTGCGCAAAAAAGTGGTCGCATTGTGCTGGTGAGTTCGGTGGTGGGGCGGGTGGTGATTCCGTTCATGGGTGCGTATTGCGCGAGCAAATTTGCTTTGGAGGCAATGGGAGATTCGCTACGAATGGAGTTGGGGCCGGCGGCGATTTCGGTTTCGCTGGTGGAGCCGGGGCCGATCCAAACGAATTTCCGGAAGCGCACCGTGAGCGAGGCGGCGCGGGGACTGGAAGTTCGCAATTCCGTTTTTGCTGCGCAATATGCAAAAGAATTGGGCGATTCGGAGCGAACATTTTCGCGGCCAACGGATATATTTCGCAAACCACCGGAAGCGGTTGCTCAGAAAATTGTGCATGCGTTAGAATCACGATATCCGCGCGTGAGATATCCGGTGACGGGTGCGGCGTGGTTTGGAGAGTTTGCGGCAAGATTTTTCCCGGCTCGCTTCAAGGACTGGATGTTGAGTTCGAAAGTGATCGGGCGGGACGTGCAACCTTCCTGAAGCAGTGAAAAATCTAGTTTCTATTCGGCGCGGACCCTGAAAAATCGCATGGTCACGGAGCTACTGTTCGTGGGGGTCCAGGTTGTTTCGGCGATGGGCCATTGGGAGGTGGGTTCCACAGGAGCCCAGTGGGGGGCTTGAAGAGAGTCGCAGTACTCCACCGTGAAGGCTTGGGATTCGCTTGCGCTCCAGATGCCATCCCATTGCAGGGAGGGCTGCTGCACCTGCTGAAGGATTTGGGTGACGACTTCGTCGGTGGCATTGGTGTAGACCCACGTGTTGGTTTGGACTTGAGCCCCTGCGTGCGTGATATATCCGCCTTTGCGTAGAAGAAAGGCGCGTTGATTTCCTTGAAAGATAGCGGAGCCGACGATTTCATTTTGCTCGTTGATGTCGGTGGCGTCGGTGAGGACCCAACCGGTATCGGCGACAATGAGATTGTTGAGATTTTCGATGGTTTCGTTGCGCCATAGAACCGCTTGGTTGGTACCTGAGGAGGAAGAGGAATTTCCAACGATCCAAGACTGGTTGTTGATGGACCTAGCATATGAATTATTCGTGAAACTATCGAGGGTGCCGAGATCCTTCATCAATAGGTTGGTTGGATTGGGACTACCTGCCGGAATTTTCCACTGTCCGTTGGATGAAGTAATGAGAGCCGCATGGTGTGGAAACCAAGAGTTGGTGACGCCGGAAAAGCCGACCGCCTGTCCGATATCATTCAAGTCAAATGCGGCGCTTAATGAACCGACGCTATTCATGGTTCCCAAAGACCCCAAAACGGTCATCTCGTCGCTGTCGTTGATCCCATTTTCGTTTTTGTCGAACCAGACATAGGCCCACCAACGTCCGTCCGTTGCATACAGGAACGTGCTGCCACAGATGCCGCCTTCTTCATTGATGCTGTTGCCATCGCAAGAAGAGTAGTTGTGGAAGGGCGGGATATGTGTGAACTGATTACTTCGCCAGAAAAAGGATTCGGGGTCGCTGTTGTAGGGATTGTTGACTAGGAGTTGGGAGGAGCCGACGATTTCGGTTTGCTCATTGATGCCACGTGCCCAGCTTTGGTGTCCGCCCAACGTGCCCAAATCGGTTAGGGTGTTGCTGACATAAAGAAAAGCGTGGAAGTAGCCATTTGTAAGGGTTGAATAACCTGTGATTTCGCCTTTATTGTTGATGGCCGTTGCGGTGCTGTTGCTTCCGCCGGGAAGAAAGCCAAGGGATTCCATGTTGCCATTTTGCCAGAGAAAGGCATTTGTTTTTCCGCTGGCATCTCGGGCCCAGCCGACCACTTGGCCGTAGTCGTTCAATCCCAGCGCGGCGCTGGTGGGGCCGCCCAAGGTGCCCAGATCGAACAGCGTATATTCGCCGCCGGCGTAAATGTTTCCTTGGGAGGTTCGTTCCACGGTGGCGGAATCGGAATCTTGCATTGGGTCGCCGATCACGGTGCTGGCGGTTGTGGTGGCCGAATTCACGTGGGTGGATTGCAGGACGGATTCAAAGAAGAATGAGGTGGAATCTCCGGCGGCCAACGTTCCCAGAGACGTGGAGGTGAAGCCGGGCAGGCTGGGGTCGTGAAGCATGATGTTGTGAAGGGGTGTATCGCCACCATTGGAAATTTGAAAACAAAACGTGATGGGCGAGCCATTGGTTCCGGCCACTCGATGGGTTCCGGGGAAGGAGGTGCCGTTGTCATGTCCGAGGTAGACGGTTTTTTGCAACTGGAGAGCAGGGTTGATTCTTTCCACATGGGCGGAATCCTGATCGCGCACGGGATCGCCGTTTGGATCGGTTCCGAGAACCGTGGCGACGTGGGTTTGTGTGCTGGTGACAACGGAAGCCACGGACGTGGCAAACACGCCACCGGATGCCAGTGTGCCGATCTGTACGGGGGGGATGCTGAGAGAAGGCACGTTGATTGCGAGAGAATTCAAATTGGTTGTGCCATTGTTTTCGACCACGACACAAAAGGTCACCGGGGTGTCATTCGTGGCTTGGAGGGAATCGGAGCCGGGACAGGCGGCACCGCCGTCTTGTCCGCGATAGACCGTGATTTGGATGTCGACGCTCGGAATGAATTCCACCACTTCGGCAGTATTGTCGTCGGTAATGAGAACGCCGTCCGGACCCTGTCCGGACACGGTGGCGGTGTTGCGTAAATCGCCGCTGATGACGGCCTCCACGTGTGCGGTGCGAATTTCTCCACCTGCCAAGGTGCCGAGGACAATGGGAGAAATGCCCAGAGAGACATCTTGGATTTCTGCGTTTGTGATTGTGCTGGAGCCGGTGTTGAAAACGGTGAACACATAGGTGACGGCCGCGCCATTCGTGCCCTGCACGCTTTCGACGCCGGGAGCCGAAGCGCCATCATCATGGCCCAGATAGACTGTTTTTTGAAGTTCGATAGAAGGGGGAGTGAGGCATTCAACGGCCTGGTCTGGATTCAAGGTTCCGTGCGAATGGGGCTGTGCCGTTGCCCACGTGAAAGCGGAGTACACCGATCCAGTTCCCTTGAGTTGGAGCGAGTGCCCTACGGGAGTTGTGGCTGATTCTTTGACGCCGATATCCACAGAGGTCATGCCGGCGGCAGGGCCATTGGAGGCGGTCATCACGCCATCATAACTCAGAAATTGAACCACCTGAGAACCTTTGACCAGTGCGATTCCATCTCTTGGTCCGTTTTGAATTCCGTTGGGGGCATATCCGACCCACGCGGCACCGAATCCGCATTGCTCGTTGTCGAGGGTTCCGGTCAATGCGTTGCTGCTATAGAAATTGCCATTCAAGTCATTGTACAGAATGAGAGAGTAATCGGAGAGGATCGAACCGGCGGCTCCGGCAATTTCCACACCCTCGTCGGAGTCGTCACCGGCGTTATCATAATGAATCTCATTGATCCACAGGTTCTCGGTGCTGTTGGGGTTGATGATCCGGATCGATATCGTGGAGGAATTTGTGCCATCTGAATCGCTGGCGACAAATGTCACATTCCAGATTTGTCCGGCCTGATCCGAAGTGGGGGTGAAGCGGAAGAGGCCCATTCCGCCGGTTGAAGAAAGGGAGGAATGATCGGGTTGATTGGTAACGGACAAGGTGATTTCATCGCGATCCGCGGGATCGAAGGCGCGCACGTCGAAGATCAATTCTCGTCCGACGAAGGCGGTTTGATTGGGCAAATCCATGAGAAGGGGCGGCTGGTTGCGGAGAAAGGGGGTGCCATTCACGCGGAAGCCTGGCGAGGCGCGTCTGGTATTCGTGGTGGCGAGAACGTGGTTGGTGAATGAGCCCGTGCCATCGGGGTTTCGCACGATAGAAATGGCGTCGTGCGAGGCGGTCAAGAGATAGCTCACTTGATCGACTTGTGTGGTGTGCGGAGAGAAAAGATAGACGGTTTCGGGATCATTGTTGTTGAGGCTGAGGCCGCCGCCGGTTGCGATTTGGGCCGGAGGGTTTGAAAAATTCAAGAGGCTTCCGCCGCCAAACACAACGATAGATCCGCCGGGCGGTAGAATGTGCGAACTGAATACGTGACGGCGGATATTGGTGTTGGATTCTGAAATCCAGACGCCGGATAGGTCGATGTGATTTGTGGACGTGTTGAGCAGTTCGATGAATTCGTCATCGAAAATATTGGTCACTCCATCCTGATTGGAATCCAGATAAACCCCTGCCGCATTCCGAGGATTGGGTAAAATTTCGTTGATGACGAGTCCCTCGAATTGGGCGAAGGCAAGAGGGCTGGAAACGAGAAGGATCCCCATGACCATCCACCAAGATTGAAATAATGTTGATTTCATTCGAGGTTCTTTCAAAACGAACCCGGACGACACGGAGGTCGTCCCTCCAAAGGCGAAAACAAGCCGGTTTGGCTTATTTTTGGAGGGTGGACTCCGTCCTGACTGTTTTGGCCGAAGTTGTGCACAAGGCTCATTCATTATTGTTTTTGGATCCCGAAAAACAGGTGGTCGGGCGGGAGGGGGGGGGAGGTCATGACGGGGGGGGTGGCGACGAGGTTGGTGAAGAGGATAAAGCCGTCGACCAAGTTGGAGGTGGAGAGAACGGAATAGGTGGCGGATCGATTGGTGAAGGCTTGCCATGTGATGCGCCATTGAGTGTCGGGTAATTCGGGTGGCAAGAGGTTCACCCACAGTTTGGCGTCTGTTGGATCAATGGGAGAGGATCCGACTTGTTCTTCTTGCCATGTCAACAATCCATCGTGATCTTGATCGAGGCTGGATTCAGCCATGCCGTTGCGATTGGTGAGGCCGTAGAGGGCGAGCCATTCGGGGGGGACCAGATCAACCGGGAGTCGTGGGGCGAAAATCGTGTGGATGTCGAGGTTGCTGGAAAGAGAAGCCCATTGGAGGGTTTGTGTGGAGACCACGTTGGGGAGGGGAACGAGGGTGGAGTTGGTTTGAATGTCGGCAATGAAGAAGCCTGAATAGGCGGCAAGATTCACAGAGAAGAGGGTATTGGGCGCGAGAAGTGTTTCGCCGTCGGGACTGGCTTCGCCTTCGCCCTCAGTGGTGACGCGCACGCGGCGGGTGATGTTGTTCAGCGCCACGGGAATGACGATGGGTGAGACTTGTTCCGGATCGTTGTGGTGGATGAAGAGCGCCAGATGTCCGGAGGTCATGGGAGGCAACGGTGTGGTGTCGAGTTCCAAAATTAGGTTAGTGGAAAGGCCGGGGTCGAGGCTGAACTGGGTGGTGGGGAGCGTGAGCCATTCGGTGTATTCCGTGCGGGGAGAGACGATGATGTCGTCGATGTGCCAGCCTTCGTCGACGGTGTACATGTCGGCACCGAAACGGAAGCGAAGACGAATTTCTCGATTGGCATAGGCGGAGAGGTCGGCAACGACAGGATCCCAGTTGGTGGTATTCACAAAGCAGGGCGTATCGGGAGCAAAGGGCGAGACAGGGTTGGAGGTGATGAGGCCGGGATAGCCGCCTTCGGGGGTCAAGGATTGCCACATTCGGCCGTTGTTGTCGGTGATTTCCACGATGCCGGAATCCCAGTAGTGGTTGCCGTCGGGGTAGCGGTCTCGATCGATCTCAAAGCGAGCGCGGTGCATGAAGTCGAGTCGCGGGGAGAGCGCGGCTAGATGGATGGGTGGAGAGACAAGCGCGGCGTGGGTGGAGTCACGATATAGCCGCGTGGTTTCCACTCCGCAGTACCAAGATTGGGTCGGGGAATTCGCATGTTGAGCACTGATGTGCCAATCGAAATTTCCATCGGGCTTGGTCCAGCCGTTTGTGCCGGTTTCTACATTGTCGGCAAACCCGATGGAGGCGATCTCGATCGAAAGGAGAAGGGGCTGGTTGCCGGGGTTATGGAAATATAGCGCGGCATTGGTTTGTGTGTGGGCCAAGGCAGAGACTTCTACCGAAGTGGGCGAGGAGACGATGCGTGCGTAGGCAACGGACACGGTCCAAGTTTCGGACTGGGAGGAGAATCCGGCATCATCCATGGCGGAGATGAAATAGGTCACTTGGTCGCCACTGCGAACGGGGGAAGGAATTTGGGCAGTGAAGTTCGCGGGGTTGTTGGAAGTGCTGGTCATGAGGACGGAGCGGAGGAGCCCGCCATTGCGCTGCCAGTGCAGGGTGGCGGAGGCGACGTAATAATTGTCGGTGATGGTGGCCGAGACTGTCCACGGCGCGGGGGTTGTGGCGATGGCGGGCAGCGGATCGTGTTGGATGACGGGAGGCGCGGGCACGGAGGCGGGATCGAGGGGATCGGTATGATCGGCGGCTTCCATCTCATTTTCGTAGCGGTCGCCATCAGGGTCGGCATAGCGGTCTTGTCCTAATTGGCCGAAGGAACGGAATTCGAACCAGTCTGGAAGATGGTTGGAGTCGGAGTCTTGAGTGGTGGGCAGGTAGGCGGCCGTGGCGTTGTGAGGGGAGATCATGGGGATGTCGTGGATTTGGAGGCGGGAGGGGGAGTTGGTGCCGGGCCAACGCGAACCATCGAGAGTCCAGCCTGCAAAGGTGAGCGGGATATTGCTGGAGGAATGACTTTCGGGAGCCCATAGGCTGGAGGCGAAGCTGCCGATTTCATGCCACACATTGCTGGCGATGGCGCCAGCGGGCGAAGAGGTGTGCATCAGGGACACTTGGTCTTGCCACAGCCACGTGATGATGGAGGGGCCTCGCATGGTGAAGTCGCAGAAATCTTCGGTGCCGGTTGTCGGGACGGAGCCGCCGCCTTGCCAGCCGATGCATGCGGTGCGCCAGCCGTTGGTGCCTTGGAGAGAATAGCTGGTGCTGGCGCGAACCAAGAAGTTGGAGGCTTCCCACTGCACCCCATAGGGAGGGTCGACCGTAAACAGATTGGAAGGCATGCCACTGACGGCCAAAACCAATGGAGGGGTGATTTCAAACGAGTGAAGTACGATCGGAGCGGCAGCGGGATGGACGGTCACGAGATCTGTGGAACCGGCGGACAAGTAATAGGAAACGGTTGTGCCGACGGGTTGCATGGGGATGGAAGACTCAAACCGATTGCTGGTGACGGGGATGAGCGGCTGGGTGGTGAAGTCGTTGGTGGATCCCGTGGTGTTCCAATGCAGAAACACGGTGTTGGTGTCCAGTTGGCCGAGGGAGGTGAGGGTTGCGGATACGAGAAACGATTGATTCGTGAGGAAGGTGTTGGGCAAGGGTGTGTGCTCAATGGAAACGGGCATATGGAGTGCGCCGCGCAAATAGAGCGCATAGGGTTGTGGGCCTTGGGGGACATTGCGCGCAGAGATGACGAGGGTCCACAATCCAGTTTGTGCGTTGGCGATATCGATTCCTTCCACGTTGTTGAGGGTGTCGGCGTGGTCCAGTCCGTTGGGATAGTGGTGGGTGCCGTTGGGATCGATCAGAAGCAAGTCAAGGTCGTTGACTAAATTCACGATGGCCGAGAGGGCAGAAGGATAATCGCTGTAGGCCATCGCCACGTTAAGCGACGCATTGCTGTGAACAGAAAATACGAAGGTGTTGCTCCCGCCCGTGGAAAGGGCCGTAGGGCTTTCCATCAGTACGGCTTGGGCGCCCGAAGTGGGAAAAAGCGTTCCGGCGATATCGATCTGTCCCCAGCCTTCCACCACATTGGGGCGTGGGAGTTCAGGGATTTCGAGGAATTGGTTGGTTCCATATTGGCCGGGGAAAAGGGAGCGAGCGCCACCGACAAGGGCGGCTTTGATCAAGGCGGCTGAGGGTTGGGTTATGCCGAGAAAGTCCATGCCATATTGCCGCACCAAGGTGGCGGATCCGGCGGCGAGGGGAGTGGCCATGCTGGTGCCGCCCATGAAACAATAGTTGGTGTTGGATTCCAACACGCCCCAACCCGTGGAGGAAGAGGCGCGGGAGCGAACGGAAATGATGTCGGTGCCGGGGGCCACGATGTCCGGTTTGGTTCGGCCATCGGCGGTTGGTCCCCGTGAGGAGAAGGCAGCCATTCCTTGTGGCGCATCCGTGGGGCTGGAGGAAATGTAGTCGGTGGAGATGGGGGGCGCGCGGTAATCGGTGAGCCATGTGCTTCCATAGGCGCGACTGGAATAGCCGCCCGACCCCGGGGGCCTTCCGCTTTCCGTTGCACCCACGGTCAGCACATTTTTGGCAGAGCCGGGCGCGTCCATTGCAAAGAGGTCAATCACTCCGTTGCGGTCATAATCGGTTCCTTCGTTGCCGGCGGCAAAGGCAACGAGCAAATCGGGATGATCCCAAATGAATTCATCGCTGGTCATGGAATCGGCCGTGTATTCTCCAAAAACCGCACTACCCCAACTGTCGGAGTGGATGCGTGCGCCGACGTCATAGGGAGGTGCGTAGAAATCATTCAGATCCTCGGGAAGAGCCAGCGTGTTGGCGGCGGTCATGACAGATTGGAAAACCAGTTTGGCAGCCGGGGCGGCGCCGCGATATTGTCCGCCCGATGCGGCACCCGAGCCGACCAAGGAGCCTGCGGCATGTGTTCCATGATAATACGTGTCGCTCCAATTGGTGAGGCGACCGGTATCGAAGACTTGAAGGATTCGGCCGGCAAAGTCGGGGTGGAGGGTATTGGTGTCGCCGGTGTCGATGCCGGTGTCGGCGATGGCGACGATTTGGTCGGTTCCATCGAGTCCGTGTTCCTCGCGCGCGATATCGATGTTGAGGTGAGCGGCGGCTCGGGCTTGATCGTTTAAGAAGCGAGGCATTTCGTGATGTTCCACCCATTGTACTTCGGGCAGACGGGCCAGTTCCACGGCCGCCTGAGCGTTGAGAACGGCACGCACCAGTCCCCAACGCTTGGCGGGCGTGGCCCGGATATCCGAAGCGCCGGAGGCGGCCAGTTGCTGAACGAGTCCGGACACATCGTCAGGTGAAAAGGTTTGGATGGTAATGGGCAAGGGTAGCGTGGGATATTCTTTGGACAAGCCAGCCAGCAGAGGTTGAACCTTGTACGCAGGGCGATATTCGCCTGACCATGCCACGTGGGCGAGAGTACAGAGTCGAGGGAGCGTATCAGCGGGGGCCTCGATGAGGAACGCATGATCGGGAAGATAGGCTTGTACAAAGGCGCCGGCATTTTCCAGCGTGGTTTTCCATTCTGGTTGAATGGGGCCATCGAAGAGGACCAGCCACGGAATGCCGCGCGCGGAAGGGCGAACATGAATGGGGTGGATGACATCGGAGAGGGAATCGGTGGCAAAAAGGGTGGTGGTGCGCAGGCGGATGGCGGGGCCATCGGGTGAGGGCGGGGTGACGGGAGAGGCCATCAACAGTTTGCGGACTTGAGAGACAGCCGAGGCGGCTTGCCGACTAGCCTCTTCCAGAGTGGGGCCCGCAGATGGCAGATTTTTGGAAGGTTCCCGTCGAAGAAACCAAACGGAAAGGCCAAGGATCAGAACTCCAAGAATCCAGGTTGAGCGAATGAAGGAAAGGCGTCTCATATACGTCGGAGACGGTATCACAGCCCCTTGTTGAAAGCCAAGAAGAGCTGCTTGGATCAAAAACGAAAAAAATGTCACTTGCCAAGGCTGGGGCAGGGTGATAGGTTTCGCGCGATTTTTGCATCCGGCAACTTCCGGGTGCGTAGAACACGGAACCCGAAAAATGAAAAAAGACCTCCATCCCAAGTACGACGACGCGACGATTTCCTGCGCATGTGGTCATGTGCTGAAGACTCGCTCCACCATCAAGACCATGAGCGTGAACACCTGCGCGGCTTGCCATCCCTATTTTACGGGGCAAGCCAAGTTCATCGACACCGAAGGACGCGTGGACCGCTTCAACAAGCGTTATGCCCGCAAGGCCACGGCGCCGAAGAAGTAGCTCGACGTCAAGACGGGCCGGATTTTCCCTGCTGGGGAGGTTCCGGCCCGTTTTGTGTTTTTCTACATCTGGACATCTTCACCCATGGAATTGGACCCTCTCTATTTTCAGCAGGTTGCAACACGCGCCGAAGAATTGGAACAAGCCATGTCGGTGCCGGGTGCGGCGTCCAATCCCCGCACCTTCAAGGAGCTGGTGCGTGAACATCAGCGCTTGCGCGACTTGACGCTGGTCTCGGCGGAGTATCAGCGTTTGCGCCGGCTGCTGGGCGAGAATGCCGAACTGTTGGCCGACTGTGCCAATGATCCGGAGATGGTTGAAATCGCGCGCACAGAAAAGGCGGAATTGGAAGCCGAGTTACCCAAGGTGGAGAATCGGCTCATGGGGCTGATGTTGCCGCCGGATCCAGATGACAGCCGCAATACCATTTTGGAAATTCGCGCGGGTACGGGTGGGGAAGAAGCGGCCTTGTTCGCGGGCGATCTGTACCGGATGTATACCCGCTTTGCCGATGGAAAGGGATGGAAGACGGGCGTGATTGACGCTTCTCCTTCGGATTTGGGCGGTTTCAAGGAAATCATTTTTTCGGTCGAAGGGACGGACGTCTACAAGACTCTTCGCTATGAGAGTGGGGGCCATCGTGTGCAGCGCGTGCCGACCACCGAGGCGCAGGGGCGCATCCACACGTCGGCGGCGACGGTCGCGGTGTTGCCCGAGGTGGAAGAGGTTAGCGAAGTGGAAATCAGGAGCGAGGACTTGCGCGTCGATTTGTATTGCGCCTCGGGACCGGGTGGCCAGAAGGTCAACAAGACGGAGTCGGCCATTCGCTTGACGCATTTGCCAACGGGGCTGGTGGTGGCGTGTCAAGATGAGCGAAGCCAAAACCGCAATCGCGACAAAGCCATGCGAGTGCTGGCCGCGCGCCTGTTGGATCTCAAGCGCCAGCAGGACCATGACAAGATGGCCGACGAGCGCAAGAACCAGATTGGCTCGGGCGATCGTAGCGAGCGCATTCGTACGTATAATTTTCCTCAGAATCGGCTGACCGATCACCGCATCAATCTGACCCTATACTGTCTGGACCAGATTGTGGAAGGCAAGCTGGAAGATGTCATTGGCGCCTTGCAATCGCGCGACATCGAATTGCGGTTGGCGGCCCAGATGGGGACGGCCCGCTGATGCCGGAGGGCGTGTGCAACTGGGAAGCGTTGCTGTTTCAGGGGAAGATGCGTCTGGAGCAAGCGGGGATCGACGAGGGGGACAATAAACTTCGGTGGGTGGTATCGCATTTGCTTGGGTGTGGCCTGTTGGATGTCATGCGACGTGGGACGGACATTCCGTTGCCCGATTTGGCTCGTCAATTCGAGGCGGCGGTGGCGCGCTTGGAGACTGATGAGCCTGTGCAGTATGTCATCGGTGAAACGGATTTCATGGGGCTACGCATTCAATGCGATTCTCGCGCTCTGATTCCACGACCGGAGACCGAGCAACTGGTGGAATGTGCCGAAGCCATTTTGCGTGATCGACCGGGGCGGGCCTTGGTGGTGGATGTGTGTACGGGCACGGGTTGCATCGCGTGCGCGCTGGCGAAAAGAATGCCGAGTCTTCACGTGTGGGCCACAGAACTTAGTTTTGATGCGCTGGCCCTGGCTCGTCAGAATGCCCAGGCTTTGGGGGTTGAGGTGAAATTCTTTCAGGGGGATCTGCTGGCGGGAATAGCCGATGAGAGCGTGGATGTGGTGATATCCAATCCGCCCTATATCGCCTCTGCCGAGTGTGAGCATTTGGATAAAACCGTGCAGGCTTTTGAGCCTCGATTGGCGTTGGATGGGGGGCACGATGGGCTACGTGTGATTTCGCGGCTTGTCGAAGAGGCGGCCCGTGTGCTTTTATCGGGGGGACGGCTTGTGATGGAAATCGGCGATGATCAGGCCGAAACCGCGATGGAGATCTTGTGTCGGACACCCCAATTCAAAAACCAGAAGCTCCTGTTCGACTACGCCGGACGGGCGCGCGTCGTGACGAGCGAGCGGACGACACGCTGAGCTATCAACATCCGTTGCCTCCTCGCAACAACAAGGGCCGGTATGGCATGATCCTTGTGGTGTTCGTGGTGGTGGGATTTGTCTTGCAGTATAATTGGATGCAAGAGGCCAAGAAAAACGCCTCGACGGATACCCTGCCTCCTGGATTTTCAAAAAAAATAAGCCAATGGATGTTGCAGAAAAAGGGGATTGCGTTGGAGGATGCGGCGTTGGACTCCGGTGAAGCCGAGAAAATTGTTTGCGAAACTTGTCTCGGGAGTGGACTTCGTTCGACGAGCGGTGATGAAAAAGAAATGTGTGCCATTTGCCAAGGCGTTGGTTTTCGAATGATTCGCCGTTTGGATGCGGCCGATCGCACGTGTCCGGCTTGCGGAGGAATGGGGCGGGTGGAATTCTACGATACCGGGAAAGTGGGCACGTGTCCCCGATGCGATGGCCGAGGTCTCATTCGCGTCCAAGTGGAAACTCAAGTTGAACCCAGTGGGAATTAACCATGTTTGATCGTCTGTCCAACCGTCTGCAATCGGCCTTTCGCAACCTGCGTGGCTATGGCCAAATTTCGGAGAAGAACATTCAAGATGCCTTGCGAGAGGTCCGCATGGCCTTGCTGGAGGCCGATGTTCACTATGCCACCGCCAAGGATTTCATCGAACGCGTCAAGGCAAAGAGTCTTGGTGCCGAGGTTCTCAGTAGCGTCACGCCCGGACAACAAATCATCAAGGCGGTTCACGATGAGCTGGTGGCGCTGTTGGGAGGTGAGCAAAAAGATTTTGATCTCTCTGCCATCCCGGCGGAGGTGATGATGCTTGGCCTGCATGGCTCGGGCAAAACAACCACATGCGGCAAATTGGCGCGGATGTGGAAGCAGAAGGGTAAGAAGGTTCTGCTGGTGGCGTGCGATATCCGGCGGCCTGCCGCCGTGGACCAGCTCGAGGTATTGGCCAAGCAAAGTGGAGCGGGGATCGTCAAGCCTGAGCCCGGCGAAAGCGTTCCAGATTTAGGGCGTCGCGCCTTCAAGTTTGCCCGTGAAAATTATTATGACATCGTTCTGTATGACACCGGCGGCCGATTCCAAATTGACACGGATCTGGTCGAAGAACTGAAAGCTTTGCGTGAGGCCACCGCGCCGCAAAATGTCGTGCTCGTGCTCGATGCGGCCATTGGTCAGGAATCGGTGAATGTGGCCCAGACTTTTCATGAGGCGCTGGGGATCACCGGTTTGATTCTGACCAAGTTGGATGGCGATGCCCGCGGTGGTGCGGCCCTCTCCGTGGTGTCGGTTGCACAGTGCCCAATCTTGCGCATCGGCACGGGTGAACGCGCAGAAGACTTGGAACTGTTCCATCCCGACCGCATGGCCTCCCGTATTCTGGGCATGGGCGATGTGGTGAGCCTAGTCGAAAAGGTGCAGGAAACTTTGGATGTGGGCGAAGCCGAGCGCATGCAGGAGAAGCTCAAGAGCAAGCAAGGACTCGATCTGAATGATTTTTTGTCCCAGATGCGCCAGCTCAAGAAAATGGGCTCCATGGGTAAGATTCTGGAGATGATTCCGGGTGCCAGTTCCATTGCCGGTGATGTGCGGGCCCGAATTGAGAATGATTCCGGCGGCCAGATGAAGAAGACCGAGGCCCTAATTTTAAGTATGACGCCTCGCGAGCGCCGCCATCCGGATCTCATCGATTTCAGCCGCCGCAAGCGCATTGCCCGCGGGAGCGGGCTACAAGTCAGCGACGTGAACGAGCTACTTCGAAGCTTCCGCCAGGCCCAACAAATGGCAAAAAAAATGAAACAGATGCAAAAAAGATTGCCTCGGGGGGGGCAATTCAGATAGAAGTCACCCCGTTTCATGCCCGGGCCTCAACATGGTCTGGCCGCGCCCGGGGCGGCAATATCAGGAACAACAAGGAAAAGAAATGTCAGTTAAGATTCGTCTCCGTAGAATGGGCGCCAATAAGAAACCCTTTTTCCGCATCGTCGCTGCCGATGGTCGTAGCTCCAACGTGGGCACGTTCCTCGAAGAACTCGGTTGGTACGAGCCCGGCAAAAAGACCGACAACTTCAAGCTCGATCTGGCCAAGGTGGATGCTTGGATCGCCAAGGGCGCACAGCCCAGCGAGACGGTGGTGGCCTTGCTCAAGAAGAGCCGGTCTGCCGTCGCCAAGTAAGCCGCGTTCCCACGCGGTTTCCTCCCAACTCCTCCCGGATTTCTCCATTCTCCCCTTCCAAGGACTTTCTCATGAAAGAACTGATCGAATATGTCGTCAAGACGCTGGTAGATCATCCCGATGACATCCGCATTGCCGAAGTGGTCGGCGAACGCACCATTGTCTTCGAGTTGCGCTGCCATCCCGACGATGTGGGCAAAGTGATCGGCAAGAGCGGCAAGACCGTTGGCGCCATTCGCACGTTGCTCAGCACCGTTGCTGCACGGCAGAACCGCCGCGCCATGCTCGAAGTGGTCGAATAGACCCTTGTCTTCGATGGCCTCCGTGCCGTTGCAGATTGACATCCTCACCATCTTCCCCCGGATGCTCGACGGCATCTTGGGGGAGAGTATGCTGAAACGCGCACAGGAAGCTGGCCTTGTCCAGATTCGGTGCGTGAATCTTCGCGATTACGCTACGGGCGTTCATCTTTCCACCGATGACCGTCCATATGGCGGGGGTCCCGGCATGGTGATGAAACCAGAGCCCGTCTTCAAAGCTGTGGAAGCCCTGCGTCGCCCCGAGACGCAGGTGCTTCTGATGACCCCCCAAGGCGAGCCCTTCAAACAAGCCATCGCGATGGAGCTTTCCAAGGAAGCCCATCTCCTCATCATCTGCGGCCATTACGAAGGCGTGGATGAGCGCATTCGCGAAGCGCTGGTGGATCGAGAAATTTCCATTGGCGACTATGTTTTGACCAACGGCGTGATCTCGGCGGCGATTGTCACCGATGCCATCGTGAGGCTGTTGCCCGGTGCACTGGGCGGGGAAGGGGCCGCCGAGGATGAATCTTTCACAACGGGCCTATTGGAATATCCCCAGTACACGCGCCCACAACTGTTTCGCGACATGGCCGTTCCTGAAATCCTCTCCAGCGGCAACCACGCCGAAATCGCCAAATGGCGTCTTGCGCAATCCATTGCCCGCACCCAAGCCCGGCGCCCGGATTTGCCGCTTCCGCCGCCACCGCCCGAAAAAAAGAAAAAGCGATAGCGAATCTTGCGGCGTTTTGTTGCGCAACGGCAGAATTCAGTTATGGGTAGGAACAACCCAGAACCCGCATTCCGCTAATCGATCAAGGCGCCTTTGGGACCGGCGCGTTCATCCCAGTTGCGGGGCTTTTGGGTGGTGACGGCGGTGACGCGTTTGGTGGTCATTTGGATGCCGCGCGTTCGAGCGGTGCGAACGGCGACTTTCTTGGGCTCGAATTCCTGCTGGTGAATTTGCTGCCCTTTGCGGGGGGCATATTTCACGTAGAGGGTTTCGGGTTGGGCGTCGGAAAAGAAGAGGGCTTTGGAAGGTTCGCCATCGGGTACGCAGAAGTAGTCTTTATTCTGGATGACGCCGCCAAAGGCAAAACGCTTCATGTGCGTGATTTGCTCAGATTCGTAGACGAGGGTCATGACGCGGTCGCGGTCGTAGATGGCGGCGAAGACAAGGTTTTTGTCAATGAATAGCTTGTCGGGGGGCGGGATGACGCGGTAGCGGCAGTCGTCCCAGACGAGGATGATCTTATCATACGAGGAGCAATGGAAGAGGGGTTCTCCGCCGACGTCGTCGTAGCCGAGATAGCCTTTTTCGCGGTCGATGGTGATGTTGTGCTCTTTGGCGGTGAGTTCGCGTATTTCGATTTCGCCAAAAGCTTCCACGCGGGTGCGGCGGGGGTGAAGGTCGGCGTAGTCGCGGTAGAGGTTTTTTAGATACTTGATGCTATAGGCGGTGACGTCGGTGAGATTTTTTTCGACGGAATCGAAGTCGGCGAGGAGATCGTCTTCTTCCTTGCGGGACTTGTTGATGTCGTAGAGCGAAATGCGCCGGATGGGGATGGCGAGGAGCATATCGAGATCGTCGTTGGTGATGTCGCGGCGGAGCTGGTCGCGGAAGGGAAGGAGTCCTTCGAGGATGGCCTCCTTGACGGCGACGGCGGTTTTACATTCCTCGATGCGTTTATAAATGCGGTGAAGGATGAACAGGCGAATGAGAGAGGCGGACTGAAGGGCTTCGTCGATCTTCTTGCGCTCAATCTGAAGTTCGTGGCGCAGGAGATCAACAAGGCGTTTGGTGTTGTGGCGCAGAATGTCGTGGACGGACAGTTCGACGGGGCGCTGATCGCGGATGACAATGGGGCGGAGCGAGGCGGAGACTTCGCACTGGGTGAAGGCGTAGAGGGCTTGCTTGGCTTGGGCGACATCGGCCTCCACAGGGATGGCGATTTCGATTTCGACTTTGCCGGCGGTATAATCGCGGATGGCCTTGGTCTTGACCTTGCCCTTTTTGATGGCGTCTTCGATGGAGTTGATCAACGTTTCGGTTGTGACGCCATAGGGCAGTTCGCGGATGACGAGGGTGGCTTCGTCTTTCTGCTCGATGACGGCGCGGATGCGGACCTTGCCGCGGCCTTCGTCGTATTCGCGAACGTCCATGAGGCCGCCCTGCAAGAAATCCGGAATGAGCTTGAAAGGTTTTTTCTGGAGAATGGCAATTTGCGCTTGAAGCAGTTCCCCGAAATTGTGCGGCAGGATGCGCGTGGACAGGCCCACGGCAATGCCATCTGCGCCGAGCATCAGCAGGAGGGGCAGCTTGGAGGGAAGGACAACGGGTTCTTTGTTGCGACCATCATAGGAGGGAATGAACTCGGTCAGATCTTTGTTGAAAAGTTGGGTGGCGGCCAAATCGGTTAGTCGGCATTCGATATAGCGAGGGGCGGCAGCGGGGTCGCCCGTGTGGATGTTGCCGAAGTTGCCTTGGCCTTCAATGAGGTAGCCGCGATTGACCAGCGTGACGAGGGCGTCCCCGATGGAGGCATCGCCATGCGGATGATATTGCATGGTGTGGCCGACGATGTTGGCGACTTTGGTGAAACGTCCATCGTCCTTTTCGAAGAGCGCGTGAAGAATGCGGCGCTGAACGGGTTTGAGGCCGTCATCGATTTCGGGGATGGCGCGGTCGCGGATGACGTACGAGGCGTATTGCAGAAAATTGCTATCCATGAGGTGGTGCAAGGGGCCATCGACCAACTCTTTGCTGTCGGCCGGGGTTGCGGGGGGAGGGGGGGCGGCAGGAGGAGGGGCAGAGGGGGATGGAGAGGACGTAGGTTTTGCGCTTTTTTGGGGCTGCAAAACCTCGCCGCTGTCGCCGAAAAGAGATGGTTGATGGATGTCGCTCATGGTGTTGACGAGGGGAGACTATAGCGGGGAAGGGGGAGAGGAACCAATCTAAAAGAAATTAAGAATTAAGAATTGAGAATTAAGAATTGGGGACGAGGAAGAGAATTCAGTAGTCAGTATTCAGAATGAACAGCCACAAAATCAACGTTCGGCGGTTGAAAAGCGCATTCTGACTCCTGAATACTGAATTCGGACTCCTGTCTTTATGGTCTTTACGGTTTGGATTCGCCGGTGAAGAGGTCGGTGATGTTGAGGTTGACGGAGCGCCAGTGGGGGTCTTCGAAGGTGCCGGTGAGGTTGAATTCCAACAGACGGGTGACGGGGAGGGTGGCGAGGCGGACGAGGGCGGCGACGGGGCCGCCGCGGAGGAGTTGGACTTCGACGCGATAATCGAGGGCACCGTTGAAGCCGTAATCGCCGGCGGCTTTCACGCTGAAGACGGTGCCTTGAAGGCGGATATCTTTGGAGGTAATCTGGCTGTTGCGGATGGTGAAATTTCCGCTGGCATCGGTTTGGGCAAAGAGGGTGAAATCGGGAAGAATTTTCGAGAGAATGGCAGAAAGGCCGCTAAACAATTTGGTTTGGAAGAGGAGTCCGCCGCGGATATCCATGTGTCCGGAGCCGGTGGCGAGAGGGCCGGTTCCTTTGCCGATGTAGCCGCCGGCTTTGGCGTTGCCATCCATCGTGCCTCGCAAGGCTCCGGCGGGCTTGTTGAACGAGGCAGAGAGCAGGTCGGCGAGGCGGGCATCTTTGGCTTGCACGTCTACTTCGTAGCGCCAGTTGGAGTCGGAACCCACGGGGTAGAGCGCGCCGCTGCCGGTGAATTTACCGCCGTAGGCGGTGGCGGTGGCGTTCTTGAAGCGAAGGCGGCGGCCGGTGACGGTCATGTCGAATTCAGCGGTTTCGGCTTCCCATCGATCATAGCCGAATTGTTGGGCTTCGATGTGGGCTTTGAGTTGATTCATGGAAAAATTGCAGTAATCCAGCAAGCCTTCGATTTGAATGTGGGCGGGGCCGTTGAGTCGAAAGGGTTTCATGAAGAGGGCGATGGGGGGGCCGAGCATTTCGGTGGTGGCGCGGGGATCCAGCGCGCTATCGACATCGAGGCGGAGGGTTTGGTTGGAGAACGCCATGTGGACTTCGCCACGGGCGACACCCTCGGGGCGGGTGAGGGTGGCCCCGGTGATGTGCATGACTTCGTTGGTGATATCCAGTTGACCGTGGATCGACTGAATGGCGACGCCGAAAATGGTCAGGTTCGTGGCTTGGACGGGGCCGAAACAATAGACGGCGGGATTGCCGACGGTACCGCCCACAATGACGTTTCCAGCCAAGGGTTCTTGGACACCAAACCAGTTCACGATGTTTTGCATACTGGGGGTGAGGAGAGGCTTGACAGCGTGGGGATTGATGGTGCCGTTGACGTGGGCTTGGAAGCGTTTGGTGGTCAGATTGAAAAAACCGTCGCTGATTTTGAGGTGGCTGGCGAAGGGGCCGGTGTCGAGTTGCACATTCGCTTGATCGATGCGAATGTCGGACCCTTCGCGGGCGATGGACAGGTTGAGATTTTCGATGGGCACTTGGCGAATGTTGGCGCGAGAAAATGAGAGTTGTCCGGAGAGGTGTTCGGCGGCATGGGCGACGGGCGCGGGGCCGACTTGAAGCTCGAGGCGAAGGGGGAAACGGCAGTCGGCGAGGAAGGCGGCGGCCTTGGCGCGGAGGCCGGGGTCGAGCAGGTCGAGAAAGACGTCGGGCGGAAGCGTGTTGAGGAGATGGGCGGACACCATTTGATTGGTTGCGGAAAACCAGCCGGAAAGACCGAGAACGCCGGTGCCTTTATGGATTTGCACATCGGGCAAGTGAAGTTGTTGATCTTTCCACGCCACATCAAGGGCAAACTGGTCGAAGGCCACGCCGCGTACACTACCGCCGTGGGGATTGCTGAGGCGGATGGAGGCGAGGTTAGACTCGGGGTGGGCGGTATAGATGGCGAAGGTGAAGTCGGCGGTGGGGGACTGGTTGAAGGTGATTCCATTCATTTGTTCAACGCATTGCAAAACGATATCGGGTGCGTTTTGAATGGCGTGAACCGCGTTTGCCAGAGGGTTTTTGTTTCGCGGGGCAGGGGCGGGTTTGGGGGCTTGTTCAGTCGAGAGATATACGGCTCCTCGTCCACGGAAATGGATGTTGAGAAAATCGGCGGAACATTCGCGTAGCAAGATTTCGGTTTCCGAGGCGGAGAAACGAAGATGGATGTGGTTCACCGTGACGGCGCGGGATCCTTGGCGGGCGCCGAATTTTCCTTGTCCGAGGTTGGCCCGCAGTGAACCCTCTTCGATGGACAGAATGGGTGTGAGGGGTTGTTTTCGCAAGAGGGGAAGAGGATTGGCGACAACGGTGAGGGTGGCGGCTTCCATGAAGGGTTCCGGGGCGTCTCGGGTGGCAAAGAGGCGAACATCGCGGGCGACAAGGCCGCGATCAATTTCGAGGGTGAGGCGCTTGATTTGAAGGAAGTAGCCTTGGGACGCCATTTGGTCGATGAACAAATCGGCGAAGTGCGCGGGCAGTCCCACCCAATGCAGATAAACAAAGAGGATGGCCAGCAAGAGAAGGAGGCTGAAGAAGATTCGCAAGATCCAACTGGAGGAGTGTCGCACGGCCACGAGGAGGAACGCGGCAAAGCGCCGGGCCCACGGACGGCATTTGGGTTGCGAGACTTCAGGTGCAGGATTCACGGCGCGCATCCTATTCGCTTTGGCGCGCCGAGAAAAGAGAGAAAAGGCGGAGGATGTTTGGAAATCAGCGGTTCCATGTGCAACAACACTTTGAGAACTATCGAATGAAGGGGAAGCGCTTCAGGTTGGGGCAACGGGAATCGGTAGCCTTGTGGGACGCCAAGACAAGAAAAACAGGATCAACTTTGCTGCCCGTGGTCGTGAAATGGGGGTAAGCCCAAGCTTGTGACTGGGTAAGTCGAAAATGGGCTTCAAATATTCTTGGTTTGCTTTTCGGATTCGCGTATAAGTTGCTCCCAATCTCATGAAAACAACTGTCTACACGCCGGATTCCTCGCTTGCGAACCCCTTCATCATGGTAAAGGCCATGATGACGGATTTGTGGGCTGGGCGTGAATTGGCTTGGCGCCTCACTGTGCGTGATTTTTTGTTAGTGTTTTCGCTTCCTTTTCTTTTCGTTTCTGTCGTCGCCGTGTTGGTGTTGCTCATTTCCTGGATTGGCTATCGACTGTCTTTTCCCATCCTGATCGAACGGATGTCGGTGTAACGCTCCGAGAATCAAAATATGGCATTTCAATTTGATCGGGTTGGCGTTGCCGCCGTGGTGGAGCGAGCAGGGGTGCTAATCGGGTTGCACCCATTCCAAGAGGATGTGGAGCCATCCATTTCTGGGTGGAGAAGGGGGTGGAGATTTGTCTGGCGCAGATGGATAGGGGATCGCCGTTGGCAAGTGAAGCTGAGGTTTGAGCAGACACGCCAGATGGTTGCTGAAATTCGGCGTTGCATGAAACCTTCTCATAAGCCGACGTTGGTATACTTGATTCCGTATGACATTAGTAAAATGCGATCAGGAGGAGCTAAGCGAATCACAGGAATTGCCAAGGCTCTTAGCAACAAGTTTTCTGTGTTCATTTTGACCCCTATTCTGAGTTCAGAAAACAGTTTTGTTGTGCATTTGAATTCCGATTGCCGTTTGGTTGGAATTTCGGTGGATTCAGAATTTGTTGAGCAGCGCCGGACACAACCATCGGTTTCTGGCGCGGGCATTTTTGACGTTGCGGATTACTTTTATCTGCTGCCCACCTTTCAAAAAGTGTTGGATATTCTGGCGGGCTCTGCACATGTCTGGGGCTTTGCTTCTCCTGCTGGCTGGCCTGTGGTTCAGCGATATTGGAAGAAAAAAGAGTCGGTGTTTTATGACGCACACGATGATTATCCTCATTTTCTTCAGAGTGCATTTGGTTGCACCGACGAACGTCTGATTCAGCGTATGATTCACTTGGAGGGTGAAGCGTTAGGTCAAGTCGAGGTGGCGTCATTTTGTACGACAAGCGATTTGGAGTCGGCATTGAGTCGTTTCCCCGCCAATGAAAAAAAGATGATTATGGTTCCCAATGGGGTAAATGTTAGAGACTGTCGTGCATTTAATCCGGCTCAGGCGAAGTCGTTTCGTTTGCAGGCGGGCATGACGAAGAATGTTGCTGTGTTTGTTGGCGCGCACCATCGTCCCAATTTGGAAGCGGTAGATCAAATTGTGTCTAAACTGGCACCCGCTTTTCCGTCTGTTGTGTTTGTTATCGTGGGCATTCATTTTTCAGTATATCGAGCGGCTGGTGGTGTAGAACCTTGCGAGAACGTGGTGTTTACTGGACCGGTCTCCGAAGACACCAAAGAAGTCATTTTTGCCTTGGCCGATGTCGCCTTAGCACCGATGAAAAGCGGAACAGGATCGAGCCTCAAGATTCCAGAATATATTGCCCATGGGAAGGTCGTAGTGGGCTCGCCTATTGGGTTTCGTGGGTTTGAAGAGTTGCTTCGGTTTTCATCCATTGTTGCCGATGAAGACGTCCAAGGAGCTTTTGCTCGGGTGCTGGAGAGGTTCGAACAGAATCCTGAATATTTTACAGAGTCCTGTCGTGATGCTCGGCAATGGATCGAATCCCATTTCGATTGGACGGCGGCAACTCGGACCATGCTGGATCGCTTGGATTGATAGTCACAATACTTAGGGAAAACTACGAATCACGCGAATTTCACGAATGGGGGAATTAGGAATGGGGATGGGGTTGCAGTTTTCGCTTGTCGCGGCCGGAACAAAAGTGAACAGCGACGGTTCAAAAGTGGACGGGAGACGGTTCAAAAGTGGAATTCTGCAGTTGGGCGAAGATGGGAGTGGCTTTTTCCGTTGGGATGGGTAGAGGCTGCGGGTAGCACGTGCAGGATACGGCTCTGCCGGAGGGCAACCGGAGCGGCGTGTGCTGCCAGAGGGGCTCCAGGCTCCTGACCGTGCCGAGGCGATGCTTCGACACGGTCTTTTTCTTGGAGTCGAGAGCCTCTTGGCCCAATGCGGCAAACTCCGGGGGTTTGGGGGCAGAGCCCCCAAGGAGGAAATTGTTCTTTTCCGCTTCGGTTTGGATCGGCCATAGTATTGAGTTATGAAAAAAAGCAACTATCCCGTAGGCTCCCGCCGATTTTTGTGCGGGAGGTTTTGGAATCGTTCAATGCCGGAATCCTGGATGCGTCCGAGACCGCGGCCCAACTGGGCGTTGGCCGGACCCGTCTGTACGAATTGCGAACAGAGTTTTTGCGCAACCGGCAGATGTATGGTCCCGGAACCAGCGGCTGCCCCTATCGATGGGCGTGGCCGCCGGATATCCTTGGCTTTCTGGAAGAATTCTTGCCGTTGCAGAGTCCGCCCAACTACCAACTCGTGGCCGACGAGTTGCTTCGGCTCCATGGATTCAAGAGGGCGCGGTCGAGCATCGCGGCCTATGCGAAGACGCACTTGGCCCATCTGGTCCCGGCGACGAAGAGCGACAGGAAGGTCTACCGGCGGTTTCGCCGTGCCCACGTTGGCGAGCTCTGGCAACACGACAGCAGCATCCACCCATGGTGGCCGGCCGCGACCAAGCAAATCCTGCTACTGACGGTGGACGACTGTTCCGGACTGATTCTGGGAGGTCAGTTTGTTCCCGCGGACACGACCTGGAACCACTTCGAGCACTTTCGACGTCTCTTTGAGGAATGGGGCATCCCCATGGCCATCTACACGGATGCGTTGAGCCTTTTCGGCGCCAGCTCTAGCGACGACCACGCCGATCCCGTCAGCGAATTCCAGCGCGCCCTGCGCGGATTGCAAGTAGCCCATCTCGTGGCGCCGACCCCGCAGGCCAAAGGCAAGATCGATCGCCGATTCGGAACCTTTCAGCGCCGCATGGTCGCCCTGCTGGCCCATGCGGGCGTTTCGGACTATCCCGCAGGCAACGACGTGCTCCAGATGGAAATCCAACGTCAGAATCAAACCGTCCTGAGGACGACCGGGAGAAAGCCGCTGGATGTTTGGCAAGAGCAAACCCTCGCGCAAACCGCCAAATTGCGCCCCTGTCCGCCAAGCTCGCTGCTCGATCTTCACTTCTCGTTGCGGTTGCGGCGCCGGGTCAATAACGACCAAATCATCGATTTTGAAGGGCAAAACTACCCGATCGCTGCCACCGCGAAGAAGTACGTCAGCCTCGTACATCATCCAAAACGCAAATTATGGGTCCTCGAAGAGCATCCCAAAGATGTATGGCCAAATCTGCTGGGAACTTACACCCTCTGATATCTGTCCGCTTTTGTTCCGGCAGGAATTCCGCTTTTGTTCCGTCGCCGACAGGTTGCAGTTTTCGCTGTGCGTATTTGTTCTTACTGTGATATACCTCCTCACCGTCGAAAGAGGAATGTGAGTTTTGGTATTTAGTTTATACATATGATAATCCAAGAGAAAAGTACCCCATACGATTCTGGCCTTGTCCGAATGCGGCCAAGTGTTGGAGGGGTGTTTTGAGCGTTTCGCCCCAATCAGATGATGGCGCCTGGGATTTAGTGATTGAACCTCCCAAGGGGTGGTTTGACTTGCATTTGCGCGATTTGTGGCGCTATCGGGACTTGGTGGGGCTGTTTGTGCGGCGCGATTTCGTGGCTTCTTACAAGCAAACGATTCTGGGTCCGCTGTGGCATATCATCCAGCCGTTGCTGACCACCTTGATGTTCACCGTGGTGTTTGGGAGGATCGCCGGCCTGCCAACGGACCAAGTGCCCCAGTTTCTTTTCTATATGGCAGGCACCGTGGTGTGGAGCTATTTCTCCGTTTGCCTTACCAGCACCTCCGGGACATTTCTGGCCAACGCCGGCATTTTCGGAAAAGTCTATTTTCCCCGGATGGCTGTTCCGGTTTCCACCGTGATTTCACGGCTGATTGCCTTTGCCATACAATTCAGCTTTTTTTTGTTCTTCTTTGCGCTGTTTTGGTTCCGGGGTGCCCCCGTCCATCCTAATTGGGCTGTCGCACTTCTGCCGTTGCTGTTACTTTTGATGGCGGGAATGGGGCTCGGATTCGGCGTCATTATTTCCTCCATGACGACGAAATACCGCGACCTCCAAGTGCTGGTCGGTTTTGGGGTCCAATTGTGGATGTACGCCACGCCGGTGATCTATCCGCTATCGGCCATGAGCGAGAAATATCGGTGGATTGTCGTGGCCAATCCCATGACGGCTATCGTAGAAACCTTCCGCTACGGCTTTTTCGGAACGGGGACTTTTTCTTGGGTCTATCTAGGCTATACCGCCGGATTCACCGTGCTATTACTGATGGCGGGCATGGCCATCTTTAACCGCGTCGAGAGAACGTTCATGGATACGGTGTAGGCGCGGGGGCGCGTCGGTTGCAGGTTAATACAGTTACAGGTTGAAGGATACAGGACAAAGGGAATGACGGTTACAGGTTAAAGGTTGTAGATCAAGGGTTAAAGGGTACACGTTACGGGCGGGAAGATGAAGATTACGGGCGCGAAATTGAAAGTTGCGACGGCAGTACAGAGCAGGATGGCGGGTATATATTCCCTTTATCCTTGCACTTGAAACCTGTAACCGATTTATGAGCGACATCAAGACATTTGAAGATCTTGAATGCTGGCGCTATGCACGGGAACTGACCCGGCGTGTTTATACTTGTACGGTGCATGCCGTGGAAGCGAAAGATTATGGCTTCGCGGACCAGATGAGGAGAGCGGCCATATCGGTGATGAACAATATTGCCGAAGGATTCGAGAGGGATACGAATGCCGACACCATGAAATTCTTGTTTATTGCCAAAGCTTCTTCCGGAGAAGTGCGCAGCATGACCTATGCTGGCCTAGATCTTGGCTATTTCACCGCCGAACAATCTGAAGTAATTAGAGAACTTTCGATACGCTGTTCCAAAACAACATGGGGACTCATCAAGTGCCTGCAAAGCAAATCCAACTGGCGATCTATTTCGCCCCCCCAGCATTCAGTACCCTCACCTGTAACCTTTAACCGTATATGTCACCCCTGTAACCTGTAACCATTATTTTAACCTTTAACCGTCTCACTTTAACCATGTCTTCAGTGATTTCCATCGAAAATATTTCCAAATCCTACCGCCTTGGCGTGATTGGGACCGGCACGCTTCGGGATGATTTGCAGGGGTGGAGGCATCGAGTGAGGGGATTGCCGGATCCCAACCTGCGCGTGGACCGGGTGCACCAGACGATAGAAGAACCTACCTTGTGGGCATTGCAGAATGTTTCTCTGGAAGTCCATCCGGGGGGAGCGGGGATGAATTGCCGAAATTGGACAAGGTATTGCAAACAGAAAACGACACGAAGGAGTTTATGATGACGACCTTCCTAGTAACCGTACGCGACGATTCTAAAGCCAAAGACCTTCTGAATTTTTTGAGGGATATTGATTTCCTTGACGTGGTTGTCAAGAGTGATGAACAAGGGCGTCGGGGTCCCCAATGCCCTGCGCCAGAACTGAAAAGCACAAAAATAATTGGAAAAATCGTCGATCCGATTGTGCCTGATTCCGACTGGGAGGTCTTGAGTGAAGCTAATTCTTGATACGCACATTTGGGTGCGATGGCTTTCGGCAGACCAGCCTCTGGATGGCCATATTCTGGAGGCAATAGCCGGGGCCGATGTTGTGGCCGTCTCGCCCGTATCCTGTTGGGAAGTCGCCTATTTGGTGAAGCGAAACAGGCTTGTTTTGCCCATGAGTCTGCAAGATTGGATGCGTGCGGCCCTCGATGGATCCCGAGTAGAGGTTCTGGATTTGACGTTCAGAATTGCGATGCTTGCGGCTGAGCTTCCAGATATCCATCGCGACCCGGCAGATCGATTTATTATTGCCACGGCATTGGCAACAGGGTGCAAAATCATTTCTTTAGATGAACGCTTTCGGTCTTACGATGCGCTACAGGGCCTGTTGATCTACTAGGCCGAGAGAAGCGAACTGACTCCAGTACCGTTTAGCCCACAACGATAATGAACGAGAGTTTCAAATGAATGTGGGAAAACAAGTACTCTCCGTGAGCAGAACTCAGGCTCAAACGGTCGGGACGGAGCCCGACCCTCCAGAAAACCAGCGAAACCGCGTGTTCTTGGAAATGGAGGGACGACCTCCGTGTCGTCCGGGTTCGTTTTCAAGAGTCTCATCCGTGTAGAACGGATTTCATTCCCTTTTCGGAGTCTCTAGTCTATAGTTCACAGTCTAGCCTACCCATGAGTACCGTCATCTCCATCGAAAACATTAGCAAGTCCTATCGCCTCGGGCTGATTGGCACCGGTACGCTCCGGGAAGATTTGCAGGGCTGGTGGCATCGCGTGCGCGGCTTGCCCGATCCGAATCTGAAAGTGGACCAGATGCATCAGGCCATCGAAGGCCAAACGCTTTGGGCGTTGCAAGATGTTTCGCTGGAAGTCAAGCAAGGAGAAGTGCTGGGGATCATCGGGAGGAATGGTGCCGGGAAGAGTACGTTGCTGAAGATTTTGTCGCGCGTAACGGCACCCACGTCGGGCCGCATCCGGGTCAAGGGGCGTGTGGCCAGCCTGTTAGAAGTGGGCACAGGCTTCCATCCAGAACTAACGGGACGCGAAAACATCTTCCTGAATGGCGCCATTCTCGGAATGACCAAAGCCGAAGTGACCCGAAAATTTGATGAAATCGTCGCCTTTTCCGAAATCGAGCAGTTCATCGATACCCCCGTGAAGCGATATTCCAGCGGCATGTATGTGCGCTTAGCTTTTGCCGTGGCGGCCCATCTGGACCCGGAAATCCTCGTGGTGGACGAAGTGCTGGCGGTTGGCGACGTGGCTTTTCAGAAGAAGTGCCTGGGCCGCATGAGCACAGTAGCAGGCGAGGGACGAACGGTTCTGTTTGTCAGCCATAACATGCAGGCCGTTCGGCAACTCTGCACCCGCGCAGTGTGGCTGAAAAAGGGCGCTTTGGTGATGAACGGCCTCGCTGGCGATGTTGTCAATGAATACTTGCTGGACAATGCCACCGCTGATGATGCGGAAACCGTAAAAAAGCAATTGCAATCTTTTTCTCCAGATCCCGCCTGTCGGGTTGATGACGTGAATATTCGCCAGAATGGTCGGGATACCCGCGACATCTTAAGCGGTGAGTCGGTCGATGTTCAAATTGCCTACGAGATTTTCCACGAGGTACACGGCTTTCATATAACGATAGAATTGCTCGATTCGGAAGGGACGTTAATTTTTGATTCCCTGAGCAATGGCGAGGATGAGGAACTCCCTAGCGCATGTCCGGGATGCTACGTTTCCACCTGCCGCATACCTGCGGATTTTCTTGCGGCAATGAAATACGAGTTGCGGATAGCAGTTGGTATTGCCAATATCCGGACATGTACCCCCCGTCCAATATCCATCCCCCTGCACGTGGTTGCGACGGGCCTTGTGAATCGCGCCTACCCAGGATACCGCACCCCCGGCAAGCTAGCTCCGTTGTTGCCGTGGACCCATGTTGAAGCGAAAGGAAGCTGATATGCCCAAATGTCTCGTCTGCGAAAACCCCATAGAACCCTTCATTTCGTTCGGCAAGATGCCGATTGCGAACGGATTTCTCGCCCCGGAACAGTATGCGGCAGAGTATTTTTTCGAATTGAAAACGGCTTTCTGTCCGAAATGCACCATGGTGCAGTTGACCGAGTTCGTGGATCGCGAAAAGATGTTCCACGAGAACTATGCGTTTTTTTCCTCAACATCCACCCGCATGGCCAAGCACTTCAAGGCGTTCGCCGACTGGGTGGCCGACGCCTATCTTAAGGACAAGGACCCCTTTGTCTGCGAGATCGGCAGCAACGACGGCATTCTGCTCCAACACTTTGCGCGGCAGGGTGTCCGCCATCTTGGCATTGAGCCGTCGGCCAATGTGGCAAAGGTGGCCCGCCAGAAGGGGATTCAGACGATTTGCGAGTTCTTTGATGAAAAGGTTGCCCGCGACATCGTCGCGAAGCACGGACAGTCAGATGCGTTTCTGGGCGCCAATTGCATGTGCCACATCCCGTACATCCATTCCGTCGCCGCCGGTATCCAGATCCTCCTCAAGCCGAAAGGCGTGCTGGCCTTCGAGGATCCCTATATCGGCGATATCGTTAGCAAAACCTCCTACGACCAGATCTACGACGAGCATGCTTTTTACTTTTCCGTTTCTTCCGTCAATTACCTCTTCGGCCTGCACGGGCTCGAAGTCATTGATGCGCTCCCACAGGAAACGCATGGCGGCAGCATGCGTTACGTCCTTTCGCACAAGGGCGCATTTCCAATTTCGGAAGCCGTGATTCGGCAGGTGGCTTGGGAACGGGAGCAAGGGCTGCATTTGGCTCCGACCTATGACCGCCTGCGTGCCAACATCGAACAGTCGCGCGACCATTTGAGGCGTTTGCTGCGCGATCTAAAGAAGCAGGGCAAGCGGGTCGTCGGCTATGCCGCCACCTCCAAAAGCACCACCGTCACGAACTACTGCGGCATCACGCCGGACTTGGTGGAATACATCAGCGACACCACTCCGATCAAGCAGGGCAAGTACAGTCCCGGCACCCATATCCCCGTGCACCCCTATGAGGACTTCAAGGCCCGCTATCCCGATTACGCGCTGTTGTTCGGGTGGAACCATGCCGGCGAAATCATGGCCAAGGAGATGGACTTCCGGGCTGCCGGGGGCAGATGGATTGTCTATGTTCCGAAGGTCGAAATTATAGCCTAAGCCATGATCCTCTGCGGTAATCCAAAAGCCCAATACCTCGCGCACCGGGCCGAAATCGATGCGGCCATCCAGCGCGTCTTGTTTGGAGACCGTTATATCTTGGGCGATGAAGTCCGCGCCTTGGAGGCCGAGTTTGCCGCGTACATCGGGGTCGCCTACGCCGTCGGAGTTGCGAACGGGACTGACGCGCTGCATCTCGCTTTGCGTGCCTGCAGCATAGGCCCCGGCGACGAGGTGATTACTGTTTCCCACACCGCCGTAGCTTCCGTGGCCGCCATCGAGATGACCGGCGCAACTCCCGTGCTCGTAGACATTGAGCCCCGCACCTGTACGCTTGATCCCGCGCGGATCGCCGGAGCCCTGACGCCACGCACTAAGGCGATCGTGCCGGTGCACCTCTATGGTCAGGCATGCGAACTCGAACCCATGCTCGCGCTGGCGAAGACGCGGAACCTGTATGTCGTCGAGGACTGCGCCCAAGCGCATGGCGCGATCTACCGCGGGCGACGTGTCGGTTCGTGGGGTCATGCAGCCAGCTTCAGTTTCTATCCAACGAAGAATCTGGGGGCGATCGGCGATGGTGGAGCCGTGGTCACGAACGATGCGGCCATCGCCGGAAAGGTTCGCCTGCTTCGGGAATATGGCTGGGCCGAGCGATATATTAGTCAGATCGCGGGATATAACTCTCGGCTCGACGAACTCCAGGCCGCGATCCTTCGCGTCAAGCTCCGCCAACTGGACGAGGACAACCGCGCGCGCATACGCATCGCCGATCTTTACGATGCGCAACTGGCAAATTTCGGGTTGGTGCTTCCCCATCGCGCCCGCACGGAATCCGGCTCGCATGTGTTTCACCTGTACGTCATTCGTTTGAAGCGGCGGGACGCCCTTCAGGCTCACCTTGCAAAACGCGGCATCGTCGCGGTGATCCACTACCCGGTACCGATCCACGCCCAACAGGCCTACTCGGGACGCATCGCCACGCCGGGTGGAATGGCGCAGACGGACGCCACCGCGCACGAGGTTCTCTCGTTGCCGATCTATCCCGAACTAGCCAATGCCGAGATTGCGCAGGTTGTCGCCGCCATCCGGGAGTTCATATGATCTCAACAATCAACATCGCGGGAGTTGTTTTCAAAGACCTTGAAACCCACACCGACGACCGCGGCTTTTTTCGGGAGGTGATCCGCGCCACCGATGGAATTTTCAAGCCCGGCTTCGGCCAACTCAGCCATTCGCTTGTCCATGTCGGCGTCTTCAAGGCGTGGCATGGGCACAAGGTTCAGACGCAGTGGAACTATGTCGCCACCGGGTTGATCTGGGTGGCGCTGCACGATGCACGACTTGGTTCGCCGACTTGCGGCCAGACGATGGAATTCTTCGCCGGCGAAAACCAGCCCGCCCAGTTGTATTCTTTCCCTCCTGGGGTCCTCCACGGTTACCGATGCAACGCCGGACCTATGAACATCCTTTACGTGACCTCCGGCACCTACGACCCTGTCGACGAAGTGCGCATCCCGCACGACAATATGACGATCGGATACGACTGGCAAAGCAAAATGAGTCAATCGCAGTTATGATTTATAGACGAGCCTAAATGAACGGACAGAATACAATCCAGAACCTCAAGAATGTTATGCGCGCAGTAATTCCGCCAGTTCTTTGGGGCTTTGCAGCCCGATCATTGCGTGGAAGCCCTGTCGCGGACCCTCCCCAGATGGAAAGAATAGAGATGACACTGACATCGACTCAGGAATTGTTTATCCGATGGAATGCGAGGCGGCTAAGTATAACAAATGAAGAAAGCCATAGACGCTATATTGAATCATGGAATTCTATTGAAGGGGGGCACCGAGGCGAGAAATTCAGGGCCATGGACACCGCCTACTCGACGGTGATGTCCGTCTACGCCTCCGACAATCCAGACGAGGTATTCGACGCTTACCGGCTGATTGCGCCACTTACGATTCTTCGTCTCGCCTCATATAGCGAAAAGGCGTGGCCGGAAAACGAACCAATGGTGCAGGACTTGGCAAGCAGCACCAACATCACAATCTTGGATTTTGGGTGCGGGCTCGCCCAGCGCTCGCGCGCGCTGGCAACCCGGCTCAAGCAAGCAGGGCACACAGTGCGCCTGCAACTAGCCGATATCCCGACCATGAAGCATGATTTCCTCAAATTCATTGCCAGGGAAACCGCCATCGACATCGACTTGCTGGATTGTATGGAACAAGCGCCGATCCCTGAACTGGCACCTTGCCACGTGTGTTTTGCCGAAGAATTCCTAGAACATGTGCATGACCCCTTGCAGTATATCCGGGCGTTCGATTCCGCATTGCTGCCCGGCGGGTTCTTGATAACGAACGTGGCCGACCATGAAAAGGAGTACATGCACGTCCATCATGATTTGCGGGACGTCCGGGAGTATCTGGCGGCACGTCAGTTCCGCGAATTGCGTCCTTTCACGCTGTTCCAAAAGATTCGCAAGGAAAACCGGTCATGAGCCATCATGTGGCAGATTCAAAATTGACAGAACATTCTGTCGTGCTTGAACATACGCGCTGCCCAAAATGCGGGTCCGCAGACGGTCGTCAAATCGCCGAGGGAAAAGACCACATGTTTTCCGTACAGGGAACTTTCTACGTGGCCGAATGCGCGGTTTGCCGTCTGCAGTTTCAAAACCCACGCCCCGACTCGGCCTCGCTCCCGCGACTCTATCCGACGCATTATGGAATGCTTCAGAATCCAAAAATTGAGAATTCAGCCCCTGCTGTGGCTTCTCGCGATGCAGCCGAGGAGCGGCCCAAGATCTCGTCGCGCGGATCGGTTTCTGGAAAATGGTCGGCACGCTTTCTGTGGCGTTTTCAGCAACGTAATTATTTGGCTCATAATTTGCATTACGAGCATCTTCGGCCCGAAGGCGGCAGGATGAACTGGCCCTTTCTCGGTCCCCGGAACAGGCGCGACTGTGGATTAAACTTGATTCCCAAATACGTTGATGGCGGGCGACTGCTCGAACTCGGTTGTGCGACCGGATTGAAACTGGAGTCTCTTCGCAAAATAGGTTGGCGTGATCTTCAAGGCATTGAGATGGTGGAAGCAGCGGCAGAGGTCGCGCGGGCTCGGGGTTTTGCCGTGAAAACGGGTGTTGTGGAGACCGAAATGGATAGTTATCCCAACGCGTATTTTGATGTAATCACCAGCAGTTTTATGCTGGAGCACGTCTACAATCCATTCGAAGTCGTGCGCCTGCTGGCACGAAAACTAAAGCCCGGCGGAGAATTCTTGTTTTCCACCATATGCCGCAACGCCGTGGATGCCAATTTATATGGCAGCTACTGGGCCGGTTTCGACTTTCCGCGCCATATGGTGTTTTTTTCGAAGAAGGACTTGCGCGACATGATTTCGCCATATTTTTCGAGCACGGAATACCATTACCAGTGCGCATTCATTGATTTCGTGCGCAGTTCGTCGTGGCGAATCAACGACGGGCGCGGAACCGCATGGGACCGCCTTGCGGTCGCAGGAGGGGACACAAGATTAACCCGTGCATTGCTGGCCCCCTTCTCTTGGTTGGGCAGAACGACTCGTGTGTCCGTCCGCTGCGTGAGGAATTGGACATGATGCGGCTTTTTTCCAAACTTAAGAGACTCCCGCATGCGCACTCCAATACGCAAGAGGCTTTCTTTCCATGGCAAGGGGTCTATTCGAGCTTTCACGATGTGCCTTCGCGTGGTCCCGGGTGCGACGATGATCGATGGATTGCAGAATACGCCGCCGGAGTGCGCCAGTTGAGGCGGGCTTATTCAACCGGCCTCGACTCGCAGCAAGGCAATTACGGAGAGCACCAAACTCTCTGTCTTCTGGCCGCCCTGGTAGCCTGCAACCGAGATGTGCTTCGCGTCCTAGATTATGGCGGCGGGCTTGGCCCTGCGTTTGTGCATCTGGTCAATACAGTGCGCAACCTTGGACAACTGGACTATCGCATTGTGGACACTCCCAGAATGTGCGGCGAAGGCTCCGAACTTTTTGTAGATGACGGACGCATCACATTTTCCCCGGACCTGCCTGACATAGCCGTTGATATTGCCTATGTGAACAGCGCCCTGCAGTACTTTCCCGACTATGCCGCGACACTCAGGAAACTTTGCAGTCTACGGCCCCCATACGTACTGTTGGCGCGGCTTGGCGCAGGTCGCATCCGAACATTCGCCACGGCACAGATGAATGTGCCCGACTCGGTCATCCCTTACTGGTTCTTCGACGAGTCGGAAATCATCGCCCTCTTGGGGGCGTTCGGCTACCGGCTTCTTTTTCGCAGTGAAGCGGCGTGGAGCTATGACCTGACCAACTTCTCGCCGGAATACCGTCTCTCAGGAACGGTTAACTTGCTTTGGGGTCGCAATGATGAAGATTGATCTCTCCGCAATTGGATTTTTTCACCTGATGTTTTTTGGGGGAGCGCAATGAACACAGCCCGGATCCTAAGCGGAACTCCGATTACACAAGCGGGATTCATGCTTCCAAAGCGGCTGCTCTTTTGGGGCGGGACGGGGCAGGCGAGGGTGCTGCGTCCCGTGGTGGAATACTATGGTTCGCAGGTGGTGGCGGTGGTGGACCGCACCCGGGGCTTGGCCGCCCCGTTTGCGGATTTGCCGCTGGTACACGACAGCGGATCTGGCTACAACTGCAAGATCACCAATTTCATCCAATGAGTACTCTGGGGAAAAAGAGAGAAGCCGGAACTTTTGGGGCTGTTTCTTGTGATGTAAGCCGTTTTGTGATTTGCGCCGCATTTGCTCCAGGTTATGAGATCATCTCGTTCGTTGTTAAACAGCCGGAGCAGATCTCATTCGTGGTTACCTGTGACCGTGACGATAGCGACTACGAGGAAAAAATTGCCACTGTTTGCCATCAGCATGGAATTCACTGCTTCCGCAAAGTGGATGTGAACTCTCCTGCCTTCATCGAGGAAATGAGGGCGCACCAGATTGATCTAGTCTTGTTGGCATGGTGGCCTTCAATCATTCGAGGACCTGCTATCAGGGCCGCTCGCGTCGGTTGGGTTAATCTACATCCCAGTTTACTCCCCTACAATCGGGGTAAGCATCCATATTATTGGGCGATAGTTGACGGAACGCCCTTCGGTGTGACTCAGCATCTCATTGATGAATCGGTCGACACTGGGCCGATTCTATTCCAGCGCGAGTGCCCCGTCGCCACTACGGCTACGGGCGAATCACTTTATAATCTCTCGGTCGAGCAGAGCATTAATCTTTTTAAGGAAACCTATCATCGTGTTGTGACCCTTGACTTTATTCCGATGCCACAGGATGAGAGCATAGCCACATTTCACCGCGCGAAGGAAATTGAGCAACATTCCAACATTGATCTTCAGGCAACGTTCAAGGCGGGTGACCTTATTAACATCATACGGGGCAGGACATTCATGAATGGCAACTCTGCGTATTTTACCAAGTGCGGCAAGAAATATTTGGTAAAGATAATTATTGAAGAGGCATAATCATGAGTACATCCGGCGCGACAGTCAGCAAATCGAAGTTAAACATGGCGGGGCCATGGATCACGCAACACGAGATCGACGTGGTCAACGACTGCATGCGGAACGGGTGGGACAACTACGGCTACGTGGAGAAATTCCAGCAGGAGTTTGCGGCCTATCATGGCCGCAAGTACGGCATCATGACTCCGAACTGCACCACGGCCATCCATCTGTTGCTTACGGGCATGGGCATCGCGGATGGCGATGAAGTCATCATTCCCGAGTGCACGTGGATCGCCACGGCGGCGCCGGTCACATATCTGCGCGCCACCCCGGTGTTCTGCGACATTGATCCGCAGACTTGGTGCTCGGCGCCCGATTCGATCGAGCGGTGCATCACACCGCGAACCAAAGCCATTATTGTCGTGGATTTGTTCGGTAATATGCCGGACATGGATGGCATCTGCGCCGTGGCCGATCGGCATGGCCTCCCGCTGGTCGAGGATGCCGCCGAGGCGGTGGGTTCGGTCTATCGCGGTCGCCGTGCTGGAAAATTCGGCCTCGGTTCGGTATTCAGCTTCCACCGCACGAAGACGATCGCGACGGGGGAGGGCGGCATGCTGCTGCTCGACGACGACAAGCTCTACGAGCGCTGCATGTTCCTGCGCGACCACGGTCGCCGGGCCGACGGGCCCGCCTACTACAATTTTGAGGTCACCTACAAGTACATGCCCTTCAACCTGCAGGCGGCCATGGGCTATGCCCAATTCCAGCGAATTGATGAGCTCGTAGGCAAGAAGCGGTGGACGCTTCAGAAATACCGCGAACATCTCGCCGATGTGCCGGATCTCCAGTTTAACGACGAGCCGCCTGGCATGACCAACGGAGCCTGGATCACGGGCCTGGTCTTCGGGAAGAGACACGGAATGACAAAACTGGCGGCAATGAAGCGACTCGGTGAACTGGGATATCCATCGCGACCGTTCTTCTATCCGCTCTCATCCTTGCCGGCCTATCCGGGATTTCGCGAAAAATTTGAATCCCGCAATTCGAACGCGTATGACATCTCCGCGCGCGGCATCAATCTGCCCGGCGATCTCCTGATCACCGAGGAGCAAATCAGCGATTATTCCGGGGCCATTAAAAATATACTGGGGCGGTGACAGGCCATGACAGGATCATCCATGCGCGGCCAGCATATCCTGATCACCGGTGGGCTTGGGTTTATCGGAAGCAACTTGGCCCATCGCTGTCTGTCCGCGGGGGCGCAAGTCACCATCTACGACTGTCTGGATCCTCGGTCGGGGGGAAACATGCAGAACCTGCATGGCATCGAAGACGACGTGCAGGTGGTGCTGAATGACATCCGCAATTTCGACGGAATTTGTGCGTGCATTCGGAAACAGGATGTGGTGTTTCATTGCGCGGCCTATACCTCCCACCCCAACTCCATGCGCGAACCGCTCATAGATGTTGATGTGAACTGCAAGGGGACGATCTATGTGCTGGAGGCGCTGCGACGCTTCAACAAGCAGGCTAAGATCGTACATGTCGGCACCAGCACCCAGATCGGCAAGATGCACCGCTCGCCGATCGACGAGTGGCACAGCGAGTTTCCAGTGGACATCTATTCAGCCAACAAGACTGCCGCCGAAAAGTACGTGCTCATCTATGGATCGGCCTATGGCATGCGCGCATCGGTCGTCCGGCTGGCTAACACCTTCGGCCCACGCTCCAACATCCGCAGCGCCGACTTCGGCTTTGTGAACTACTTCATCGGCCTCGCGCTTCAGAACAAGGACCTCTGCGTTTTTGGCGCCGGGGACCAGCAGCGCAACATCAACTATGTCGGCGACACGGTGGAGGCGATGATGCTCGCGGCCACGAGCGAAGCGGCCGATGGTCAGGCGTTTTTTGCCGTGAGCGACCGCCAATGCACGGTCCGGGAAATTGCCAAGGCCATCGTCCGCAACATAGGAGGACGGATCCATTCGGTGCCGTGGCCGCACGACCGGGAAGCCATCGAAGTGGGCGATGCCGTGATCAGCAACGAGAAGATCAAGGCGGCCTTGGACTGGTCGCCCAAAACGGATCTGGATGCGGGTTTGCAGTTGACGCGGGACTATTTCGTCCCCCATATAAAGCAGTATTTGGAGGGTTGAAATGAAGATTGTCGTCACCGGTGCGCTAGGCCATATCGGATCCCGGCTGATCCGCGATCTACCCGTGCAGTTTCCCGGCGCGGAAATTGTGATGATCGACAATCTGCTGACCCAGCGCTATTGCTCGATGTTCAACCTGAACAAATCTCAGGCGCACTATCGGTTCATCGAGGCGGATATACTCAAACTTTCACTCGCACCGATCTTCGCCGGAGCCGCCGCCGTG
Source organism: uncultured Verrucomicrobiota bacterium (assembly GCA_964647595.1). Taxonomy (GTDB): domain Bacteria; phylum Verrucomicrobiota; class Kiritimatiellia; order CAIQIC01; family Lenti-01; genus Lenti-01. The sequence continues at coordinate 45,351 of CAZYGH010000008.1, forward strand.
GTGCACCTGGCGGCCATCACCGATGCGGCCAGCACGTTCGACAAGAAGGATCTCGTCGAGGAGGTAAATCTCCACGGCACGGAGATCGTCGCCAAGGCCTGTCTTGAGACCGGCGTACCGCTGATTGCGCTCTCGACGACCAGCGTCTATGGTTCGCAGTCGGAACTGGTGGATGAAAATTGCCCCGAGTGCGACCTCAAGCCGCAGAGCCCATATGCCGAAAGCAAACTGAAGATGGAAATGAGGTTGGCCAGTCTGCGCCAGAGCGAGGGTCTCCGCCATGTCGTCTGCCGGTTCGGTACCATTTTTGGGGTGTCTGCCGGCATGCGCTTCCATACCGCAGTGAATAAATTCATCTGGCAGGCATGCCTAGGTAAGCCCATCTCGGTCTGGCGAACCGCGTTGCACCAGCAACGACCCTATCTTGAATTGGGCGACGGGTGCCGCGCGCTCGCTCATATCATCAGCAATGACCTGTTCGCGGGGGAGGTGTTCAACGTCCTCACGCTCAACGCCAGTGTAAATGACATCCTCGAGTCTATCAAAACCCGGTACCTTGATCTCCGCGTGGAGTTCGTGGACTCGCCGATCATGAACCAGCTGTCTTACAAGGTGGATTGTGCAAAATTTGGCCGCACGGGTTTTCAGCCCGCCGGCGATCTCGTCAAGTCCGTCCAAGAGACGATCGCCTGGATTGATATGAGCGACGGGTTCCGGAAATAGATGGCACGGGCTTTCCAGACTCGCAGGCATTTGCTTGTTGTTTATGACGCGGACAACGGTCTGTTTACATATCGGGTGCGGGGTGCGGCATTCCAAGATTCGCTGGCCCGGTGCGGGTGGCAGGTCGAGTTTGTCAGCTATCGGCATCATAATCGCGATCAATTGCGGAAAGAGGTTGCCCTGTTTTCGCGGCAGTTTGATCTGGTCTATCTGCTAAAAATTCCGTCATCCCTTGATTTAATCCGTGAAATTCATCGCTTTTCGGCTGCGCGGGTGGTCTTTGACTTGACCGATGCGCTCTGGTTGCCGTTGTTTCGGGAGCACGGGTGGCAACAAATCGATGAAATTCTGGCCGAAAGCGACGCCATATTCTGTTGCAACCGGTATGACAAAGCCTATGCACGCCAGAAAAATAGCCGCGTGTTTTGTGTGCCGCCGTATGCCGACCTTGCAAAATTCGACGAGGCCCTCGCCGCCGCGAAACCTCGGGCGGCGATCCCAGTTGTCATTGGCTGGGTCGGCAGCAACAGTACCGTCTCTGGACTTCATAATATCGCTCCGGCGCTGGCGCGCGTCGCCGAACTGAATCAGGAGGTCATCTTGCGCGTGGTAGGCTGCACGGATCCTAAGCAACTGCCTGTGTTCACTCGGTTGAGAGTGTCTCTAGGACCGGGCGTTTACGACGAGGACGTGATGATCCAAGAAATAATCCAAATGGATCTGGGTGTGTTTCCGATTGTTACTGATGAAGAGGAATTTCAAATTCGGGGCCCCCTCAAGGCATTAAACTACATGTCGGGGATAATCCCAGTTGTATGCCACAATGCTGGAGAATGCACGAACCTAATCAAGGATGGTGAAAGCGGCATGTTGGCCTGCACGCAGGAGGAATGGGCTGGAAAAATATCCCGCCTCGTCCGGGATCCGGTGCTTCGCCGCGAAATGGGACTTCGGGGCCATGCGATTGTTCGCGATCGGTTCTCAAAGGAATCCGTCTTTGAAATTTTAGAGACAAGTCTTCAGTCTGTTTTGAATCAGTCGGTTTCTCGGTCGCTCGTTGCTGCGGCCTTGCGGGCGACCGGCCTCCGGTTCTTTCGGAAAATGAAGGCGTTTAGGCTGGGGGCATCAAAAGCGCGGGTGCTACCTGAGAATGGCTAACGATTTGACAAGGACCCCGTTTGGCCATAGGATTTACTGGTATTTATTAGGTATCTTGATTGAAAGGATGGGTGGCATGGAAATAAGATTAGCCGGTTTGGTTGTAGTGGCGTGTCTTGCTTTTGGCTTATCGTCGCATTCCTCAGCACAGACTTCGTATTATATCGACGACAACTCCAACACCGGGGATGTGTACACCCCCGATTTCACTGGCAACGATGTCAATAACGGCCTGACCCCCAGCACCCCGAAGCTTACGCTGAACAATCTGCTCGCGGCCACCAATCTGGTCGCCGGGGACATCGTCTATATCGACGCTGGAACCTATACCAACAATGTCGTCATTGCCGACACAGTGAATGGCGCGGCGGGGAATCCTATTCTTTTCCAAGGATCACCGTCCACGCAGCCCGCAGAGGGGGGAACGACATTTACAGGAGTTGGTGATCTTGTCTTGGTAAGGGGAAGCTATTTACATTTTCGCGATATTCGAATGGTCGGCGGTGCGAATGGCTTTGTATTGGATGGTGCCTCGTACAATTCGTTCGAACGGGTATATGGAATTTCAAATCAAAGTTTTTCAATTGTGCTAAACGGTGCTTCGAATACAAATACTTTTCACCATTGCGTGTTTACATCAATTTCCTTGTCTGCTTTCAGGGGCTTTGCCCCAGCCAAGGGCAATGATGTTCAAAGTTGTATTATGCGTTCCGAACAACTGTTTTCGATCGCGCCTGCAACAGGAGTGGTTTCTAATATGGCTGACTGTATTTTGCTAGGCGAGTTTGCATTTGCTTCAGACACTTTGATCCCAGATCGCGGATCGCGAAATATATTTGGCACCCGACAATTTTGCGGAGATGTCGAGACCCTTGCCGATCTGCAGAACAGCAACACCAACTGGTACGGGAATACCGTCGCCGCCCCCCGCTTGGTCAATGAGAATGGCTTTGATTTTCATTTGCTGAGCGCATCGGGTTTTGTCTCGAACGGCGTGTGGGTGACAAATGCGGCGGTGGGCTACAGCCCAGGGATTGATTTTGGGGCGAGGGAATAACGGCGCGGGGCGCCGTTCAATTAAGAATGAAGAACGAAGAATTGGGGAGGCATCTTGCAACCGGGGGCGGATCAACCGCTGAACCGTGAACGGTGAACCTCTGAAAATATCCAATTCCCGAGAGGTGGAGTCGGAGGTGGAGTCGGTAGCTATGTACCTGCAATCTATTTTCAACTTAGATTATCTCGAATTTCTGGAATGAGTCAGCCGATCAAAGCCGACAGACAATATTAATAAACATGAGCAGTTCTGACTCCATGCAGGTTGTCTATGTCGTCACATCTTCTGGGCGGGACATCTATAGCGCGATGACGCGGGTTTCGATTGCGTCGCTCCGGCTGACAAATCCCCATATCAAGGTGACGGTGGTCTGCGATGCAGAGACCGACCGGGCGATGCGGGCGGGGAAGGATCCGTTGCTCGACGAAGTGGATGAATGGATTGCCTTCGAGACTCCACCGGGTCCGCCGGCATTCCGCAACCGATTTCTCAAGACCAGCCTGCGCCAACGAATTACTGGTCAGTTTCTGTTCCTAGACAGCGACACGGTCATTCGGGATGACATATCGCCCGTCTTTCGAATGCCGGGTGATATTGCGGCGGCACCCAATGGTTCGCGTTTTTTTTCGCAGGATCAATTTGAAGGGGTTGATCGAGAGATAGTTGTAGAGATGGGATGGTCGGTTGACCAGGTTGTATATTGGAACGGTGGGGTGTTGCTTGTGTCCGAGTCCACCGGGGCCAATCTGTTCTATCGAAAATGGCACGAAAAATGGCAGCAATCCTTTCAACAACTTCAGGAATATCGGGACCAGTCGGCAATGAATGCCGCCCTTTTTGAAACAGGGGTGGTCAACGGGAGACTACCGTCTGGATATAATGCACAGATCATGTATTCGCCGCTATTCGGGGCGGAGGCTCCGATTTGGCATTATTACTCCTCGCTGCCGAGCGTGTTGCCCAAATGCATTACAGAAGCGCTACAGAGTGCCAAGGGCTTCGGGTCGATTCCAGAGAGCCATGTCACAGGTTTAGTTGCGTCAACCTTTCTTTGGCCCGAATCTTTCTGGGCCACGACAGAAGGAGCGTGTCTCATACGGGCTGCTGCCCGGGACTGGTTAGGCATGATGGTGGTCGGTCTGGAGGTGCCGAGTTTCAATCAATTGCGTAGGGTGGCTCCCGAATTTGCTCATCAGGTCGCCCAGAAAGCCATGCTCGATTCCTTCTGGAGCAACATGCCCGAAGCCTTTCGCATGGCACGGAATTACATTTTTTGCTATCATCCAAGCGATGTCTTTCGTCCTAAAATTCAGCAATGCCTAATCCATGCGATGTGGCAACGGCTGAACAACTTTCATCGTTTCGCCGATGCTTTATGTGGCAAGAGATGATCAGGTAGGTACCGATGAATAACGAGGGAATGATATCGGCCATTCTGGCCGTTCACGATATGGGAACCTACGTTGGCGAGGCTATCGACTCGGCGCTGGCGCAAACAAGGCCATGTTGTGAGGTTTTGGTGGTGGACGATGCCAGTCAGGATGATACGCGTAGCGTTATTGATCGCTATCGGAGACAGGTGGAAGTGATGTATAACGACCGGAACCTGTCGCGTCCCGTCAGTGTGAACCGGGCACTGGTTCGTGCCAAGGGTGACTATATTGCGTTACTCGACGCAGATGATGTCTGGATGCCTCGGCATGTGGAGTTGCTGGCCGACATGCTGGATCGTCACCCAGAGGCGGGTATGTCGTTTTGCCGGGTGGACATGTTTGGCGCCCAGTCGGGCATTTGGCCCGGGGGGGTGCCCGAATGCGAGGATGGGCGCGATCTTCTCTTGGATCTGTTGCGCCATAATTTCGTCATTCCATCAGCTTGCATGATCCGCCGGGATATATTTTTGTCTCTGGGCGGCATGGATCCAATTCGGGTGTTCTATAAGAAGAAGTTGATGCTGGTCGATGATTACGATTTGTTTCTGAAGATTGCAATGAAATCCAAGATCGCGGGCACCCACGAGGCTCTAACTCGGTATCGGATCCATTCCGGACAGAATAGCCGAAATCGGGTTCCGTTACTGAATGCCGCCATGCTGCAGGCCCTGAGGTTGCTAGGAAAGCATGGGAAAGAAGAACGGCTGGCGGCCATCTTTGACCAGGCCGTGGATCGGGTGTGTATGCAGTGGGAAGAGAATTTGAACATCGTGTGGATGCAGCGAAATTGGCGAGGTTTGGGACAAATGCTGGCATTTGGCTTGGTCCGAAAGTATTTGGGCTGGGCCACGCTACGGTATTTGTTCGGTGCCCGCTTACGTCCGGCGCTGTCGAAGTGGCTCAGTTAGTTTGTCAATTCACCCCCACCCGTCCTTTCTCAAAATTATAGGGACTGCGTATTGCCAATCTAGGCGGTTTTGTCGTATATTCAAACTCAAGGAGCATTGTGCAAAAGTTGCTTTTGGGGATGCGCCTAGATGCGAGGGTGGATAATATGAAATTGCGGCTTTGGATCAAGGGAATGGCGATGTGGTTTCTGGCGGGAGCGGCATCCGCTTTTGCCCAAGCCTATACGAATGAACCGATGCCGAATGGGGGGCGGGTGAACGTGGGGCTGTATGGGGGGACGGCGGAGGCGAGCAAGAGTCGGACGAATGATTGGTTGTTTGCGATGACCTATAATGATGGGGGGACATTGTGGCAAACGGGGAGGATTGAGTGGGTGGGAGGGAACCTCGGGACGGGGGCGACGGTGAATTTGCAGTATAGCACCAACAATGGGGTGGTGTGGAGCAACATTGCGACGGATGTGGCGGCGACGAATGAGACCTATACGTGGGTTCCGGATTTCGATTATCCGGCGGTTCGATGGAGGGTGGTGAACTCGACGAATTCAGCGGTGGCTTCGACGAATGCGAGGGTATTTAGTGTTCGGGCGGCTACGAATGCGACCTATACCTTCTATGTGAATGATGGCAGCCAAGTGGGGGATGTCTATTGTACGGCGGTGGGGGCGAGTGCCAACGATGGGGCGGGGCCGAATAGGCCTAAGCGTAGTTTGAGGGAGATTCTTGCCGACTACCAACTCCGGGGTGGGGATACGGTGTATGTGGATACGGGGATTTATGTGACCAATGCAACCACCGCTTTTACGATATTTGATCGTGGAAGTGTGGGGATGCCGTTGTGTATTTTGGGGAGCTCGAGCGGTTCGGTTTTGCGTAGCAGTGGCGCGGGAGTAGACGTGTTGGAAGTGAGCGGGTCGGGGAACATGGAGATTGATAATCTGTGCCTGACGGGGGGGCGATATGGTGTGTTCTTGAATGGAGCGTCGAATGTGGCTTTTCGCAATATGCAAAGCTCGAACAACACGTGGGGGGTTGTTTTTGCGGGAACAACAAGGGGAATTGATTTTGATCGTTGCGTGATTACGGCGAATACAAACGGAGGCATTTCAGCGAATAGCGCTAGTATGCAATCCAATTGGTGGAATCGGGGGGTGATTTGGAACAATCCGGTGGCCATAACGGCTTTTTCCAATGCGCTGACGGTTTCTAATAGCGTTTTGGGTGGAGGAGCCACATTGCTTGGGAATCACACGGTGGTGGGTGATTTCAATGTGGTGGGGCCGCCAGCCGTACCGGGGGCAGGATTTGCGACGTTTTCCGATTTGCAGAATGCGGGTCAGGGGTGGTCGCGGAGTTTGCGGGCGGATCCGCTGTTTGCGAATGCGGCGGCGGGAGATTTTCATTTGAAGAGTTTCACGGGGCGATACAATCCGTCAACAGGGTTGTTTGACACGAACGATGTTCATTCGCCTGCGATCGATTTTGGCGATCCTGTCGCAAGCGTGGGGGATGAGCCTATTCCGAATGGCAGTCGCCTGAATGCGGGGCTGTATGGTGGAACGGTCGAAGCCAGCATGTCGAAGACCAACGGGTGGGTGCAATTGCTCAGCCACAACGATGGTGGGACGATGAACGTGCAAGCGGGCTCCTGGGTGCGATGGGAGGCGGGGGGGTATGCGCCGGGGGCAACGATTTCGATTTGGATTTCGCGCGATGCGGGGGTGAGCTGGGAGTTGCTGGTGGGAGGCATTGCGGCTACCAACGGAAACTATTTCTACCAGAATCCGGTGGCGGACGATTCCTCTTCAATCTACGGTCGATTGAGAGTTTTGCTGGATGATGCGGTGCCTGAGGCGTTCAGCCAGTCGCCGACCAACTTTACGTTCCGCAATGGAACGTTTTCGTTCTACATCAATGATTCTTCCTTGGCGGGGGATGTGTATTGCACAGCGGGGGGGAATGACAACAATCTGGGGACGAGTGCGGGTGCGCCGATGATGAACCTGCACAAGCTGTTTGAAAAATATACCATTTTGAGCCCGGGGGATCGAGTGTATATCGATACAGGGCTTCACACGGCGACCAATGCGGTGATTTTGACGTCTGCCTTTTCGGGGTCGGCGACCAATCCGGTGGTCTTCATCGGGAGTACGAATCGGGCGGCGGGGGGAAGTGTGTTTAGATATGGAAATGTGCGGTTTGATATCCGGCCGGGGGCGTCGAACTTGGTGATTCGTGATGTGGCGATGACGAATGTGGCCATAGGCGTGAGTCTCGACGGTGTGGTGAATGTTAAGCTGGACGGGGTGGAGGTGCGGTCGGCCGGCTCCAGAGCTTTTCAAGTGCAGGGAAATAGTCGGGATGTAGAGCTGGTGCGGTGTGTGGCGCATGGGGGGCCCCTTGGGGTGGAGTTGCAGCAGGCGACGAATGTGGTGATTCGACAGGGTGTATTTTGGGAGAACACGACGGCAGGGGTTCAGGCTAGCGGGGTGACGGGATGCGTGTTGGAGAATAGCATTCTGGCTTCGACGCGCATTGGGGCTTCGTTATTGTCGATTAGTGGGACTGGGCTTGCCTCTGATTACAACGGACTGCATGCGGGGCCGGACACCTTTGTGGGTGCTTTCGGGGGCAGTCCCACACACAATGTGAGGGCTTGGCAGAGAGTTTCGGGCGGGCAAGATTTACATAGTATTCCGGGGGATCCCCAGATCGCTTCGCCAGAAGGCATGGACTATCATCTTAAGACGGAGCAGACGCTGGGGCGGCTGTTGTCAAATGGTCAGCGGACATCCGATAGAACCTCTTCGCCTTTGCTGGATGCTGGAAATCCGGCATCAACGTCGTGGACCAATGAGCCCTCTCCCAACGGGGGGCGTGTCAACATCGGGCGCTGGGGAGGAACGGTCGAAGCAAGCATGGCACCGACGGTTCCATGGATTCGCACGGTCAGTTTTGGCGATGCAGGTGGAGTGAGTAACGAAACGATTCAGCTCCTTTGGACGGCGGGTGGATTTAGCAACCAGACGGCAAAGGTGGAGGTGTCGCTGGACGGGGGGCAGACGTGGGGCACAACGGTGACCAACGGAGTGAAGATCACAAATGGAGTTGCGGTTTGGAATGTATCGGGATTGCCCAACACGCCGGCGGGTGCCTGGCGAGTGGTTTGTTTGCAACAAACCAATTTGACAGCCCGATCCTCTCAGTTCTTTTCAATTCGAAACGGCGCGTTGGATATTTATGTGGCACCGGTTGATGTGTTTGAACCCGTCTATGTGTCAGCGGCAGGGACCACGAATAATTGGATGGCCACAACGAACGCGCCTCTTAGCTCGTTGCGAATGGCGTTTGAGCGGTTTGATTTGGAGCCGGGAGATCGGATCTGGGTGGATACGGGGAAACTGATAGAGAGTTTTCCCATTCAGATTGGGATGAAAAACTCGGGGTCGGTGGCAGAGCCGATCCGCATTATTGGAAATACCAATAAGCCTTATAACGGGACATCTCTGTCTTTGTACAATCGATCGGCGAATGTGGTTGATCTTTTGCGGGCGGGCGGGATTCGGATGGAATCGCTGTCGATTACCAATGGCCTAATTGGCGTGAATGCGGGATATAGCGGAGGGGTTTCGCTAGAACGGGTGCGTGTGGAGGGAATGTCGCAGAACGGTGTTCTAGCCAACACGACTCCCGTGTCGGTGATGCGGTCGATATTGGACCAGGCGAACGTGGAATCGACCGGGTCCGTGGTGACTGTGCAGCATAGCCTGATTCGAAATGGGTATCTGGGGAACATTGTCTTAAACGGTGGTACCGTGAATGTGCGGAACAGCGTTCTGGAGGCCATTGGCTACTCTGGATCGATCTACTACTATCGAACTGAAACGGGGACAATGATTTCTGACTACAACAATATACGGGCCACAGAAGGAGCGAACGTGGCGGGGGGGATGAGCCGAGAGAGCGATCGGTATCTGATTGATTGGCAGATCCGAACGGCTTTCGCCAATGATAAGAACAGCTTTGGCTATGAGCCGCATTTTGCCAATCGGGAGTCGTATGATTTCCACCTGAAAAGCGAGTACGGCCGATTTGATCCGGAAGTGGCGGCGTATGTCACCAACGATGTGGTGACCTCCCGATTGATCGATTTGGGAGATCCGGCAACGGCATGGAGCAACGAACCGAGTCCCAATGGCGGGCGGGTGAACGTGGGGCTGTTTGGGGGGACGAATCAAGCGAGCAAGAGTCCAACTCAGGGTTCATTGGTTCCGCTGACCATGTCGGATGGTGGAACGATTCGAGGTGAAGCCAAACTCTACTGGTCTTGGAACGGACTGCTTGGAAATGTGATTGTTCGTGTTCAATTCTCCAGCGATGGGGGATCGAATTGGATGGATATTGCCACGAATGTGTATGCGGATGTGGGCACGTCGGGGTTGACGTGGAGTACAACGAATTTTCCCAGTACGGCCATGGGGGTTTGGCGGGTGATGACGACGAATGAGCCACCGATCGTGGGACAGACGGAGAATTTGTTTTCGCTCAAAAACGAGCCACTTCAGTTTTATATTAATGACAAAAACGTGGGTGGTGATGTGTATTGCACGGCTCCGGGTGCTTCATCCAATACGGGGTCCAGTTCAAACTCTCCAGTGGACTCATTTAGCCGTTTGTTTGTGCTACATCAGGTCGATCACGGAGATACAATCTATGTGGATACCGGGAAGTATACAAATTCATCGGTTGGAATTAGCTCTCGCAATCCTCTTGGGGAGAGTCGATTCGTGATCCAAGGGAGTACTAACGAGGCGGCAGGGGGGACGATCATAACCAATAGCGGTGGTTTCTCCGTGATGAATTTAAGCAATATAAAAAATGTGGATTTGCGGGATTTGACTTTGCACGGAGGGAATGCTGGTTTGCAGCTAAGTTCAGCCAGCTCCAATCGACTGTTTCGAATCCGTTCGGTTTACGCGAGGGGGGCGGCCTTCAGTTTAAGTGCTGGTTCCGACCAGAATCAATTCGTCCAGTGTGCGGCACTGCATTTCATGAATACGGGATTGGCGATGGAGGCTTCCGGACAGGCAACAGCGCCGGCTACGAACTCTTGGACGGGGGGAGTAATCGCCTCCATTCCGGCTGATGCCAAGGGCAATGTGGTTGCGACGGGCAACCTTGTTTCGGCCACCTCGGGTCGTCTCAATATCAGCAACAGCGTGTTAATGGCGAATGGACCGCTGGATACCATCTTCACTACGGCTAAAGGGGTGATTCAAAGCGATTACAATGTTTACCATCGGGAGAAGGAAGGGGTCGCTTTTGCCCAATCGTCTTTTAAGGCTCCCTACGGGCGATTATCTGAGAAAATTGATCATCTGAATACGTGGGTGGATTGGAATGGAACGGACACGAATTCCATGGAGATAGAACCCAAATTTGCAGATTTTTCGATCTTTGACTTGCACCCGAGAAGCATGGCCGGACGCCACTCGCCGCAGTTCGGTACTTTTTTGGTGGATGTGGATAATTCTCCGCTGATGGATGCTGCAAATCCTACAACGCATTGGAGCGAGGAAACGGATCCCAATGGATCGAGGGCAAATGTGGGAATATATGGGGGAACCCAGTTTGCCAGCCGGACGCCCTCCAATGACGTGTTTGTGTTGCTAACACTGAATCAAGGCGGGCTTGTTCGGGGAAACCACACCTTGCGGTGGAACGCGCGTGCAGGAGCCACCAATGTGGGCCAGTTGGTGAATATACAGGTTTCGACGAACAGCGGCGTAAATTGGCAGACGCTGGTCTCAGGGGTTGAGGCTTCTTTGGGTCAACACACCTGGGATACGGCCGCATTTCCAAGTCGAGCAACCATGCGGTGGCGGGTGAGCAGTCAATCCGAAATGACGTGGCAGGCGACGTCGGAGCGAGATTTTACGATTCATAATTCGCCAATTCCGTATTATGTGAATGATGCGTCCACATCCAACGACCTATACTGTTCGGCCATTGGATCGACAAATCATACGGGATTGACGCCTGCGTCGCCGCTCCCTTCCTTGGGTGAGGTCTTGAGTCGTTATGACTTGGAGGCGGGGGATACGGTGTATGTGGATACGGGTGTTTATTCGGGAAATGGACAGACGGAGCTGGGGTATTTGGATGGTGGAACGGCGGCTAGTCCCGTGACAATTCAGGGAAGTACCCGGTATCCGGGAAGCGTGTTTACGGGGAATGGGTTGGCTCTGAAAGAATTAGTCGGGGTTAAAATTCGACATGTTCGGTTTCAGCTCACGTCTGCTTATACTGCCGCAGAGATTGAAAACGCTCAGGATATTACGTTGGAGTTTGTGGATATGGTGGGGTGCGGCGACGGGATTACTATCGAGGGGAGTTCCAATGTGTTTCTCCGGAATTTCTCGGTAGTGGGAGCCATGACAAATGGAGTTCGTTCAACCAAGTCGTTTAATACTCGTTTGGAATACGGGACGATTTGGTCGAACGGGCTGGCTCAAATCTCGGCGGAGATGGCTTCCAATGAGTTTGTGGTGGTCAGCAACTGTGTGATGGGTGCTTTTGGGCTACGAAAACCCATTTATCAGTTGTCTGGAAGTAACAATTTAGTGGCGAACTTCAACAACCTGTATCTGGAAAATGGGGCGTTGGCTGCGTTAAGAACGGAAAGTGGCTTTCTGCGGGAGTATAACTCGGTGGGGCGTTGGTCGACCGTGTCGGGGATGGATCGAAACAGCCTGTCTCATTTCCCCTTCTTTGCAAATAGCGGCGCGGGGGATGTTCATCTCAAGAGTTCTGCGGGACGCTTTGATCCGGCGATCGTAGGCTACGTGACAGACGACTCTGCGGCTGAAAATTCGCCGATGGTGGATGCGGGGAATCCTTCGGCACCCTTTGGGACGGAGCCGATGCCGAACGGGGGGCGTGTGAATATGGGCCGATATGGAAACACGGCCGAAGCTTCCAAAACGCCCACGAATGGAACTCTGACGCTGATTAGTTTTAACGATGGTGGTCAGGTTTCGGGAACCAATGTCGTGTTGCGCTGGCTGGCACGAGGTGGAGTGACGAATGGAACCGTGAGCATTTGGTATTCATCCAATGGCGGGTCCAACTGGGTGAACTTGGCAAGTGGAATTGCTGCGGGAGTTGGATCGTGGACATGGAACTCGACAGCGGCGATTCCAACGGTTCAGGGACAGATTCGGATTGTGGGAAGTGATGGGAGCGAGGCTATTAATCGCAACTTTTTCTCGTTGCGCAACCAACCGTTCAAGTTCTATATCAACGACAATTCCACCAGTAACGATGTCTTTTGTACGGCTGTTGGAAACAATCTGAACAGTGGATTGACAAATTCGGCTCCTATGGCGGATTTGAATGCCCTATTGGCCAAGTACGGGTTGGCTGGCGGGGACATCGTGTATATCGATACGGGCACCTACCGTCCGCTGATTCCTTGGCGTATTGGGCAATCGGCTTCGGCTGGATGGCTGGGGGATCCGCCGGTTGTATTTCAAGGAAGCACGAACGCATTTCCGAGCGGGACGGTTTTGAACCGTGAATACAATAGCGGTGGGCTGGACATCGAATATGCCGTTGGTGTGGAATTGCGAAATATCACGGTCTTCAAAACACAGGGGACGGCTGTGAACATGAAGGATAGCGTCGGAATTTCAGCGGAGTGGGTGACCGTTGAGGCGGGAGATACGGCATTTCAATTGAGTGGTGGAAACCAGTTAAGCATGACGCATTGTGTGGTATATGACTGTAATCGAGGGGTTGTGGTGGGTGCGGCGGGGCAGAATGTTGGTACGCCTGTCAAGCCTGTGATTGAGAACAACGTATTTTGGTTGATGAGCGAGACTTGCATTCAAGCGAGCGCTAATCAGCCCGTTATCCGAAACAATATTTTATCGATTATGCCGAATAAGTATGTGTATGAAATTTCCACAACCAATTCAGTGGATTCGGATTACAACTCGATTTGGCTGGGCAATGGAGGACGAATGTTTAGGCGCACACTTCCGCGGGAACTGTCGCCGATTCCAATCATTTATGAAACGGTTGGAAAATGGGCGGCCGTGTCTGGTCAGGATTTGCATTCGTACGATGGAGATCCTCTGTTGGCAAATCCAGAATTGCGCGACTTTCGACTGAAAAGTCAGGCTGGACGCTGGGTCCCGGAAATGGGGGGCTGGACTGATTCCATTTCTTCTCCCTTGATTGATGCGGGTGATCCCGATTTCACGGCTTGGACCAATGAGCCTTGGGTCAATGGAGGCCGAATCAATATGGGGGCCTTTGGGGGATCGAAGACGGCGTCCAAATCGCCGACGAATGCAGCGATCTATTTGCTAAGCTTGAATCGTGGGGGAGTGGCTGCCGGACAAGTGGCATTCAATTGGCGGGCTGCCGGACGAGCCACGGGGCATACGGTTCGGGTTTCGATGTCGACAGATGGAGGGGCGAGTTGGACGGCCATCGCTAGCGGATTGCCTGCAAAACTGGGAGGGATTTTATGGAATAGCTACAGTTTGAACTCTTCACCCGTGTCGAGGTGGAAGGTGGAAAGCGAGCAACAAGCGGGTCTGATGGCCGTTAGTGAGTTGCCCTTTGTGTTGCACAACGAGCCCATTCGATACTATGTGAATGATGACTCGGGGGAAGGGGATGTGTGGTGTACGGCGGTTGGCTCGTCTGGCCATACAGGATTATCGCCGGTCTCGCCAAAGCGCTGGGCGCAAGAAATCGTAGATGCCTATGATTTGGAGCCTGGAGATTTGGTGGTTGTGGACACGGGTTACTATTATGTGGATTCTCCAACGGTGTTTGGCGAATTGGATGCAGGGGCAACGTCGGAGGATGCCAGCCAGCAGATTACCCTTCAGGGGAGTACAAATGCGGCGTATGGCGGGAGCAAATTTGTTGCATCGGATCCCATGCTGACTCCCTTTGTGATCAGCAACAGTTATGGAATTCGATTGAAGAATTTTGATATTTCGGGGGCACTCAATGGCGTGTGGGTCCAGAATAGTATTTATGTAGAGGGCGATTGGCTTTCGCAGCGCGGAGGTAGCAATGGGGTGTTGGCCACGGCATCCTCCAATGTTGTGTTGCAGCATTGCTCATTCGTTGACAACTATGAGTCTGGCGTTCAGTTCTCGCATCCTGGAACGTTGAGCATTGATTCCAGCGTATTGTGGTCGAACAAATATGCGCTGCGGTTGGACCAAGGGCGGGCAACCGTTCAAAACTCGATCATGGGCATGATGACTCCGGAGTCATGCGGATTTTTCTATCGTTCGGATCGTCAGGAAACTTCACTAAGTGCCAATTATAACAATTTGTGGGTGGCAGGAATCGATGCGGCGGTTGCAAAGGAGGTGTCAGGAACAATCACCTCGGCATTCTATTCGGTTGCACGGTGGAATACAGCAAGACTGAACGACAAACACTCTTTGGCGCAGGAGCCGCTATTGGCGGACACGGCGAAAGGCGACTTTCATCTGAAGAGTACGCGCGGGCGTTGGCAAAATGGTTTGAATGCTGGCTGGGTTCAGGATAACCAAAATTCTCCGCTGCTGGACATGGGGAATTCCAATTCCTTGGCTTGGTTAATGGAGCCGGAGCCCAATGGGCGTCGTTTGAATATCGGGATGTATGGCGGAACGCCCGAAGCCAGCAAGACCCCGGTGGAAGGCTGGCTGACCATGCTTTCCCTGTATGACGGGGGATTTGGTTCGGGCATCGTTGACCTGAAATGGGAATCGGGTGGTGCGGCTAGCAATTACACGGTGTGTATTGAATTTTCGTCTGACAACGGCATCAGTTGGACGAATATCGTTTGCAACTGGCCGGCATCGTCGGGGGGATATGCGTGGGACAGTACCCTGTTTGGGGCATCTGCTTTGGGGCGGTGGCGGATGTACTGTTTGGAGGACTCCGGCATCACGGCGATTAGTGCAAAGCCGTTCGTTTTGCGCAATGGAGGTGTGATTAAGTACTACGTGAACGATGGCAATACCAATGACTCTCTCTATACGACAGCCCCAGGAGATGATGATAACAATGGATTAACGCCGTCGACACCCAAGGCCAGTCTTCAGTCCATTCTGGATACGTATGAATTGGAGCCGGAAGATGTGGTGTATGTGGATGCAGGAACGTATCTTGCCGGGGCACCCCCCATTCAGTTTAATCAGCGGGATTCGGGTTTTAGCAATCTGTATATCACCGTTCAGGGTAGTGCAAATCCGCTGGCTCCGACCGTTTTTATGGGAACTTCCTTTGGTGTTCAGGGCGTTTTCTCATTGAACTATGCGTACAACTGGAAGTTCCGTGATTTCACGATCCGAAATGGTGGCATCGGGGTGGTGGCCAGTGAATCGCACAATATCGAATTTGAAAACGTGAGGATTGAAAACAACCGAAATGCCGGGTTGTCGCTGAACAAGAGCGATCAAATTCGCCTTGTGCGCTCGGTTCTGTGGAAAAACGCCAGTCCAACGGGCGGGGTGGCGGTGGTGCTATCATCGGGAGGTGCCGTCGAGCTAGAGAATTGCGTGGCATGGGGACATTTCACGGCGGTGATGATTGAGAATGGGTTGGCTACCGTTTCGAATAGCGTACTGGATGCCAGTGGAGTGAATGGTCGCATCTATGGGCTTACGATTAATTCGGCCCCTGATAGTTTTCGTGGTGACTACAATTGCTATGTCAGAAAAAATGGCGCTATTATTTCGGAGAAGCCTCAAGAGCTCGGTGGCAGTGATTTCTATAATACGTTGCCGGCTTGGAGTGCTGTAACCTTCTCGGATCGGCACAGCATGACGTTGAATCCAGAATTTGCGGATGAAGTTTCTGGTGATTTTCACCCGAAGAGTACGCAGGGGAGGTATAAGGATGGGATTTGGATGGTTGATCCCGTTTTGTCGCCTCTCATTGATGCCGGGTCGCCGACGATTTCCTGTACAAACGAGCCAAGTCCAAACGGCGGTATTCTCAACATCGGGGTCTATGGTAATTCGAAGCAGGCATCGATGACTCAGACGAATCCTCCGTGGTTGAAGGTTGTGTCATATAACGATAGCGGCGATGTGATTTCCGGAAATGCGTTGTTATATTGGTTGCATGGCGGCATGCCCAGCAATTCGTTGGTTCGATTGGATTATTCGTCGGATCAGATAACCTGGAAGGTGATCGCAACCAACATTCCAGCGGGTTCGCGACAATATCTGTGGGAGTCTTCAACCTTGCCGCTAACCGTGGCGTTGAATTGGAGAGTGGTGCTGCAGGCGGACGAGGGAGTTCAAGATATTTCAGACAATCCGGTCGCCATCAAGACGGGGAATTTCGATTACTATGTAAATGATGCGAGCACGGTGGGTGATTTTTGGTGTACGGGGCCTGGATTGCCTTGGAGCGATGAGGTGACCCGTGGGACGAATCGTTCGACTCCATTGAACAACCTGAAAACCCTGTTGGATAAATTACCGGTGAGTGGTGGGGATCGGATTTATGTGGATACGGGAGTGTTTTCAGTATCGTCAACGAATCCGATCCTCTTCAATGATCGGAATATGGGATCACAGACGATGCCGTTAAGTATTTACGGCAGTACGAATGTATTGGCGGGTGGCACCTTATTCCAAGGAAACGGAACGGCCAGCGGGATTCGAATCCAGAACACTCGCCACATTGAACTGAACGATATTCGCATTACAGGGGCTCAAAACGCCATCTCGATTGACAACGTCGATACGGTTCGGATGCGAGGATTGGAGTTGTTCAATAATTTGAGCAATGCCGTTTCTGTTTCGGGTAGTGGCGGGATCGATGTTCGTAATGGGCTTTTCTGGAACAACGGTCAGTTTGGGTATTTGTCTGGCGGGCAAAAAGGGGCGGAAGCCATCCAGAATTCGACCCTTTGGGGAAATCGAGCAGGAGGCGTTTCAATTGGGACGGGAAACTTGGATATCCAAAACAGTATCTTGGGCGTGACCAATGCGACCTTGCTGATGACGGAGGCAGGAACATCAACAATAGGCGGGAATTACAACTTGTTTAGCCTTGTGCCAGGAGCGATGTTGGGCTCCAACAGTTTCGATAAGGTGGGCTATGCGAACTTGCGGCAATGGCAGAACAGTGGTCGCGATGCAAACAGTTTTGTGGGCGACCCGATGTTTGTGGATTCCACGAATGGCAATTTCCATCTGCAGAGTAAGGCGGGCTGGTGGAATAATGGAACTTTTTCAACCTCGACCGTCACGTCTTGGGCCATCGATGCCGGCAATCCAGCCAGCACCAATTTTGCCAGCGAGCCGTCGCCCAATGGGGGGCGGATCAATCTAGGTAGTTACGGGGGAACCCGATTCGCATCGAAGACCGATTCGGCGGCAGGTCTTTTTGTTCTGAGTTTGCGAGATGGTGGAACGGCCCAAGAACTGCAATATCTCCATTGGCTATTTCGTGGGATGTCGGCAACCAATATGGTGCGAGTGGAGTACTCGCCAGATGGTGGCAGTTCTTGGGTTACACAGGGCATAGTTCAGGCAGTGGCTTCTCCTTATGAGTGGTATAGCTCAGATCCTCCGACTCCGGAGGCTCTGTGGCGTGTGGTGCTGGTGGCCAACACCAATCTTTCGGACACAACCCCGGACCTGTTTATCCACCGAACACGGCCTTTGGTATATTACGTCAACGACAATAGTCTGGCCGGAGATATTTATACAAAGGCGGTCGGCTCCGTGACGAATCGCGGATATGTGTCGAATAGTCCTTTACACTCGGTGCAGGCCGTGTTGGAGCGTTATCCACTTTCCGGTGGTGATGAAGTCCGGGTAGATACCGGAAACTACATCTTCTCTGAGCCTGTGTTCATCTCCGGATTGCAAAGCGGTGAGGCAGGAAATCCATCCAAGTTGATCGGGAGTACAAATATTTTTGCTGGTGGAACGCGAATCATGCCTGCCTCAGGCATGAGCGATCCGGCGTATATTCTATATCAAGCACAGAATGTGGATGTGTCGTGGATGCATTTAGTCGGGTTCACGAATGCATTCTCTATTCAACGAGAGGTGACCGCTTGTCGGTTCCAGAATATGGACATTCAGGGGTCTACAGGTCCAGGATTCACATTCGCGCAAGCCAATGGAAATCAACTGGACCGGGTGGTCCTGCGTGAAGGCCGGACGACCGCCATTCAAGCGGGCCAGAGCAAATTTACCATTCTGAATTCCGTGATTTGGTCAAACCAAGGATCAGCATTGAACTTGGGGAATGGAGTTGAAGCCGAAATTACCAATTCCGTGATCGAAGTTTCGGGAGCCGGGCGATATGCCTATTTCTCTTCCACCACCACGGTTATTCGTGCGGACTACAACAACCTGTACATTCGGGATGGCGGTCAGATTGCCTCCATCAATGGAACTGAATATCCGCGAATGCCGCAATGGAATCGGTTTAGCCTTCAGGATCGGTTCTCCCTGAGTTCGGACCCCTTGTTTGCCAATCCCACCAATGGAGATTTTCATTTGCGAAGTGTGGCGGGGCGCTATCAATATGGCGCGGGTTGGGTTCTTGATGTCATAAATACCAACCTCCCCAATTTCTCTCCCCTGATCGATATGGGATCTCCGACCACTTGGAGCAATGAGCCGGCTCCCAATGGTGGGCGCCGAAACATGGGGCTATATGGTGATACGTGGCAGGCCAGCAAGAGCAACACAAATCGATGGCTGCAAGCCATCACGGCCTCCAGTGGAGGACTTGCGTTCGGAGGATTCCCTCTCACTTGGGGATATGGCGGTGATATCGGGACCAATGAAGTGGTTCGACTTCAGTACTCGTATGAAGACGGAACAACGGAGAATTGGATTACCATCATCGATACAACGGTCGGCTCACGGCAGTATTATTGGCAAAGCGATCAGCTTCTTGCTGGCTTAGAGAAATGGCCCACGAGTCCGGCCGCCCGGTGGCGCCTCATGCTTTTGGGTAATACGAATATAGTGGATATGACGGACGTTTTCTTTGGATTGCGCAATAGTCCGTTCCGATTCTTTGTGAATGACCATGTGCTAGACGGCGACGTCTATACCACGCGGCCTGGAAACGATGCCAATATGGGATTCTATCCGGCCGCACCCAAGCGGAATTTGCAGACGCTGCTGGATGCCATTGATCTGGAGCCGACCGATCAAGTCTATATCGACACAGGTGACTACTATATGGTGGACACCAACGCACCCATTCGATGGGAACTCAAAAATAGTGGCGGGCAGGGGCAATCGGTCTGGCTACGTGGGAGTACCAACGAAAACGGGACGTGGTTCATCGCGACGAATCGGTTTTCGACGGATGCGTTCTTCTATATGAATGCCAGCAATGTGGATATACGGAATATTTATTTTGTTGGGGAGTCTGTCGCCTTGGCCGGGAATCAGTTGACCGCTCAGTTCCTGACCGTGTCGAACGGTGGACTGAAGGTGAGCGGAAACTATTCCACCTTCAAGGATGTTCAGGTGACTGGAGGGGATGTTACCTTGCAGGGAAATTATTCCTCCTTCACGAACATGACTGTGAATCGCGGAAATGTGTCTCTTTCCGGCATCAATAGTAGCATCGGCCTCATGAAGCAGCGGTTCGGAACGATGGCGCTTGTTGGAACCAATGTGACGCTAGTGAATTCATCTGTTTACGCCACCAACAACCTCGGGGTTGCGGTAGATGTGAATTCTTCTTCGGGTGGATCCATTTCCAACTGCACGATTGTATCGAGCCGGGGAACCGCGCTCCGAAAACAGGGTGTGGGAACCTTGCGCGCGCAACACAACATTTTGGTGGCGGCTGGTTCGGATGCCAACAGTGTGATTTCGTGGGAGAATGGCAACCTGATCTCGGATTGGAATGATTTGGTGGCTCGAGGATCCGCATGGCTAGGGTCTCGCAATGGCCGATGGGAGAGGCTGGCGTATTGGCGTACGGCGTCCGGGCAAGATGGCAATAGCGTTTCGATCGAACCGTTGTTTGCGGATGAGGTGGGTGGTGATTTCCATCTACAGTCCGTGACGGGGCGTTGGATCGAGGCCACTTCAAATTGGGTTTCCGATGCGTCGCATTCCCCCGTGATTGACTTGGGCAATCCCGCCTTGGGGGCAGGCAATGAACTATATCCGAATGGGTCGCGCCGGAATTTGGGGGCCTACGGCGGCACAACACAGGCCAGCAAGAGCAAGCCGGGAATGTGGCTGACGGCGTTGACGGCGAATGATGGCGGAGTGCTGAAAGGGCCGAGTGTGGTTTTGCGATGGGCGGCACCTTTCTCCGGCCAGTTTGACAGTTTCCGGTTACAGTATAGTCCAGATGGCGGGGCATCGTGGACCAACATCGCAACGGATATTGGAACGGCTTCGGGTATCGGAACTTATCTTTGGAACTCGACGGGATTTATAGACAGTTTCAATGCTATGTGGCAGGTGTTGGCTCTGGATGGCTCTGGTGTGCAGGACACGATTGACACCTCCTTCTCCCTGCGCAACCAGCCGAAGAATTTCTACGTCAACGATCTGACTCCCGAAGAAGATATTTACACAACGGAGCCGGGAAATGATGCCAACGATGGCTTAACCCCGGCAACGCCCAAGCGCACGTTGCAGACGATATTGAACACCTACGATCTAGAGGGTGGCGACGTGGTCTATGTGGATGCGGGCGCATATTCGTCTACGTCGGACGTTCGCATGATTTGGTCGCGAAGCGGTAGCACCAATGCTCCGCTTGTGATTCAGGGTAATACCAATGGGGCGTTTACTCTGTTCACCCGGACTGGGAATACTAATTTCCCGGCCATGGGCTTGGACGTCAAGGGGTCTGATGTGACTCTTCGCCATTTGGCCATTCAGGGGATCGACCGCGGCATCTACTTGGAATCCAACCGTAACGTGAAAGTGGAAGGGGCTCATCTGCTCAACACGGGAACAGGCATTTCAGTTTTGGGTGCAAGAGAGACTGAAATTCGCAACACGGCATTTTGGAAGAACCTCTATGGCATTCAGTTAAGCAACACCAGCACATCCGTGCTTGAAAGCCTTACGTTTGCCTTGTCTGGACTGGCCGGAATCCAACTTTCCAACACGGAAGTGGATTCGTTGCAGAACAACCTCTTCATTCCTCTGGAAGGTGCGTATGCCTATTCCATAGGGGCGTCCACTTCTCTATTGCTCAATGCCACAATGGACTACAACTTGTACGACTTTGGGCGCACGAACTCGGGTTTCTTTGATGGCGCAACCAGCGACCTGCGCAGGTGGCACCTCGGCATGAACAAGGATTTCCGCAGTGCGATCACCAATGCCTTCCTTGCGGATGTGGAAGTCACGGGCGATTTGCATCCGCAGTCGGAATTTGGGCGATGGACGCCGACGGGGTGGGTGGTGGATGCTGTTACGTCCTGGGCGGTGGATCATGGCAATCCCACGAACGACTACAGTCGTGAGCCCTCCCGGAATGGCAACCGCATGAACATCGGTATGTACGGGAACACGCCCCAAGCGAGTCAAGGCAGCGCCACGACCAACTATGAAATTAGAACTTTGAACGAGGGGCAGATCATTCAATCTACGGATCAAACATGGCCCATGATTTGGTCCACACATTTGGTGCATTCAAATGAGTGGGTTCTGGTTCAGTTCTCCAACGATGGTGGGGATACTTGGCTGACGCTGACCAACGTCAATGCGTATCAAGAATACTACATTTGGCAGGCCCAGCCTCAGTTCCAGACGGTGAACGGGCGTTGGCGCGTGATTGGTGTGAACGATCCCAGCCTGTGGGCACAGAATGTCACCAACTTCACCGTGAAATATCGTGATTTGGCCATTGTGAGCAGTCCTCGGCCCACGTCGGGGCTCATGCGCTTTGAGTGGGAAGGTGGCGTTGGCGGGTTGCGCTACCGGATCGAATATTCGGACGATTTTGGCCAAACTTGGAACACGTGGTCTGAGAAGTACAACGGGCCAGCCTTCATCAACAAGAGCAACTTTGTGATTCCGGCGGGCGAAACCAAACTCTCCTATACGTTTGAGGATCGGACGTCGTACCTTCGCAGGACCCGCATGTATCGCATCTGGCAGGTCCCGTAAGAGGACAGCTCGGTTTTTCTTGCTGCCTGATTTCGGATGGACTATTTTTTCGGCTGCTTGAAAGACTTGAACAGGAGATGCCATGAAACTTTCCATCGTAATTCCCGTCTACAATGAGGCGGCGACCATTTCAGAGATCGTGGAGTTGGTCCGCTCCGTAGATGTTGGGATGGAAAAAGAAATTCTTTTAGTGGATGATTTCTCACGAGATGGCACTCGCGATGTCTTAAACAAATTGGGGGCATCTCAGTCGGATTTGAAAGTGCTTCTTCATGAGGTCAACCGAGGAAAAGGTGCTGCATTGCGAACGGGATTTGCGGCGGCTACGGGTGATATTGTTCTGATTCAAGATGCCGATTTGGAATATGATCCGAAGGAGTATCCCAAGCTTTTAGCTCCATTGTTGGATGGCCATGCGGATGTGGTATTTGGGTCGCGATTTCTTGGGGGGGGGCCACATCGTGTGGTCTATTACTGGCATTATTTGGGCAACCGGCTCCTGACCACGCTATCGAACATGACGACGAATTTGAACCTCACGGACATGGAGGTATGCTACAAGGTGTTTAAGCGGGAAGTGATTCAAAGCATTCCGCTCAAAGAAAACCGGTTTGGGTTTGAAGTGGAAATCACGGCAAAGGTGGCGAGGCGGAAGCTCAAAATTTACGAAGTGCCCATTTCGTATTATGGGCGGGACTATGCCGAGGGGAAGAAGATAGGCTGGAAAGACGGGTTTAGCGCCCTTCGGTGCATTGTAAAGTACGCCTTTTCGGATTAAGCCCCAGAGGCGGATTGGTCAGCGGCTGAGGCTTTTGGGGGGTTGTAAAAATGTTTGGGCGATGAGGGCGTCGCGCACCTCGCGCCGGGAGTGGAGTTTTGTTCGCATGGGGAGGTTGACGTGATGGGTTCGATCCAACCCTGGCATGGGAATCGAAGGCAATGGCGCCATGCGGGAGCTCATGGCGTATAGGCGCGGCAAAATGGCGCCGGTGTGTTGCGTGGCCGTCTCTAGGGCTCGGGTTTCGCCAGAACGGCTCTGAACTCCTTGCACCACGGCGTTGCTGGCGATTCGTTCGGTTTCAGCGAGTTGAGCTGCCGCTTCGGCTTCTTTCTTGGCTCGGGCCAATCGCTGGGCCAGAACAGGATGAATGCGCTCGGCGGGGGACTTCCGATGGGCATTTTTCTGTGCCGGTTTTCGCGTGATCCGAGGTTGGGTTACCGGGGAAGGGGGCGGAGGCGGGGGAGTGGCTGGAATTTCTCCCCCGAGGCGCTTAAAAATTTCCACCAACTCGCCCGGCGTGGGTTCGTTTCCGCCGCCGGTTTGGATGGTGGAGGAGGTGGAGTTGGCGGCCTGAGAATGGCGCGCTTTCTTTTCCCGGTTCTTTTTGGCGGTGGTGATCTGGCTAAAAAGCCAGATCGCACCGGCAATCAGCCAGACAACGAGGTCGAGTCCGAGACCTTCCGAAGCGGCGAGGAAAATGGGCGGGGCCAACTGCATTAGGCCTGCGGGGGCTTTTCACCCTCGGCAAGGGATTCCCGCATGGAGGTGTCGGCCATGATGTTTTGCATGCGCAGATAATCCATGACGCCCAGCTTGCCTTCCCGCATGGCGGTGGCGATGGCCATCGGAATTTCGGCTTGTGCGGCGACCACCTTGGCTTGCATTTCCTGAATGCGGGCGCGCATTTCTTGTTCGGCGGCCACGGCTGTTGCGCGGCGGCCTTCGGCTTCGGCTTGGCGCAATTTTTTGTCGGCTTCGGCGCGTTCGGTTTCGAGTAGGGCACCCACATTGGCGACTTCGCGAGCACCGGAGACGCCGGCCACGGAGACGTCGGCGATGTCGATGGAAACAATTTCAAAAGCAGTCTGAGAATCGAGGCCGCTGTTGAGCACTTTTTTGCTGATTTCGTCTGGATTTTCCAGCACGTTTTTATAGCTGGGCGAGGAGCCGATGGCGGAGACAATTCCCTGGCCGACGCGGGCGATGATGGTGTCCTCGGTGGCACCGCCGACAAGGCGGGCCAGATTGGCGCGCACGGTCACACGGGCTTTGACCAACAGGCGAATGCCGTCTCGGGCGACGGCATCCAGCATGGCCGCGCCTTTGGCCGGATCGGGGCAGTCAATGACTTTTGGATTCACGGAGGTTCGCACGGCATCATAGACATCGCGTCCGGCCAGGTCGATGGCGGCCGCGCGTTGGAATGAAAGCTCGATATTGGCTTTGTCGGCGGCGATGAGCGCTTGAACCACATTGATCACATCGCCACCCGCCAGATAGTGGGCTTCGAGCTGGTCGCTGGTGAGTGGAAGGCCCGCCTTCACTGCGCGGATGCGGGCATCGACGATGAGGGTGGGGGCCACATTTCTCAACTTCATGCCGATGAGGTTGAGCAGGGAGATATAGGCGCCGGACATCCAGGCGCGCACCCAGACTTTCAAGAAGTAGAAAAAGACGCTGAGCAAGATGACGACAACAATCGCCAGCAAGATGAATAGGATGTTGATGAAGGGCATAGGTGGACTCCTTATTCTGGGCTTTTTGTGGATTCAGTCTGATTTGGCAAAAGGGGAGGGGGGG
>CAZYGH010000008.1:70379-81339 GCA_964647595.1 uncultured Verrucomicrobiota bacterium
GAGGGTGTTGGTGTTTTTTTTTTTTTTGGGTTGTGGGGGGTGTGGGTTGAGTAGGGAAGGGGGGGGGGGGGGGGGGGAGGGATGGACATCGCAACAAGAGGTCGGTGCAAGAGCGCGAGGACGAGCGAACCGGTGCCGAGCAGGATAACGGGCAAGACCATGACCGAAGCCACGCCGGGAAGTGCCGCAAACAAGTAGAGCAGGAATAGGCCGATGCCCAAGGAGGAAAGAACGCGTGCAAACGTTTGGGGACCGTCGGTGCGCAGAATGCGATGACCTATCCAAAGAGCGATGATGATGTGCGAGAGATAGATCAGCGAGCCGTAGAGGGCGGATAGCAGGAGGGCCAACGGAATGCCCACCAGACTCATAAAGGCAAACCCGATCAGGAATGGGCACAACACAAGCGTTAGCATTCCGGCGAGAAATACGCGCCAGAGGGAGGTGCTCAACTTTCGCACGGCGCCGCCAGCCAGCACTGGAAATGCGCCCACGAACGGCATGCCGACCAACAGGGCGGCCAAGAATAGATAGCCATGAAAGGCAAACCGCGCTTGGGTAGCGGCGGGAGAGAAGGTGCTCGATTCCGGCAACAGATTGCTCATTCGGGTGACGGTGCCGTTGACGGTCACGCTGGAGTCATATACCAAAAGCTTGGGAGAGGTATAGACGAGGTTGCCAGCAATGGTGGTTCCGGGGACAATTTTGATTTCGTTGGCTTGGACTCGGACATGGCCATCCCAATGACCGCCCAGCGTGGCGGATTCGGCGATAATCCAAGCGCCTTCGCCCATCCGGCCTTCGCAGACCACGGTAGTTCCGAAGAGGGCGGCTTGTCCCTGCACCAGAGAATTGGTGGTGAGGTGCAGGTTGCGGGCATAGGCCAGCAAGTTTTGATGAGCCGTTCCATCGATCTGCGCGGAATTGGCCATCAGGCGCAGGTCGCCATCGGATGAGCCTTCCATCTGAATCGTCGAGGCAGCCAACAACCAGAGATCGTGAAGGGCTTTCCCCTGATAGTGGATGCCACTGGCGATCAGCAGAGACTCATCATCGAACACCTCGTCTGCCGCAATGGAGAGTGCATTGGTGGAGTCGCCCGTGCGGAGTTGATACGCCACGGCGGAGGTCGGCACCGCCACCCACAGCATGCAGAGAACAAGGAAATGAAAGGGCTTCATGTGAGATTCTTTTCTGAGCAAACCAAGAGATTGCCGTCTCGAATGGCGCTAACCCGTATGGGAGTACCGACTGCGATCCATTCGCCGCCATCGGCGAGAACGTCCACTCGTTTTCCATCGAGCAAGGCGATGCCGGCTGGCCGAAGGGCGGTAAGCGTTTCTCCCGTGGTGCCGATCCAGTGAGCGGACGGGGGTGCCGACGATTTATAAGCCGCGCTATCCGCCTGAAGCGTGATTCTCCGCCCCGTGCGAGTCCGCGGGAACAGTTGAACCCACAGTAGCAGGCCGATGCCGCCAACCAGAACAATGGCAATGGCCGACAGAAATCCCCAAGGAGGAGGAAAGGAAAATAGGCCAACGCCCATTGCGGCGAGGAGGGCCACCCCCCCGATGACCCCCGCGACACCGCCCGGGATGAACACTTCGGCGATGATCAACAGAAGTCCCGCCGCCAGTAAGGCCGTATACCAAGAAAGGGGACTCATGTTCATGGGAGAGAGCTTAGCATCTCACCTAGGGCCTTTGCAAAGCGTCTTTTGCTTTCCCAAGCGTTTTCCGAAACGGCTTGTCAGGATTCCGTTGTCCATGCTAGAAGAATCCATCGATGTCGATGTTGTATCGGCATTCAAAACCATCCAAAACAGGAGATACGGAATGTCCAAAGTGAAGTGGGTCGCATTGTTGTTGGCGAGCTTGGCGATGGGTCTATTTGCGGGTTGCGGCGGTGGCGATGACGATGAGCCGGCGAGTGGAAGCTATGCCGGGACGTGGACGGGAAATGTGTGCGGGCGTGGTTTGACGATGACGCTGGTGCAGACGGGTTCGACCCTGACAGGTACCTATCAATTGAGCGACCCGACGTTTCCGGTGGATGGCGGCGAAGCGATTACCGGAACCGTTTCCAGTTTGACCCCTCCCGCCACGGCCACGTTGGTGGGCGCGAGCGATCGCAAGTTTGAAGTCACCTTCAATAGCTATGACATGATGGTGGGTGGGTTCTTTAATCCGACACGATCCTGCAACGTCGTTGCCACCAAGTAGGCCAGAGCATCAAAAAATAAGTTTTCCACACTGTGGAAACATTTTTTCCATAGTGTGGAAAAATTGGAAAAAAGTTTTCCATTGCGTGGAAAAAATGAAATGCCGCCGTTGCCTCTCCGGGGCGGCGGGTTGAGTTTTGTCATGCGTAAAACGAGATCAGTGAAAATGGGCACTCTTCCATGGATTGTCGGGTGTGTCGGGTCGAGCGCTCTTATGAAAAAGTGTGCCCGGCAGGCACCACCGAATTGCGACATGGTGGAGGTGCGACTGGATCTGATCGGATTGTGCGGCGGCGACTGGCCCGAGCTTTGTGGGGCCATTGAGAAGCAGGGGAGACCTGTCTTACTGACGATTCGCGATTCCTGTGAAGGCGGCTCGTGGAGAGGGCTCGAAGAGGAACGGTTGGCTCTTTATCGGGAAGGGCTCAACGTAGTTTCTGCGGTGGATGTGGAAATCGATTCCAGCATTCTGAAGGTTCTTGCTTCGGAGGCGCATCAGCAGGGTGTGAGGGTGGTGGGTTCGTTTCATGATTTCAACAGGACCCCCACGTTGGCGCAGTTGAAGGCGGTTGAAAAGCGCGGGCGTCGCCTGGGGGCGGATATCGTGAAAATGGCCGCGATGGTGAACACGCCTGAGGACTTGGCTCAACTGCTGGCGATGCCGGCCCATGCCACCGGACCGATTTGCGTGTTGGGAATGGGGGCGTTGGGTTCGGTTTCCCGCGTGACCTTGCCGTGCGCCGGATCTTGCTTGGCGTATGGGTCGTTGGTCACGGCGACAGCGCCGGGGCAGTTGAGTTGTCGACAGTTGGAAAAAGAGTTGAACCGCTGGGGTGCGCGGTCGAAAGAAAAATCGTCGCAGGTTCATGGAATGAAACAGAGGAAAAACAGATGAGCGATACTTCTTCAACAAAAGCCTCCCTGCGGGCTTTGATTATCGAAGATTCCGAAATGGATGCGCTCCTGTTGGAGGAACAGTTAAAAGCGGGCGGATATTCACTGGAATCCCGCCGCGTGGACAATGCAGAGGACTTGGCGGATGCGCTGGAGAGGCAGACGTGGGACATTATTTTTTCCGACCACAACATGCCGAGATTCAGTTCTACGGAGGCGCTGGAAATTGTGAGGTCTTCCGCCATCGACATTCCTTTTTTAATTGTTTCCGGGGCTATCGGGGAAGATGCGGCTGTGGCCGCTATGCGGGCAGGTGCGCAAGACTATTTGATGAAGGGGAATATGGTTCGCTTGGTGGCCGCCGTGGATCGGGAGCTCAAGGACGCGGAGGAGCGGCAACGTCGCCGTGCGGCGGAATGCACACTTCTGGCGCAGAAGGAGGAGTTTCGTCTGGCTCGCGAAGTGCAGCAACAGCTCTTTCCATCGGGACCACCGATGGTTCCCGGATATGACATTGCGGGATCTTCGTGTCCGGCCGCTGCGACGGGCGGTGACTATTTTGACTTTATTCCCACGCCCAAAGGCAAGTTGCTGGTTGTGGTGGGGGATGTCACCGGCCATGGATTGGGACCCGCCTTGTTGATGGCGGCGGCTCGTGCTTATTTGCGGGCGTTGGTCCTCACCGACCAAAGTTTTGAAGCCATGTTGGCGCGGGCCCGACAGTTGTTGATCGAAGATTTGGGGTTTGACCATTTCATCACCTTGCTTTTTGCAGAGCTCGATCCGGTGAAGGGCGTCTGGACGTTCATCAATGCCGGGCATCCTCCCGGATACGTGCTGGATTCGGAAGGGAGCATTCGTGCCGAAATGTCGTATGGCACCCCGGCGCTGGGAATCGACCGGAATGAGGAACTGCTGGTTCCGAAGCGGATTGCGTTGAACAAGGGAGACTTGCTCTTGCTGTTGACGGATGGCGTGACGGAGGCGCGATCTTCTGCGGATGAGGAGTTCGGTGAGGAACGTGCGCTGGAAATTGTGCGGCGCGAAAGGGCTAAGCCTGCCGCTGAAATCATTCAAATTCTGCTGGAGGAGGTTCGCCGTTTCAGCGTGCAAGATAGTCCGAATCAAGACGACATGACCGTTGTGATTGTGAAGTGTTGATCTGGAGGGCTGGACGTGAATATTTTTCGACGGCAAAAACGAACTTGGAGGATGCGAGGCTGGGCAATCTGGATTATTCTCGTATCGGTTGGAATGGGCTTGGCGTGGGCGGCGGAAATGCCACAGGTCGCATTTCCCGACAGTCCCTTTCCCATACGGCAAATTGATGAGGGGCGGGATGGAGCCGCTTT
This sequence comes from uncultured Verrucomicrobiota bacterium, assembly GCA_964647595.1. Taxonomy (GTDB): domain Bacteria; phylum Verrucomicrobiota; class Kiritimatiellia; order CAIQIC01; family Lenti-01; genus Lenti-01. The sequence goes on from CAZYGH010000008.1 coordinate 74,847, forward strand.
GCAGCGCATTGAAATTTTGCGGCATGTACTGCCTGTGAAATATAGTCGACGCCACAACTTTGCTTGGGCTGTTGCCAAAATCGAGGGCTTGGAAAAAGTTGAATATTTTGCCCATAGCGGCGTGGATCGAAAGGGAGAAGTGTCCTCGGTGGCCATCCGCGGCATCGAGAACATTTCGTTGCGCCCCAAGCATGGGCGTTTCGAAGTGTTGTGTGTGAATCGCGAAGACGAAATCGAGGGCGCGGATTGTTTTCCGCGTTACTCCGATACGGAATACAAGATTTTGGAGGATTTGGCCTCGCGTCTTCCAGACTCAGCCGTGAGTGGGAGGGTCCGCCTCTACACCGACCTGCCGCCCTGTGCCAGTTGCCGCCATGTGATGCAGCAATTTTTGGAGGCGTATCCCCGCATCCAATTGCAGGTGCTCTATCGCGGGCGAACAAACTGATTGGGGCGGGGTCAGCAACAAATAGTTATGAGACAATCGGTGTTTGAGATTCAACCAAGAATCGAACGATGAGAGAGCGGGGGGATGAGAATGAACGCCATTCAAACTAAAGGGGTGCTACCGTTCATTCTGATGGTGGCCATTGCCTTCACGTCTTTTGCTGCGGATTCCACCGGCGTGCGGTTTTCGGAAGTCATGTCCTCCAATGGCTCGACGGTGGAAGATGCGGATGGGGATTCTTCCGATTGGATGGAGTTGGTGAATGAGGGCTCGGAGCCGGTTGCATTGGAAGGTTGGGGATTGTCGGACAAGGCATCGGAACCGTTTCGGTGGACCTTTCCTTCCATGGAGATAGGGCCGGGGGAATTTGTTTTGGTCTGGGCTTCCGGCAAGAACCGGCAGGATGCGGATGGAAAGTGGCATGCCAATTTTAGCCTTTCAGCGGATGGAGAAATCTTGTCGTTGACGGCACCGGGGGGAGAGTCGGTCGATGTTCTGCCGGCCACGGTGATCCCTCGGGACATTTCGTTCGGGCGTCTTTCGGGAGGGGAAACGAACGAGGTGTTCTTCGATATGCCCACGCCGGGATGGGCCAATGTGGCCACTGGTTTTATGGGCATTGTTTCGCCTCCGGCCTTTACGGTTGAACCGGGATTCTATTCCTCCCGCGTGGAGTTGGATGTGCGGCATGACGATCCGGACGTCGTTCTCCGCTACACGGTGGATGGGCGTTTTCCGGATGCAGAGTCTCCCCGATGGAATGGGCCGATTCCGCTGGATGAGTTGTCGGTGGCGATGGGTGAGCTTTCGATGATTCCTACCACAGTTCCCGAAGTGGATGAGATGGGAATCGGCTGGTTGCCGCCGCTGGATGCGCGGTTGAAGGCGCATGTGGTGCGGGTGGTCGCCTTCAAGGACGGCTATCTTTCCGCGCAGGCGGCGAGCGGGACTTGGTTTGTGGGGGCGGCATTTTCGGAGTGCCACGGAGTGGATGTGGTATCGCTCATTCTGGATCCGGATGATTTGTTCGACGAGGACAGGGGCATCTATGTGCCGGGAGTGATTTATCAAGTGAATGGATTCGGGACAAACCCGTTTGGGATCCCCAATGCCAACTATTATCAACTTGGTTTGGATTGGGAGCGGCCTGCACATTTCGAGTACTATGATTCAAGTACGCATCGGCTGGAAACCGACGGAAATCTCGGTGTGCGGATTCATGGAAATGCCTCGCGGATTTTGCCGCAAAAATCGTTGAGGCTGTACCAGATTGGCGGGGAATCGGCGGGCGGATTGCGGTATCCATTTTTCACCGAGCGGAATGGCAGCAGGGCCTATGAATCGTTGATGTTGCGCAATTCGGGGCAGGACTGGTTTGCGAATGGACCCACGATGCTTCGAGATGCCTGCCTGCAGCGTATGGTTCGACAAATGAATTTTGAACATCAGGCGAATTGTCCCACGGTGGTGTACATCAATGGAGAGTATTGGGGTATTCACCAAGCGATGGAGTACATTTCGACATCTTATCTGGCGTCGCAATTCGGGCTGGATGCGGAGCAGATTGATTTATTGGAGGCGAGAGAAGTCATCGAATCGGAGGGTGCGCAATCCTATGCCGAGCTGTTGCAGTTTATGCGGGAGCAGGATGTGTCGCAGGAGGAGGTTTTCCGGGAAGTTCAAACGCAGATGGATGTGGATTCCTATATCGACTACATCGTGGCGGAAACGTTTTTGGCCAATAGTGATTGGCCGGGAAACAATGTGGATTTCTGGCGATGGAGGACGGACTACAAACCGTTGTCGCCGCCGGGGCGGGATGGGCGTTGGCGGTGGATTCTGTCGGATCTGGATTTCGCCGCGTTGCCGGGCACGGCGGACCGGGACATGATCGAGTGGCTGTTGGAGCCCACGTTGAATTGGCCGCGTCCAGCGTGGTCGATTGAGTTGATCAACCACTTGTGGAAAAATAAGCAATTTGTGGAGAGGTTTTGCAGGCGATATGCTGATCATTTGAACACCACATTCCGGTCCGGAAGTTCGATTGCTTTGCTGGAAGAAATGGCGACAGAAATCGAGGGCGATATTGTGGCCCATTTCCGACGGTGGGGGCGTGACATATCCCTTGAACAATGGCGAGAGCATATTCGGACATTCAATCAGTTTATGCAGGAGCGTCCGGCCCATGCTCGAGCGCACTTGATACGCCACTTTCCGCTTGGGCATTCGTGCGAACTGACGCTGAACCAAGGTGTGCCGGAGCGCGGTGTGGTGCAGGTGAATGGCATGGCGTTGGATGGGGCGAGGACGCCGGGCCTTTCGGGGCGGCCCGCCACGTGGACGGGCGAGTATTTTGCAGGCATGCGGATTGTATTGACGGCGGTGGCGGAGGCGGGATATCGGTTTTCGCATTGGGAGGGTGTGGACTCGGATGCACCTCGACTGGAACTGGAGCTGGCGGGGCCATATACGCTGGGGGCGGTTTTTGAAGCCGCGCCGTCGCCGGAGTGGATTCATTATTGGAGTTTCAATTCAAGCGCGACGAACCCCGTGTTTACGGTGGGAGGAGGGCGGATCTCGGTGTCGAATGGGCCGACCACTCAGGTGGTGCTGGGCACGGGGCAAGGTTTTAGCGGTGCGAATGCCCAGATGGGGGAGGGGGCGGGTAGCCATTTACGCGTGAATCATCCGCTGGGGGCGGCGCTGGATTTCAAGATTCCGACGGTGGGCTTTGAGAATGTGGTGGTGCGATTTGAGGCGCGTCGATCGGGGCAGGGTGCGGGATTGCAAACGGTGGCGTACACGACGGACGGGGAAACCTATCGGGTGATGGCGGCTCAAGAGCTGAAGGATGGCGACCCTGTTTTGTATGAGGTGGATTTTTCGGCGCATCCGGAAGTGGCCCAGAATGCGGATGTTGGCATTCGGCTTGTTTGGGAGGCGGGGGGGGGAGGAGATGCTGGCAATGTTCGGCTGGATAATTTCAGTGTGGAGGGAACGCGCACCACCCGAGCGAGACAGGAAGAGAGTCACCCGCAAGCGTTGGGAACGTCGCCGTGGGATGCGGGATATACGGAGTTGGGCGCGGGGTGGAGGCGGCTGGCTTGGTTCGGGGATTATGTGCCGATGGGCGCCGAAGGCTGGATTTGGCACAATAAGCATGGCTTTCAGTTTGTGGCGGCGGGAGCGGCACCGATGGATCTTTGGGTGTATGCCGACGACATGGGGTGGCAGTGGACGAGCCGCGTGACGTATCCGTTTCTCTATCGCGCCCAAGATGGCGCATGGCTGTGGTACAACGGAGGAACGAGTCCGCGCTGGTTTATGAACATGAAGACGGGTCAGTGGGAGAGTTGGCCGTAGGCATAGAGGGCACTGAATTTCACCGAGTGAAATCAAAGAAATGTTCAAGTTGGAGGGCTTGGTCGAGGTCGATTTCAGAGAGGGGGAGGGTTTCGATGCCGGGAGGGAGGGAGTGGGTTCGGGCGGTGGCGCGGAGAATATCGAGGGGGAGGGGGGAGGGACAAAACGGGGCGGGGCCGGTTTGAAGTTTCAGGGTGTGTGGGCCGATTTGGAGGGTATCGGGGTGGGGCGGTGGGGCGATGTGCTGGAGGTCGGCGATGATGCCGGATGGGGAAGAGGAGTAGGTGGTTTGGGTGGCCCATTGGCGTTTGGGGTGGAAAGTGAAGCGCCAGGCCAAGGTGGAGTCGGGGTGGGGCGGGGGAAGGGGCGCTTGGGAGGCGATGACGAGGAAGGAGTTGGCGAGATCGGCGAGGAGGCCATTGGCGTGGAGTTCGCGCTGAACGAGGGGTTCGGAGAAGGAGGGGGCGGAGGGTTTTCCATAGTCGCGGGCGGAGGCCAAGGGGAGGACGTCGCAGGGATTGAAATGGGGAGAGGAGAGGGCGGCATCGGCGAGAATGGTTTCGGGGAGTTTGTAGTCGGGGAAGGGATAGTAGAAGCGGGAGGAAGCGAGGCCAGCGCGGGCGAGATGGCGGGCCAATTCTTGTTTGCCGAAGGTGACGGGCTGTTGGGGGGCGTAGAGGTTTTGAATGCCGTAGAAGGGTTTTCCGAGGTGGTCTTCGGAGCCGCCGTTGAAATATTTGAGGCCGAGCTTGTTTTCGATGGCGACGACGAGGCGGCCGCGCGGGGAGAGGAAGCGGGCGGCGTTGGCGAGGCAATCGCGGATGGGTTTGGGGGAGGCGGAGTAGACGGGGGCGTATTCGAGGACGCCGACGAGCAGGACCCAGTCGTAGGCGGCGGCGGAGGAGAATTGGGCGAGGGCGTCGAGATGGACGGCGATGTTGGGAAGGTCGCGGCAGCGGGCGGCGGCGATTTGGGCGCGGAGGGGGCTGCCTTCGACGGCGTGGACGGTGGCGCCGCATTCGCCGAGGTATCGGGTGAGGGCGCCGCAGCCGCAGCCGAGTTCAAGGACGCGGTCGCCGGGGCGGATGGGGAGGGGGCGAAGGAGGGCGTGGCGGGAGCGGGAGAAATGGTATTCGGTGGGCCAATCGGAAATGAGGGCGGCGAGTTCGGGGGAAAAGACGGAGAGATCGCGGGCGTTGCGGACGATGTCGAGGATGCGGGATTCGGCACCGTCCACGTACGGGATGGGGGTCGCGCCGGGGCGTTCCCAGATTCCGGAATCGGCGTTGCGTTGGTAGGGGGGGGTCACGTGCCGGGTTCTTCTTTGGATTGGATGACGGCGTCGAGATCGGCCAAGCCATGAAACGTGGTGTTGGGGGAAGCGGACAAGACGAAGAGATGAATACTGTCGTAGCGTCGATCGCACGGAATGATTTCTTCGCCATCAAGTTTCGCGATGCCCAGCGAAACGAAATAATCTCCGGGAGCCAAGCGGCAGGTGAAGTCGATCGTCATCGAGATGGCGGTATCCTTCAATGGGCATGAAAGCGGGAGGTTTTGCTTGAGCGTATTGGTACCATAGACTTCAATTCCTTGCTTGGTTTTGATGGTGAAGCCCAGCACGTAGCGGTTCGACTTTTCCATAAAGCGCAAGGCAACCCGCAGGCGGACACGCTGACCCACCCAAATTTTGGCGGGATACGATTCGCCTTGGCTTTGGAGATGATAATCGAGGATCGTGGCTTCGCCGTTTCCCCATCTGAATTCGTTGGGATTGTAGCCGTAGCGGGTAGAGAAGAGGTCGTCGCGAAGACTAATGGACAAGTCCTCGTCGGGCGATTCCGATGGGGAGGAGGGCGTGGGAGCCGGGTCGGCTTCCTTCGGGGATTTTTTATCTTTGCCGAACAGCAGGTCCATGTAGCGGTTTACAATTTCGAGGGGGTTGCCACTGGCCAGCAGATGGCCCTCGCTCATCAAAATCGCATCGGTGCAGAGAGCGAGAATTTGTTCGCAGGAATGGCTGACCAGAAGGATGCAGGTTCCTTTGGCCTTGAGTTGTTTGAGGCGTTCCAGACACTTCGCCTGGAATTTCACGTCGCCCACGGCGAGCGCTTCGTCCACGATGAACACGTCCGGGTCGATTTGGGCTTGAATGGCAAAGGCCAAGCGCACCAGCATGCCGGTGGAGTAAATTTTCACGGGTTGGTCGATGAAAGAGCCAATGCCGGCAAAGGCGACGATGGAATCCAGACGGGCATCGATTTCGCTTTTGGAGAGGCCAAGAATGGTGCCGTTCATGTAGACGTTTTCGATGCCGGTGAAATCGGGATTAAAACCGGATCCGAGCTCGAGCAATGCGGCCACTCTGCCCTTGGTTTGCACGAGGCCGCGGGTGGGAGTGAGCGTGCCGCAAATCAGTTGGAGCAAGGTGGATTTGCCGGATCCGGAAGGTCCCATGATTGCCACAAATTCTCCCGCGTTTATTGTGACTGATATACTTTCCATAGCGCGGACAACATTGTCTCCGACACAATAGAACTTACTTAATTTTCTTGTTTCAAGAAGAGTCATCTAAATTCCTTTAACGGATGAATCTAGGGACGCCTGTACTTGATGCCGCATCATTTTTCTTGGTACTGTTGGAAGAATCGGTGATGATCAGCTGTCCTTCAGTCAATTCTC
>CAZYGH010000008.1:81349-138213 GCA_964647595.1 uncultured Verrucomicrobiota bacterium
CAGTTGGAGCAAGGTGGATTTGCCGGATCCGTTGGGGCCGACAATGCCGATGCAGGAGCCTTTGCAGGCGGTGAAGGAAACGTCATTGACGGCCCAAAAGTCGCGATGGAAGTGGCGTCGGCCGCGAAAGAGGAATTGCCATAGACGATGCTGGGGCTTGTCGTAGAGGTGGTAAAGCTTGGCGACGTTTTGGACGGCGACGGCGACTTCGGCGGATGGGGAATTAGAGGACATCGGCGAACCCCGTGCGGGTTTTTTGGAACCAGGCGAACCCGAGCCAGGCGAAGAGGAGGGAGAGGAGGAAATAGATGGTCAACGTGGAGAGGTCGGGCCAGCGGCCCCAGAGGACGGCGTCGCGCATTTGGCCGATGGTGATGGCGAGGGGGTTGATGCGCATGATCCAGCGCATGGGGGCGGGGACGGCGCTGGCGGAGTAGAAGACGGGCGAGAGGAAGAGCAGGACGGTGGCGAGGACGGTGGCGATTTGGCCGACGTCGCGGACGTAGACGCCGAGGGAGGCGAGGAACCAGCTTGCGCCGACGGCGACGAGCACGAGGGGGATCATGAGGATGGGAGCGGCGATAAGGGTGGGCGGCGGGAGCCCGTGGAGGGCGACGAACATACCGAGCAGGACGCCAAAGCTGATGGCGGCGTGGAAGAGGGCGGAGCCGAGGGCGGCGGGGGGGAGGATTTCGAGGGGGAAGACGACTTTTTTGACGTAGTTAACGTTGGCGAGAACGACGGTGGGGGCGCGGACGATACACTCGGAGAAGAAGCCGTGGAGGATCATGCCGACGAAGAGGACGAGGGAGAAGCCGACGGGGCTTTGGGATTGCTCGGTCCATTTGGCTTCGAAGACCATGGAGAAGACAATGGTGTAGATGGCGAGCATGAGAAGGGGATGGAAGAAGGACCAGGCGAGGCCGAAGAAGGATCCGCGGTAGCGGCCGACGACTTCGCGGACGACGAATCGATAGAGCAGGGCGCGGTTGCGCCAGAGGGAGCGGAGCATGTCGGCCGGGGAGAACGGATGTTTTTGGTGAATGTTCATGGTGAATCGCGCGCGGGTTTATTTTTTGCGAAGGAGGCGTCGCCAGAGGGGTTGGCGGGCGGCTTCCAGTTCGCGTTCGAGGCGGGGGCGTTCGGCGTGCATGACCCAGGCGGGATAGGCGTAGGCCTCGCGGAAGGCGAATTCGGCGAGGTCGGGGAGATTTTCGGGAAAGTCGGTTGGCGGCGGGGGCGCGTTGTTGGCGTGTTCGGCGAGGAGGGAGCGGAAGGTGGCGTGGATGGAAAAAAAATCGAATTGGGCGCGGACGTCGCGGTCGATGCGCGCCTTCATTTGGAGGCGGACGTCGGGGGGCAAGCGTAGCGCGCGCAGGAGGGAGGATTTCCAGCCGTCGTAGGTGTTGTCGGCGAAGAAGCCGTTGGCACCGTCTTCGATGAAGGTGGCGTAGGGGGCGACGCGGCTATAGATGCCGATGGCGCCGGCGAATCCGTATTCGGCGAATTTGACGACGGATTTGTGGCGGCTGAATTCTTCTTGCCGGAGGAGAACGAGGCCGAGCTCGGGCTTGAGGTGGTCGAGCAGTTGCTTGTAGGAGCTATAGGAGCGGAAGCCCATCCAGACGATGCGCAGGTAGGGATCGTCGGTGAAATGTTCGGGGGGGTCGTTGGAGAAATAATAGAGCAAAAGGGGTTTGGCAGCCTCCTGGGCGGCGTCGCGGAGGGCGTGGAAGAAGTCGAACTTCATTTCGGGCATGCGAAAAAAATCGCTGTTGGCGAGGACGCAGGGGGTGAAGGCGGGGGCGGGACCGGACCAGACGTTTCCGGGGTTGGGGAGCCGGGATGTTTTTGGCGGACGAGGTTGGCGAGATCTTCGGAGGGGGTGGCGACGCAAGCGGCGAGGGCGAGGATTTCGTCGACGTAGATTTTGGGGTGGCGTTCGATCTTGGAGTAGTCGGGATATTCCCAGACGTAGTCGTCGACGTCGCAGAGGATGGGGATGGCACATTCGGCGGCCTTGCGGGCGGCGAGGAAGGAGGATTCGTGGCGGTTGCGGGCCATGAGGAGGAGGGAGGTGCGCGGGATTTGTTCGAGCGCTTCGGGGAGCTGGCGGGGGAGGACGAAGAGGGAGATGCGGTAGTCCGGTTTGAGGTCTTGCAGATGGCGGACGAGGCGGATGTAGCTGACGGGGGAGTAGACCTCTTCCTCGAGGCATACGGCGAGGGTCTTGCGGGTGGGGGCGCTGGAATTGGAAGAAGGCTTGGACATGATGTGCAATGGTTGTGGGCACTATGGCAAATACGGTGGAGATGTGCATCCCGAAAAAGGCGACGGGTTGTCCGCAGGCATTGAATGGAGCGTTGTACGAGCCGTGCCATCTCCGACTGCCTGTTGGTGTTTCATCCCACCGAGCGGGGTGGAAGGTTTGCGGAGGGTGACCCACAAGAAGGATTCGCCGCCGATGTTATGAAGAAGGGCGGATTCGACGGAGAGCCCGGCAGCTTGGAGCTGGGTGTAAAGATGTTCGGGGGTGGTGTGACTGTAGAAAAGGTTGCGGCCCATGAATTCCTTGGTTCCTTCGAACTCGTCTTGGCCGGTGTAGGCTTGTGTGGCATAGGTGAAGAGAGCTTGGCCGCCGGGGCGGAGCCAGCGGTAAAACTTGGTAAATAGGTCGGGGTGACGGGCGCGGGGGGTGTGGAAGAGGCTGTAGATGCAGGTGAGAGCGTCGAAGGAAGCAGAGTCGAACTCGACGGTGAGCATGTCGGAGTGGATGGTTTTCATCTTGGGGGCATAGCGTTTGGCGAGGCGGAGAAACGGTTCGGAGAAATCCACGCCGACGACATCCCAGCCGCGATCCAGAAAGGTGCGTGCGAAGGGTTCTCCTGCACCGCAGCCCAGATCCAAAAGTCGTCCCGTTTTCTTGCCGAGCGTGTGGAAGAAGGGTTCTAGAATAGGGGTCATGTCGAATTGACCGCGATGGGCCTCATAGGTTTCAGCAAATTCGTCGTAAATGGTGCGCAGATTAGGAGGGCGGGGGTCTGGATTCATGAGGGAGAGCCTATCCTCGCAGCGGATGGCCGTCAATGCGTTCGGGGCCGCCTTGAGCGCCCGGATGCGGAGAACGGGGAACGAAACGGGGCGTGGCGCAACTCGTTAAAAATGCAAACTTTAGGTTTGTGGTTTCTCGATACTTTGCTACCATTCCGGCGTTGGAAATGGCGCGAGAATCCGCGAGGCGTTTTCTTTCGCGCGTGGCATCTTTTTGAATGAAAGCGAAGAACCGATGAAGTCTTCCTCTCCCGTCGCCGTGGTGGTCAATGACAATCGAACCCAGCTTCAGGTCTTGGCTGGCTTGGTTCGAAAAGCAGGTCTTGAGCCGTTTGTGTTTTCAGGTGCCGAGGCGGCCTTGGGCTCTATGGATCCGCAGAATCCCCCGTCTCTCATTGTGACGGATGTGCACATGCCCGGCATTGATGGTTGGCGGTTTTGCCGTTTGGTGCGGTCGGCGGATTATGCGGCGTTCAACGATGTGCCCATTTTGGTGGTTTCGGCCACATTTGCGGGGGATGAACCGGCGCGCATTGCGTCGGATCTTGGGGCGGAGGCCTTTTTGGCTTTTCCAGCATCTGAGACTCAATTTATCCAACAGGTGCGATCGGTTTTGAAAGGCGAGCGGTTGGCGCAACCGCCCAAAGTATTGATTGTGGATGACAACGAGATGTTTGTCCCTCTGCTCCAGCGGAATTTCGTTGCCGAGGGGTATCGTGTGGATGTGGCCTTGACTGTTGCGGACGCATCGGTTGCCTTCACGCGGGCGGCGTACGACGTGGCGGTGATCGATTACCAGTTGCCCGATGGAACGGGTGACCTCTTGTTGGATCAATTCCGTGCGGAGCGTCCTGCCTGCGTGTGCATCATGATCACAGGCAACTTGCAGCCGGAGTGTTCGCTGGATTGGATGAAGCGGGGAGCGGCCGCCTATCTGTGCAAGCCGTTTGATCCGCGCTATCTGGTGGAGATGTGTTCACGGGCTCGTCGGGAACGAGCGCTGATGCGTGTGCCCCGGTTGCTTGAGATGCGGACCCGCGAGTTGCAGGCGAGCGAGGAACGTCTGGCTTCGGTTCTGAAAACCCAGCGGGAATTGATCTGCCGATTCAAGCCCGATACGCGGCTGACGTTTGTGAATCCCGCCTTTTGTCGTTTTTTTGGCAAGAGCGAAGAAGAGCAGGTCGGCCTGTCGTTTCTGGAATGGGTGCCTTCGGCATATCGGGCTGGAGTTCGGGAAGTGTTGTCGAAGTTGGCGGTGGGAAATGCGGAGCCGAACTTTGCGCATCCGGTGGAACGTCCGGACCTTCCGTTGGCGTGGGTGGAGTGGACCTGTCAGGCGCTCTATGCGCGCGAGGGATCGGTCATTGAATATCAGTTTGTGGGCCGCGACATTTCGGACCGAAAGCGGGTCGAAGAGGCGCTAGATCGCCGCATGATGGCGTTGATTCAGCCCTTGGACAATCCACAGGATCTTTCCATGGAGGAGCTCTTCAATATGGATGAGCTCCAGCGGCTTCAGGACGAGTTTGCAGAAGCGACGGGTGTTGCCTCCGTGATTACCCGTGTGGACGGTACGCCCATCACGCGGCCGAGTCGTTTTACACGGTTATGCGATTTGATTCGCGCCACACCCGCAGGCCAACAGAATTGTTTTTGCTCTGACGCCACCATCGGGACGAATTGTGAAGAGGGACCCTGCCTGCAACGATGTCGGAGTGGCGGGCTTTGGGACGCGGGAGCTGGCATCACCGTCGGCGGGAAGCATATCGCCAACTGGCTCATCGGTCAGGTGCGCACGGAGACGCAGACGGAATCGGAGATTCGGGCCTATGCTCGCGAAATCGGGGCCGATGAAGAGGAGGTGGCGAAGGCTTTTCACGACGTGCCGATCATGTCCAAGGCGCAGTTCGAAAAGATTGCCCGAATGCTCTTCACGTTGGCTTGCCAGCATTCTCACTTTGCCTATCAGAACATGCAACAAGCCCGATCCATCAACGACCTGAAGCGGGCCGAGGAGCAGATGCTGGCGTCGAACGAACGCTTGGCCACGGTCATGGACAGCATGGAGGCCATTGTCACCATCGCCGACATGCCCGATCATGAGTTGTTGTTTTTGAACGAATATGGCCGCCGGGTGTGTGGCGACAGCGTTCAGCAGGCTGTTTGGAAAGAACTTCAAGGGTTGGGCGATCCGAATCCGGTGTGCTCGGATGCAAAACTGTTGGAAGACGGAGGACGTCCGGCTCCGCCATCCCAATGGGAACACCATGATGAGGCAAAGGGGCGGTGGTACGAAATTCGTGTATGCGCCATCGAGTGGATCGATGGCCGCCTTGTGCGAATGGGGATTGCGACCGACATCACGGATCGCAAACGATCGGAAGAAGAGAAAGCGAAACTGGAAGCCAAGCTACTTCAATCGCAGAAGCTGGAAACCATTGGTCAGTTGGCGGGCGGTGTCGCGCACGATTTCAACAATATGCTGGGCGTGATTCTCGGGTATACGGAATTGGCACTGAGTCAGGTGCCCCCGGAGGCTTCGCTACATGCGGATTTGGAAGAAATTCACAAAGCGGCTGAACGGTCGGCAGTTTTGACGAGGCAATTGCTGGGGTTTGCACGCAAGCAGACCATTGTGCCGAAGGTGTTGGATCTGAATAAGACGGTGGAAGGGTTGCTTGACATGTTGCGGCATCTCATCGGAGAGAACATTGTTGCGGACTGGCAACCGGGCGCAGACTTGGGGCCGGTCAAGTTGGATCCCTCCCAGATCGAGCAAATCCTCGTCAATCTGTGTGTCAATTCGCGCGATGCCATTTCGGGCGATGGATCCATTCGGATCTCCACCACGCCGGTGAGCCTCGACAAGGCCGCCTGCGCGGGGCATGAAGGAGCCTATCCGGGCAACTATGTGAAGCTGGGGGTGGGGGACAATGGGTGTGGCATGAACAAAGAAATGTTGAAGCATATCTTTGAGCCATTTTTCACCACCAAGGATTTGAGTTTGGGTGCTGGCCTTGGATTGCCCACCGTGCATGGTATTGTCCATCAGAACAACGGATTTCTGGAGGTTGTCAGCGAGCCGGGGCGGGGCACGGATGTCTGGATCTATTTGCCGCAGCATGGACCCAAGATTCGGGCGAAAGCGGAAAATGGAGACGGTCTGGATTTTGCGCCGGTACAGGAAACTGTGTTGCTGGTGGAGGATGATCAATCCTTGTTGCTCATGACCAAAAATATGCTGACCCGGCGGGGATATCGGGTATTGCCGACGGGTTCGCCCACCGAGGCCATTCAGCTCGCGGTCGACCATACGGGCGAAATCAATATGCTGATGACGGATGTGATCATGCCCGAGATGGGCGGGGGCGATCTGGCTAAAAAAATCCGCGAGATTCAGCCCGGCCTCAAGTGCCTGTTCATGTCGGGCCATACCGATGAAACGCTGGCCCAGCGAGGCGTATTGCTGCCGGGTTCGCACTTCATCCAAAAGCCATTTTCGATGAAGGAGCTGGTGAACCGCGTCATTGAAACCTTGAGCGATCCCATTTGCGAGTAAAGGGTTGCTCATGGCGTTCACCCGGAATCTGTGGCGAAATGGCCGATGGGGCCTTGCCTTCTTGGCGTGGGCGCTGACGGGTTGGCCGATTTTCAGCAGCGGAGCGGAGAAACCCGTTGAGAAGGTTGTGCTGGCGCTGAAGTGGCAGCACCAATTCCAGTTCGCAGGCTATTATGCAGCGGTGGATCAAGGCTATTATGCCAAGGAAGGACTCGATGTGGAGATGACCACACCGGAGAACAATGTATATCCGGTGGAATCGGTTCTTATGGGGCGCGCGCAATATGGGGTGACGGCGAGCGATCTGGTACAGGCGCGCGCCTCGGGAAAACCGGTGGTGGCGTTGGCTGCGATTTTTCAGCATTCGCCCATCGTGTTGTTGTCACGCCGAGATCAGAATCTGATCTATCTGTCTGACTATATCGGCAAAACGATCATGGGGAACGAGGGGGTGTTCCTCGAGATCAAGGCGATGTTCTTGAAAGAGGGAATCGACCTGTCCCAAATTCAGTTTTTGTCCCGATACGGTTCGGTGGATCAACTGATCGACGGGGAGGTGGATGCAACAGCGGATTATGTCACAGACCAGCCCTTCCTCCTGCGGGTGCGCGGGATTAAGCCGAGGATTATTCAGCCGATCGATTACGGAATAGATTTTTATGGAGATATCCTGTTCACCACGGAAAAGGAACTTCAAAATTATCCGATGCGCGCGGCCGCTTTTCACCGGGCCAGTTTGCGCGGGTGGGAGTACGCCATAGAACACGTCGATGAAATGATCTCCCTAATTCTCGCCATGCCCGGCGTGAGGGAGCAAGGCAAGACGCAGGAATTATTGGCCTTCGAGGCTGCGCAGACCATCGATTTGATCCAGCCCAAATTGGTGGAGCTGGGCCATATGAATCCGGCGCGATGGGAGAGGATTGCGCAGACCTATGCCGAATTTGGTCTCATTCAAAAGAATGTTTCGCTGGCGGGGTTTCTCTACGAATCGGAAATCGATTCTTTTCGCTACAAGACATTCGTCCGATTGGCGGGAGGCCTGATCGCGGCAATCAGCCTGTTTGCTTTGTTGGCGGCTTTTTGGAACCACAAGCTTCGGGGTGCTGTGCGGCGGAAGACCCGGGACTTGAAAGAGAGCGAATCGAGATGGAAAAGTTATGTGGAGATCGCTCCATATGGGATTTTTATATTGAACCCGAATGGCCAATTTCTGGATGTCAATCCAGCCGCCTGCCTTCTCTCTGGCTACGCGAAGGAAGAACTGCTGAACTTGTACATGTCGGATCTTTTTGCACCCGAGAGCATCAACGATGGGTCCAAACATGTAGAAGAGGTTGTGCAGGCTGGGTACACGGAGGGGGAATTTCTCTTTCGAACCAAAAGCGGAGATGTCCGCTGGTGGTGGATGGCCGCTCGCCTCATTTCCGACTTCGAAATCATTTTATTTTGCGATGACACGACGGACCGAAAGCGGACCACAGAAATGCTGATTCATGCGCAGAAAATGGATTCAATCGGGCAATTGGCCGGCGGGGTGGCCCACGACTTCAATAACATGCTGGCGGTGATTTTGGGCAACACGGAAATGGCGATGGAGGTGGTGCCGTCGGACCAGCCTCCTTACGCGGAACTGAAGGAAATTCGTCAGGCGGCAGAGCGATCGGCGGCTCTGACTCGACAGTTGCTTGGATTTGCCCGCAAGCAAACGGTGGTGCGCCGGGTACTCGATCTGAATGAAACCATCGAAGGAATGCTCAAGATGTTGCGGCGATTGATCGGCGAGCAAATCGAGCTTGTCTGGCGGCCGGGAAACGAGTTGGCGCCGATCCAGATGGACCCTTCTCAGATCGACCAAATCTTGGTCAATCTGTGTGTGAATGCTCGCGATGCGGTGAGTGCGGGCGGGCGAATCACGATTGCAACGGGCAACGCATCGCTTACGGAAGAAAATAACTTCCGGCATGTGGGCGGGATGCCGGGTGACTATGTGTGGCTTTCGGTGGAAGACAATGGGTGCGGGATGGAGGGAAGCATGTTGCCGCACATTTTTGAGCCCTTTTTCACAACGAAAGAGATTGGTCAGGGAACGGGCCTGGGGTTGGCCACCGTGTATGGCATTGTGAAGCAAAATAGCGGGTTCATCGGCGTGGAAAGCGAGCTTGGCAAAGGGACGATCTTGACCCTGTTCATTCCTCAAAACAAAGCCAAAACCGAAGCCGTGGATGAACCGGGGCGAGTGCCATTCCCCGAGCCTAGCCACGAAACCATTTTGCTGGTGGAAGACGAATCGGCCATTTTACAGATGGTGCGGAGCCTGTTGGAAAAACGTGGATATTCGGTTTTGGCGGCAAGCAGCCCCTTGGAAGCCATCCGTCTGACAGAGGGCCATTCGGGAAGAATCGATCTTCTCATCACGGATGTGATCATGCCCGAAATGGATGGCCGCGCCTTGTTCCAGCGCATTTTGCAACATCAGCCCGAGATTCAATGCCTCTATATGTCGGGGCACACGGACGAGGCGTTGGCCCAACGGGGAATTCTGGACGCAACCGTTCACTTTATTCAAAAGCCGTTTACCCTGCAGGAGATGGAAATCCGCGTTCAGGAAACCTTGCAAGCGGGAAGTGAATTCGAATGAGGACGTACGCTGCCCTGCGCCTGAAAGAAGTTTTCCACCGTGTGGAAAAAAGTTTTCCACCGTGTGGAAAACGGTTGCGGGAAGGGAGGGGCGCATGAAACTCGGCCGGGCATATTGGATTGGATTTTGGGGTGTGGTGGCGCTGGTGGGGTGGGGTCTCGTCTTTGGCATTTTGATGCAGCGGGCGGATCGGAAGTTGCGAGACGAGTTTTTGCAACAGGTGCGGATGGTGGCGCAGGCGGTCGACGTAAGCAACATTCAGGCGCTGGAGGGAACCGATGCGGATTTGGCGAAGCCGGATTATCGCCGATTGCACAACCAGTTGGCCGCCGTTCGGAAAGCCAGCCAGCAGTGCCGCTATGCCTATTTCATGGGGCGAAAGGAGAATGGCGACATCTTTTTCTTTGTGAGCGCGGAGCCGGACCATTCGCCGGATTATGTGGCGCCGGGGCTGGTATATGATGTGCCCTCTACAACATTGAAGGATGCGTTTGATCAAGGGGTGGTCGGCGCAGAAGGGCCGACGCGCGATGATTGGGGCGTTTGGGTGTCGGGGTTGGTTCCCATTCTGGACCCGCAATCGGGGAACGTGTTGGCGGTGCTGGGCATGGATGTGGATGCCCGCGATTGGCAAAAGAAGGTACTGGTGGCGGTGTCGTTGCCTGCCTTTTTGATGCTGGTGATGTTGGTGGCGCTTTCGATGGCGGTGGGCATCTGGCGGCGGCATCGACGGGACATGGAACAGGTTCGGGAGTTGCTCGAGTCGAGAGATGCGATGCGGCCGGTGGCCAACCTTTCTCTCCGGCGGATTCGCCAGCACGGGTTGGTGTTTGCGCTCGTTCTGGTGTCTCTTTGTGTGGCGGGCGATTTCGCTTTGAATCGCTATATCCTGATGCCGGGCTATCAGCGGCTGGAGGCGAAAGAGGCGGATCGGTTGATGTCGGATGTGATGGATGGGGTGCAGCGTGCGAGTCAGGCCGTGGAGCCCGCCGCCCGGGTGGAAGCCTTTTGGGAGAGTCTGTCGAAGACATTGTCCGCGCAGAGGAAGGTTCCCCACGTGAAGGTGTTTCCCGTGGACTCCCCGTTGATGAGCGAGCATGAAAAAGACTTGTTCGCCAAACTCATTCCGGGTGTTTCATGGATGGAAATCGTGGGGGAGGATCAACTGCAACTGCACGGGCTGCTGGCCACCGAGGAGGGGCTTCCTCAGGTGCTGATTTCGATGGAAATGCCCCGAGAGATTGTCCAGCAAGGGCGGATGGCGGCGCGGCTGATGTCGATGATTCTACTCGTGGCGATGGTGATGGTGGGGCTGACTTTTGTTGCGTGGGGCATGGTCTCTGCGGGCGATTTGCTCCGACGGCAGGCGCATGTGGAGGGGTTGGTGGAGCGACGGACGGCCGAGTTGGTGAAGAGCGAGGGGCGCTTGGCGGCTACGCTCCGTTCGATTGGTGATGGGGTGGTGACGTGCGATCGCGACGGGCGTGTTTCGAGTTTGAATCAAGTGGCCGAACAGATGACGGGGTGGTCCACGGCGGAAGCGATGGGGCGAGAGGTGGGCGAGGTGTTCCACATTGTGAACGAGCATACGAGGGCTGTGGCGGACAATCCGGTGACTCGAGCGGTTCATTCGGGTGTCGTGGTGGGGTTGGCGAACCATACGGTGTTGCTTGGGCGGAACGGGAAGGAATATCAGATAGCCGATAGTTGCGCGCCGGTTCGCGATGGGACGGGTGCGGTGGTGGGCGCGGTTCTCGTGTTTCGCGATGTGACGGAGGAATATGCCCGCCGAGAGGAGTTGCGGCAGTCGGAGCGCAGAGTGCGGACGGTGCTGGAGAACCTGCCGGAGGGTATTCTGGGGCTGGATGTGGAAAGCCGGGATGTGGTGTTTGCGAATGCCACCTTTTGCCGAATGCTGGGCTATGAGCGGAAGGAATTGTTGGCGTTATCGCTTCCGGATATCCACCCGGTGGAAACGATGCCCCGCGTGCAGACGGCCTTTAACAAGGCCGCGGGAGGTGAATTTGTGTTTACTGCCGAGCTTCCGTTCCGGCGCAAGGATGGAAGCGCGTTTCCTTCCCACATTCAGGCGTCGAAGATCGAATTGGACGGGAGAGTCTGTGTGCTGGCGGCGGTGACGGATGTGACGGACCGAGTGCGCATGGAAGAGCTGATGCTTCAGAGTGAGAAGATGCTGTCGGTGGGCGGGTTGGCGGCAGGTATGGCGCATGAGATCAATAACCCGCTGGGCGGCATGATCCAGACGGCCAGCGTGATGAGCGAACGGTTGGGAAATCCGGACCTGCCCGCCAACCGCAAGGCGGCAGAAGAGGTTGGGGCCACCATGGAGATGATTACGGCGTTTATGCAGGCACGCGGGATTTTTCGTATGCTACAAAATATTCGCCAATCCGGTACGCGGGCATCTGAAATTGTCACCAATATGTTGAGTTTTGCCCGCAAGGATGACTCTCGATTCCAACCGCATGACGTGGCCCAGTTGATGGACCGGTGCATCGATTTGGCGGGCAGTGATTACGATTTGAAGAAGAATATTGATTTCCGCCAAGTGCAGATTGTGCGCGAGTACGAGGCCGGGCTACCGCCGGTGCCGTGCCAGTCTGGAAAAATCCAGCAGGTGCTGCTCAACATTTTGCGGAACGGGGCCGAGGCGATGCAGGGGGAATGCCGTTCTTCTGAGCCGCAAGGCAAAGTCCCGCGCTTTGTGTTGCGCGTGACGCACGAGAAGGCCGAAAAGAAAATTCGCATTGAAATCGAAGACAATGGTCCGGGCATGGATGAGTCGACACGGAAACGAGTGTTTGAGCCCTTCTTCACCACCAAGGCGACAGACCGCGGGACGGGATTAGGTTTGAGTGTGTCGTATTTCATCATCACGGAAAACCATGGCGGCGACCTGTGGGTGAAGTCGGAACCGGGCACAGGCGCTACGTTTATCATTCGGCTACCCTTGGAGAGGAGCGAAGTATGAGCACAGAACATCCATCCGTTCTCGTGTTGGACGACGAGGTTGTGGTGAGGGAAAGCTTGGCGGATTATTTCGAAGATTGCGGCTGGCGTGTGTGGCAATCCGCTTCGGCGGAAGAGGCTTTGAAGCTCCTTGAGGTGGAGTCGCCCGAGGGGGCGCTGGTGGATATCCGGCTGCCGGGAATGCGTGGGGATTCCTTTATTCGGGAGGCCCATCGTATGCGTCCTTCGTTGGCCTTTGTGATTGTGACGGGATCACCTGAGTTGTGCCGGAGCGGGGACGGGCGCTCGTATGTGAAGGATTTGCCGGCGACCGTTGAGCGCGTATTTGAAAAAACCATTACGGATTTGGCGGATCTGGAGCGCACATTGAAGCAGCATATTCGGACTCAGCAGAAAGCGACCCGGCCATGAATGAAACGCTTTTGGTGATCGATGACAACGAGGCGCTTCGCGAAAGCGTCGCCAATTATCTGGAGGATCTGGAATACCGTGTGCTGTCGGCCGAGAATGGGAGAGTGGGGTTGGAGATTGTCGCGCGGGAGCATCCGGATTTGGTGCTGACGGATTTGCGGATGCCCGAAATGGGTGGGTTGGAGGTGTTGAAACGGGCAAAAAAAATATCGCCGGGGATGCCGCTGATTGTGATTTCCGGAACGGGGAACATGGCCGATTCGATTCAGGCCCTGAAGTTGGGTGCCTGGGATTATATTCTCAAGCCGGTGGAAGACATGGCGATCATTGCCCATGCAGTTGAAAAGGGTCTGGAACATGCCCGGCTCTTGCGGGAGAAGCGCAATTACCAGGAGCGGTTGGAGGGGACGGTTCGTGAGCGCACGGCCGAACTGGAAAAGGCCAACGAAGAATTGATTCGGTCGCAACGTGAATTGCGGGAGAGCGAGCGGCACTTGACAGAAATCAATGCCTGTCTGTTGGGGCTGGGCACGGATTACCAGACCAACTGCATGCGACTGACGGAACTGTGCGGATATTTGCTTCGGGCATCCAGTGCGTTTTATAGTCGATATGATGCCGGAATGCTCAACACCATTGGTCGTTGGCAGGCGCCGAAAGATTATCCCTTCACGCGCAAGGCAGAGGGAACAATTTGCTTTGGCTTGATCAGTTGTGAGAAGGGGGTTCCTTTTGTACATCGTCATTTGAACGAGAATGAGTCGTTTCGGTATTTGCCCACGGTGTTGCGGAATGGCTGGAAAACCTATGTCGGGCATCCGGTGCAGTGCGGGGGCTCCACGGTGGGCTGTCTCTGTGGGTTCTTTCTGGACGATGTGGAACCCAGTCCGGACGAGTTGCGCGTGCTGGGCATTTTGGCCTCGGCGATTGGATTGGAAGAGGAACGCAAGCGGGCGGAGAAAACGCTGGAGGACATCATCGAGCATAATCCCATGTCGATTCAGATTGTGGACAAGGGTGGCTTTACGCTTCAAGTGAATGCGGCGCATGACCGGCTGTTTGGAGGGCCTTCACCAGCCGATTTCTCGGTGTTTCGCGATTCCCAGATTGTGAAGCAAGGGGGCGCGGAATTGTTTCAACGGGTTCAACAGGGGGAGGTGGTACATTTTCCGGACTACTCCTACAATGCCCGAGAGGTGCACCCGGATTTGCCGGATCGAACAGTTTGGATTCGCATGGTGGCATTTCCGTTACTGAATAGTTCCGGAACGCCAGACCGATTTGTGTTGATGCACGAGAATGTCACGCAGCGCAAGCAGGCCGAGGCAGAGGGGGAGAAGTTGCAGGCGCAATTGGCGCATGCGCAGAAAATGGAATCCGTGGGGCGGCTGGCAGGAGGGGTGGCGCACGATTTTAACAATATGCTGGGCGTGATTCTGGGCTACACGGAAATGGCGCTGGAAGGTGTGCCATCGGGACAACCGTTGCATGACAGTTTGTTGGAAATTCGAAATGCAACGGAGCGATCGGCCAATCTGACTCGCCAGTTGTTGGCGTTTGCGCGAAAGCAGGCTGTCGTTCCTCGAATATTGGATTTGAATGAAACGGTGGAGGGCATGCTCAAGATGTTGCGCCGACTGTTGGGCGAGCCGGTGAGTCTGGAGTGGTGTCCCGGAGGTGACCTGGGACCGATCCGCATGGACCCCTCCCAGATCGATCAGATTCTGGTGAATTTGTGCGTCAACGCCCGTGATGCGTTTGGAGATCGTGGCACGATTGCCATTCGAACGGCCTCCCTTGAACTGGATGAGGTCGCCTGTGCCGGGCGCGACGAGGTGGTTCCGGGTGCCTATGTGCGGTTGTCGGTGACCGACAATGGATGCGGGATGGATCCGGAAACGCTGTTGCATATTTTTGAGCCATTCTTCACAACCAAGGGCGTGGGCGAGGGGACGGGGTTGGGGTTGGCGACCGTCCACGGGGTGGTTCGGCAAAACAAGGGATTCATTGAGGTTCAAAGCGAGCGGGGCAAGGGAACGACCTTTGATATTTATCTGCCGCAGCATGCTCCGCAGGCGGAGGTCGAGGTTGCCCGCAAGGATGAAAAGCCGATGCCTCTCGGTAGCGCGACGATTTTGCTGGTAGACGATGAACCGTCGATTCTGAATATGGTGAAAAGCTTGCTGGAACGGCAGGGCTATCACGTGTTGGCCACGGATCACCCCCATGAAGCCATCGAGATCGGCAAGACGCATCCGGGACCCATCGATCTGTTGATGACGGATATGATGATGCCCGACATGAGCGGGCGTGACTTGTTCCGCGCTCTTCCCGTTCGGCATCCGCCGTTGAAGTGTCTGTATATGTCCGGGCATTCGGATGAAATGCTGATCCGCCAAGGCATTCTGGATGCGGGATCTGATTTCATCCAAAAACCGTTCACCATGAAGGGGCTGTCCAGCAAGGTGACGGAGTTGCTGAACGAGGGGGGGGCTCGAGACACCGCCGCGAATCCAAAGGGAACGGCATGAACAAAAGCATAGAGATTCTGGAAAAGGAGATTGAAGCGTTGCGCCAGACCAACCGCGCGTTGGTGGAGCGCATCGAGAATGCGGAGAGTCGCCAACTGGAGGCGCTGGAGGATAGCGAGCAACGGTTCAAAGCCCTGCACAATGCCTCGTTTGGTGGCATTGCCATTCACGACAAGGGGGTTATTTTGGACTGCAACCACGGACTGTCGGTCATGACCGGATTTGCGGTGGATGAACTGATGGGCATGAATGGGTTGTTGCTGATTTCAGAGAAAATGCGTGATTTTGTGCGGAGTCAAATAGTAGCCCGATACGAAAAACCGTATGAGGCCATTGGGGTAAGGAAAAACGGTGAGGAATATCCTCTTCGCTTGGAAGCGCGCGAAATTCCCTATCGAGGGAAGCCGGTTCGGGTCGTGGAGTTCCGCGATATTACGGAGCAGAAAAGGGCGGAAGAAGAGTTGCGCCTGAGCCAAGAACGGTTGGCCATCGCCATGGATGCGGCGCGCTCTGGTTTGTGGGACTGGGATGTGCAGGAGAATCGGGTTTTTTACGATACGCGCTACTTCACACTAGCGGGGTATGAGCCGAACGAATTTCCTCACGCCTTTGACGAGTGGTCCAAGCGGGTGCATCCGGAGGATCTTGGGTATTGTCAGTGCGCACTTCAAGACTACCTGTCGGGGCATGCCCGGGAATTCAATATCGACTTTCGATTCTTGCGAAAAGGGGGAGATTGGATGTGGATTCGAGGACACGGGAAGGTTGCCCGGCGGGATGCGCAGGGTGCGATCACTCGCATCGTGGGAATCCATACGGATATCTCCGATCTCAAGCAGGCGGAGGCCTCGCTACGACAGAGCGAGAATCGATTCAAGACGCTGGTGCAAAACTCGGGCGATATTACCCAGATCATCGACATCCACGGCAAAGCCCTCTATGTGAGTGGCCAAGTGGAAACGATTGTGGGCTATTCGACACAAGAAATCTTGGATATGGAGTCCACGTTGGATTTGATTCATCCCGACGATCAGCCGACGGCAGTGGGAACCATTCAGGCGTGTATTCCCATTCCGGATTCCAGAGGGAGCGCAGAGTATCGCTATTGGCACAAGGAGGGACGATGGATTTGGCTGGAAGCCACGGGTAGCAATTTGCTGCACAACCCTTTTGTGAAAGGGTTGTTTCTGA
This sequence comes from uncultured Verrucomicrobiota bacterium, assembly GCA_964647595.1. GTDB lineage: Bacteria > Verrucomicrobiota > Kiritimatiellia > CAIQIC01 > Lenti-01 > Lenti-01. Next base: position 97,725 of record CAZYGH010000008.1, read on the forward strand.
TTGTTCGAGATATTTCGGCGCGCAAACAGGCGGAAGTGGCGCTTCGCGAAAGTGAAGAAAAACTGCAGGCATTGTTTGCGTCGATGACGGAGATGGTGGTCCTGCACGAGGTCGTGATGGATCCTCTGGGCCAACCTGTGAACTATCGCATCACGGACTGCAATCGGGCATATGGCGACATTACGGGGATCATGCGTGAGGCGGCCGTTGGAAAATTGGCCACGGAGGTCTATGGAACGCCTGTGCCGCCCTATTTGGAGGAGTTTACCCGTGTGGCTCTGAGCGGAGAACCCCACCACTTTGAAACGTATTTTCCTCCGATGGATAAGCACTTTGCCATCTCGGTGGTGTCGCCGGGAAAAAATCGATTTGCCACCATCAGTACCGACATTACGGACACAAAGAAAATTCAGCACGTCATCGCCAGCAAGAACAAGGAGCTTGAGCAGTTGGTTTACGTGGCTTCGCATGATCTGCGTTCGCCGTTGGTGAATGTGGATGGGTATGGCCGGGAACTGGAATACGCATTGGGGGAGATAATTCGGACGATGGAATGTGAGAATGTGGATGCCTCGAAGCTGGAGGCCCTGATCCGCACGCAGTTGCCGGACATGAGTCTGGCGTTGCGGCATATTCGCACCAGTACGAAACAGATGGATGGCTTGCTCAAGGGGTTGCTGAAATTGTCGCGGATGGGGAGAGCCGCGATGACGATTGTTCCACTTCGCATGAACGAGTTGGTGGGGCGAGTGGTCTCTTCCCTCGAGTTTCAGATTCGGAAGTTGAAGGTGACGGTGAGCGTGGGCGAGTTGCCCCCTTGTCGCGGCGATGAAGTGCAGGTGATTCAGGTGTTCGCGAATTTGTTAGAGAACGCATTAAAGTATCTGGATCCTTCCCGGCTTGGCGTGATTGCCATCCGTGGTATTGAAGACGGGAACCGATGTGTATATTGTGTAGAGGATAATGGAGTTGGTATTCCGCTGGAGCAATGTGAGAAGGTGTTTGAACTGTTTTATCGCCTCGAACCATCCAAAACGGATGGGGAGGGTTTAGGGTTGACGATCATTCGCCAAATTTTGAGCCGCTTGGATGGAGACATCCGGGTGGATTCGACCCTTGGCGAAGGAAGTCGCTTTTATGTGGCCTTGCCGCGGGATAAGACATCGCAACTGGAAAGAACGGAGGCGAGCGCATGAACAAAGAAGTCGTGATTCTGATTGCAGACGATGACGACGGGCATGCCGGGCTGATACAGAAGAATCTCACCCGGTCGGGCGTGGCGAACGACATGATTCGATTCCGAGACGGCCAAGAAATCGGGAATTTTCTCTTCTTCGAGGGAGAGGGGCACCATCGGGATCCGGAGCGGGCCTATATTCTTCTTCTGGATATTCGAATGCCCAAGGTGGATGGAACGGTTGTTCTCCGACGCATAAAAGAAGATCCTCTGTTGCGACAAATGCCGGTGATCATCATCACCACCACCGACGATCCGCGCGAGGTGTCGCATTGCCATTTGCTGGGGTGCAACAGTTACATCACCAAGCCGGTCGAATACGATGATTTTGTCAATGCCATCCGTCAGTTGGGACTGTTTCTGTCAGTGGTGCAGGTGCCGCAGCGAGAACGGGAGTAAAGGTTTTCATGAGCAGACACGCGAAATCGGATCGCCCTTTTTCCCGCCGCGTCTTAGTCGTGGAAGATGATGAGGGATTGCGGACCCTGATCCTGCGGGCCTTGAGTAAGGTGGGCTTGGAGGCCGTCGGCTTGGCGAGTGGAGCCGAGGCCATCGAATGCCTTTCGGAGGACCCCCAGCAAGTGCTGTTGCTGGACCAAAAACTGCCGGACATGTCCGGGCGCGAAATCGTGACCGCGTTGGCCGGGCGCGGGATACATGTGTACTTTGTCATGATGACGGGGCAGGGCGACGAGCGCTTGGCTGTCGACATGATGAAGCTGGGTGCTGCCGACTATATGCTCAAGGATACGGAGCTGATTGAACGCCTGCCCAGCGTGATGGAGCGGGTGTTTCGTGGCATCGAAACCGAGCGTAGCTTGCAATTGGCCGAGGAAGCGCTGAGAGAAAGCGAGCAGCGATTTCGTAGCCTTTTCCAGAATGTGCCCTCGGTGGCCGTTCAGGGCTATGCGCTGGATGGCACGGTTCGCTATTGGAATTCTGCATCGGAATTGCTGTATGGATTTTCCGCACAGGAAGCCATCGGTACCAATCTACTGGATCTGATCATTCCGGCGGGGATTCGGTCGCATGTTGAGGAATCCTTGAAGGCCATGTCGGAAACCCAAGGTCCTATTCCTACGGCAGAGTTGCAACTGGTGAGGAAAGACGGGGCGAGGGTGGAGGTGGAATCGAGCCAAGTGGTGGTTCACATTCCCGGCCACGAACCCGAACTGTTTTGCATTGACGTCGATTTAACCGGGCGCAAACGGGCAGAGGAGGCGCGCGAGTCGCTCCAAGCGCAATTGAATCAGGCTCAGAAAATGGAATCGGTTGGGCGTTTGGCCGGCGGCGTGGCCCACGATTTCAATAACATGCTGGGGGTGATTCTCGGGTTCACGGAGCTCTCGCTCGATTCGGTGCCGCCGGGCCATCCCCTTCATGACGGATTGATGGAAATACGAAAGGCTGCTGAGCGCTCGGCCGATCTGACTCGTCAACTGCTGGCATTTGCCCGAAAGCAGACCATCACTCCCAAGGTCTTGGATCTGAACGAAACGGTGGAAGGCATGCTCAAAATGTTGCGTCGCCTGATTGGCGAAAACATTGTGCTGACGTGGAGGCCTTGCCGTGAGGTGAGTCTGCTGAAGGTGGACCCTTCCCAGATCGATCAGATTCTGGTCAACCTGTGTGTGAACGCCTGCGATGCCATCGAGGGCAACGGCGAGATTCACATCGAGACGACGGTGGTCACCTTGGACCCGACTGTATGCGCCCAGCATGTGGGATTCCTGCCCGGCGACTTTGTGTGCATAACAGTTCGGGACAGTGGATGCGGCATGGATGCCGAAACGATGAAGTACATCTTTGAGCCGTTCTTCACGACCAAAAAAGTAGGCGAGGGGACGGGCTTGGGGTTGGCTACAGTCTACGGAATCGCCCAGCAGAACAATGGATTCGTGGATGTGTCGAGCGAGAAAGGGCGGGGAACCACCTTCAAGATCTATCTGCCTCGGCATGTGCCTACGTCTGTTCCGTTGCCGAAACTCTCTGAGACTCAAAAGTCGCTGGAGCCCGGCCACGCCACCGTTTTGCTGGTGGAAGACGATCCGGCTCTCCTGAACATGACCCGCGCCATGCTTGTGCGCCAAGGATATACCGTTCTGCCGGCATCCACCCCGTCCGAAGCGGTTCAATTGGCGAAACAGTATCCAGATGAAATCCATTTGCTCATGACCGACATCATTATGCCGGACATGAACGGCCGTGATTTGGCCAAGGCCTTGTTGCCGATTCGTCCCCGGATTAAGCGCCTCTTCATGTCGGGCTATACGGCCGAAGTGATCGCCCACCACGGAATCCTGGACGAAGGAGTTCGATTTATTCAGAAGCCATTTTCCATGAAAGACCTTGCGGCCAAACTTCGTGAGGTGTTGGAAGGAAGAGGAAAATGAAAATGCAGCAGCGAAAAACAGCAGAACTACGGGCTGGGCTATTTCTCCTTGTTTGGCTTGTTTGGAACGTGGCTGTTTGGGCCGTTCCGGATCTTCTGACCGAAGCGGAGTGCGATTGGCTCAAGAATAACGATCCTGTACGGTTTGTGAGTCAGACCGCGTATCCGCCGTTTGAATTCATCGATGACGAGGGTCAAAGCCAAGGCATGAGCATTGATTTAGTCCGGTGGATGTCTCGCGAACTGGGATTCAACGTGGTCTTCCAAAACATGAGTTTCCAGCAGGCGCAGGAGGCCGTGCTGGAGGGGCGATCCGATGTTCTGACCAGTTTGTTTTATAGCGAAGACCGCGATCAGCGGTTTGATTTCTCGCCGATGACGTGGGACGTCCCCTCTCTCATTTTCGTCCGGTCCGAACGTCCTGATATTTTAAGCATTCGGGATTTGCGTGGAAAGCGAATTGCCATGCAGCGCGGGGATTATGCGGCAGAATTCCTTGCCTCCAAGGATATATCCCATGAAGTGGTGCCGACCGATTCTTTTGGCGATGCCGCAGACCAAGTGATTGCGAGCAACGCCGACGCCATGATTGGAGATCGGCCCATTGTGCTCTACCATCTCTTCAGTCGGGGAATCGTCCACCAAATGAAGTCGGTGGGAGAACCGCTCTACATCGGGCGCAATGGCATGGCCGTGAAGGAAGGTCGTGGGGAATTGCTGAGCATTTTGAATAAGGGGATGAGTCGGGCACGAGAAGAAGGAGTATTTGAAACTCTCTCCACTCGGTGGATCGGGACCCAATATGGCGAGGAGTCCCTCTGGAGATCGGGTCATGCCATAGCCCTAAGCGTGGGTTTTTTGGCGGCCATGGCGATTGCCATTTTGTTGTTGGTCTGGATTGTTCACTTGCGCCGCATCATCGTCCAGCGCACCCTTGAATTGCGGGAGGCGCAGGATGCCCGCAAGCCTATCGTGTCGTCCCGGCCGTGGCGTGTGCTCTGGGTGAGGTCTCTGTTGTTCATGGGATTGCTGATTCCGCTGGGATTTGTGGCTAACCACATTGTCGAAAAGTTTGCCATTATGCCCAACTACTTGGCCCTTGAAAAAAAGGACGCGCTGAAGAAGCTAAACGGTACGGCGGACGTCATTCGGAGGGAAGCGGGCCATCTTGGCAAAACGGCAAAAGACTGGGCCTTTTGGGACGACCTCTATGCCTTTGCTTCGGATCAAAACTCGGGCTTTGTGGATACTAATTTGAGATGGCCAGGGCTCTCGGAGCAAACCCAGATCGACATGGTGCTGGTGTTTGATCTCCAAGGAAAACCGCTGTGGAAGGGAGCCTATGATCCTTTTCAGGAGCGGCCTATTGCGCCAGAGTCTTTTTCGATGGATTCTCTTCCTTCAGATCATGTCTTTTTTCGGCATCCCGAGCCTCGGCAAGCTCGCACCGGGCTTTTCCTGACGGAGTTCGGTCCCATGCTGATGGCCTCATGCGCCATTTTGCCTTCGCATTTGGATGGCCCCCCTCGTGGCACTCTGATCATGGGGCGCTTTCTTCGAAAGTCGATTCTCTCCGATCTTTCCGAGCAATTGGGTGTAGAAATTAGGACGGCCGATCTCCGGAGCGCCCCGCTTTCTGAAAAACAAAAATCGCTTTTTGATCAACTGGCGGGAGGATTAACCCGTCTTGAAGAAACGAGTCAAGACACCTTGACGGGGCATGTGGTTCTCCCCGATTTTGAGGGAAGGCCCGCGCTTCTTCTCACGATCGAGTTGCCGCGTGACTTGGTTCGTCAGGGACAGGACACGGCTCGATTGTTTTCGTTCATCCTGTTCGAGTTCATTCTTCTGATCCTCGGAGGCACCGCCTTTTGGTATATCTATTCCTTCCGGGAGGCCTTTCGCCGTCAAGCCCATGTGGAAGCGCTTGTGCATGCACGCACCACCGCGCTGGGGGAGAGCGAGAAAAAGTGGCGTAGCTATGTGGAGTCGGCTCCGATGGGGATTTTTATTGCCGACATGTCGGGGCGCTATCTGGACGTTAATCCGGCGGCCTGTCAACTGTCGGGCTATTCCGAGGACGAGTTGAAGACCAAGACCATTCCCGACCTGCTGGCATCGGAATTCCGGGCAGCGGGCATTGCCCACTTCCAGCAAGTTCGGGAGAAGGGGTCTGCCATTGGCGAATTTCGGTTCATTCATTCCTCCGGCGAGAGTCGATGGTGGTCGGTTTCGGCGGTGCGGTTGGATGATTCCCATATGCTGGGTTTTGCCGAAGATATCACCCACCGCCGACAAGCGGATGACACCAGGGAGTCGCTGCAAAATCAATTGAACCAAGCTCAAAAAATGGAATCCATCGGTCGCTTGGCGGGAGGTGTGGCGCACGATTTCAACAATATGCTGGGGGTGATTCTCGGCTATACCGAACTGGGGCTGGATATGATCTCCCCCGGACATCCTGTTCACGATGGCCTGCTGGAAATTCGCAAGGCCGCCACGCGTTCTGCCGATCTGACTCGGCAGTTGTTGGCTTTTGCCCGCAAGCAAACCGTTGTGCCTAAAGTGCTGGACCTGAACGAAACCGTCCACGGCATGCTCAACATGTTGCGCAGGCTCATTGGCGAGCAGATTGCATTGGATTGGCGTCCCGGTTCAAAAGCGGCCACAATCCTGATGGACCCGTCGCAGCTCGATCAAATTCTCGTCAACTTGTGCGTGAACTCTCGCGATGCCATTGGCAATGTGGGCAAAGTCACCATTGAAACCGGACTGACTGTTTTTGATGAAGATGCCTGTGCGCGGTATGCCGGGGCCATTCTGGGCGACTATGTGAGTCTAAGCGTGAGTGACACAGGCTGTGGTATGGACGAAGATACGCAGACCCATATTTTTGAGCCCTTCTTTTCGACCAAGAAGCCGGGAGAAGGCACCGGATTGGGGCTGGCCACGGTGTATGGCATCGTCAAACAAAACCATGGCATCATCCGAGTCTTGAGCCAGAAGGGCAAGGGTTCCACTTTCACCCTGTTCCTTCCCTTGCATGTTCAGGACCCGCTGATTGAGCAGAATGCGGATGACGCGGCTACCCGGAAGCCGGACCACGCCACCATTCTGCTGGTGGAAGACGAATTGGCGCATCAAAACATGACGCGGTCCATGTTGGAGCGCCAAGGCTACACGGTGCTGGCATCGTCGTCGCCCAGCGAGGCCATTCGATTAGCGCGCGAATATCGCGGCACCATTGACCTTGTGCTCACGGATGTCATCATGCCCGAAATGAATGGGCGCGATCTGGTCTTGACTCTGACATCGCTTCGGCCGGGGCTCCAGCAACTATTCATGTCGGGCTACACGGCGGATGTGATTGCCCACCACGGCGTCTTGGACGACGGAGTCAGCTTCATTCAAAAGCCCTTTACCATGAAAGACCTTGCCGCCAAAATTTTGGAGTCACTCCAACAACCGGACACGGATTGAGATGCGAACCGAACCTTCTTTTTCTGACTCCAACACGCGATCGCATTAAGATTCTAAGCCGTTTGCCGTATGGAAGAAACCTTTTCAACTTCAGCCTCCCAAGCACCGGATAATCCACTCAGTGAGGAAATTGTCCGCATGCTACCTGCGCGGGTATTTTGGAAGGACAAGAATCTCGTTTACCGCGGTTGCAACGAGGCCTTCGCGCGGGATGCTGGTTTTGCCGATCCAAAAGAACTCATCGGAAAAGACGATTTCCAAATGGTTTGGCGCGAGCAGGCAGAATCGTATCGCGCTGATGATCGCCAGGTCATCGAGAGTGGCATCTCCAAGTTGTTGATTGAAGAGCCTCAAACGATGCCGGATGGAAAACGAAATTCGCTCCTTACAAGCAAGATCCCGTTGCAAAATGCTCAAGGCGAAATTTCCGGTGTGCTGGGAATGTATTTGGATGTAACGGAACGTCAGCGAACGGCAGAGGCTCTCAAAGAAAGCAAGGAACGCTGCGATCAGTTGGCTGAGCAGAGCCGGACCATTGCATGGGAACTGGATGCCGAGGGACGCTATACCTTTGTCAGCCATGTGGTGGAACAGGTGTTGGGTTATCGGCCTGAGGAGTTGGTTGGACGGATGCACTTCTATGATCTGTTTCCGGAGGCCGGACGAGAAGAATTCAAACAACTTGCCTTTGTCGCCGGACGCCGCAATGAGCGGTTCACCAATTTTTTGAATCCAGCGCTTACGAAAGACGGGCGCCTGATCTGGTTTTCCAGTAACGGCATTCCATTGTTGAATGAAGCCGGCGAGTTGCGTGGGTTCCGAGGCAGTGATACCGATATCACCGAGCGTAAAATGATGGAGGAGGGGCTGCAAGCCAACCGCCGCCTGTTGGCAGAGGCGATGGATATAGCCCACTTGGTGAATTGGGAATATGACGTCAGCACGGGCCTATTCACCTTTGACGACCGGTTTTACACGTTGTTTGGTACGACGGCACAAATTGAAGGTGGCTATCAAATGGCGACGGGAGCGTTTGCCCAAAAATTTTTCCTCTCGGAAGATCGGCATCTTGTAGCTGACGAAGTGAACAAAGCGCTTCGGGCGTCCAACCCCGGATACACGTCACGGGTGGAGCACAGGATTCTTCGTCGAGATGGTTCTACCCGGCATATTGTCGTCCAGTTTAAAATTGGAAAAGATGAAAACGGAAGGACACTCAGGATATTCGGGATTGCTCAAGACATCACGGAGCGCAAACGGGCAGAAGAAGAGCGTCAGAAAATGGCCGTTCGCCTGCGCGAATTGACCCAACACTTGCAAACGGTTCGCGAAGAGGAAAGTCGCCGCCTCTCCGTTTGGTTGCATGATGAAGTAGGGCAGATGCTGACCCGTGCCCGGATGGATGTCATGTTGCTGGAAGCCATGCCGGAAAATGCGGCAGGCGAATCCGCTGTTTCGCTATCTAGTCTGAAGCGCACACTCGATGACGTGGTCATGATGATTCATCATATTTCCATGGATTTGCGGCCCGCCATGTTGGACGACTTCGGGTTGGTGGCGACTCTGGAGTGGATTATCCACGAAAGCGAAAAACGACTCAAGATTCCGTTTCATTTCGAAGTCGACCATGTTCCGGAATCGCTGGATCAACATCTGGCAGTGGCCTTTTATCGAATGACTCAGGAATGTGTGACCAATATTGCGCGCCATGCCCATGCCACCTCGGTTGACATCCGACTCTTTGGCGATGGCACATGGCTCTCGCTGGTCATTCAGGACAATGGTCGAGGGATGAAGCCGGGTGTGGCTGAAAGCCCCACTTCGTTTGGTTTGAGTCAACTGCGAGAACGCGCCTCCTCACTGGGAGGCATTGCGCAAATTGAAAGCAAGCCCGGACAGGGAACAACGGTGCGAATTACCGTGCCACTTTCTCGCACAGAGAACCGTGAAGGGCGAAGATGATTCGTGTTTTGATTGTGGATGACCATGCCATTGTTCGCGAAGGCTTGGCCAACGTGTTGTCTTCCGAACCCGGCATTTCTGTTGTGGCCACGGCGGCCTCGGGGCCAGAAGCTCTTCAACGAATTCGTGACACGCAGATGGATGTGGTGCTGCTCGATTTGACCATGCCCGGAATGAATGGCATGCAGACGCTCAAGCAAATCAAGATCGAGAATAATCGTTTGCCCGTGTTGATTCTCAGCATGCATCCGGAAGCCCAGTATGCGGCACGTTGCATCAAGGCGGGTGCCGCCGGCTACCTCACAAAGGCCTGCGAAAAGAAGGAGCTGATCGCGGCCGTGCGCTGCGCCGCTTCAGGCGGCACCTATCTCTCTCCTGCCGCCCTCGATTCGCTCCGAAAGAAAATTCAACCGCCGGGTCATGTCGACACTTCCCATCGACGTTTGTCCGACCGCGAATTTGAAGTTTTTCGGCAGATTGCCGAAGGGGTGACCCTCGCCGATATGGCTCGGCGCATGAACCTCAGTCCCAAGACCCTTAGCACCTATCGCACTCGGATCCTGAGAAAAATGGAATTGGCCAGTAACGCCGAACTGATGCGTTATGCCTTTGAGCAGGGACTGGCAAAATCGCCGTGATCTGGGGATGGAGGCCGGAGACAGTTTATACTCAACGGCATATGGGTCTTCGTCAAAATGAATGCTTGCCCGTGTCCGTCTTGAACTCGGGGAACCGCATCGGAATTTGTTCAACAAATTCGGGGTAGTTGTTCGCCGGATGGTGGCATGACTCGGCGCAGAGTGCCGAGCGCGGTGCGAGCGGATACATGCCCGCCTGCCGGGCCGACTTCTCCGATGACTCGGGCATTAGCCATGACCGAATAACGTTTCAAAATGGCAAGTGTGGCGTCCACAGAATCGGGTGGAACAAAGAGAATCGCACAGCCTTCATTGGCTACAAACAGGGGGTCAAAGCCAAGCAATTCGCATGCGGCCTTCACAGGCTTGGTGACAAGAAGAAGGGCTTCATCGATTTGAAAATCCAGATGGGCCGCATATGCCAGTTCGCACAGGGCGCCGCCCAATCCGCCGCGCGTGAGATCGCGGGCACAATGGGGGACGGGGCCCTTTGCGAAGAGGTCTAGGAGAGGTGCATGCAGAGATGCGCAATCACTTTCAACGGGAGGATCAAAGGTCAGGCCGTGGCGTTGGGCCATTACCGCAATGCCATGGCGCCCGATATCGCTGGTGAGGATCAGGACATCACCGGTTTGAATGCGCTCCGGTGCTAGAGGTTCTTCCACAACCACCTCACCCACGCCACTGGTGTTGATATAGATCCCGTCTCCGTTCGCGCGGCCAATCACCTTGGTGTCGCCGGCAAGGATGGATACGCCGGCCGCTGCCGCAGAGTGTTGCATGGATTCCACCACGCGGCGCAAGGTGTCGAGAGGCAGCCCTTCTTCCAGAATAAAGCCAGCCGTCAGCGCGATGGGTTTTGCGCCGGACATCAGCAAATCGTTCACCGTGCCATGAACGGCGAGGGAGCCGATATTGCCTCCGGGAAAAAAGAGAGGTTGAACCACATAGGAATCTGTGGTGAGTGCTGCGCGTCGGCCCCCAATGGAAAACAACGTCGAATCATGGGGGGCTGTCGTCCGTGAGCCAAAAGCCGGCAGAAAAATCTGATGGATCAAGGCCGACGTCAACGTGCCCCCCCCGCCGTGGGCGAGGATGATCGAGTCATAGCGAGAGGTGGGCATGGGACAGTTCATTTCACCCACAATTGAGAATTAAACCCGAAGAGAAAAGAAAAATCGGCATTAGGAAAACGGCTATTGTTTTATAAAACAGTATCCCGACGGTTTTGCCGGTTTGGGATTGTTCGTGCGGAAAAGAACGCTGGAACAGGGTTGCCGAAAAAGGGCTATTGTTTTATAAAACAGTATCCCAAAGGCCTCTGGGCGATCGGCCGTGCTTGCGGGAGGGGGGAGGGGCGGGTATGATGCGCGGCTATATTGGAAAGGTTGTGAATCTATGACGATCCGAACACGTTTTGCGCCGAGCCCTACCGGGAATGTTCATATCGGGAATATTCGAGCGGCGATCTATAACTGGCTTTTTTCGCGTCACGAGGGCGGCGAGTTTTTACTGCGGATTGAAGACACGGACATGGAACGATCCACGCCGGCGGCGGTGAAGACGGTGATCGATTCACTGGCTTGGCTGGGGTTGGACTTTGACGGTACGCCGCTTTATCAAAGCACGCAGAAAGTTCGCCATCTGGAGGTGGCGGAGATGTTGCTGGCAAAGGGCGCGGCCTATAAGGAGGACAAGGGCGGAACGGGCAAGGGCGAGTGCATTCTGTTCAAAATGCCGGGAAAGGATATTTTCTTCCATGACGAGGTGAAGGGCGACCTCTCCAAGAAGGCGGAAGATTTGAAGGATTTTGTGATCGTACGCTCGGATGGATCCCCGGTGTTCCATTTGGGGAATGTGGTGGATGACATCACGATGGGAATCTCTCACGTGATTCGCGGCGATGACCATGTGGAGAACACGTTCAAGCATGTGGCGATGTATGAGGCGATCGGTGCGCCGATGCCGAAGTTTGCGCATTTGCCGATGATCGTGAATGCGCAGGGCAAGCCGTATTCCAAGCGCGATGGTGCGGCGTATGTGGGCGATTTTCAGGAGAAGGGGTTCCTTCCGGAAGCGCTGTTCAACTCGCTGGCGCTGTTGGGATGGTCTCCGGGGGAAGACCTCGAGGTGATGTCGCGAGAGGATATGGTGAAACTTTTCACGCTCGATCGTGTGCGTAGCGCACCGAGCCAACTCGATATGACGAAACTGCTCTGGATGAATGGCGAGCATCTGAAGCGACGTGGTTCTGAGGAAATTGTCTCGGGTTGCCGCGCGGCCATGAATCAAAAGGGGCTTTGGCGGGAGGACATCGATGCGGATTACTTCCGATCCGTGGTGACGTGCATGGGCGAGCGCATCAAGCTCTATTCCGATTTGGGTGAGCAGGCGGTTTTCTTTTTCACCGAGGATTTTGCCTACGACGAAAAGAGTGTCAAAAAACGCCTATTGAAAGAAGGCGCGATCGGCATTCTACGGGAAGAGTTGGCGGTGCTGGAGACGGTGGAGCCGTTCACGGCGGCGGCTACGGATGCGGCGCTCCATGCGCTGGCCGAGCGGACGGGGCGTGGTATGGGCGATTTGGTTCATCCCGTGCGCGTGGCGGTTTCGGGAACGGCGATTGGTCCCGGCCTTTTCGATATGCTGGCGGTGATGGGAAAAGAGCGGGCGCTGAATCGAATCCGTCGCACTCTTTCCATCTATGGTGGGTGAGGACAGCGGCGGCATGAGGTCAGCGCGCTATCCGTTTTCCATAGTGTGGAAAATATTTTTCCACAGTGTGGAAAAATTGGGGTCATTTTTTCCACAGTGTGGAAAACTTATCTGTTGCTCCAGCTTGGCGATCGGGTTGGCGTGGGGGAGTGCGGGTTGTCAGAGTGTCAAGGCGAGTCGCTTATCGGTGCCGAAGCCGAGTCAGTGGACGGTGACGGCTTCGGCGTCGGAGGAGGGGCACGGTCCGGAGCAGGCGCTGGATGGATCGACGAATACGTGGTGGCATAGCGGGGTGGAGGACCCGCAGTGGATTCAGGTGAATCTGGGGCGGGTGGCGATGGTGTGCGGGTTTTCTTTGCAGTGGGGAGATCCGCATGCGGTGGCCTATTCGGTGTTAACGAGCCGGGATGGTACGCATTGGGCATTGGGGTATGAAACGACGGGTGGGGATGGAGATTGGGATCAGGTGTCCATCGAGCCGATGTTGGCTCGATATGTGCGGGTGGTGGTGACGAAGAGTTTGCGGGGTGAGGGGGCGTCGCTGGCTTCCATTGAAATTCAAGGGCTTGCGGATCAGCCGGTGGTTTGGGTGAATGGGGCTTCCGATCCGCATGCGATGGCGTTGTTGGATGGAAATCCAGCTACGGTGTGGACGGCGAAGAAATCGAACGCGGTGGTGGAAGTGGATTTGCGTACGGTGAAGCCGGTGGGAAGTGTGCGCGTGGATTGGGGCACGAATGGATTTGCGTCGAATGTGGTGGTGGAGATTTCAACGAACCGAGTGGAGTGGACGCCGGTGGGGACGATTCAGGCGCACTCGGGAGATTTTGATGTGCTGATGAATAACGAAGTGCATCCGGCGCGCCATGTGAGGCTTTCGTTTTCGGACAGCTCGATGGAAGATGGATTTGCTATTGCTGGGCTCACCCTGCGCGGGACGGAGGGGGCGGCGCGGCCTTGGGCGATGTATGAGCTGGCGGCGTCGCATGCGCCGGAGGGTGTGTATCCAGATGTGTTGTGGAGGCGTCAAAATTATTGGGTGGTGGCGGGCGGACCTCAGCGTGGAGATCCCGAGAGCGCGATGGATGAGTGGGGGGTGTTTGCGCCAACGTTGGAGAGTCCTACGCTGGTGCCGCTGGTGATCGTGGATGGCGTGGTGAGTTCTTCGCGTCAGGCGGCGGAGGTGCAGCATCGATTGGGGGGGGATGGAGCGCCGATGCCGGAAATGGCGTGGAGTCTGCCGTCGGGGTTGTCGTTGCGGATGCGCGCGTTGGTGCGGCCCGGGGCGTTGCCGTCGATGACGTGGATTCAGTATGAGTTATCGAATGAATCCCTCATGGTGCAAACGGGGCGTTTGTGCTGGGTGGTCCGTCCGGTGAGGTTGCCGCCGCCTTGGGCAGGGGGGGGGCTGGCGCCCATCTACAAGATTCGTCGAGTCCAAACCGTGAGCGGCTGGCAAGAAATGTGGGCGAACGAAGAACCTCTTTTTGCGATTCCCGGCTCAAATGTATTGTTTGGTGCGGCAGCGTTCCATGAGGGCGATGTGGCCGAATACTTTTTGCATGGGGAGGTGCCGCCGGGCCGCGTGGTCAGCGATGTGGACGGGTTGGCTTCTGCGGCTTGGTGGGTTGATTTTTCCTTAAAGCCGGGCGAACGGATGCGGCATGTGGTGGCGTCTCCAGAGGGGCGAAATGTTTCTTGGCCGTTGGCGGATGGGGAAGTGGGGGGCGATAAAATGGCGGATGTGTTGGATCGGGAATGGGTGGAGTCGGAGTGGATGTGGCGCACGGAGGTGGGTCATTATGCGCCTAAGATCGATCGGCCCGATGCGGTGGATTGTCTTCGGGCACAGGTGGGTTGGCTGATAGGGGTTCGGGGAGCGATGGGTTCGAGGGAGGAGTTGGATTCGATTCAGGCCCGTGTGGCGGCGCTGTTGCGGGCTGGACAGCCTTCCTTGGCGAAGAGTTGGATCGAACCAGTGGCGGCAGGGATCGGGGAGGATGGGTGGGTGCCGGCTCTTTTTCAAGGAGATGGTTTGCCTGCGCCTCGCTTGGGGCAAGAGGCGCGCCATGCCTCGCAGGGGCAGTTTGCCTTTATGGTGATGGAGTACTATCGATTCACTCAGGATGCGACGTTTCTTCATCAGCACTATCCCGTTCTGAAGCGCTCGTTGGAGTATGTGCTGGCCTTGCGTAAAGAGCTGGAAAAGACCGAGTGGAGGATGACGGAGGATGAGCGATATTTAGTGGAAGGGCTCTTGCCTCCCTCGGGTGCGCGAGCGGGAAGTGTGAAGCCGGTTCATCTGTATTCCGATCACTATTGGACCTTGCTGGCGTGGAAGGAAGGGCGCGCGGCGGCTTCCCTTCTTGGGCTGGATCAGGATGCGGCGTGGGCGGATGAGCAATATCGCTTGTTGCGATCGTCGGTGCGGCGATCTTTGCGTGCCAGTATGGACAAGATGGAGGGAACGTGGATTCCGGCTTCTGCGGAAGAAGAGCGCTTGGATGCCGCCTCGGTGGCCCTGCTGGTGTGGCCTTGCGAAGAAACGGATTTGGTGGAGCCTCATGAATTCCAAAGCAGCTTGGATTTATATTATGAAGAATTTTTGTCGCGCTTTCAGCCCGGATGGGCGGGGCAAATTCCATCGGACGAGGCTTTGCTGTTGACGCCGCTGGCCCACGTGGGGCGGGGTGATTATGCGCGAGAGGTGTTGTATGCCTTGTTGGAGCGTCGACTGCCGCTCGAATGGCATGCGTGGGCCAATGTGGCGGGAAGCGATCCGCGTCAACCGGGCCAAGTGGGTTCCATGCCGGATGTTCGTGTGGCGGCGGCCTATTTCACCGCAGTGCGGGGGCTTGCGGCGCGAGAATCTGGAAAACGGTTGGAACTGTTTTCGGGCGCACCCGCTGAATGGCTTCAGCATGGGGCTGGGTTCCGGACGTACGGAATGCCAACCGCCTTCGGGCCACTCGATTTATCGGGTTATTGGACACAGAACTTGTTCACGATTGAAATTGGCGGAGGGGCACGGCCTCCAGAGGGCTATCGCATTTGGTGGCCGCGCCAAATTGCGCCCGAGCGAGTGCTGGCGAACGGACAGCAGATCAAGACGTTTGATGCCCAAGGCGCGACTCTGCCGTACGACTTCAAAGGCAAGGTGGAAGTGGTGTTCCCGTTTCTGGCTCCTTGGCCACGAGACCCCTGAGAGCATGGAGGATCCCGGGGGGGGCTTCGCCAGTAGAAGACAGACAACAAGAGTCTGATTATTGGAATCGAGGAAGGAAGGCTAGCCAGCAGCTTTGGACTCGTTCCACTCGTCGTCGGCATCGTCGCCCTTCTTGACTTGGACGTTTTGTCCGCGGGTGAGGAACCAGCGGAGAGCGCCAAAGGCGAGGAAGGGGATGACCAAGCCGACCATCATGAGATGGAGGAAGCTGAAGTGGTAGGTCATGGAGGGCTGGCCGCGATAGAGGTTCCAAAAGATGAGCAAGCAGGACAGCCACACGGTGAGGAAGTTGGGGAGTCCATCGCCGGAGTGCATCCATTGGAGGCCGGAAGTTCGCAGTTTGGTAATGGGATAGAAGATATTCGATCCCATGTGGCCCAGTTGATCTTCGACGACGTGGACACCGTAGCAGGCGGCGATGGTGACGAAGCATTGCCAGGCGGCGGCCCATCCGGATAGGAAGAAGGCGAGGATGCCGACGAGGACGCCGAGGAAGGCACCGACGGTGAGGGAGTGGGACCATTCGCGATGCCAAGGGAGAAATTCGAGATCGAGATCGCCATTGGGGAGGGGCTTCAAGCCGACGGAGGGGCCGTCGAAGATGTCGACCTTGAGGGCGGCGTCGTAGGTTTGAATGACCTTGGCTTTGAGTTTGGCGCGGCCGATTTTGGTGTGACCTTTTTCGGTTCCTTCGACGGGCACTTGGCCGGTGTTGACGACGGGGCCGAACTTGACGAGGACTTCGAGTTTCTCGTTGTCGAACTTGACGGAATACTGCTGCCAGAAGTCGGCGCCGAGGCGCACGGAGACGAGCTTGAGGTTGACGTAGCGCTTCTGGTCGACGGCAATGGCTACGGCACGTGCGATTTCGTCGGCCGCGTATTGTGGGTCGAGATTGACGGGATCGGGGGTGACGTAGACGTCGTGATTGTAGAAGAAGCGATAGAATTTGAAGTCGATGGTATCCGGGAGAATGCCGCAGGCCCCACCGAGGATGAAGAAAATGGGATTGCCGTCTTTGGCGGCTTCAATGGCCCAAGGTCCAAAGGAGGCCACGGCGACACCCGACATAAAGTGAGAAAAACCTTTCATTGCGTATTCCTTTCGTTCTTCAGGTGAGGCCGAGCCAGCCGGTGACGGTTTCGCCGAAGCCGGACATATTGCAGGCGATGGGGAGTAGGAGAATGCCGAGGCAGTTGAGACGGCGCGAACCGAAAAGGACGGGAAGCAAGCCGATGCCGGTGGCGACGATAGCGATGAAAAGGCCAACCCATCCTGTGACGGCCATCACCATGAAAATGATGATGCCGAGGGCGATGGTGGAGACGTGCCGGTAGTTGAAGCGATCGATGAATTTGAGCGTGAGCTTGGTCAGGGGCTCCATCATGAGATAGGAGATGGCGGAGGCGATGGCGATGGAACCGAGGACGAGGTAGTAGTCGGAGATGCCGGAGGGTGTGTAGACGGCCCGGATCATCCAGGCCCCGCCGCCGCGCGTGAGGTTGAGGCCGGGGACAAAGAGAAGCATGAAGGCACCGACGTAATAGATGAACTTCGAGACACCTTGGCCCATGATGAAGATGCGTTCGTCGCGCTGGGCGGTGGCGTGACCGGCCAGCATGCCGCCGACGCCGCCGGTGACGACGGGGAAATAGGCGGCGATTCCGCCGCCGAGGCCGCCGGACCAGACGGAGCGGAGGATGACATCGCCGTTGATTCCAAGGGTCTTGATGGTGCGTTGTTTGGGCACATCGGCAGCCGAGATCATATTGAGCAAGCACCAAGGAATGGCGAAGAGGCCCACAAAGGCGGGCATGATGTTCTGGAAGGCGACCTCGTGGTTGACGGGGGATCGAGTCAAGAGGATGAAGCCCAGCAGGCCGGCGAGGAAGAAGGTGGCGAGGCCGACCAAGAGGGTTTTCCACGCATCAAAGAACTTGGCCCAGCCTGCGGGACCGCGATTTCCACCCTTGGGCCATTCGGACATGAGCATGAACGTGATGATGACCCAGAGCACCCAATGCATGTGGCCCTTGAGCACTTCTTGCGAAACGGGCAGGTAGCGGGGGGCGAGGGGGGCCATGACGCAAACCAGGAAGAACGCGCCAGCGAGGCCGCCGACTGCGGTGATCATGGTGCCTTCAAAGCCACGGCCGGCCATGAGATATTTCTGGCCGGGGAGCACGGTGAACATGGCGGATTCATCGGGGGTTCCTAGCAGGACGGCGGGAATGGTGTTGAGCATGGACCAGCCCACCACCATGCCGGTCATGGCCGGCAGAAACACGTCGGAGGGAATGGGTGTGCCGGCAGCCGCTTGGGCAAGAATGCCGAGCACCATGGCACCCATTACGTTGTAAATGTGAAGGCCGGGGAGGCAGGCGAGTACGCTGGAGATCACAGTCCCAGCGAACACTGACAGCAGAACAGTCCAGAATGGAGCCATGGTTTTTCTCCTGTATGGGTTATTGGAGAATGCGGATGGAGGTGCCGGAAGTGGCTTTGAGCTGGAGTTTGCTCTCATATTCACCCACCACGCCGGTGGCGGAGACGTTGGCGCCTTCCTTGAGGGAATCGCGCACTTCGGCGGGGACGGTGGAGTCCCAGAGAATGAGGTCGATGCTTCCGCTTTCGTCGGAGAGGGCATAGGCGGTTCCTTTGCCGAGCGCGCGGGGAGTGCCCAGCGTTCCTTGCACGGTGCGCACTTGTCCCTTGTCGGCAGCGGTGATGGCTGAAATGCCAGACGAGGGAACAGGGGTTGCCGCAGGCATTGACGGGGCCACTGGGGCCGATTCGACCGCCTTGACCTTGTAGCCACTTTCGACCTTGAGTTGGGGTTTGTCTTGATAGACTTCCACCACGCCTTCAATCTCAAAAACAGCCCCAACGGTGGGCTTGACGGCGATCACCTCATCCACGCTGGACCAATAGGTGACTCGAAGGGTGGCGTCTCCATCTTTCAAGATGAGGGAGAAGGGTTGCTTGGTGCCGGCTTCCGGTGCGCGTAGAGAGGAAACGGTTCCACGAACCTTAACGGATTGCCCATCGGAGGCGGCCGAAAGAGAGGCAATTGAGACGGCATCCTCCAAGCGGCCTCGTGAAAAGTCGCGCTTCGGGGCCGGAGCTTCTCGTTGGAGGGTGGCGGCAGCTTTTTGGGCGGGGGAGACGGGTGTATCGGCGGCGGGTGGTGGGGCGTCCAGGATTTCAATATCGAGGCCGGATGCGAGCTTCAGTTGGAGTTTATCCTTATAGGAGGCGACCGTGACACGTACGCGGACGTAGGAGCCGATGAGGGCGTCTTTCCCCTTGATTAGGTCGAACTCGGTGGTCCAGCAGTTGAGGGTTTGTTCGCCGGAATCGTCCGCGATTTGGATGTCATAGGGGCGTTTGGTGTTGGCGGGCGGGGCCACCACGCTGACTACCTTGCCGGCGATGGAAATGGAGGAACCGATCAGGGACTCATTGACATCAGCGAGCCGGACGGAACTGGCGGTGGCGCGAGTGAGGGACAAATCCTTCACGCTGAGTAAGCGCATGGAGGACTCTTCGTCAGAGATATTCAGGCCGCCAGCGAAATTGATGGCATCGCCTGCGCGGGGGACCAGATTCAAGTCTGCGAGGTCTTTGGCTTGTTTCTGACTGACAAAGACCATGATGGTGCCGGTTCCGTCGGAGACGTTGAAGCCCATGCCGCCACTCTTGAAGGTGCGGGCATCCTCGACCTGACCCACCACGCGGATTTGGCCAAAATTCATGGTAGGCTTAATGTTGCCCAGCATGACGACGGGGATATCGCGGTGCTTGGCCATGAGGTAGAGAAGGAAGAGGCCAATGGTTGCCAGCAAAACGGCCGCCCAGCGAGTGGCCACAAGGCTCATGCGCTTTTCAACCTTGGTTCCGCAATAGGGGCATTTAGAAACAGCACCGACAAAGCGTTTGCAATTCGGACAATTCATTTCGTCCGACTGAGTCTCATGTCCGGGCAACGACTGTTTATTTTCCGTCATTCTCATCTCTCCTCAAAACCCTGCCGTGGGGGCGGTATGAATAGCGGCACGGGCGAATATAGCCGTTGAGAAACCGAAGCACAAATAACAAAACGGAAAAGGGTGGGGCGTTTTTATTGATTTTGGGGATGGCGGTGCGGAGGGCGAGTTGTCCCTGCCTCAACACTTGAAAATGGATAGGGACCATTGGACAATCTGAATGCTGTGAATGGGTCTTGAAGAGCAAATCCCCGCGTTGAGGGGTCCATGCTCAGGGGGGGGGGAGAAAAGGAAGGGGCCCGAGGTTCAACGCCTGGGCCCCCACCATTTCAAGGGGCAAACTCGTTATTCGGTTTCTTCATCCGAGGAAGAGGTGGCATCCACTTCTTCTTCTTCAACGAGCACTTCCTCTTCCACGTATTCTTCTTCTTCTTCCATGGGCATGTAGTCGTATTCTTCTTCCGACTCCATTTGCTGCATCATTTGCATTTGGGCTTCCATTGCCTTTTGTTGGGCTTCTTGCGCTTTTATGACGATGGCGCCGATGTCGGCCAAACTGAAACGAATGCGGCTCATCACTCCGCCATACGCCATATAGGAATGGCTGTCGAGATTGCCGGGGCCTGCCGGGATGGAGTCGGCCATTTCATCGCCGCCGTAGAGCTTCACGTAGGAACGAATGGTGTCAAACAGGGCAACGTGCGAGAGATCCAGCAGGTCGGGATCGGGCGTGGGGAAGAAGGCCTTCCACGAGGGCAAGCTGGAAACGGGCGTAGAGGAGCCATCCAGCGCGCGATCCACCAGTTGTTCGGTTAGGGAGGGGTCGCCGACCATGGCCAGCACACCACCGGGGACCCAGGCCATCTCGACGGCAAATTCGGTCGGAATTTCTTCCGGCCAAGACGCCTTGAGTTCTTCGGTCGGCGTGAGGCGATAGGAAATGCGGTCCACAGAAATTCCACGATATTCGCGAGGCTCGCCGGACACCAGTTCGAACCGAACGGGCATGTCTTCCTCGTCGGTGAGCAGTGAGGCGAGCATTTCGTTGGCGCTCTTCACCATTGTTTGGGTCAGGGAGCGAAGGACGGCGGAATCTTTTAGCGCAACATATTCGGCGAGACGGATGGGGTTTTCCTTTGTCGGAGGGAACAAGGCAATTCCGAAATCGCCGTCCATCTGATCCCAATAGCCCTTGGCTTCATCCAGATAGGAGGCCATAAAGTCGGCTCCAGCTTCCTTCGGCATCAGTTTCATCATGGCCTCCATCCATTGGAAATAGGCGGGCGCCAACAGGCTGGTGTCGCCCATGTGCAAGGTGTCGACGAACAGGGCGCCCGGCAAGTTGACGACAGAAGCCGCTGCCGAAGGGGTCCGCAGACTGGTGAACCACTTGGCGAGGAGCGTGTCGGCCACCGGAACGGTCCGGGTGTGAAGATTCAGATGGCCATCGGCGAGGCCAATGCCCAACGTGAATTCATCGAGTTGTTTGGCAACGGCCATGTATCCGTTGGCATAGAGGCGGCCGATTTCGGCTGATTCTTCGGGAACATCGTTTCCGGAGGCAAGGGCTGTGTCCAGTTGCTCTTGGATTTTGGGGCTGAGAACTTCCATCAAAGCGGCCGGGCGGAATTGAACGGCCACATCGCCTTCCACGGGGAGGATGGGGGGGAGGGAGATGAGGACGGAATCGGCTTTCTGTGCATCGGCAGCCGTGGGGCCGGCGAGCAAGATGGAGCCACGCTTCAAGAAATACACTTCTTTCCACGCCATGCTGGAATCGGCGGGCGCGACGAAATGCATCAGGCCCTCCGATGTTTCACTTTCGTTTTCCCAGCCGGCCTGGGCGAGGCTCGCGAGATAATCGGCCCCCTCATTCTCGACGGGCAGGAGCAGCGCCATGCTGCCTTCATCCGTGCCATTTTCCAGCCAGAGGGCGCGCACCTTGCCATTGGGTTGGATGCCCATGCCGGACATCGTGCCCAACGCGCCATAGAGAAACATGGAAACCATTTCGCGGGGCATCGGCTGGCCCGCAGCCTTGCTCAGTTCAAATGCGGCACCGGCCAGATTGTCCAGCCCTCGAATTTCCAGCATGCCCAGAACGGCAGAAGAATTCGCGGCCAGCGCGGACCACAGGGAGGCAGACAGGACAAGAGCGGACAGAAGCAGAACTCTCATTTTTTTCACAGGTATTCTTCCTCGGGGTTGTACATGTTTCATTTGCCCGCGAAGTATAGGCCGATTTTTGGTTGGGGAAAAGAAAAACAAGAGAGAAAGAATAGAAGTTGCAATCTGAACGCCAGTTCACTTATATTGACAGGCGAATTCAACCACCAACCCCGGAGAACGTCATGCCCAGAGATATTCATCTTGTCGACAAGATTCGCCTGTTGCGCCAGTTTTGGCGATTGGAGCGTCGTGCGCCCACCTATGCCGAAATGCTCGACTTGTTTGGCTATAAATCCAAGAACGCCGTCTTTGGCTTGCTACAGAAGTTGGAGGAGGCGGGCTACATTTCCAAGGATGACAATGGTCGCGTGGCGCTGTTGTCCAAGCTGACCGGAACCGTGCGTATCCTCGGATCCATTGCGGCGGGTTTTCCCACGCAGGAAGAAGAGCAGGCCACCGACGCCATCACGCTCGACGAGTATCTCGTCAAGAATCCCGACAACACCTACATGCTCACCGTGCGCGGGGATTCCATGATCGATGCCGGCATCATGCCGGGCGACATTGTGCTGGTGGAGAAAGGGCCCCCGCCCAACCAAAACGACATTGTCGTGGCCCGTGTGGATGAGGAATGGACGCTCAAGTATTACGTCCGCGACAATGCGGGGGTGCGCCTCGAACCCGCCAATTCCAAATACAAATTCATCCGCCCCTTGCGCTCGCTCGAAATCGGGGGAATTGTGCGCGCCGTCATTCGAAAATACTAGAGCGGTGGCATCTTAAGCGGTGTGGAAAACTTGAGCTATCACTTATAATTATAAGTGATAGTTAGGGGGTGGGGGCATGGGGCAACATAATGCGGGTGGGGCTTTTGATTTTTCTAGTCTTGGAGATGGCGGGCGATGGTTTCGCGGGTGGCGTCGGCGAGCCGTTGTTCGTCGGCGCGGTCGGCGTCGGGCATGGGGGGGAGGAAGCGGACGGTGACGCGGGTGAAGAATCGGGGGAGGCGCTTTCCTCGCGGCAGGGCGCGATAGGCGCCGCTGATGGCGACGGGGATGACGGGCACATTCAGCTCCAAGGCCATGGCGGCGAAGGTGGATTTGAAGTCGCCGAGTTTGCCGTCGGTGGATCGGGTGCCTTCCGGGAAGATGAGCAGATTGCCGCCTTCGCGTAGGGCTTGGGCCATCTTTTGCAGGGAGAGTTGCACGTCGCGGCCGACCTCCACGATGATGACGTTGCTGTTGCGGCCGAGCCATTCGAAGATGCCGTTTTTGACGTGTTTGCGCTTGGCGTAATAATAGGTGCGGCGCAGGAAGGAATTGCTCAGGAACATGGATACAAACAGGCCATCGATGTAGGACTGGTGATTGGCAACGAGTATGCAGGTGCCTTTCGGGGGAAGGTTTTGGCGGCCTTCGGTGCGGACGCGGAAGGCGAGATGGAGGAGGGCCCCAAAGAAGTTTTTGAGGAAGGGGTGAATCCAACCGGAGCGGGGCAACTGGAGGGGTTGATCGGGTTGGGTCTTCAAGAGCGTGTCCCAACTGCCGGCGCCTTCGCGGAAGAAGAGGCGGGATTCATCGGCGTGTCGGGTAAGGGCCAGAACGGTGGGATATTCTTGGAAGACGGTTTCGGGCAGGCGAACGCCAAATGTTTTTTCGATGAAGACGAGTACGGACAGACGGGCGAGGGAGTCAAGCGCGAGATCCATTTCCCAGTGGGATTGGGGGGTCACGCGCAGGCATTCGAGTTCCGTGCGAAGGAAGTGATCGATGGCGACATAGGCGGGGCCGATGTCTTCGGGCTTGGGCGCGGGGGTGGAGTCGCCGCTGAACGTTCCGATGGCCAGAGCAGGCAGTTCGTGGCGTTTGAGTTTGCCCAACCGAGTCTTCGGAAGGTCTCCGGTCACCATCGTGAGTTGGGTGATTTTCTTGGCGGGTGGGACCAGCCGGTTATAGGGCTCAAGAAGTTTCCAGCGAAAATGATCGGCTTGCTGGGCGGGGATGCCTTCGAGCAATCCGGGTACGGGAACGATGAGGGCATGGAGCAGGGAGTCGTTCAGGGTGACGGCCAGTTCTTTGATGTCGGGAGAGAGGCTCAGTAATTTTTCTTCCAGCTCGGAGGGGTTGACCTTTTTTCCGTTGGGAAGAACGATGATTTCTTTTTTGCGGCCGGTGATGAAGAGATAGTCTTCGCTATCGAGGTAGCCCAGGTCTCCGGTGTGGAGCCAGCCGTCCTGAATGGCTTCCGCGGTGGCTTCAGGGTTTTTCCAATAGCCCGAGAAGACGTGGGGGCCGCGGGCGAGGACTTCGCCTTCCTCGATGCGTACGGAGTCGGGTAGGCAGGGGTTTCCGCAGGAGCCGAGGCGGACGGCGCCAGGGCGCGGAAAGGTGATCATGGGGGCGCACTCGGTCATGCCGTAGCCTTCGAGGATTTCGAATCCGAGTACGGTGAGATCCTGAGCCACTTCGCGGTCCAGCGGGGCGCCACCGGAGACGAGTTGGCGCAAGCAGTGGCCAAATTTCTTTTGGACGGGGAAGAGAAGAATTCGCGAGACGGAGAGACAATTCAGAGTGGCGGAGAGGCGATAGAGCAGGCGTCCGACGGGGGACCGCTGGAGGTTCTCCATGATGGCCTTGCGGATGAGCGAGTAGAGGCGGGGAACGCCGACCATGTGGGTGGCGCGATGTCGGCGGATGGTGGTGACCATTTCGGCGGGATCGAGGGAGTGAGCCATGACGATGGAGCCGCCGGCGTAGAGGGGTCCCATGATGGAGCCCATGAGGGGAAGAATGTGGTGGGCGGGCAAGAGGGCGAAGGTTCGGCTGTCGGGCTTGAAAATGGGGACGCGTTCGCAGACCAATTCTAAATTTGTGAGGAGGTTTCCGAACGAAAGCATCACACCTTTGGGGGCGCCGGTGGTGCCGGACGTGAAAAGAATGGCGGCCAGTTGGTCCTGAGTTCCCGAGAGGACGGGAGTGGCGGCGATGGCGCCCGTGGGCATGGGAGGGAAATCTTCGGTGTCAAAACAAATGACGCGCGGATGCAGATGGGGTGAGGATTGTAGGGCTTCTTGAATGATGGGTTGGGTTTTGCCCGAGCAAAAGATGGCCACCGGTTCGGTTTGGCCGAGGATGTAGGCTACCTCATTGGCGGGGCTGAAGGAATCGACGGGAACGACGACGCATCGGTTGCGCCAAATAGAGAAGAGGACGGAAACCCATTCGGGGCGGTTTTCGGAGTACAGGATGACCCGCTCGCCGGGGGAGGAGAAAAAGAGGGAGGCGAGTGCGGAAGAATGAGCCAGTAAGTCGGCGTAGGAGATTTCGACATCCTTGTAGTAGATGGCGGTTTTAGGAAAGGGACGGAGTAAGGAAACGGCGGAGGGGATGGGCGCGGGCGTTATCATGCGACGTCTCTGGGGGTGGAGAAGTTAACGTTGAAGGGTGAAGGTGAATTCGCCATTTTCGGTTTGGCGAATGTAGCGTCGGGGCAAATGACTGAAGCGTTCGGGATGCCAAGAGTGAGAGGTGTGGATGCCTTCTGTCCAGATGAGATGTTGGGAAACGAGATGCTGCCTCTCGAACGTATCGCTTTCAGAGATGATTTGGATGACCACGGATTGGACGACACCCTCGGCAATGGACAAGACGCGGGCGGGGCTATTGGTGGGAAGAAAATCGGCGGGGGATGTGCCAAAGAGGACGAGGGAGTTGAAATCGTATTCTGCGCGCTCGATGGTTTGGGTGGAGGTGCCATGGATGTCGGTGCGGATGATGGAGAGTCGTCCGTTTTCCTGCCATTCGCCTCTCACTTCGGTGGGGGGGCCATCGTGACGGATGGAATAGAAACGTTCGACGGTGCCATCGGGTCGGAACGTGACAGAGAGTTTTTCCGAGTAGGGCTGCATGCTGGTGAACACGGGCAAGTCGGCTTCGAATGAGGTGGTGAGGATCGTTCTTCCCTCCGACTTGGCGATGAGTACGGTTTGGGTGGCGACCTCCTGTCCTTTGAATTCCACCGTGTAGTAAATGGGGAGATTATTTTCGGCAACCGCGCCGAAGGTGATTCCCAGCAACAGGGTCCAAAATTCGAGATGAAGGATTTTTTTCATGGCGACACACTCTACTCCAAGGCCAAGGGGGAAACAACCGAAACCCACAGGCGGGCAAAGGAATTTGCAAAGGGCTCGTCGCGCGGGCTGCAAAGTGTAGGGAGCTGGCGTGTCATCTGATTCATTGCGCCATGAAATCGATTTCGGGCTGGATTTTACGAGCAGAAGGAGGAAAATGCGCGCAATTTTAAGAAAGCGTGAGAGTCCATGTTGAGCGTTATATTTTTGTCCTGTTGCATTTTGTTTTTTGTTGTCTACAAGGTCTATGGCGGCTGGATGGAGCAGCGATTGGACGGCATGGATGAGCGGTTGACGCCAGCGCATACGATGAGAGATGGGGTGGATTACGAGCCTGCGCCCGATGCCGTGGTGTTTGGTCACCACTTCAGTTCTATTGCAGGAGCGGGGCCGATTGTGGGACCGATTGCGGCGGGCATGGTGTTCGGATGGGGGCCCGCGTTGATTTGGATTGTGCTGGGCTCGATTTTCATCGGTGGTGTGCAGGATTACACGTCCATGATGGCCAGCCTGCGCAACAAGGGAAAAAGTTTGGCGCAGATTGGGCAGAAGACGATGGGGCCTCTGACCTATTGGCTTTTCCTCCTGTTTATTTTGTTGGTGCTGATTTACGTCATTATTGTGTTTCTGGATATGGCTGCGGCGACCCTTGCCCCGATGACGGTGGGATGGGGAGAGACCGATCCGCCCGAGGCGCGCATTGGCGGAGTCGTGGCGACGGCAACCGTTTTCTACATTTTGCTGGCGCTGGTGTTCGGGCGCATGATGAACCAATGGAGAGTGTCTCTGCGCAAAGCGACGGCGTTGGCGTTACCGCTGGTGTTTGCTGGGTTGTTTCTGGGAAATTTCTTGCCTCTATCGCCATCCCTCATTCCCTCTTTTCTGGGGTCCGACAAGTATTTTTGGTCGCTCCTGTTGCTGGGATATAGTTTGGCGGCCTCCGTGTTGCCGGTGGGAGCACTTCTGCAACCCCGGGATTATCTGTCATCCTTTTTGCTCTATACCTGTCTGATTGGAGGGGCCGTGGGGTTGCTGTTGGGTTCGTTCACGGGCAGTGCTGAGGTGTTGTGGCCCATGTTCAAGGCGTGGAGCTCGCCGGCCAACGGGTTCATGTATCCCGCTGTTTGCATCATGGTGGCATGCGGTGCTGTGAGTGGGTTTCATGCCGTGATGGCGAGCGGCACGACGTCCAAACAGCTCGACAAGGAGAGTTCTGCCAAGCGGGTCGGGCTGGGTGCGATGCTGGTCGAAGCGGTGCTGGGAGTGCTGGCGTTAGGCACCTTGATGGTGGTGAAGGGGCAACCCCATGCCACTCCCACGCTGGTCTTTGCGGCGGGGCTGGAGCGGTTCTTTGTTCCCCTCGGATTCAGTGAGGGCTGGGTGATGGCGTTCGCGATGTTGGCCGTGAGTACGTTTGTGTTGACCACGCTGGACACCTGCACGCGTCTGGGGCGTCTGTTGTTGCAGGAATTGACTGGGCTTAGGGCCGGTACGATGGCCCAGCGCACGCTCACCACCTTGATCGTTCTCGCGCTGCCGACGTTGGTGGTGTTTCGCGAAATTCCGGGAGCGGGTGGAGTGATGATGCCCGCATGGAAAGCGATTTGGCCGCCTTTTGGTGCGACAAACCAGCTCATGGGTGCTTTGGCCCTTTTGATGGTTCATGGCTGGCTTCGTAGCCAGGGCAAGAAGGCGTTGTTTGTTTTCATACCCATGGTCTTCATGTTTGTGACGACGATCCTTGCCCTATTGCAGATTGTTTGGCGTAACTATATGCAGGGTGGAAGTCCCCTCATCGGGAGCTTGAGCTTGATGCTGCTCCTGCTGGCCGTTGTGGTTTTGCTGGATGTTTCGGTGCGCGCCCTACGGCACCGGAAAGGGGCCTGAAATTCGGCTCCCGATTCTGAAAAACAATCAAGACAAAAGTGCGATCTGGTGCGAAATTTTCTTTGGAAAAATCGTTGCTCAAAAGTTGAAAAAAACGAATCCCGATGATACCGTCAGATCAGTCAGAAGCGAGTTGAGGCTCTTTGAAAGTTTTTGAAAAAGATTTTTCCCTGCCTTGCACGACAGGGGCTAAGTTCTCCTACCCAACATGATTATAATTGGGAGCTGGTGTTCGCTTGTGGACGGCATGTCCGATCCCCGGAATCTCCGGAAAGCAGGTGACAGGTTCCCACCTTATGGAAATAAGGTCAGGAGATTCGCTCCACCGGCAAGGCGGGGATTTTTTTTGCATCGCAACTGTTTGGGAAGGAGTGTTAGGTTCACCGCATGATGAATTTTATTCAACGAGTCAAAGCTGTGTTTAGCGGCAAAAAATCGGCCAAGCATGTTCCGGCTGTTCCCTCTACGATTACGCCACCCAAAAAGCCCCATTCTGAAAAAACGCCGAGGGGCATTCGCTTTGAGGAGGGGCCCAAGCGTGTTGCAGAACCAGAAGTGTGGCGTAGCGGTTCCCGCAAGAAGCGTGGCGAGGGCCATCCGCCTGCACACTCGCATGGGCATGTCGAGCCCATCAAGGCTAAGAAACCCGCCACTCCATGGAATTCGTCCGATTATCAAGTTCCTGCGGTGGAGGGAAAGACCCGGTTTCTGGATCTTGGGCTTTCCGAAGAGCTGATTCATGCGATCGCCGATTCGAACTTTCGATATTGCACTCCGATTCAGGCCAAGTCTCTGCCTCTCTCGCTGGATGGCGCCAACATTTGCGGGCGCGCCCAGACGGGCACGGGGAAGACGGCGGCCTTCTTGCTGACTATTTTCAAGCAATTGATGGACCGCCCGGCACCCGAAGACCGACGCAAAGGCTATCCGCGTGCGCTGATCATGGCGCCCACCCGCGAGTTATGCATGCAGATTGCTCGAGATGCCGAGGATTTGGGCAAGTACACGGGGTTGCGCACCTTGGCGGTGTATGGCGGCATGGATATGCAGGGGCAGCGTGCGGTGTTGCGCGACAAGCATGTGGATGTGGTGGTGGCCACCCCCGGACGCCTGCTGGATTTTCGTCAACGGCAGGACATTGAGTTCTCGAAGGTGGAGATTCTGGTTATCGACGAGGCCGACCGGATGCTCGACATGGGATTCATCCCCGACATGAAGCGCATCGTTTATGGATGTCCTCCGAAAGAGGCCCGCCAGACCATGCTGTTCAGTGCCACACTCACACCCGAGGTCACCCACTTGGCATCGCAGTGGATGAAAGATCCCATAACGGTGGACATTGAAAACGAGCACGTGGCGGCCGACACCATCGACCAGCGGGTGTATATCGTGACAGAGGAACAGAAGTTCACCATCGTCTACAACATTCTGCAAAGCATGAAACCCGAGCGAGTGATCATCTTTGGAAACCGGCGGGATTCGACGGAACGCCTCTGCGAAAATCTGCGCAATCAAGGGCTTGATACAGCCCTGTTGTCGGGTGCCGTGGAACAGCACAAACGAGTGAAGGTGTTGGAAAACTTTCGTATGGGCAAGGTGCCGATTTTGGTGGCGACCGATGTGGCCGGGCGGGGTTTACATATCAACGGCATTGACCTGATCATCAACTTCAACATTCCGGAGCAGGCCGAAGATTATGTCCATCGCATTGGCCGCACGGGGAGGGTGGGCGAGAAGGGAATCTCGATCACCTTTGCGGACGAAATCGACAGCTACTATATTCCCGCCGTCGAAGAATACATGAAGCAGCCACTGAAATGTGTGACGCCGCCCGAAGAGTGGCTGGCCCCTTTGCCCCAACCCATGCTGGAGAAGAAGCGTCGCCCCCGTCAGGCGGGCGGTGGATTTGGAGGACGAGGTGGGGCCCGCCCGGGAGGACGGGGGGGGCCTCGAACCGGCGGAAGAGGCGGTCCTCGTCGCTGATTCACGGCTTCGCGAAAACCCATATTTCATGGATGCCGAACAAGCCCACAGAGCCTTCCATTTCGCTACATGGATGTCGTGGTGAGGTGGCTTGGATTCGCCTTGAGCCCGAGGGGGGGAGAGGCGTATAGAGAGGGAGTATGAAATCTTGTGGGCAGTTGGAAGTCGTTTTGGCAATTGCAGATGCGGATGCATTTTGCGATTGGATTCGCCAGCATTGGGCGGTGGAGCCGGTTTGTCTGCAACAGCCCCATGGCGACCGCGCCGTGGTGGATATGTATTTCGACACGGTGGAGGAAGCCGGGGCCTATCGCCGAAAGTTGCCGAAGAAATTTGCCCTTTCTTCCGTGGAAGCTCTGGCGTGTCACGAGGAGCAGTGGACCACATTTTGGAGGCATCATTTTCACATTCAGGACATCGGGCGGCGCCTTCGGACGGTTCCGGTTTGGGAAACGCCGCCGGATCAGAAGAGGATCAACCTGAGGATTGATCCGGGGCTTAGCTTTGGTACGGGGGGGCACTTCACCACACGCTTCTGTTTGGAGGAGCTGGAAAGAGCCTGCGCAAAGTTGAAGCCACGGTCGATGCTCGATGCGGGAACGGGCAGTGGCATTTTGGCCATTGCGGCGGTCAAGCTGGGTGTTCCAACGGTTTTTGCGTTCGATTTTGACCCGGTTTGCGTGGAGAAGTGTGCGGAAAATGCGGCCCTGAATCATTTGAAAAAAGGCAGCATACAGTTTTATCAAGCCGATGTGTTGCAGGAGGGCTGGATGAAACGGCCCGCCGATGTGGTATGTGCGAACATTCTGACCAACATCTTGATCGAGGCTGCGCCCGCCCTCTGGCGAGCCACAAAGAAGCGGCTGATTTTGACGGGCATCCGGGAGTTCGAAGGCGACTCGGTTGCGGATCGGTTCGTGGCGGGGGGAGCCCACGAAGTACTCCGGGATGGCGACGGCGAGTGGTGTGGGATTGTTTTGGACCGCTAGACGATGATTATCACTTCTGCGGGATGAGGCCAATGGCTTGCTGAAGGGCTTCGTTGAACTTTTCCGGGCTTCCGAGCTGGAGGAAATGGTCCGTTCCGGGGAGGACGATGGCTTCGAAGGATTGCATATGGCGGCGATTGGCTTCGGCGTCGACGGGCCAGAGATCGGCATAGACGCCAACGACGGGAAGGCGAACTTCGTCGAAGAGGGTGGCGACGGATCCGTGGACGTAGAGGGAGAGCATCTGGTTGAATGCGCTCATGGCGACGGCCGGATTGGCGGAGGCCATGTCGGCGGTGATCCACTCGCGCAGGTCTTGGGCCGTGCCGGGAACAAGCATCGTTTGCACGAAGGCGCGGCAGGCGGAGGGAAAGTCGACGTGGA
Organism: uncultured Verrucomicrobiota bacterium; assembly: GCA_964647595.1. GTDB lineage: Bacteria > Verrucomicrobiota > Kiritimatiellia > CAIQIC01 > Lenti-01 > Lenti-01. The sequence continues at coordinate 128,902 of CAZYGH010000008.1, forward strand.
AGGGGGCGGCCATGGCGTCGAAGGCTTCTTGTGAAAAAGCAAATTCGGCGCTTTCAACGGTGTCGATGAGGACGAGGCCGAGAAGTCGCGATGAGTCGATCCGGGCGGCCTCGGCGATAACGATGCCGCCCATGGAGTGGCCGATCAAGATGAAGCGGTCGCCTCCAACGGCGTGCAGGACGGTTTGCACGTCTTCGCCAAACGATTTCATGGAATATTCGGTTCGGGAAGATCCGGAGTGGCCGTGTCCGGCGAGGTCGATGGCGACGACGCGGTGGTTTTTGGAGAAGACGGGCAGTTGCTCGCGGAAGTAGCGGGAATCGCAGTTCCAGCCGTGGACGAAAACAAGGGTGGGCTCGCCGGTACCGATGACTTCGTACGAAATAGGCGTTCCATCGGCGGAGGGGACGATGCGGGGGGAGTCGGCAAGGGCAAAGGGCAAAACAATGAAGAGGAAAAACATCAGCAGGGCAACGATACGGAAACGGGAAGGGGATGGATTGAAAATTGTTTTCATGTGCGGACTCCTTTTGCCGTTGATAATGCGGCTATGAGAAGAATCTTATGCGGAGATACGTCCGCTGAAAAGAAAAACGTTTTGGGTTAAGCGGGGCGATAACGGGCTGACTTTTCTGATTGCGTCAACCGTTTCGGTGGTTGGCTCTTTGGCATTTGAACTGGTACACAACATGGGAGACTGCGGCAACGAACATCCAAGGTTTCAGTGGTTGGCTCTTTGGCATTTGAACTGGTACGAGGCGCGGGTTCGGTAGCTGGCTGGCGTAGCAAGTTTCAGTGGTTGGCTCTTTGGCATTTGAACTGGTACCCGGACAGCAAGAATAGCGCGGGAATGGGTTGGTTTCAGTGGTTGGCTCTTTGGCATTTGAACTGGTACGAAGGGTTCGGTTTGAAGTCGGTCCCGCATGACGTTTCAGTGGTTGGCTCTTTGGCATTTGAACTGGTACGCAAGGCGTGGTCCGAGATTGTGCGGGCGCTGAGTTTCAGTGGTTGGCTCTTTGGCATTTGAACTGGTACCGTCCAGTCACTGCATCGTGTGATTTTTACGCTGGTTTCAGTGGTTGGCTCTTTGGCATTTGAACTGGTACTACGCAATCGGACAGGCTGGCGTGACGTTTATGACGTTTCAGTGGTTGGCTCTTTGGCATTTGAACTGGTACCCACTCCGCCCCCGTTCGTGAGTTGCTCCACGGCGTTTCAGTGGTTGGCTCTTTGGCATTTGAACTGGTACTCTCCTTCTTTCGTGGCGCGACGGTCAGCCGTGGTTTCAGTGGTTGGCTCTTTGGCATTTGAACTGGTACTTTGCGTGGCGGATTCCGGCACAGAACACCAGCAGTTTCAGTGGTTGGCTCTTTGGCATTTGAACTGGTACCGCACGCGCATGTGTGTTTTTGGATTGCATCCGCAGTTTCAGTGGTTGGCTCTTTGGCATTTGAACTGGTACCCAACTCCCCAGCCTTGACCAAGGACGAGCAGGGTTTCAGTGGTTGGCTCTTTGGCATTTGAACTGGTACGCGATGTCGGAGTTGTCGGCGTCTGTCAGGTCTGTTTCAGTGGTTGGCTCTTTGGCATTTGAACTGGTACCGCAGGTCATACGCGAACGACATCAGGAATTACTAGTTTCAGTGGTTGGCTCTTTGGCATTTGAACTGGTACTCCCATCGGGAGCAACGCCCCATCGGGGCACCCAGTTTCAGTGGTTGGCTCTTTGGCATTTGAACTGGTACACATCACGCTAGGAGTCGATGGGTGGACAGCTACGGTTTCAGTGGTTGGCTCTTTGGCATTTGAACTGGTACAAGTCCTACGCACTCCACGACTCCGTTTATTCAGAGTTTCAGTGGTTGGCTCTTTGGCATTTGAACTGGTACACGCTTGGCGCGGACCTATACGAACGCGAGCGGGCGTTTCAGTGGTTGGCTCTTTGGCATTTGAACTGGTACTTTGATAGAGCGAGCGCGAATGCCTCCATCGCCAGGTTTCAGTGGTTGGCTCTTTGGCATTTGAACTGGTACTCCGTCAATCCATCCGAACGGAAAAGCGTATGAAGTTTCAGTGGTTGGCTCTTTGGCATTTGAACTGGTACCTATCACCAAGACCGGAAAGAACAGAGTTAATTCGTTTCAGTGGTTGGCTCTTTGGCATTTGAACTGGTACTCTTCCTGAACCCCGGCAGCCGCCGCCTCTATTGGTTTCAGTGGTTGGCTCTTTGGCATTTGAACTGGTACGGCCAAGCCGGACGGTCCGCGCCAATACTTCCTGAGTTTCAGTGGTTGGCTCTTTGGCATTTGAACTGGTACTTCTGAATGCCACGCACCGGAGGCAGGACAACGCTGTTTCAGTGGTTGGCTCTTTGGCATTTGAACTGGTACACGCGGGCGCCAAGCGGGTAGGCGTCTTGTGCGCGTTTCAGTGGTTGGCTCTTTGGCATTTGAACTGGTACCCTCAAAAAAAGCACGTTTTTCTTGGCTTTTTTTTGGGGTGAAGGTTCAGAATTTTCGCAAACAGTTGTTTGACGAAAAAAGGGTTGTTTTTTGCGAAACGGTGTTGGATAGTTCGGGTGTACTGGTTTTTGCCAAAGAGCCGTACGCTGAAATAACCTAAAGGTAAGGTTGGCTCCGGCAACTGCCTGCGAAAGTAGGCATCCGGAGCATTTTTTTGTCTATAGAGCGAGGTTCTTGCAAAAAGAACCCGGACGACACGGAGGTCGTCCCTCCATTTTCAGGAATACGAGATTTCACTTGTCTTCTGGAGGGTCGGGCTCCGTCCCGACCGTTTGAGCCCGAGTTCTGCAAGAGGCTCTATAGAGCGAGGTTCTTGTAAAACGGACCCGGACGACACGGAGGTCGTCCCTCCAATGGCGAAAATATGAGGTTTTGGCAGATTTCTGGAGGGTCGGGCTCCGTTCCGACCGTTTGAGGTCTGAATGTGTTGTGATGTATTGCAGGCGGGGGCGATGACCCCGACGTTGAGTTCAAAGCCGCCGGCCTCACTGCGGCCGGCTACAATAAAACGGAACGGACATTAAAACCGGTCGTTGCAGTGGGAGAGGTATTCGCATTGGCCGCATTGGGGGAGGGAGGCGGAGGAATCGGGAAGGAGGGGGGAATCCAGGGTTTGTTGGAGGCGGGCGATGGTGGTTTGGAGGTCGGCGCGGCGGTCGGGGGTGTCGGGAAAGGCGATGGCTTTCGGGGAGTCGCCCACGAGAACAAAACTGCGTTTGAAGGGGAGTTTGAAGCGTTCTTCGGCGAGGGCACCGTAGGCGGTCAACTGGATTAGGCCGCCGCGATTGAGGGGGGCGGATCCTTGTTTGAATTCTACGGGGATGACTTCGGAGTCGGTGAGGAGGACGAGGTCGGCGATGCCGTGGATGCCAAGGGTTTCGGATTCGAGCTGGCATTGAAAATGGCGTTGGGCGCAAAGGAGTCCGTAGCGGGAGAGGGTGCGGTTTTGGGACAAGTGTTCTTGTCGGCGGTGCCAATCGACGCCTTGCTTGACCCAGAGGGGTTGGGGTGGACGTATGCCGAGGACTTCGCAGAAGTAGGGGATGCGGGGGCAGAAGAGGAACTGGCGGAGGAGGGAGCAGGGGAGGCTAGAGGACATGGTGATCCGTCATAGGGGGGAAATCGGCGGCGGAGTAGCCGAAGGCGTTACGGGTGGCGGTGTCGCGGAGGTGGACATCGACGACGAGGGCGAAGTCCATTTTGGGGTCGAGGAGGCGGAGAAATTCGCGCTGGATGGCTTTGCGTTCGGCGACGGTGACATCGCCCCAGAACACGGATTTCTGGATGGGGCGCAGACCGATATCCTTGAGGGCGTCGAAGAGTTTGGAGCGTCGTTTGTTGCATTCGACGTCGTAGCAGACCATGATTTCGCGGTGCAGGTCGCTCATGGGGTCACCATTTGAAGAGGAGGGGCTTGTAGGCTTTTTTGCCCATGAAATGCCCGGAGAGTCGGTATATCTGGCGTTGGAGGATGCTGGAGAGGGAGAGTTGCTTGCCGTGGTAGGGCAGGCGTGATTCGAATGTTTCGAGGACGGCCGTGGCGATATGTTTGCGGATCGGGGGAGATAGTTCTTTGGCGCCTTGGAGGGTGGAGCGCATTTTGATGATGGTGCGGTCGACGACCCAGGGGCGGTATTCTTCCATGAGGTCCAAGGCGAGGGAGGGTTTGCCGGGGCGGTCGACGTGCAGGACGCCGACGTAGGGTTCGAGGCCGGCGATGAGGATGGCGTGCCAGATTTGGCTGCGGAGAATGGCATAGCCGTAGTTGAGGGCGGCGTTGACGGGGTCTTGGGCGCCGCGTCCGGTGCGACCGGGGAAGACGGACGGCAGGAGGCTGACTTGCGAGAGGGCGGACCAGTAGAGGGCGGCGGCTTGGCCTTCAAGCCCCATGATGCGGTTACGCCAGTCGGGGGCGGCGGCTTTGACTTCACCGGCCAAGGCGTCGGCCATTTGCTTGAGCCCTTGGGCGGCGGCATTCAACGATTCGGCAGTTTGGGCGTCCTTGCCGGCATATTTTCCGAAGTAGCACAGGACGGCTCGTTGGTTTCGGATTTTGCCGTAGAGGATGCGGGCGCACAGGTCGGAGGCGCGATCGCTTTCCGCAAAGGCAAACTGGGCGCGGCGGACGGCGGCGACGGCGTGGGCGGCGGCGCCGCTGACGGCGACGGCCATTTCATCGGAGTAGCCGCAGATGAAGACGCCAATGCCACGCGCGGCGCAGGCGAGCAGGGCGTTGCCGGACAGGCTCACGCCGGGCTTGGCAATGGTGATGGTGCGAAGGCGCGAAAGGGGATGCTCGGCCAGCGTTTCTTCACCCTTGTGAACGACTAGGCGTTCCCCGGTGGTGCCCAGGAAGGTGCCTTGTTCGCAGAGGACGAGGTGTTTCATGTCATGGCGTGTTTGGCGGCGTAAGCGTTGGCGTAGGCGGAGCGGAGTTCGGCGGGGGCGCCTTCCATTTCGTAGGAAAACCGAACGATGGCCCCTAGTTGCTCAAAGCACAGCTTTGCTGTAGGACGCGGTTTTTTTATTAATAACGGCCAATTCTCGCATTTCCAGCTTGTTGGCATGGCGAGGCAGTCCGGTTGTCCGAAGGCAGTTTCAAAAACATGGCCAGCCATTTCAATCCGGGCATACAAGCGTGTTTTCGTGCCGGGGGCAATATCGACGCTCAAGAGATTTGCTTTTGTGTCATTCCAATCGATCTGCACCCAATCGTCCATTCGGCAAATGCCACTATCTGGGGCTAAACGATGCCGATAACCCTTCATATGCAGTCGCGGAGATTGGGTAAGGCGAGCGGGCAGCTTGGGAGTTGTGAAGTCAGGTCGGCCATCAAGATTTTCAAATCCCTCGAATGCATCTCCATCAATGTCAACCGTCTGCCAGACGACCGATCCATCTGCCGCTGTTCTCCGGATCCGAACCCCTCCCGATTTGGCGGGAATGGGCAGTGAATACACTTTGCGGACTTTGCGGTGGGCGTTGTCGGCGACTTGGCGCGGGAAATGGCGGGCGTAGAGGGCGTCCCATTCGGTTTCGGAGAGGGGGGTGCCCCAGCGCGGAGCCAAGACTTCGTCGTTGCAGATGGCTTTCCAATGGGCCAAAGCGGGATGGATGAGTTTTCCGGCCACTCCAAAGGGCTTTTTACAGTCCAGTTGGATGACAAAGGCGGACTCGTTTAGCGCCTCTTCTTTGGGCAACAGGATGGTCTTGCTGAGGTCCGTGGCCTTGGTGATGTTGTCGCGTACTTTTTTCTTCTGAACGGTATAGGAGAGGGCATCGAGAAGATTGGCGCGGCTGGAATCTTCGGCGCCGAGTTCTTCCTTGGCGGCTTTGTGGAGGAAGTCGAGGGCGAGAGTTTTATCGATGGGCAGGATGAAGGCGCGTCGGGCTTGCAGGGCTTTGGCGCTCCACGTGGTCCAGTTGTCGGCGACGGGTTGGCCTTCCCATCGCAAGAACGGCTGGAGCAGCGCAAAGGCTTCGTCGGGCTTTTTGGCGATCGGGAGAGAGTTGTCGGGATGGAAGCCGAAGGATGCCGTGCCGTCTTTTTGGAGGATCAGGCTGAGGAAGCGGTTGCCGAAAATGCCGTCCTTGAAGAGGGATTGGCTATGGGGTGCGGATTTGCGGGCTTTGCTTTTGCTGGCCAGAGATTGGATTCGGACGCTGGAGGGCAGCAGGGAACGGAGCCAGTTGGGGTCATCGAGGCTGTTTTCGGGAATGGGGATAAGTTCTTGGGATCGCGGGGCCATTTTGAGCCAGACGGCCCACGCCATACCGGCATCGACGACATGGCTGAAGGCGGATTGTGGCTGGGTTTTGGCGAAGGACGGCGCGGAAGCGGCGAGGGTGCCGCGCAGGGCGTGGACGTCTTCGGCCCGGACCAAGTAGGTGCGGGTTTCGATGTGAACGCCGGGGAGCTGGGTGGAGGCGAGTTGCCGGATGTTTTGGGCGAGTTGCTTGGCGAACCATTTTTGGGTGCCGTTGACGCGGGCCTTTTTCTGCTGTTGCAGGGCGTTGAGGACGTCGCCGCGCAGGTCTTCCACGAAGAGGGCGTGCCGGATGAGCTGGCGGTCGCGGTCGGACAAGCCGTGGAAGCCGGTGATGGCTTGGCGATCGGCCAGCAAGCGCGGGAGTTCCGCGCGGATTTCGGTGGCGATGGCGGCGCAATCGGCGGTGCCAAACTGGGCGCGCAGATAGGCGGGGTGGAGTCGGGAGAGGTCGTAGAGGGCGTCGTTCTTGTCGGTGTTGCCCTTGGTGGAGCAGTAGATCAGATTGGCTTCAGTGTTGTAGACCACGCCGCCCCAGTCGCGGGAGAGGCTCCGGGGGATGATGTGGTCGACTTGGCCTTGTTCCGCAAGTGCCATGCCCGTATAGGGGCAAAGGCCTTTGCTGTCTTGGCGAATGCGCTTGGCTTTTTCACTCCAGAGGCCAACGGTTCGTTCTTCGCCTTCTTCAATTCCGGCCTGCCGATCTTTGGCTTTTAGGCGGGCGGATTCTATTTGCTTCTTTCGGATGGAGAGCAGGCCGAGTGCAAACTCGAAGTTGTTTTGCTCCAGAATGATGGGCAGAAAGACGTCGCCGGAGAGAGGGGCGGTTGCCAACTGGGCGATTTTGGCCTTGGCGACTTCGTAGGCTTGCCGTTCCAGGATGCGTGCGAGTAGGCCATCGAAGGGGCGCCCGGCATCGGTCGGCAAGCGGCGGGCATGGGCGGTGTCTTGTCCTAACGGAAGGGATCGCCGGGCGTTGTCTGCGCTGCAGGATTGGCACGTAGAACTGGAGCCGTGGGAGTCGGTTTCCAGCAGATTGTAAAGCTGGGCCAGAACGAATGGCTTGCCGAAGCGGTCCGTGGCGGCGGGGTCCACGCTGAAATGAGTGGCAATTTTGGCGTAAGCGGCCTCGGAGTCATCAAGGAGTTTTCGCAGGTCTTTATCCCGTCCGGAAATCAGGAGTTCCTTGAATGCGGCGCCATTGCTCTTTTGGGCTTCGGCGGCTTTTTCGGCGATGCCACGCACGGTGGAATGGCCGAAGGCCCGTTCGGAGAAAACGCCGCGCATGGTTTCCACATCTTGCTCCACGAAACTTCGGCGGAGGAGAATACCCATTTGCAGATGCATGACCTTGGACTTGCGCGGGCAATTGAGGCCGCAGAGGCGCAGGATGCGGTTGGGCCAAGCCTCGCTCCAATCGCCGTGGTCGGAGGCTTCGCGTTCGACATAATAATCGCGGGCAAAGGCCAGCAATTTTTCGGTGTCAGTTTTGCCGAGGGCTTGTTGAAGGCGGTCGAGAGATTCGGCATCGCGCGGGTTGATGGGCTTGGCGGGATTGCGATAGGCTAACCCGCGCAGGTGCCAAGGCTCATGCTCTTTTGATCGGTCCAAGAGGGCTTGAAAACGGCGGAGGGGGGGGACTTGGGATGTGAAGATCTTTTCAAAGTCGGCGACCATCAGGAGCTCGGCTATTTTGCTCCAATGGGGTAGGCGTGTGGCCAGAACCGTTTCGTCGATCAGCAACGAGGCGCACTTGGTGGGGTGCCGGTTATTCATGTCTTCCATGGGCGGAATGCTCAGGACGGGATCGAGCTTTCGCCACAGGCCGACAACGTCGTCCCCGTGTTGGGCGCAGAAAGATAAAATGGACTTGCGCCGCTCATTTACCTCTTTCTTGGCGTGCCAGCTTTCCACATAGAGTTTGAAGAAACGAGCCATGCGGGGCGCATTCCAAAGGCCATCGCCCTGATCCGACATGGCTTCATCGTTGAAATACTTGCGCAAGACGCGCAGTTGGAGGTTGCTGATATTGCCGATCAGGCGGGCGGCATCCTCGGCGGGCAGCCCCGTGGTGGCCCAGACTTCTTTGAGATCGGATGAGCAGGACAAATCCTTGGCAATATTGGCCAAGTATTGGGCGCGGGGTTTGTGGCCATTGATTTCGCTGTTGATGACGGAGTCGGCGAATTCCTTCAGGGCGCGGAAGCCTTTCAGGATGATTTTTTTGGATGAAGAATCTTCGGCGGCATCGGCGATGTAGCGTTTTTCCTCTTCCTTGTTCCAATGGAACGGCTCCGAGGCGAGAATGGCCTGAATGGCGTTTAAGTCGGATGACAGGAGTGCCAGATGCTCGGAGATGGCGGTGTCGACAGTTGCTAAAGAGGGGAAATGGGATCGGATGAATGCAGCAGCGGCGGGGTGGTCAATGGCTTCGCCGTCTAGACCTTCATCTGTGAAGCTGAATCCCCGGTTGTTGAAGGCGTGGTGGAGGGCTTCGCGGATGGAGCGGGGCTGGGCGTTCAAATCGAATTGGAAGACGTTGGTCAAGATCAGCCGGAACAGTCGCTTGGCCATTTTTCGCCGAATGGAGCCGCGTTTCTGGTGACGTTTGGCTCGTCGTGATTCTTGGGCAAAGGTGACTTTGTCGTCGGGGATATGAAGAACCATTCCCTCCTTCAAGATCGAATCCAGCCCTGTGTCCGTAGATAGATGCCCCAGTAAAACGCCCGTGTTGTTTGCTCCCAAATCAATCACCAGCGGTGATATCGTGCTCATTACTTCCTCCAGTATTTTACCCCCCACCACTTTGTTTTCATCTGCCACATTTTTATGCTCAATGCAATGCCAATCTGCGGCCCACGGATGAAGTGGGCGGGATGGACCGCGAAGTTGTCGAATTCCTTATTGCTGATCATGGTGCGGGGGGCAGCGATGAAGAAAGAAGGCGGCGCAGGGGCCTTCAGGGGAGACCATGGGGGCGCCGAGGGGAGAATCGGGGGTGCAACGGATGCCGAAGTGGGGGC